>JBDTNB010000070.1:0-32326 GCA_039933955.1 Chloroflexota bacterium
TCGGTGTACGACGGCGCAAATGGCTTTTGCCACCTTTGGTACGCACAACTTTGCCCGTACCCGTTACGCGGAAGCGCTTGGAAGTCGCCTTATGCGTCTTCAGTTTATAACGCTTGGGTTTAGCTTTGACTACTTTTTTCTTAACCACGTTCTTGCTCCGAAGTTTATTTTTTCTTATCCGATGAAGATGCAGGCGTCAGCACCATCAACATGGTATTGCCTTCCATGGTCGGATGCTGTTCAACTACAGCGACATCCTGCAATTCTGACGCAATGAGGAGCATACGCTCCTGTGCAATATCGGGATAATCTCGTTCACGACCCCGGAACCGTACCCGGACTCGGACTTTCATACCCTCTTTGATCCACCCGCGCGCATCCCGAATCTTGAAGGACAGGTGATGCTGATCGGTCTTAGGGCGAAGCTGGATTTCTTTGACTTCGATGACTTTCTGCTGTTTCTTGGCTTCGCGCTCACGGCGGCGTTTTTCGTACTGGAATTTGCCGAAGTCCATAATACGGCACACAGGCGGGTCGGCATTCGGCGATACTTCAACCAGATCAAGGTTTTTCGCCTCGGCCATTTCCAACGCGGTGCGGTAGGAGACGACGCCGATATTTTCGTTTGTGTCGGTGATTAACCGGACTTCGCGTGCCCGAATCTGGTCGTTAACGCGATAATTTGCTGCGCTGATAGCCCAATACCCTTCTCGATAAGGTTCGCAACTGCATTTTGAGAGTGATTTCGTGGGGGAAGTCTAGCACAGCGGCGAGATGGAGTCAATACAAGCTTAACCCTGGTGGGTAAGGGGATTTCTCGCCTGAAATTTTTAAGGTGACTGGGTTAACGCCGGATCGCGACAGTTAGAGCAATTCCAGTGTTTTCTCGCCGGAGCGAATGCCTACAATCGCATTTTGAGTTGCAAAGGTGCGCACATCGCCCAGTGCTTGCTCGAAAAACTCAATTAATTCTTCGTCATCACCTTTGTAGCGGCGCAGGGTTTGCAGTGCGCAGGACGCACAACCGCGCATCGCCCGATAGCTGTCAGTTTCGCACGCCATGCAGCCGTTGAGACGGATCATCATGAGCATGAAGGCCAGGGTTTCTTCGTGGGTTTCCGGCAGTTTCAGCACATGGTCAACCAGATCACGCCATTTGTCGCCGCGCAGTTTACGGAGGGAAGGAATCACAGAGTGTGGAAACAGCAACTCGTTATTGGTATACATACTGGAGTCGTTCCTTCAAATAAAGCATAAATAAGGTTGTGACAAAGTGTGTCACTTACAGCATACGCGGGAATTTACGAAATGAACAAGTAGGACTATTGTACTATGACCGTTAACTTTGCTGATGCTCCATGACGCAAAAGAGGTGCGCTGTTATACTGGGTGAGGTAAATCTATTATAGGGTTTACCTATTTATGCGGGTAGAAAAAGACGGACGAGAAACGTCTCGTCCCTACAAAATACGATGTGTGGCTATGAAATTGTTCGTGTTTTTGCGGTCACGTCCGTTTCGTTTATCCTGGCTGCTGCTGGTGATGCTGCTGGTGATGCTGCTGGCCGGATGCAGTGGAGGTGCGGTGGTTTTTGCGCCGACGCCACCACCGCCTGATCTATCGCCATTACCCTATAACCATCCTAGCGGCGCGTTTTCGGTGACTGTGCCGCGCAATTGGTCGGTTTTCGTGCAGAATACGACGGCGCTGGCGGCAGCTTCGTTTGCCGCGCCGGACACCAATGAACCGGTGCTGCGTTTTGCGGTGATGAACCTGGGCAAAAAGTTGGATTCGGGCGCATTGGGCGACCTGATGAACCAGTATCAGACTCAAATCCGCACGGATGCCCAGCGCTATACCGAAACCGGCAGGCAGGCGATGGGTGACGGCAGTTGGCGGCTGACCGGTTTGCGCCATGCGGAAGGCGGTATCACGCGCCCGGTCAACACGTTCATTCAGCAGTCCGGTAATTTTCTGGGCGTAATTGAAGTCCTTTTGCCAGACGATTCCACGCAGCAGACCGCTTTGCAGAACATTATCAATACCTTTGCGATTCATCCCGATGCGCCTTTGCAGCCTTCGGATTCCTCGACGTTGGCTTCGGTTACGGGTAACAGCCTGGAAATTTTGCATGTCTCAACCTGGTCAACAGCGGCGGGGGTGTTTTTTATTACCGGCGAGGTTGGCAATTATGGTGCGGACTGGGCAGAAAATGTGCCGATACGCGCCGTTTTACGCACGTCAGATGGGTTGGCAGCAGCCGAAGCGGTGGATACCGTCATGGGCTACGGCATCGCGCCGGGGGGCTTTGCGCCGTTCAGCCTGCGCTTTGGACAGGGACAGTCGGCTATCACCGCCGGTTATGAATTATCGCTAGGCGGCGAGGATTGGACTCCCGGCGAAAATCAAGCCATTTTAGGACAAGAAGTTCTGAAATGGTCAGACAACTCTTCGGTTGGCGCGGACGGACACTTATTGATTAGCGGTACAGTCACCAACAGCGGCGGCAGTACGGTGCGGAATGTGCGGGCAGTCGTGACCGTTTTTGACGCAACTGGCAGCGTGATCGCCGCCGGATTCACGGATGTAACGCCGGGGTTGAATGCAGGCGCAGCGGCAGATTTCAATATTCCTGTGCCCGAAATTGGCGGCACACCTGTGAATTACATCGTCAATATTCAAGGGATGCCGTGACGATCACACATATTTTCTTCGAGCTTTCCGGCGTGTTGATGGACAGCGCGCAGTTGCCCGAATGTTATGCCCATCATCTGGGTTTGGTGATGGCGGAACGTTTTGGGGGCAGCGTTGATGCCTGGGCGCAGGCGCATTTGAAAATTCTGGCCGATTGGGACAGTTATTTCGCTGACCTGGATTTTGATGGCGATGACGGAATGGCTGACCTGTGGGAAAGTCAACTGCGGGTCACACGGGCGCTGTTTCGGTTAACCGGTCTCAAAGAACCGGATAGCGCTGTGCTGGCGGCGCTGTCACGCGAATTACCGTATCTGGCGACGCGGCATTGTGATGCCTTGTATCCGGATAGCAAACCCACGATTGAAGCCTTGCATCAAGCGGGTTACGTGTTGGGCGTGGCAACCCATTTGGTTAGCGGGAAGGCGCGCGGGATTCTGGAAGGCGGCGGTGTGCTGGATTATTTTCGCGGTGCATTTCTATGCCCGGATGTGACCGAACGCTTCCGTAAGGATCAGAATTATTTCCTGGCAGCGCATGTCCCGCCTGAAAATTGTCTGGTGGTCGATATAAATAGTGAGGGCATTCGCGGGGCGCAAGCTGCCGGGATGCAGACCGTATACCTGCGGCGGGGCGAACTGCCGCATCAATCGCCCGCCGATTGGTTTCTAACGGGCGATTTGACGGCGCTGTTGGCGTATATGAACATCAAGAGCGATTAGAACCCGTTTGGATGTTAGCGCCGCGTGGGCGTTCAATGAGCGAAGCGAACGCCCCTACAAAATAGGTTTTGATTGGCAGATCAGACTGCTACGCGGGCACGGCGATGCCGCTTAACAGCGTAAAGAACTGCTGTAATTCCGGCGGCACGAAACCATCTTCGGCATCGATTTTTCGGCTTGACCCCGCGCGTGTGACCGTAACGGAATAGTGATAGGTATCAGCGCTGGTTCCAGGGGCTTGGAACATGCCCTGAAGTCCAAAGAAATTCAACTGGTCAATCACCGTGTCAATGAGTGTCACCTGATCGGCGGTGATGGTGCTGGCAACGCCGTCGCGTGTGACTGTGCCATCGCTTTTGATTTGGATACTCAGCGGCTTTCCAGCGATGCCGCCGGTACGTTCAAAGTCGATGGTGTCAAAAAGCAGACCTGCATCCGGGTCAGGCGTGGTGGCGGCGATCATTGTGCCGGGGATGGGCAGCTCCGGCTGACCGGTTTCATAGGCGCGCTCCTGCGGCACGCTGGTTGGCATCGCGGTCTGGGTGGCGGCGAAATCCTCGGTGGGTTCCTGGCCTACAGGTGTTCCTTGCACGGCGGTTCCATCGCTGCTGGCGCTAGCCGTATTTTCGATGGTTGGCAAAACGGCGGTAGGCGCTGCATTGCCGCCGCACGCTGCCAGGAATAGAGTTCCGATTAGAATTAGGCATAAATTACGTCGCATAGATAACCCTTTTCTCCCCGGCAGACATAACCCGCACTGCCGTATAGCTGCTGTGGGCTAAAATCCACTGCTATCTTAAGTTTGAGGCACATTTGCCGAACTGACAAGTGGACTTTGCGGCTGTAAACGCTTCTGTACAAATTGGACAAGCGTTACCATGCCGATTCCAGCCAGAATTGTCGCGACGGGCAGCCAGGGTAAATAGTAGCGCTGCCAGGGGAGTGGATTGGCAAACAGGCTCGCCAAAGTCAGCAGCAACCAGGGGAGTATCCCCCAAAGATCGCGATTCAGCAGGATAACGATCAAACCAATACCCGCCAGGAGCGTCAGCGGCAAACCAATGAGGATGCCGAATTGTAACCCGCTCAAGGGGGAGTTCATATACGTCTGAATTTCAGATGTGATGGCGGCAGCTTTCGCCCAGAAATCGACTTCATAATGCACGGGCGGGGTCATGAAGGGTTGGGTGACAATGCCTTCGAGTCGTTGAGTCAAGGTCGTGGGAGCCGCTGGATTGCTGGCGACCTGAATATCGAGCAGAAATTGGCGCTCCGTGATCAAATCGCCCAGACGTGCAACCGGATCGTTCCATAGGGCGGGCGATAGGGCGATAAACATGAGCAAAGTGATGATTCCGCTCACAATCAATTTGGCAAAAGTAGAGGCCAGACGCTTCGCGGTAATGGTTTCAGATTTGTCGGACGAGCGCCGGAAATAACGGACGAGTTCGGTCAAACCGATCCAACCCAACGCGCCGCCGACGAATAAGATTCCAGTATGCTTGCTGGCGAGGGTTAAGCCCCCGGAAAGCGTGAGCAAAACCCACCAGTACCAACGGGTTTTACCCCGGCTGATGAGGATCGCCAGCCAGATGGTGAGCAGGCCGAACCCCAACATAGAGCCTTCCATCATGGCACGCCGTCCATTCAGCAAAATGATCGGGTTGAGGGCATACAATCCACTGATGAAATAGGCAGGCAAGCGCCCGCCGAACTGCCAGCCGATGCCAAATATGGCGACCACGCTCATCACTAGAAAGAGTGTGGACGAAATGCGCGCGGCGGCTAATAAATTCTCCGGCGGCAGGTGTCCGGTGGCGACATTGGTGTCATATTCGAGACCCCAATCCCAACCGGGGCGGGGCGGCAGCATCCCGGTGTTCAAACCCGCCAACTGCCAGCTTAAGCCGATGGCATAGCGATTCACCGAGCCGTTTAATATCCGCAGCCAGGGGTCATTGTCGATGTCATAGGGCGGATTGACCATCAGGCTGGACGGGTTATGGTCAATGAAAACCGTCGCATAATCATGGCTCATGTAAATTTGCATGGCTTCGTCGCCGTGAAAGGTCGCCAGCATCATGCCCGCCAGAATATAAACGGCCAGGGCGAGCAGCCAGACCGCATCCATCCACAACCATTTAGAACGTCGCAAGCTGTCAAACACCCTTCACAATGGTAATCAATTGTGCTGTTTTACCCCCTCACCCCCGCCTCTCCCCCGAATTCAAGGGAGAGGAGCTAGGAACACAGCAGTTGTGCGTAGAAAAGGGGCTGGAGTAATCTTCAGGAAAGCAACTGATACCAATAATTGATATACTGGGCGGCCATTGTAGCATACGAGGATCGTTTTTTCGCGTGAAGGTCTTTTCCCGTTTGCCCCGAATCCATATCGCGGTTTATGGAGCCTATTTAGTGGCGGCGCTGCTGATTACCTGGCCGCTGCTGACGGTCTTCTCGACACGCTTTATTGGGCATCCGTTCGGCGATACTTATGAATATGCCGGGTTGATTTGGTGGATGAAGCACGCTGTGCAAACCGGCGCGCCGCTTTTTTTTCAACCGCTGCTAGCCTATCCCGATGGGCTGTCTGCCGCGTATTTGTGGAGCATCCCGCTGCAATCATTTCCGGCGTGGTTTTTCGCGTTGGTGATGTCGCTGCCCGCCGCCTTCAATTTGTCGATATTGCTGACTCTGGCGCTCAACGGCTGGTCAATGTTTTTTCTGGTCTCATATCTGACCCGGAATCGCGCGGCGGCCTTTGTATCCGGGTTGGTGTTTATGGCCTATCCGACGTTTCAGGGGCAGCTCGCCGCCGGACATATCGGGCTTTTGCAACAATGGGCTGTGCCGCTGCTGATTTACGCGCTGCTGCGGCTGCGTGAAAGTGGCGAACGGCGCTGGATGATTTACGGGGCGCTGTTTTTTGTCGCGAGTTTGCTCGGCAGCAGTCTCAATTTAATTTATGTTTTGTTCCCGGTGATGGCGGCGTTAATAGTTTCGCTGCTTTTCCGGCGCGAATGGGCGTCACTGCGGCGGACGATTCTGACAATCATTTTAGGCGGGCTGGGATCGCTCATTTTTCTGATTCCAGTTTTGCTGGAAGGGGCCGCGTCGCCGATTCGTTTGAGCGAAGGCGGGACGGTGGCTTTCAGCGCCGATTTGCTGGCTGTCGTGTCACCTTCGTTTCAGAATCCGTTGTTCAGCGCCATTGATTACCCGCATCAGGTTCTAGGCGTTGACCCATTCGAGAAAATGGCCTATGTCGGCATCGCGGCGGGTTTGCTGGCGCTGCTGGCTTTGTGGCGCAGGCCGAAGGCGCGCGGCTGGCTGCTGCTGGCGTTGTTCGCCTGGATATTGTCGTTGGGGCCAATTTTGAAAATTCTCGATACGCCCGCCCATCGCGTCATCGAAGGCTACGACACTCTGGTGACGCTGCCCTGGATCGCTGCACAAAATTTACCACTGCTGAATATCAGCCGGACGCCCGCCCGCTTTAATTTTACGGTGGCGCTGGCAGTGGCAATCATGGCGGGATATGGCGTCAGTGTCCTATGGGATGGAATTGGACATTGGCGTCGCACAGCGCGTTATCAGCCGCGTTTACAATGGGTCGTGGTCATCCTGATTTCAGCGCTCGTTTTGTACGAGTATCCATTTTTCTGGACGAACGGTCTGCCAGGTATGCCGACGCTGCCGGGAAGTGTCCCACAACCGATTGCTGATCTGGCAGGGCAGACAAATGTTCGCGCAGTATTTGACATCCCCTGGGATCATCTGCTCACCGATAAAGAAGCCATGTTTTTGCAAACCGGACACGAACATCCGCTGCTAGCCGGTCATATCGCGCGGCGAACGCCAGTTGATCCGGCTAAACTGAGTCTATTGCAGGGAACGCTCGATCCGGCGCTGTTGAACGCGGCGGGCGCAGATGTTGTGATTTTGCATAAACAGTGGGATGATGCCGAGGGCAAAACCGAATCTTTCACCCGCGCTAAGTTGGGCGATCCGTTTTACGAGGATGATGATTACGCGGCTTTCAATGTGCCCAAAACCGATTCAACCCCAGTTTTTACGAGCGTTTTGAGCCGCGATGGCGTCGTGACTGACCACAGCGACTCGTATATCTATACGCCGAAGCCGGGATGGGTGATGTTGACGCAGACGTTGGATGCTGATTGGCGGCTAGCAACTTTGACGGTTAACGGGAAACAAGTCTACCGCTGGACGGTTTCAGGCAGTACGCCGGTACAAGCACCGTTATTTTTGCCGCAAGCGGGTTATTACACCGTCACGCTGGCGCTTGAGCCGCCGTGCCCGACGATTGCGAGTCCGGCGCTCAGTTGCAACTCGTTGAAAGTTTCAGATGTTTTGCTGGGCGATTTGATCCCGGTAGAGGATACAAAATCCACTGTTTTTGCCAATGGACTGACCTTGAACGCCGGGTATGTGGATTATCGGGAAGGTGGGCTTTCGGTCTGGTTGGATTGGTTTTTTGATTCCGCGCGCACCGAGACTGATATTCGTTTCGTGCATGTGCTGGATGCTGACGGCAAATTGGTCGCGCAGGACGATCATACGCTGGGCGCTCAAGCTGCTGGGGGCGGGTGGGCGGAATCGGTTTCAATCAGCTTGCCAACCAATTTATCAGCGGGAAGCTATAAAGTTTATGTTGGGTGGTATACCTACCCGGATACCACACCGTTCACGATTTTGTCAGACAGCACCGATGCTCAAAATGCGCAAAACGGCGTTCTGGAAATCGGCACATTTTCAATTTCCTAATGCAAAGAATAGAGGTATACCGTGATTGCTAGTCAGAGATTTTGCCTTTATTGACCCCTCCCTAGCCCTCCCCGAATTCAGGGAGGGAGCAAAACGCCGTGAGATTTTTTGCCCCTCTCCCTTGAATTCGGGGGAGAGGCTGCCGAAGTCGTGGGGTGAGGGGGTAACAATAAGCAACTAGCAATCAAGGTAGGTATATGAACTACAACGATTTTGAAATGCTTCAGATGCACACTGATGCGCTCTATGTGCATGAAAATCGTCAGCGGTTGCTGAGTATCAATGAACCTGACCCGGAACATCCGGCCCCGCGCTTTTTCCTGGGGCGCAGTTTGGCCGGGAACATCTGGCGACTCCGCTATGATCTGCCCGATGACCTGAACGCGGAATTAGTGCGGTTGGCTGAGTCGGAACCGGTGGTCGATGATTTACGCGAGCCGCCTTATCATCAATTGGCTTATATGGAACTGCTGGCGGCGCACGCACCCATCAGCGAGACTTACAGCGGCCCAGCTTACTATCTGCCCAAAATTGAGATGCCGACGCGGGCAGTGGTCATTACCCAAGCGAATAAAGAAGTGCTACAGCCCAATTTCCCCTGGTTGTTCAGTAACCTGGAAGCACTCAGTCCGGCTGCGGCAGTGGTCGAAGCGGGCGTTGCGGTGACGGCTTGTTCCAGCGTGCGGCTCACCCCGCTGGCGGCGGAGGCCGGATTATTCACCGAAGAAAAATTTCGGGGTCGCGGCTATGGTGTTGACGCCACCTATAGCTGGGCAGAAGCCGTGCGCGCATCGGGCAGACTGCCGTTGTATGGGACGTGGTGGGCAAACCTCGCATCCCAAGCAGTGGCGGCGAAGTTGGGCGCAGTGCTGTATGGCACAGATTTCAATATTACCTGATCGCAATTTCAAACCGGTTTTGTTCACGGTAATTTGCTGACGCGATCCCGAAACGCCGACCATCAGGAAGCAGTTTATAGGGCGATGGGTTGTGTCGCCCTACAGATGGAGAAGAATCACACCTTAATTTCGACAGGGTGGGCGTGGCGCACGAAGTCGAGTTGTTCAAGCTGCTTGAGTACGGCGTCGGGCAAGGCTTGATCGAGTGTGAGGACGGTCAGGGTATGACCGCCGGGTTGGGCGCGCCCGGTCTGCCAACTGGCGATATTGACGTTGTTGGTCGCCATCAGCGTCCCGACGCGCCCAATCACGCCTGGTTGGTCGAAGCTGCCCATGACGAGCAAGTGACCTTCCGGTACAAAGTTCATTTTGTATTGGTTGACCTGGACGATATGCGGTTCACTGTGGTCGAGGAGCGTGCCCGCCATGACGATTTCCTCGCCATCTTCGAGCGTGACCTGGCAGGAAACCAGGTTGGCATAATCGCCAGTTTTTAGCCCTTTGGTCTGCGTGACCTGCATCCCACGTTCGGCGGCGAGGACGGGTGCGTTGATGTAATTGACTTTATCGCCCAGAATCGGCATCAGCAGCCCTTTGAGCAGGGCTACCGTCAGCGGTTTGACCAGCCCGCCTACTTCTTCCCCACGATATTCGACGGCGACACGCCGAACCGGATTGCGCGCCAGGGTATGCAGCATCGTGCCCACACATTCGGCAAGGCGCAGATAGGGACGGGTCGATTCAAAATCGACTCCGGGCATGAAGGGCATATTGACGACGTTGCGATAATCGATTCCGCGCAGCGCATCTAAAACCTGCTGCACAATCTGAGTCGAAACATCCTGAGTCGCCTCGATGGTGTTGTCGCCGATATGCGGGGTGTGGATCACATTATCCAGGCCGATGAGCGGGCTGTTATAAGGTGGTTCTTCGCTATAAACATCCACCGCAACCCCCGCTAGATGCCCATCTTTCAGGGCTTGGGCGACAGCGTTTTCGTCGAGGACGCCGCCGTGCGATGTGTTGATAAGGCGTGCGCCCGGTTTCATCTGGGCGATTACGTCGGCGTCAAACAGGCGCGCGGTTTCCGGGGTGGCAGCGACATGGATGCTCACAAAATCGCTTCGTGAGAGCAGTTCTTTCAGACCAACCAGCAAAATACGCTCATCGCTGATTTGTTCTTCGCTCAGGTAAGGATCGTAAGCCAGCACGGTCATGCCGAAAGCAAGGCAGCGATGCGCCACAATGCGTCCAACGCGCCCCAGCCCGACAATCCCCAATGTTTTGCCATGAAGCTGTGTCCCGACCTGCCGCTTGCGATCCAGCAGCCACCAACCTTCTTTGAGGCTGTCATGGGCGACCACCAGTTTGCGGCTGAGTGCCAACATCAGCGCTAAGGCATGTTCCCCGGCGGCGATGGCATTCGTGCCAGGGGTGTTCATGACGATGATGCCCCGGCTGGTCGCGGCTTCCATATCGATGCCGTTGATGCCTGCGCCGACATGACCGATCACCTGAAGATGCTGCGCGCCATCGATGAGCGCTTTGTCCAACGGGACACCATCCCGTGCGATTACCGCGTGCGCGGTTTTCAGACCGTCGCGCACCGCGAGAAACGAGGGTGTAACGGTTTGTAAATCAAGATCATCTGCATCACGCAGGAGTTGTAAGCTGTTCTCAGCCAGGTCGGTTGCGACCAGAATGTTAAATTTGCCCATGTGCCTCTCGCTTGTGTAGAAGCCACTAGACTAGCACACTACGGGACAATTTCGCCATACTTTTGTTATGGGGATAGGATAATCGCATCAAAATCATTTTGAACCACAGAGAACAGTGAGAACACAGAGAGAAAATGAAAATTCTCATACTCAGTAAGCTGACGTTTATTGCTTCATATCAAAACTTTGATGCGAGGGGAAAAGGGGACTGGTGCGGGTTGTGTTTCAAACCCGCCCCAGCAAATTGAAGATTATGGGGTGTAGGTAATCACCAGACGGGCAGACAAGCCTGAGCCGCTTTCAAAACTGCCGACGAAATAGCGTCCCCAGTTTCCTGAACTCGACCCTTTCAGGATGATGCTCAGGCTGTTGCCGCTGTTCCAACCGGCGCGATTGATGACGGTCTGAATGCTGCTGGCGATCTCGCTAAGAGAATACCATTTACCGGATGACCAATTGACATTGGCGCTGAAGTTCACAACAGCCGCTTTGGAACGCTGTGAAGGGCGGCTGGTGGACGAGAAGGCCGCACTGTTATCAACGTTTTCGGCGGCCATTTGCACGCCGATGCTCATCCACTGCGTCTGGCTTGAATAGAATTCCAGATGCGCCGATTTAATCTTCACGCCCTTCGGAATAGCCACATTGGTGAAGCGCAGACCTGCGTAACTGGTGCTCGTCGATCCAGCGTTACCAATCCACATGGGCGAGTCCGTCGTGGTCAATTGGCTGTTGATCTCGTTGACATCACCGCCACCGCTGCCAATTTGGATCGTCAGCGTTCGATCTCCGCTTGGTACAGGCGTACTGGTTGGTCTGGGCGTGGATGTAGGCGTTGTGCCGGGCTTCGGTGTTTGAGTCGGCGGTCTGGGTGTCGCTGTCGGTGGGACAGGAGTCGGTGTCGCATCATGCCCGCCGCTGGCAAAACGATAGAACCAGGTAATCCAGCGCTGACCCGATTTGGAGATGTCCATATCCAGCTTCGGGCAGCTATCGCAGGGTGTATGGAAATAACGCGCCTCATTGCCATTGAAATTCAACACGACATTGTTGTAGTCGTAAGGGATGCAGTCCAGGCCGACACTTTTGCAACTGGGCGCGACGGTTCCCCAACGATTGAAATAACCCTTGTAGTCGGTGCGGCCATCTTTGTTTTTGTCCACCGGTATATTGCCGGGTTCAAAAAAGCTGTGGATATGCAGCGTGTAGCCGATGAAAGCGGTCACGATGGAGCCGTCGTAATGGCAATTCAGATCATTTTGACCGCAAAAATACTGCCAGTGCGACGGGTCTGCCGCATCGACATTGCCGATGGGATCATAAACCTGGATATGGAAACGGGTTTCGCCGCCGCCGTGACCCCACCACTCAGCTAAAGGATGTGAAGGAGGATAGGCCGGTAGGTGAGCGACATTGGGATGGCAGCGGATTTCATCGCGGCCTGTCGGGTTATCAATCGGGAAATAGAGGGTGTCGGCTGGCAGCGGGATGTAAATTGCGTTCACATCGTGATTGCATTTGACATCATCCGGCGCAGTCGTAAACAAGCGCCCGGTATCCGCCCAACCGCCGTAGCGGACGATGCCGCAGCTTGAGGGGTCATTCGCCACATGGCACAGACGCGCTTCGATACTGAAGGAATGATAGCGCACGGGCATGTCATGTGCGCCGAAAATGGCGTGGGTTTCCAGGCGGAAATCGGTGACGCAATCGCCAGTAGGGCAGGATTGGTCACGGCGGACGATCCAGATGTAGCCCTCATGCTTTAGATCGTTTTCCATCGTGTGCGCGGCGACATAGGCAGTGTTGGGTTCCAACGCAGTCGCTGCCTTGAAGGTCTGCCAGGGATAGGAAATGGATTGTCCGGCGTTCCCAAACCAGGCTCCCGGTTCGCCAAAAATATCATTCACATAATTGGGATCATCCCCATGTTGATGGTCATAGTGGCATTTGGCCTGGACGTTGACCAGTGTATGCCATTTGGTGGGGTCATGTTCGGCGGCGGTACAGGGGCGGTCATAGACTCCTTTGGCGATGTCGGTCTTGATGGCATTGAGGGCAGTCACATTGATGCCCACTTCCTGTCCAAAACCCTTGCCGACGCCGAGTCCGCCGTCACTTTGTGCGGCTACATTCGAAGTGAGTGACACGGAGACCGCCGCGACGACCATTATCAGGACTAATATTCGAAGTCCGCGTAACCTTACATTTTTCTTTTCAACCGTTGCATTGCCTGTTGGCATATTACGTTTCTCCACTAACCATAAAACTAAAGCGCTCGATAGCCGATACTGTAAACTACAAGAGTCGCGCTATATAGCGATAAACAGCACAATAAATCTCCTTTAAGGCTTATCGTTATTACCCGATTGGAAAAGTGGCTGACCCGAAGTCGAGGAAATCGAAGTGCTGCGAGGTGAGTCATAAACTAACACACATCACAATTCATACAGAATAGTCAATAATTCCTGTTGACCTTGCATCCTGGCATAGGTAGTGATTTCA
Organism: Chloroflexota bacterium; assembly: GCA_039933955.1. Taxonomy (GTDB): domain Bacteria; phylum Chloroflexota; class Anaerolineae; order Aggregatilineales; family Phototrophicaceae; genus CFX2. The sequence goes on from JBDTNB010000070.1 coordinate 13,324, forward strand.
TGAACTAAATTGCTGATGGCAATCTACGCGGTGTCAGAAAATCCCCCCAAGTGTGACGTGTGGATAGTTGCTTATTATTACCCTCTCACCCCAACCCCTTTCCCCCGAATTCAAGGGAGAGGGGCTAAAAATCGCGTCGGGTTAGGGAGTGTCAACAAGGTCAATAACCCTCTCCCCGATGTTGATGTTTATGAAGTGTAGGTAATTACCAGTCGAGCGGCGAAACCCGCACCACCTTCAAAACTGCGGATGAACTTGCGCGCATATGTGCCGCTGCCCGTCCCTTTGAGGATGATGGTCAGGCTGTTGCCACTTCTCCAGCCTGCGCGGCTAATTACCGGTTGGACAGCACTTACCATTTCGTTAAAGCTGTACCAGTTGTTGGCCGCCCAATTCACATTGGAAGCGTGATTAATGATGGCTGTCAGCGGACGCTGCGAGGGTTTGCTGCTTGAGGAGAAAGCTGCACTGTTGTCGGCGGCTTCGGCAGCAATTTGCAGGTTGATGCTGATCCACTGGCTCTGCGTGGAATAAAATTCCAGATGCGCCGAGGTCACAACTGCTCCTGGCGGAATGGTGACATTGGTAAAGCGGAAACCGGCGTAGCTGGTGGTCGTCGAGCCGCCGTTGCCAATCCAGAAGGTGGTATTCGATGTGTCGAGCACGGCATTCAACTCGTTGACATCATTTCCGCCAGCGTTGATTTGTAGGGTGATAACCTGGCTGCCGCCTGGATTTGGAGTCGTGGGTATAGCTGTCGGTGTTATGGGCGTCGCAGTAGGCGTAACCGGTGTTGCGGTAGGTGTAATCGGTGTTGAGGTTGGTGTAACCGGCGTCGCAGTAGGCGTGACTGGCGTCGCGCTGGGTGTAACCGGTGTGCTGGTGGGACTGCCGCCTCCACTGGTCGCAAAACGCCCATAGTACAGTGTGGTGTTGCTGTAATTGCCACCATCTGCGCCAAAAAACACGGTTTCAATCGTGTCTGGGCGGTTAAAACCCACCACCGACCATTTGACCGATGGGCTGGCATCAAAGGATGTGCCATTGGGCGCAGCGGCAAAAAGCTGCGGCGATCCCCAGGTTCCGCTGCTGTTCTTTTCCATGATATAGAGATCATCATTCTGACCCGTATGGACGCCGCCATGACCGATCAGATACAGATTGCCCGCGCTGTTGGTAGCAAGGTTGGGCGCATGGCTGTAAAAATTCAGCGCCACATCTGACCAGCCACTACCGCTGTTGGTCACATAATGCACATGCCCATAGTCATTGGTGCTGTCCCAATTTTCGATGTAGAGCAAGTGCTTTGCGCCATTGGGCGTAATCAGCAGGGTTGGCCCCTGGTCGATGTTGACGCCCGAATTGCGGCTCGTCCAGGGCACAGCCGTGCTGACGGATTCGACTGCACCCCATGAACCGGCACTGCTGCGGGTGCGTGCCAGAATTTTGGGCGAACCAGATTCGGATACCCAGGCGACAGTCACCGAATTATCGAGCGGCGAGACGGCGAGAATCGGGTGATTGGCGCTGCCCGCCGTGTCTACCTGAGTCGCGCCGCCGGAGGCTGTCAGCGCGTTCGTGGACGCATTATAGGTATAGGCCTGATGGGTGATATGGTTGCCGTTTGACCAATAAGCAACTTGTAACAAGCCATTTTTATCAACCATACCCGAAATACCGACGGAGCCGATGTACTCGCCCGTGACGGTTGGCGCGCCGCTGGCGAGGGTCGTCGGCGAACGAAACGTGCGTAAGGTTGTATCAAAAGGATAATCTTTGACTAGCCCCGCCTGGGTGTTGACCAATATGTGAATAATCGTGCCGCCATCATAAGCGGCGTTGACCGACAACGGCGCGGCGCTTTCCGTGAAACTGGTCGTGCCATCAAAACTGCTAGTAGCACTGGGCAGTCCGGCGGCATTCGTCCAGAAGGCATTTACCGCGTTGGTATATTGTGCGTTGGGCGCGAAGATAAAAAGTCGATCATCCTGGGTGCGGATAATCTGCCGGGGAATGCTGTCGGTATAACCTTTACCGACCTTGAAAAATGTGATACCCGATACCTGGGCAGCAGCATAGGAAGCCCATATCAGGCTAACGGCAATGCATAGGCTGAGAATCAATATGGGTTTCGAAAGTAGGCGATGGCAGTTCAAGTAACGGGTCATCATGCTCCTCAAATTACATTAATACCGGTATAGAAATAGAAGGGCAAGCCGCTTGCTGTCATAAACAGCAGCCGATTACCCTGAGTTTCTATGCGGGATTGTAAGAGGGGGATTGAAAGAAAAGCGTATGAATAAATCTATATTAAGACTGGGGCGGTAGAACTTGGAGCAGATTCAGGTTTGCGGGTAGGGGTTTATGGGTTCCCCTACCCGCCATACAGGATTTAACTCGAATAGGTGATGACGAGGCGGGCGGAAAACGCAGCGCCAGCTTCAAAACTGCGGAGGAACTTACGCGCATAGGCTCCGGTTCCGGTTCCTTTGAAAATGATCGACAAACTGTTACCGCTCTTCCATCCCGGACGGCTGATAACCTGCTGGATGACATTCCCCATCTCGTTGAAACTGTACCAAGTATTGACCGCCCAGCTTACGTCAGAGCTATGAGTCAGAATGACGGTGAGCGGGCGCTGTGAGGGGCGACTGCTGTTGGAAAATGCAGCACTGTTGTCGGCAGCTTCGGCTGAGAATTGCAGGCTGAAGTTGATCCATTGTCCCTGGGCGGAGTCGAATTCGAGATGCGCGGAGGTGATGGTTGCTCCCTGCGGGATAACGACATTCGTGAAACGCAAACCGGTGAAGCTGGTCGTTGTTGATCCGCCATTGCCGATCCAGAATGTGTTGGTCGATGATTCTAGTGCTCCGCCGACTTCATTCACATCATTGGTTGCAGCGTTGATTTGCAGGGTAATCGTTTGAGGGCCACTGGTAGCCGTCGTTGCGGTAGCCGTTGCTGTTGGCGGCGGGACGGGCGATGGTGTGCGCGTGGGCGTGTTGGTCGCCGTAGCTGTTGATGTGCTGGTTTGTGTATTGGTCGCTGTATTAGTTGGTGTAAATGTAGCCGTATTGGTTGGCGTATTGCTGGGCGTGGCTGAAAAGACCGGCGTATTGCTTGCTGTGGGCGTATTCGTGGGGGTGTTGGATGGGATCAAGGTCGGCGTGTTGCTGGGGGTGTTGGATGGGGTCAACGTCGCCGTATTAGTCGGTGTATTTGTCGCGGTGTTGGTTGGCGTATTCGTCGGCGTATTGCTAGGCGTAAGTGTGTTGGTCGGTGTCCTGGAGGGCGTGTTGGTCGCGGTATTGGTTGGCGTTTGCGTCCGTGTCGCTGTTGGCGCGATAGTCGCCGTATTCGTCGGCGTGGGCGAGGACAACGGTGTGCTGGTTGCGTTGCCGCCGCCAAAATTATCCAGGATTGAATTGTTGGAGTTGACCATCCACAAGCCGATATAACCACCACTGGCATAGCTCGGCCACAGATGCACATCAACCGTGCTGAGGAGCGTGCCGTTGCGATAGACTTCGACAAAGCCATCTGACCGTGCCCGCGCACCAAATTGATCGCCCAATTGGAAGGTTACGGGGATGTCTCCGCCCCACTGCTTCCAACTATTGACCGGATCAACCGTATGCACCTGAACAAGATGATGGGTGACATCATAATAAACTTCAATCAAATTCGTATCAGGCGGATTGAGATTTTGGTCTTTGAGGATCAGATCGATTTCTTCACTGCCCAGGTCAATTGCGGTCAGGTTGACGTAGACTTCCTGGTTTGCGCCAAAGGTCGTGTTCCACAGCAGCGCGCCGCTGGAAGTCACATCCAATTGGTTGTTGGCGATGCTATAACTGCCGGGTGAGCCTGCCCAATTCGTGCCAACGACGCCGTTCGCCCGATTAAAGTTATCCAGGACGCCCGTCGAAGGATATCCCGTGCTACCAACCGGTGTATTGGGAGGCGTGCTCGTGGGTGTGTTGGTTGAAGTGGCCGTGCTGGTCGATGTTGAAATTGGCGTCGGCGAAAAGATCGGCGTGTTGCTGGGTGTTGGTGTAATGCTCGGTGTCGGGGTGATGGATGGTGTATAAGTTGGCGTGGGTGTGCCTGACGAACCGGTATAGTCAGCGACAATGGTGTGATTTCCGGCGCTGGTGGTGACGAATGCCACCGTCACGCCTTTAATCGTCTGGAAGGTAAAACTGGCATTGGCTCCATCGACAGTAACGGTATCCAGACTGCCGCCGGGGTAGCTCAAGGGCAGTATGGTCGAGAGGGTGGTTCCAGCCAGAGTCGTCGCGCTGAGGTTAAACGTCAGCGTGTGGGTGCTGGCGTTCCAATTCATATTGTTGAAATTTGCGCCGTAGCGGGTTTGGGTGAAGCTCAACCATTGGTCGGCGTTCCAGATGGGGATATTTTTGTTGTGAGCGTAATCGAGCGTGCCGGTTGTCCAGCCTTCGACTTCACCCCACGAATCGTAATCAATGTGGAATTGGGTCATCATTGCGGCATAATCGCCCGCCTCGCTGGAATCAATCAATCCCTGGCTGACCGCTAGCGCCTGCGGGATATTCAGCCCTTCAAACCCCTCCGCGATGGGGAAATATTGTTCGTCCACAATTTCGGTCACTTGCTGGAAAAGCGACAAAATGGTGCCGTCCGCTTTCATGAATTTCATTGGCTGACCGCTGCCGTTGACATAGCCGTGCGCCCAACTGCCATTGGTTCTTTGCAGCCACGGCCCCCAGGCGTAAAAGTTCGTGTCCATCGTCATCCCATGCGAGACCTCAATGTCAGCGGCATCCGTCCAGCCGACCCAGGAGACCTGATGCGTCCGCACCGTGTGCGACTGCGGTACGGTGAAGTGGCTTGCAAACCAGGTTTGGGTCGTCGTGTAGGCGTTGTTGAGCTGTGTGAAATTGGTGGGCTGCGGCTGACCATCGGGATGGAGGCCAAATGAAATTCCCTGTGCAGCCCATGCCTTCAGATCATTGTCGGTGAGTGCTAAACCGCCCCAGGGCGTGAGATAGACGGTCATTCTGCCGTTGTGGTTGATGACATCGTTGATGACGGTCTGGAAGTAGCTGTTGGGATTGGCATGTCCATCACCAGTTGGGACGAGTATGGTCTTGGATGTGCCGGGGAAATACCACAACTGCGGCATAGGATAAGCATTGTTCATAGCATCCTGAATCAAGCGCGCGAACAAGCGCTGCTGTTCATCTGCCTGAGGAATCGGCACTTTATCCAGATCGACCCAGGGCGCGCCACCGCCAGAAGTCTGATACAGGTCAATTGTCCGCAGCACACCATCATGATCGATATCGATGCTGCCGTTGGCCGGGTTGCCCTGGCGTGTATAGACCACATTGCGCGCCAGATCATACAGGAAAGCTGTGCCATGTCCGTTTGAAGAGCGCACCACCGCCGGGAAGGATGTGGAAGTTGTGGCATTGCTGTAGAGAGTGGCGAGTGTCACCGTCCCGCCGGTCAGGGTGTAGCGATCTGTGTCGCCATGAATTTGCAGCGTAGCGGTAGAGAGACCCTGGCTGGAGCCAGTTCCTGGCATTTTCACATAGCCATTGGTCTGCACACTGCTGGCTGTGTTCAGGCCGAATAAGCCTTTAATTTGTGCGTCCGGGCGCATGGCGATCAGATAGCCGCCGTTGTTCACATAATCGCTGAACAGGGTGGCCTGTCCGCCTGTCAAGTTGGTTTCGGCAAGGATCACGACGCGGTAAGTGGTAAGCTGCGAAGCATTGATACTCCCCAACGCACTCATATCAAAACTGTTTAAACCTTCGGCGCGCAGGATTTCGCCCAGATAACGCCCAAATTTATTGGATGCGCCGTCATTGTAGACGACCAGGATTGGATGACCGCTGGATTGTGCGCTGACCGATTGCATAAAGCCGCCACCCAGGGTCAATAAAATCAGCATGGAAAAAATCAAAAATCTTGAGCCAATATGTTTTTTCATGAAATACTCCCAACGGACTGTGAAAACTGTCCCCGAATGCTGTTTACAAGCCAGCACGGTGTGGCGCGTCGACACCATCATTCGATTTGTGGTGTCGCTTGCAGTCGGCCAAAACGGATGCAACTTATGCTGCTTCAACACAAGCGCGGGGGGTAATCGGCTGCGGGTCTGCTACACGCTGTTTCAAAAAGTTAGGGATGAGTATTGCGAAAATGAAATAGTCCCCTAGTCTGAAATTTACGATTTTCAAACTTGCAGGGAACTAACATTCAGTCTTAGCTGTTTACGAGCTTGCCCTGTCGGAAGCGGAGATCGAGGTAAAAACTCAGCGCCAGATAGTAAATGGGGTAGAACAAACTGGCGAGGACGAGGTTTTGATTGGGTGTTTCCTGGGTTAATAAATACAGTACCAGCACCGCCCAGACCAGACCCATAATCCAGGATGTTTTGCTCAGGATCGGATTTTTGCTGGGGTAGAGATAGCGCGTGGGGATAAATGACAAAATGCCCGGTATGACCACCGCCAGGACAGCGATGACCGGCTCCGGTTTCAACCAGAACAGATACAGTGCGATGAAATTCCAATAGCTAGGAAAACCGAGGAAGAAGGCATCATCGGTCTTCATATTGACCTGCCCGTAGGCGTACAGCGCGGCGATGATGGGCACGGCTGTCCAGACGAGGCTGGGGAGCAAATGCTGCGAACCCATGATGAAAACCGGAACCCACACGAACGTCAGCACATCAATCACGTTATCGACCATTGCGCCGCTGAAATTGGGCAGCACACGGCTCACCTGGGCTTTACGAGCCAGGATGCCATCAGTGGAATCAATCAACGTACACAGGCACAGCAGCAAAAAAGCGAGTCGTACCTGACCGTCCGCAGCCGCGAACAACGCCAGCATCCCGACGACACCGCCGGACGCGGTATACAGATGTACCATCCAGGCAGCGAGTTTGCTACGGTTCATGGAGCGTTTCTCCTAAACTCAGGCGTCAAGGTGCGGTAGGCTCGTGCGCTAATTTTCGGATTTGAGTTCCACCAGCACGTCATGGAGGCTGTGAAAAATGTGCTCAGTAATGCCATCGAAGGCATCGTCGCGCATGTGGCGTTTATCGGCAACCGCATAGCAGACCATGCCTGCCGCGACAGCCGCCCGCGCACCGTTGGGGCTGTCTTCTAAAGCGAGGCAATTTTCTGGCAGCATACCCAGTTGGCGGGCGGTTTCCAGGTAGACATCTGGGGCGGGTTTGCCGCGTGCGACCAAATCGGCGGTGATGCGCATGGGGAAAACGTCAATCCAGCCCCGGCTGCTGACCACGCACTCAATAATTTCGCGCGGAGAACCGGACGCAATCGCACATGGAATCTGTTTTTCGACCACATAGTCGAGCAGTTCGGCGGCTCCCGGCATCGGCAGCGCCTTCGTCGGAATCAGGTTGAGCATGTTGCCGACGAGTTCGGCATATAACACTTCAACGCTGTCTTCAATCTGAAATGCGTCGCGCAGTTTGGGGAAAAATTCATCCATGCGCATCCCCATGAACTTTTCGCGGACGGCTTTGTCAAACTTGCGCCCGCGCGATTCAATGAGTTCAATTTCGGCGGCTTCCCAGACGGTTTCGGAATCGACCAATAAACCGTCCATGTCAAAGATGATGGCCTGAAGATTTTTCACGATTTCTGGAATGCTTTCTGGAAGGCGGTCAGTATAGATGGGTCTTTGATCGACATGCCGGTTTCCGCCAATGCCAACCCTTTGTCGAAAATGGCTTGATGCGGGGTATCCAAGACCTTCGCGTAGCCATTTGGCCCTGCGGCTAACGGCAGAATAGGCGCAAGTGAATTGATGTTCACGAAAACATCCGCGCCATTTTTTACTTTGTCACGGGCGACCACGCCGCCAAAACCGACGAATAAATCGACCACCGGCTTGGTCGCCAGATCGGATGCGCCGTCACCAACCATTAAGCGTCGGCCATGTTTGCCGTTTGCCAATGACTCGATAATCGCCGGTTTACCACTGGACACCGTGAGCGGGCCTTCGTTGTAATCGAGATAGGTTTGGCGCTGGCGGGTTTCCGGCTGGTAATAACGCCACCAATCGCCGGAGAGTTCGTTATATTCGAGTTCCACCGCGCGGACATTTTCCGGCCCGACGCCCAGACGTTTGGCGAAACCGCGCACGGGTTCAGCCAATCCGCCGCTGACGACGAAAATTTGCTTGCCTAGAAAACGCAGCGCCGCGATGACGGCTTCGGTATCCGGTACGATGGTTTCCCAATAGCGTTCTTCGATAGCTTTGAGTTGACCGCGCGTGGGGCGGATGGCTTGCAGGCGCTTGCCATACACTTCGCTCAAATCGAGGTCGCCATTCATGGCTTTTTCGGTCAGGATGCCGACGCGCCATTCCTTGCCTTTGAAGCGGGCGAGTTCGTCAATACCTTCAATCGCGGATAAGGTGCTGTCGCAGTCGAAAAAAATCAGATCAAAACTCGTCCAGCGCAGTTCATCCATAACGAAAAATTCATTCTCCCAGCGGTCTACAACCTGTGGATTGTACCGCGCGCACGATCTTTTGTGAACCCTACGATGCCTGCCATCCGGGGCAAGCACCTCAAAGCTCGATCAGCCTGTTAAATACATTTTCTACCATCGAGTCCGCAGGAACCCAGAAAAATTACTGCCCTGATTGTAAGTCTACAACCTCGTATCTATCATTCATCCCACAGGCGAAGCCCGCAAACCGTGTTCGTCGTAGGGAATAAAGTGGTATTTTATTCATGGGTAAATTTCTAACAGAGATATTATACAAGAATCAATTATTGGGCTTGAATAATGACGTATAGTGGAGGAGTCAGAAGGCTTATACATGAGGTAGTAGTATGTATTACAAACGTTTTATCGGAACTGGTCTGTTCTTGACTCTGCTCACGCTGTTAACCGTCGGGCAGGCTTTTGCGGATGAGCGCATCAATATGCCACCGTATCACTTTGGCGGGGATGCCCTGTTCTGTGAAGAAGCAACGGGTTGCACGCTCCTGGATCAGCATGGTCAATTACTTTGGAATTGGCCGCAAGCCGACATCGTTGCCGCTTTTGATAACCTGGACCTTAGCGGACAGAACACATTGGTTGGTGCAGGCACGGGGAGTTATGGCGCTGCTATGCTCTGGACTGTACAGACCGGCGAAACCAATGGCAACAAGAAATTGTGTTATGAAGGCATCGATGAATGGGATAAGCAAAACGATATGTGCTTCGATGTGACCCTCGACCAGCACTATGAATCGGCTCCTCTGCCTGCCCCCGCTCCTATCGTTATTGTTGTAGTGCAGCAGAAGTAATAGACCTATATTCGCGAACGCAGCTTTAAAAGCATTCGCGAATCCTCATAGAGGCGGAGTTTATCATTTGATAAGCTCCACCTCTATATTTATTTTCCCCGGAACAAGACTCGTTTATGAACCGAACTGCTAATGTGATGCGATAGTCGTATCTGACTATTTGGGCTTCCTGACCCTTGCACGCCCTGGGCAAATCTTTTAGGCTGTGGCTTATTGCCGCCGCTGAATGGGATTTGCTGATGATTACTGTTGCCGATGTTGAACAACTACCGCTGTTTCACCGCGAAACCATTCCTACCGATTACCTGGACATCATGGGGCACATGAATGTGCGCTGGTATGTGGCGCTGTATGACACCGCCGCCTGGAAATTTTTCGAATCATTGGGCATGAACGAAACTTATTATCGGGCTGAACAAGCGGGTGGTTTTGCCCTCAAACAATTCATCCAATATCTGGCGGAAGTGCGTGTGGGCGAGACCGTCGCGATACATGGGCGTGTATTAGGCCGCTCAGCCAAGCGCGTCCATTTTATGTTGTTCATGGTCAACCAGACGACCCACGTTTTGGCCTCAACCTTCGAGGTTTTAGGTTCTCATGCGGATATGCGTGTGCGCCGTACATCGCCGTATCCGCCAGAGATTGCGGCAAAATTAGACGCGGCGATTGCCGAACACAATGCGCTCGGTTGGGAAGCGCCGGTTTGTGGTGTGATTAGCCCCTGAGTGCAGCGTTCGACTCCTTGACAGCTTGCCTTCCAAACGCGATAATCGAATGAAGATTAGATTATTTCAGGAGTTAAAGACTTTTGGCGCGGAAACCCGCCGATCAATCGGTAAACCGTGACGACATTCTCCTGGCTGCCGCTGATGTTTTGCAGCGTAATGGGTATGAAGCCACCACCATGAAAGATATTGCGGCTGCCGTCAACCTCACGGCAGCCAGCTTGTACCACCACTTTCGTAATAAAGATGCCCTGCTGCTGGCTGTCCTCGAAGCCGGTTTAGAGCAGGTCATCCATCAGATAGAACCCATCGTGCAATCGGAGCAGTCCAGCGACCAGAAATTGCGCGGCATTATCGGCCAGCACGTCGTCAATCTGACGCAGAATACCGCCGTTGGCGCGGCGATGGTCTTCGAAATCCGCTCCTTGATGGGCGTCAAAGGTGTGTCAGATGGGGCCAGCCGCGCTGATAAGCAGGCTTACGCTGATTTTATCCTGCGCCGTGATGCTTTTTTTGCCCGCCGCGATCAATTTGAAAATCTGTTCCGGCAGGTGATCCGCGAAGGCATCGACAACGGGACTTTCCGCGTCGTCGATGTGGGCATTTTTACCAATACGATGCTGGGCGCATACAACTGGGTGGGTGTCTGGTACAAACCGGGCGGGCGGCTCAATGGTCAGCAAATCGCCGACATGATGGCCGACTCGTTTTTGCGGGCATTGAAGCCCTAAAAGACAGTGCTGATATTTGAAACGAATCGATTTCCGTAGGGGCGACCCGCCGGGTCGCCCTACACAGATACATTTTATCTGGTCTAAACACACTTTCTATATATAAAAAGGGAATTATTGCAATGGGACTTTTACAGGACAAAGTAGCAATTATCACCGGGAGTGGGCGCGGTATCGGCGCGGCGACGGCACGTTTGTTGGCGCAGCATGGCGCAAAAGTGATTGTCACCGATATTGACCCAACTCCAGCGGAGGAAACGGTTGCGGCGATTAAGGCGGCGGGCGGTACAGCGCTGGCGGTTGCGGCGGATGTGACCAACGATGGCGGCATCGAAGACCTGATCGGGCAAACGGTCAACAGCTTCGGCGGGATTGACATACTGGTTAACAATGCTGGCTATACCTGGGACGGGATGATGCATAAAATGAGCGACCAGCAGTGGGAAGCCATGCTCGCCATCCACCTGACCGCACCCTTCAAGATCATCCGTGCGGCAGTACCGTATATGCGCGAGGCCGCCAAAAAAGAAAAAGATGCGACGGGCGAGGCCAAAGCGCGCAAAATCGTCAACATCAGCAGCACCACCGGCACGCGCGGCAATTTGGGGCAGGCGAATTACGCGGCGGGCAAAGCTGGAATCATCGGCCTGACCAAAACGCTCTCGAAAGAATGGGGCGCATTCAACATCCAGGTAAACGCGGTGGCCTTTGGTTTCATCGACACGCGGCTGACACAAGCGGACGAAAAAGGTGACTTCACCGAGCGCGATGGTAAGAAAATCAAGCTGGGCATCCCGGACACGATGCGCCAGATGGCTTTTATGATGATTCCCGCCGGACGCGCCGGGACACCCGACGAAGCCGCAGGCCCGGTATTGTTCTTCGCCAGTGAACTTTCAAATTACGTCTCAGGTCAAGTGTTAGAAGTGACCGGTGGGTTGTAAACTTAGGTAGAGGTTGGATTTCAATACTGGAGATCACCGATGCCCAATATGTTCATTTCGTACTCGCGTAAAGATAAAGAGTTTGCAGAGAAATTAGTCACCGCTTTGGAGGCTCAGGGCCGCGACATATGGATTGATTATGAGGATATTCCGTTTGCCTCGGAGTGGTGGGACGAGATTTGCGGCGGTATTGAATCGTCCGAGGCGGCGGTGTTTATCATCAGCCCGGATTCGCTCGATTCAAAAGTCTGTGGACTCGAAGTCAATTACGCCATCAAAAATAATAAACGGCTGATTCCGATCCTGTACCGCGACGCGACGGATCGGACAAATGTCCCGACGGAAATCTCGCATCTGAACTGGATTTACTTCAACACGCCCGACATTTTTGATCAGTCGTATCACAAGCTGTTGGAAACCGTCGATACTGACCTTTCTGCCTTAAAACAGCATACCCGTTTGCTCATCCGCGCGAAGGAATGGGAGAAAAAAGGTCACAGCACCAGCTTGCTCCTGCGCGGCGATGATCTGGCAGATTTGTCGCCGATGCTCAACAGCACCGACCTGACCGAACTTCAGCGCTTGTTCCTGAACAAAAGCATCGAGCGTGACCGCCAAATGCAAATGGTGACGCGCTTTATGTTCGGGTTCGCCGGTGGATTTTTGGGAATCGGCTTCTGGGCATTTTCGGCCTTCCGCAGCGACACTCTGATTACGCCGCTGCGCCTGATTTATACGTTGGCTTTGGGTCAGGTTTTTGGCCTGTTCATCGGTTTGCAATCCATCCTGGCGGGTGAGATGTGGCTGGCGACGGAACGCCACATGTCCAAGCCGGTGCGGTTTTTGCTGCGCATTGGCGGCTGCATCTTGCTCGGCGTACTGTCCTGGGCGAGTTATATCTGGTTCCTGGAGAGTCTGGATTTGTCCGCGCAGGGGCTAAATGCCCTCATTTTCGGCGGTCTGGGTTTGGCGGCAGGTTTCATCATCCGCATTTTGTTCGATGTGCCCGGTTGGTTGGCGGCAGTCCTGACGGCGGTATTGACCTGGATACCGATTTATATCACGTTCCAGGATGCGGCGTCGGGCGGGACAACCTTTTTGCCGCTCATCTATTTCTATGACGATCCAGCCCAGGCATTTTCGGTTGCTATCCCGATGGTGATTTTTATCGCGTTAGGTGCGGATGCCCAGGCACTCATGGCGGAGGCCAGTTCGATTTACAGAAAATTCCGACCCACCAAAGCGGTTGTACCCGCTGCCAGCGCCGCAACCGGGTCGGCATCATGAAATATTGTATAGGAGTTATGGATGGTTTCGTTTACCCCAACTGAAGAACAGCAGTTATTGATCGACACTATTCGGCGTTATGCCCTGAACGATGTACGTAAAGTGGCGCACGAGGCCGACGAGGACAGCACGCCACCCTTGAACGTCGTTAAAACTGGTTGGCAAATCGGTCTTGTACCTTCGGCCATCCCGGAAGAACTGGGCGGCTTTGGCGAATTGAGCGCCGTGACTGGCGCGCTGGCTGCCGAAGAATTAGCCTTCGGCGATTTGTCGGTTGCGCTGCATGTGCTGACTCCGGCCTTGTTCGCTTATCCGGTGATTTTGTTCGGTACGGCGGAACAGCGCGAAAATTTGCTGCCGAATTTCCTGGAAGAAGCGATTACGCCCGCCACCGCCGCTTTCCTAGAACCGGGTGTGTTTTTTGACCCCAATGAACTCAAAACGACGGCTACCGTAAGCGGCAACAGCGTGAAGTTGAACGGCGCGAAAGCCTATGTCCCGCTGGCTGAAACTGCCAAATGGATGCTGGTGTATGCCCGTGATACTGAGTCCGGGCGGGTCGATGCTTACGTGGTCGAGAAGGAGACTGCGGGTGTCCAGGTTGATAAGCGCGAAGAGCTAATGGGTTTGCGCGCGCTGCCGACTTATCGTGTCAATTTCAACGATGTGACGCTGGATGCATCGGCAAAGTTGGGCGGCGCGGTGGGCATCAATTATCAAATCATCCGTGATCGGGGCAACGTGGCATTGGCGGCGCTGGCGGTGGGTGTGGCGCGAGCATCCTATGAATATGCGCTGGAGTATGCCAAGCAGCGCGTGCAGTTTGGCAAGCCGATTGCCCAAAATCAGTCGATTGCTTTCATGCTAGCGGAGATGGCTTTTGACATCGACTCGACACGCTTGATGGCCTGGGAAGCGGCTTGGAAACTCGACCAGGGACAGGACGCGACCCATGAAGCCTATCTCTCGCGTAAGTTCGCCAACGACATGGCGCTGAAAGTCACTGACTCCGGGGTGCAAATCCTGGGCGGCTACGGTTTCATCCGCGAATATCCGGCGGAACGCTGGCTGCGCAATGGGCGCGGTTTTTCGACTTTTGACGGTCTGGCGATTGTCTAGGAGATCGCGCGATGGTGACGGCTGAAGAAATCATAGTCCGATCTTTGAAACGCACCCGTGATTACGCTGTGGGTGCGGGGGGCGTACTGGTTGTTATGACCATCTTTTTTTTCGGCATCGCATTTTTAGGATGGCATCCGCCGATTTTTGATTTGAAAGGGGAGACACAACGTCTGGTTATCGGCGGCATTCTCACACTCGTCAGTGGGGGACTCCTGGTTTTTACCAGTTACCAACTGATGCGGCAGTTTCCTGGACTGGATATTCGGCAATCGCCAATCATAAAGGCGGTCACAAAAGAGCCAGGGAAAATCGTCTGGATTTATGAATACCTGACGCAATACAAGTCGCGGACGTTCAGGCAAATTTATGTGTGCCTTAGCGATGGACATCGCTATCAGTTGAATGCGAACTTTGCCGATGCAAGTGAGGTGCTGATGGGGCTGTCTGCAATTGCACCTGACGCCCGCGTCGGCTATAGCCATGAGCGCGAAAAATTGTATAAAGAAGACCCGGCTGCGTTTAAGTTCACGTCAGAATAATCGAGAGTGAGTTAGCAAATCATGCCCATCAATTTTGAAATCCCCGATTTTATCGTCCAGCAGACGCAGATGGTGAAATGGGTTGCCGAAAGCACCATGCGCCCGTATGCGCGCCAGTTGGATGAAAATGAACATGAACGCCCCAAAGAATTCGCCGAAACGATTTGGCCGATTCTGCGCGACCAGCAAAAGGTGGCGCTCGACAAGTTGAAGCAAGCGCCTGAAGAAGGCAACGGCGAGAAGAAATCACGTCCTAGCACGCGCATCCTGGGGTTGATGCTCCAGGTTGAAATGCTGTCGTGGGGCGATACTGGCATTTATTTATGCCTGCCGAGTCCGGGATTGGGCGGCGCGGCAATTGAAGCCATCGGCACAACCGAGCAAAAAATTCGTCTGTTACAGCGCTTCGCCGAGGGCGACAAGCCGGTGTGGGGCGCAATGGCGATCACCGAACCGGGAGCGGGGTCAGACAACTCGTCGATGGCGACCAGTGCCGAATTCGACGAAGAAACCAACGAATGGGTATTGAACGGCGAGAAAATTTTCATCACCAGCGGCAAACTGGCGCTCGAAGAATCGAATGGCTTGGTCATTGTGTGGGCGACGGTCAACAAGGCCGCTGGTCGCGCAGGCATCAAATCGTTTGTGGTCGAAGCCGGAACGCCGGGGGTGAGCATCGGCAAAGTGGAAATCAAGCACGGCATCCGCGCCAGCGATACCGCCTCGATTGTGTTCAATAATGCCCGTATCCCGGCAGATAACATCCTGGGCAGTTCGGAAGTCCAGGCTAGCAAGGAAAGCAAAGGCTTCCAGGGCGCGATGGCGACGTTTGACGCCAGTCGTCCATTGGTCGCGGCCAGCGCGTTGGGGATTGGTCGAGCGGCGCTGGAATTTGTCAAAGAAAAATTGGCCGAAAATGGCGTCGAAATCCCCTACAATCAGCCCTACCATAAATTGACCGCGATTCAACGCGATGTGTTAGAAATGGAAGCCCAGTTGAAAGCCGCTTATTTGCTGACGCTGCGGGCTGTCGCCATGCTCGACCAGAAATTGCCTAATCCGCTGGAAGCCTCGATGGCGAAGGTCAAAGCGGGGCGGGCGGTGACGTTCATCGCGCAAAAGACTGTCGAAATCCTCGGCCCGATGGGTTACAGCCGCGAATGGCTGGCCGAAAAATGGATGCGCGACTCGAAAATCAATCAAATTTACGAAGGCACGGATCAAATAAATTGCCTGATTATCGCGCGCCGTATTTTGGGATACTCGCGGCGAGAACTGGCTTAAATATCGGAGCATAATGGGTTGGGCGGTTTCAGGCATTTCATGTAGTGCGCGCGTGGACTAGAACAGCAGTCAAAAAGTTTCCGAATTCTTCCTCAGGGGATTTTGGGATATGTGCGTGCTGAGTTAGCATAGTCGGGACTCACCATTCACATTATCGGGCGGCATGACTCGTCATCGTCGTACCTAGTTGCTGTCGGAGCCGCTCCATGACCATTACCACCAGTTGGATGGATTCGGAAAAAACGATTGCCCGTTACGAACTTGTAGGGCGTTGGACGTGGGAAGAAATGACCGTCGCCATCAAGGAAATGTACGCGATGTTGGACAGCGTGCCGCACGCGGTAGACATCATCATTGACCTGAGCCAGAGTCCCAGTGAACCGCCGCGTGGGATGCTGGCGCATTTGCGTACTGGCACGATGGAAGCGCGTGTCAATTGGAACAGCGGCGTATTCGTGGGGGTGTCGCCCTTCGTGCGCGTGCTCATCAATACCTTTCGGCGGGTTGAACCGGGTCTCGCCAAACGTTATGCGGTTGCCAACACGGTTGATGAAGCCCTGACGATTATCCTGAAGCGGCGTACGGAGAAGGAATCCGGCTGATGTTCAAGCGTGGGCGTGTGCTGATTCTGAGTGTTTGTTTTGCATTGGCATTACTCGCCGGTATGTGGGTTTCGGCGATGCCCGCTGCGACTAGTCTCTTTACGCCAACACCCGATGATTTTGATGTGACAGCAACTTATCTAGTGGCGGGGGCAACCGCCACTGCCTACGCGCGAACGCACATGGATTCATCAGTTCCGTTTCCAACGCAGACGCCGATTGATCCTATTGAGATTACAGCTACGGCTCTCGTCGTGGACGCTACGCAAAAATCTCGCGATATGATGGCGACTGCAAATCCGATTGATCCAATCTACGTTACCTCAACCTATATCGTCGGACGTGCGACTCAAATTCAATCGTTTTATATGACGGCTACTGCGTGGGATACTATTCAAACCCCCATGCCTACATCACCGCCCACTTGGACACTGTTTCCGAGTGATACCCCGTTCGATGCTAATGCTACGGCCACCGCCATTCAGGAAACGGCTGATGCTTATGGCACTGCCAACACCGTTGCGCCATTTCCTACCCAAGACTTTTTGGTTCTGACTGATACCGCTAATGCTGGTGCTACAGCTAACGCTCAATCCATTGACCCGATTTACATCACGGCGACCTACATTGTCGGGCGTGCAACCCAGACTGAAGCCGCTTATATGACTGCTACGGCGGGCGGTACTTTGCCAACGAGCGTTGTAACATCTACTCCTACCTTAAGCCCTGAAGATGAAGAGGATTTAATTGCCCGCTGGACAGATGAACTTGAAAGGGCTACGGGTTTTTCGCACCCCTTGTTTGCTGGCATCGCCTATGATTTGCTCAATGGTGTTAGATACGGTGGACAACTCAGTGATGAATATCGAGACTTTTACATCCATCCGATAGTCACACGGACTAAATATGATGGGAATGAATATGTTGTTTTGGTCACCCGTGAACCTGTTATTTCAGAAGCTACTGTATGGATATTTCGCGTAACGGACGGTAAACCTGTCTTAATGTCTGGTGATGTGCCCTATTCTCTTGGCGTTATTTACGGTGATATTGATCCGTCCTGGTTTGACTTTAAGGATTTTAATCAGAACGGCTTACCAGATTTAATCGTTGGTTATAACAGCGGTGGGAATTGTCCGTCAACCTGGTTCGGGTTGCTCGAAATTCAACCCGATGGGAATATTGTTGATGTTGCAAAAACAATACCACAGCACGAAATAGTTCAGGCCGATCTCGCTGATACTAGTTTATATGTTTCGATATTCAGAGTTGAATTTGTTGATGTAAATCAAGACGGAGTATCCGAAGTTAAGGCGGTTGGGGAGTATTTTAATTATCCAACTCAGGGAAGTTTTGGCTGTAATTTTGTTCCGATGGTTCGTTATTATGCATGGGATGGAAAAGGATATAAGGACATAACCTCTACCCTGGATGAATCCTATTATCCTGACATTGATGCCTATTTTGACAATATCAAAGAATCAGGCTGTTTATATCCTGGTTTGGAAATGGATCAAGTCGTCCTAGATTATTTTGTATTAGGGCGATTGAAAGACGGTTGGGCGTGGCTTGCGTCTCAATTGCATTGGGAGATGTGTTCACCAAAAGCATTGACTCAAAGTGGCGAGCTAATGGGCAAGTTTTTGACCTGGGTCGGAACTCTGCTTGATCTGGAACAACAAAACCGGGGTGTTAAAAGTGCGTCAGATTCATAGCGATGTCACTTATAGCGACCAACAGGTTAGCCGTGTATCAGCATGATAATCGGCTAGCCTATGCTGAACTTAAACGTCGGGCGATTCATGGAATTGAGAACGGCGATGTGCTGCAACGGGCTAATGGTTTAAAGCGAAGTGTGGCGCTGCACCTGTTCACAAAAGGCCGTTATCCCCGTAGTTTCCAGAGCTGGACGGTCTATCGACATAACCATACAAAGGCAAGGATTAGCATTTCCAATAGCTCCTATAGTGTGATTAAGGCTGATTGGAATTGGGAAGTGGATATGAAACGTGCGGAGCAAACGCCGCCATCCGATTTCAAACCCGAACCGACCTGGATTATCAAACAAGCGCCGCTAGAAAATGAGGCACTAGAAGCGTACTTACAAGAAGCATCAACTATTGCGATACCCGTCGCTGGAATATCCGGTCATGCAGGTAAAGACGGGGCTGATTGTGGTTTGAAATGGTATAGCAATTCAACTGGTGTTTCGCTCTATTTTTGGTCGAATGGGCCAAAGGAATGGGATGCATTGGTTGATTGGACGCAAAAACTCATTCATTATCTCGACGATGAGTTGTGGAAAGCTGCTCGTCGGCGCCGACAAAATATAACGTGAGTTTCTGGATATAGATTTGGTATTTCACAGGAATGGAGAATAACTACATGGCTTATTCGATACGTAAGGCAGCGGTGATCGGTTCCGGCACAATGGGCAG
>JBDTNB010000071.1:0-31951 GCA_039933955.1 Chloroflexota bacterium
TCCGGGTGATAAACCTGGGTGGGCGCAGCTTGTGGTATGACGAAGCCTTCGCCGTACTCTTTTCGGAAAAAGGGTTGGATGCGATGCTGTCTGGCACGCTCACGCCCGTTGCCGGTGGCGCATCGGATATTCATCCACTGCTGTACTACAGCACACTCAATGCTTGGATGATAGCCTTTGGGGAAAGTCCTTTTGCGGTTCGATTTTTGAGCGTTGTGTTAGGCGTGGCGACAGTTGCAATAATTTATGGGCTGACGCGAGAACTTTTTGGTGAAAAAACTGCGCTGGCGGTTGCGCTCATCACGGCGATTGCGCCATTTCATGTGCAGTATTCGCAAGAAACGCGCATGTATGCCTTATTAGGGCTGCTGTTGAGTCTAGCAACCTGGTGTTTCGTCAAAGGCTGGCGCGGCAAAAGCTGGCGCTGGTGGATTGCGTTCGGCATATTGGCTGGATTGGCGATGTATACCCAGCAGTTGGCAGCATTTTATCTGGTGGCGCTGGGGCTTGTGCCTATAATTGCACGCCGTAAAGATCAATTGATCCGCGTCAGTGTTGGCGCTGTTGTAGCAATTGTCATTTATCTTCCCTGGTTGGTGAACCTGCCTGGTCAGTTGGAAAAAGTCCGTTCGTATTATTGGCTGTCGCCGCCGAATATTGCCAAACCGATTGGAACTATGTATTCGTTCCTGGTCGTCAACCTGGATATTCCAGCCCCTTATTCGACGATTGGCTTTTTAGGGTCACTGTTTCTTATATTATTTTTGACCGTCCAGGTGATTTTATATTTGCGCCGCCGTGTCCGTTCGGATCGTAAGCCGCTGCTATTCGTTTTGTGGTTAGCAGTTCTCCCGGTGGCGTTGATGTGGTTGGTTTCGCAGGTGCAGCCAGTCTATCTGGAACGCGCACTCTTACCCTCGGCATTGATGCTCTATCTTGCTCTCGGATGGTTGCTGACGCGGAGCGGTTTGCCGCGTCCAATTGTAGGCGTTCTTGCAGCTATCGGATTAGTGATGGTTGGGATTGGCCTCTATCATCAATATACGATAGCAACCTTCCCCAATTCGCCTTTTCAAACAGCGGTAGCTTACATCCGTGATAATTGGCAGGATGGCGATGTGATTGTGCATCAAAATAAATTGAGCGCACTGCCAACCGTGTATTATGCGCGTGATTTAAACCAGCGATTTTTGGGTGATCTCCCCGGCAGCAGCGAGGATACGTTGGCGCTGCCGACACAACAAGCACTGGGTTTGTTGGCGGACGCCTGTGTACAATTAGCGGGGCGCGGTGCTCAACGTATTTGGTGGGTCACGTTTGATTTTGTGGAAGCCCAGTACAAAGGCTCAAATCGTCTCGAAGAATTGCAGCAGTCCTTGGATTGGCTCGACGAGCACTATGCTCGTTCTGACGAGCAGCATTTTAATGATCTGGACTTAGTGCTTTATACTGATCCGCAAGGCGATTTGAAGGGTGATTGCACCCCATCATGACCAAAGTTTTTCCGCGTTCCGTCTGGCTATATGCGCTGCTCCTGGCTTTTGTAACTTCACTGCCCTATTTGACAGGTAATCTCAGCACGCCCACAGGCTGGGCATACAGCGGTGTACCTGCTGTGCCGATTGGCGTCCAGGTCGATTACAACAGCCATCTGGCGAAAATGTGGCAGGGCAGTCGGGGTCAATGGGATTATCATTTACTGTTTACCCACGAGGAACATCGCGGCATATTCCCGGTTCAGGGTTTCTATGTGGCATTGGGTGCGCTGGCGAGTGTTACACCCTTCAGTTTACCAGCGATTTATCATATCGCCCGATTTATTTTAACCCTATGCATGGTGCTGGCGATTTGGGCATTTGCCTCACGCTTTTTTGATAAACCTTCTGAACGCTGGTTTGCCTTGTTGTTCGGGACAATTGTCGGCGGTTGGAGTTGGCTGCTGCTTATTTTTGATCCGGCGATGGCCGCCAGCACCTCGCCGATTGAATTCTGGCTGACCGACGCCTTCAACCTGTTTGGTGCATTATATATGCCACATTTTGCTGCCGCTGTGACGCTGCAAATTGTGGTGATGCTGTCCTATGATCACTGGGTGCGTGCGCCGGAAAATGAGCCAGGTTCACGACATGTCTCGCCGTTAATTATTTTGACATTGGCGCTGGCTGCTGAGAGTATCATCCAACCATATGTCGTCTTGCTGTTTGGGCCGCTCCTCGTCCTTTTGACGGCTTACCATGTTTTCTCGGCGAAACGCTTGTCGATTCGGCGGGCATTGTGGCTGATTATTCCGCTCGGTGTTCATGGCGGCTTGACGCTCTATCAATATGCCATCATCAGCAGTGATCCGATTTGGGCGGCCTTCACCGCGCAAAACCAAACCCTTTCGCCGTTAGTGACTTATTATGTGCTGGGCTATCTGCCGTTCCTGATCCCGATTATTCCCGGCGCGCGAGTGTTTATGCTCGACGAGGCCGATGATCGCTGGTGGATGCCGATTTTATGGGTGGCATTGGTGGCGATGCTTTTATATGCACCATTCCCCACTCAGCGCCGCTATCTGCTCGGTGTCCAAACCCCGCTGGCGATGTTAGCTGCTTACGGCTGGTCGCGGGCGATTTTGCCTCGGCTAAAGCGTCCACGCCGTCCGTTGTTGACTATTGTCTACATGGCATTGGCTTCGATTGCGCTGGTGGGCATGATTCTCGCCAATGTCGTGGCGATTTCTAACCCAACTGATAATCCTGGTGTGTATTATCAACCGGACGAACTGCAAGGATATGCATGGCTGGCGCGCGAAAGCCCGAATCCGAATGATCTGATTCTGACGACCTTTGATTTATCGGGAAAGGGCAGCGGCGGGCGTTTGGTTGGTGCAACGGGACGGCGAGTCTTCATTGGTCACTGGTTCGAGACCGCTAATTTCACCGAGAAGGTTGAACAGGTCAAGGAGTTCTACAATCCATCGACTTCGGATACGTGGCGGCGTAATTTCTTGGCCGACATTGGTGCGGTTTATGTCTGGTACGACGATTATGCCCGCAAAATCGGTGATTGGAATCCGACAACAGCGGATTACCTCGAACCGGTTTTTACTTCTGACTCGGTGACGATTTACAAAGTGCTGCCTTCTGAAAGCTGAGAAGACTTTTGTGACGATTTCCACCCGCGAACGCCTCTTATTTATTCTAATAGCCCTGGTTGGCGCATTTTTCATTACGCGCGGCTTGATCGCTGGGCCAGGATTTACGGACGTGTTTTATCATCTCAACGCCGCTAACCGGTTGGTGTCTGGTCATGGTTTGACCGACGCTTATTTGTGGACTTATATTGGTGCGCCAGAAACGCTGCCTGTCCCGTCGCATCTGTATTGGATGCCGCTCACCTCGCTCAGTGCCGCGTTTGGCATGTGGTTGTTTAATGCGCCAGGGAATTATGCCGCCGCTCAATTTCCGCTGACGTTGATGTTTGCGGGGACGGTCTATGTCGGTTTCTGGTTGGGTGGGCGCTTGGGCGGAACCCGCCGCCATGCCTGGATCGCTGGTTTGCTGACCCTATTCAGCGGCTTTTACACCCGTTTCTGGGGCGCGGTGGATACCTTTGCACCCTATGCATTGGTGGGATCGTTGTGCCTGGTTTTTATGAGCCTAGCCGTTGATCGTCCAGAAAATGAAACTTCCAATCGTCGGACGCTGCTATTTTTCGCGTTGGCCGGGGCGATGTCGGCGCTGGCACATCTGACCCGCGCCGATGGTATTCTGCTGTTGCTCGTTGGTTGGGCAGTGATTTTGTGGCCGTTCGGGAAGGGCTTGTCGCCTCGTCAACGCATTCTCGCCCTCGTAATGATGACAGGGACTTATTTGCTGGTCATGCTGCCCTGGTTTACCCGTAACCTGAATGTCATTGGCACGCCGATGCCATTAGGCGGCACACAGTCCATTTGGTTCACTGAGTACAATGATATTTTTAACTACCCGCCACAATCCAGTCCTGCGACGTTTTTCGCAAATGGCTTGGGGACATTGTTCGCGACCCGTTGGGAAGCCTTCGCGGGCAATCAAGGTTTGTTCTCTGGCAACTTGGGGACATTTTTCGCCGTTGAAGGTTTGGTGGTGATGACACCACTCATGTTAGTCGGTCTATGGCGGCGACGTAGGTTGCGGTTTCTGCGCGGCTTCTGGTTATATGCGTTGGGTGTGCATTTGGCGATGACGCTGATTTTTCCATACCCCGGTTATCGCGGCGGACTGCTGCATTCGGCTGCTGCTCTGGTTCCCTGGTGGGCTGTTTTGGGCGTGGTTGGCCTGGACGATTGCGTCGATTGGATTGCCAAACGCCGCCGCACTTGGAATGCTGGAGTTGCCAAATTGATCTTTTCCGGCGCGCTGCTGGCTGTCGCGATTTTCTTGAGTGTGACTATCGGTCAACGCAATGTTGTCCCGCCTGTGAAGACTCCAATTCTGTACCAGGAGTTGATAGACAAACTGCCGAAGGATGCGCGCGTCATGATTAACGATCCCGGTCAACTCTACTATTTTACGGGTTTCAGCGGTGTAGTGCTTCCAAATGAAGCGCCCGATGCCATCCTCGATATTGCGCGAAAATATCAGGTGGATTATGTGCTGTTCGAGGAAGTCACGCCTGAAAACACCGCTGCCTCGTCCGCTAAGTTGTGGCCGATTTTGACCGCGCTGCCCGATTTTCTGACGCCTGTACCGCTCAATAACCCTGATGTGAGGTTGTATGCGATTCATTACTAAAGGGTTCAAGCGCTACGATGCGGTTTTGTTCGTTGTCGCCTTATTGAGTGTCTTGTTGTATATCAAAGTGGCGAACGGCGGCTTTCCGCTGGATGATAGTTGGATTCATCAAGTCTATGGGCGCAATCTCGCCCAAACTGGACAATGGGCCTTTGTACCCGGTGTTCCCAGCGCTGCTTCGACCTCGCCTCTATTTACAGTGCTGTTGTCTATTGGTTATCGGCTAAATATCCCTTACACCTTCTGGACATATGCTCTCGGAATTATCGCATTGTGGGTTGCCGGAATGCTTGCAGCACGTATGACTGAACGTCTGCTGCCCAAACCGAAATATGCGGGCATTATCGGTGGCTTGGCGGTGATCGGGGCGTGGCATTTAATCTGGGCGGCGTCATCCGGTATGGAAACCATGTTGTTCAGCATGTGGACACTGATTTTAATCAGCCTATCCTGGCGTGAACTCGACGAGCGCTCTACAACGGCGAAAGATATTGTCTTGCGTGGTGTTTCGTTTGGCGTGCTCGCTGGGTTGGCTACTGTCACCCGTCCCGAAGGCGTTGCTCTGGCGGGCTTGATTGGCCTGATTATGCTCATTGTCCGTCCGCAAAAATCATGGCGTGGGGTAATAATCTGGGGTGTCAGCGCTGGAGTAGCCTTTATGGTGGTTATTTCTCCCTATTTGCTGCTGAACCTGAGTCTGACAGGTGGTTTGCTGCCAGATACCGCTGCCGCGAAACAGGCGGAAAATGCGCCGCTGCTGGCTGTAAGTTACCCTGGACGCATCATTAATTTCTTATTTCATCTCTTCGCAGGTGGGCAGATATTGCTCATCCCCGGTATGATCTATTTCGGAGTGGTTATCCTCCGACAAATGTACGAGAATCGTCGCGCACTGCTTTTCTTGATTCCATTATTATGGGCAGTAGGATTAATTGCCTTGTACGCGGCGCGGTTGCCTGCGCCTTACCAGCATGGCCGTTATGTGATTCCTGCGCTGCCATCCTTGATTTTGACTGGCGTCGTCGGCACGGCTTACTTAATCCAACGCGGACAACGTTCTACTACAGGGCGGGTCTTATCGCGTTCATTGGCGATTTCGACAGGGTTAGCTTTTGTCTATTTTGCCTTCATCGCTGGCCCTGGTGTCTACGGGCAGGATGTGCGCATTATAGATGAGGAGATGGTGGCCTCAGCCCATTGGATTGCCGATCATATTCCACCGGAACAGTTACTCGCCGTTCATGATATTGGTGCAGTGGGTTATTTTGCGCCACGTCCCATCATTGACCTCGCTGGATTGGTCAGCCCAGAGATTATCCCTTTTATCACTGACCCCGATCCTTTATGGAAGTGGATGCAGGATCGCGGTGCGCGCTACCTGATGGCTTTCCCTGACCAGATTCCAGGTAAGCGGACAGATGACCCGCGTTTGTGTGTGGTGTTTACCACCAATGGTGTTACATCACCTGCTGCGGGTGGCCCCAATATGACCGTCTATGAACTTGCCTGGGATGGAATATGCCCCCCCCACTAAGTAACTAGTTGCGCGCCTAGTTGTGAAAACTGTAAAATAGAAACATGAATGATTTACTGAAAAAACTCAATGTACTGGTAAAAGCTGGAATTAACGATGTGCTGGGGGATGTTCGCAGCGGGGAACTTCCGCGTAAGGCACTATCCGTATTTCAGCTTGGCAGCGATATTGATCGCGAAGTGACTATGCTGCGCGGGCGCATCAATGATGCATTGGCCTACGAAGATGAATTGCAAGCGCGTCTTGGTTCGATCCAAACCGAGATTAAAGATTGGGATGCTAAGGCCGATGGGGCGGTTGCTGCTGGCGATGATGTCAATGCGAGTTATTTTATTGACCAGATGCATCGTGCGGAGCAGCGTTTGGCAGTAGCCGAATCCGATTTGCACGATCATCAGCAGGTGACACAGGAATTGATCTCGCGGGTCAACATGCTGGAATCTGCCGTTGCTGACGCTCGCCGTGCTGAAGCCGATAAACAAGCCGAGGCGGACGCTGCAAAACAGGCTGAAACTGCTAAGACCGATTCGCCTGAGCAAAGCGAGCAGGCTGATCCAGCGCCACGCGGTCAGGTTTTGTCGGATGTGTTGAAGGATGTGCGGGAACGTGTCAACCAGATGAGTGATATGATTGCGGCGAAGGATGAGGTACAGCAGTCCAATGCACCAGCAGCATTGCCGGTTGATGACCAGACAGTAGATGATGATTTAGAGGCGCGCCGCCAGCGCCTGAGTAAACCAAAGTAGAAAATTATGTCGGATGCGGAAAGTAAACGGATATTAGTCGTTTCAGGTGAATACGCTGTTGTTCGGCAGGTGCGTCGTGCGCTGATGAATAACGGATTTGCTATCCAGACGGCTTATAGCCATCGGGATGGTTTATATAGTTTGGAAAATGGCGCTTTTGATGCAGTGCTGGTGGATGCGTTGATGGTGAATAACCAATCGGGCGAATCGACGGCTGCGGCTTTAGCGCAAATGAACCTACATGTTCCGGTCATTGCCCTAACGCCCAACGGACATTTTCCGACAAATGTTGTTTCCACCTCTTCGAATGAAGATTCGATTTTACAGAGTCTTGGCTCTGTGCTGCACCTTCCAGGTGTATCACAAGGGGGATTTGGGGTAGCGAGAGGGGATCGTTCCGGTGAAGTCGAGGAGATTGAAGCTCTATTTGATTTAAGCAAATCGTTGACCGGCGTTTTGGAACTGAGCGAAGTGCTCAACCGGGTCGTGGAAGCTGCACGCCGCCTGACCAGTGCAGAAGAAGGGATGATTTTGCTCCCTGATGAAGAAGGTGGTCAATTATTCCTGCGCGCAAAAGTCGGTATTGATGTCGATGTTGCTCGGAATTTTCGGGTGAGAACCGAGGATACATTAGCTGGGCGAGTCTATGGGACGGGGCAGCCTGTCTTGATTGGCGCACAAGGGCCGCAAAAGGTCAAAACAGAATACCTGGTTAACGCGCTGCTGTATGTACCGATTCTATACGAAGGTAAATGTATTGGCGTATTGGGTGTCAATAATCGCAACACCGAAGCGGTTTTCTATCCAAAGCATCAAGAATTATTGATGAATTTGGCTTCATTTGCAGCCATAGCCATTGAGAACGCGCGCGTTCATGAAGAGACAGTGGAGCGGACGCGCGAATTAGAGACCTTAATCGAAGCCAGCAATGTCCTCAACTCAGATATTTCGTCGCTTGATCAGACACTTCCCAATATCTGCGAACAATTGATGCGGGTTTTAAGTGTCAATTTGACCGAAATCTATCATTGGGATCATGAAACCAATCAGTTACAGACACAGGCCAGAACTTTTAGAACCAGTTGGCCTACAGGTCAAGGCCCCCTGCTAAAACTCGCCGATCACCCAACCCTGAATCGTGCTTTGGAAAGCGGTCAATGTTTCACAATTAAGCGCAATAACAATCTGGCTGCTAGTGAGACCCATTATCTTGATCAAATTGGTGTTGACAGCATTCAAATTATTCCGGTAGTTGGTGGTGATCAGACACTTGGCGCTGTACAGGCATATTACATTCAGCGACCCGAAAGATGGCCTGAGGCTGAAACGCTGCAACGGGTGCAGAATACGACCCTGGAGGTGCTGGTTGCACTTTCAAACCAGACCAATCAAGCGCGAATGCAGGGCATTTTTCGTGTTGTTGAGGACATTAATCGTCTTACAGGCGCAGACTGGTGTGAACTGGCGCTTTATACACCTGACAAAAAAGGCTTATCGGTAAATTTGGCGCTCGGTAAGGGTGTATGGTTGGCACAGCCCCAGCCTTATCTAGATTTGTCACATTACCCTGATTTATTGGATGCCATTCAGTCACAGTCACTCATCAATAAACAAGGTGACAGTAAAATGATGACGTCGGGCATTCGGACTTTGCTCGATAATGCCAGCAGTCGGGCAATATTGGGCATTCCACTGATCCAACGCGGGCAAACTCAGGGCATGGTACTTTTTGCAGATGTTCGCCGTATCCGTGTTTTCAGTCAACGAGATATTGATATGGGACGCGCGCTCGTGGGGCAGGCCGCAACCGCGCTCGAAAATGCCAGCCTTGTCCATGATCTTGAAAAGAGCTTGCATGACCTGCGGGACACCCAGGATCGTTTGGTACAAACGGCCCGATTATCGGCCATGGGTGAGTTGGCCGCCGCAGTTGCACACCAAATCAATAACCCCTTAACGACAATCATGGTAGACTCAGAAATGATGTTGTTGGATGAGCAGCCTGAATCGCGGAATTATCGTTCGTTACAGGCCATTTCACGGGCGGGTAAACGTGCGGCTGGTGTCGCACGCCGGTTGTTAGCGATTGCTCGACCCAATGATCCTGAATCGCCGCCTGAAAGAATTGACGTGGTCGATACCGTTGAAGGTGTATTGTCACTTGTAAAAGCGCATATTGAACGCGATCATATCCAAATTATCTCGAATCTGCCTGAGGAAAAATTGCCTCCCGTGTGGGCCGTGCCGGGACAGTTAGATGACATCTGGCTGAATCTCTTGTTGAACGCTCACGATGCATTAATCGGGCGCGAAGGTGCGAAAATGGGTATTGGCGCTTCTTATACACAAGGCAGCGATGCGGTGGAAGTTATTGCCTGGGACAATGGCCCAGGTATTCCGACAAAGATCATTGATGAAATTTTTAAACCTTTTTTCACTACCAAACCAGTTGGGGAGGGTACGGGCCTCGGACTGCATATTTGCCGTCAGACTGCTGAACGTATCGGTGGCAGCATTAGCGTCGAAAGTGCGCCGGAACAGGGTACGCGGTTCCTTGTCCGGCTTCCCGTTAAACAAGGAGGTTAGGAATTGTGGCATATATTCTGGCGGTAGATGATGATCCTGAAGTTTTGGATACTTTGGGCCGCGTTTTGGAGCGCGAAGCGTTCGAAGTTGGTCTTGCCAATTCGGGTACTGAGGCCATGAGCCTGCTCGAAAAGCGTGTGCCGGATGCATTGATTCTGGACATTATTATGCCCGGTATGGATGGGATTACTATTTGCCGGCAGTTGCGCCGCGATCCGCGATTTATTGCGCTGCCGATTCTATTCTTAACGGCAAAAGGAAGCACTGATGACATCGTAGATGGTCTTGATGCCGGAGCAGACGATTATGTTGTGAAGCCATTTGAATTGGCTGAACTGCGCGCTCGGATTTACGCACTGCTTCGCCGAAGTGTACGTGAAGCCAATAGCGGCGCAGTGCTTCAGATGAATGATCTGAAGCTGGATTCGGACACCTATCAGGTTTATATCAAAGGGAATCGCATCCAGCTTACGTCAACAGAACATCGTTTACTTAGGTATTTGATGGAAAATCCAAATCGGGCTTTATCACCCGGACATCTTCTACAGGCTGTCTGGGAATATCCGCCAAATACAGGTGATCCTGATTTGGTTCGTGCGCATGTCCGCAATCTACGAGCGAAAATTGAAAAGAACACAGATCGCCGCTACATCCGCACTATTCATGGTGTTGGGTATATGATTTCCGCATAATATTAACGCTGTTGTTTATTGGGCGCGTACAGAAATGTGCGCGTCCTTTTTTTGCCCCGGCTGAACTTTTCCGAATTTCACAAACTATTCAGACAAAAATACAGATTTGCCGCTTCAATCCGGTTATACTGAATTACATAACCGCATTCGAAATGGATTGCACCCATGTATAAAATTCTAGTTGTAGATGATGAAGTAGAAACACTGCGAATGGTCGAACAATTTCTCGAAAGAGAAGGGTATATCGTCGATATAGCCCATTCCGCCCGTGAGACTTTAGCATTAGTCGATGTGGACTCTCCAGAACTTTTCATCATCAATACCTATTTGCCTGGTATGGACGGATTATTGTTATGCCGTAAATTACGGGATAATCCGAAGACGGCGAACACCCCAATCATTTTTCTGACGGGTCATGGATCGCCATACGGCGTTTCGGATGCATTAGGGGCGGGTGGTGATGACTACCTCCGCAAGCCATTTGCGTTACGCGAACTTTCGGCCCGTGTTCGTGCGCAGTTGCGGCGTACAGCCGGTTCCGCATTGGACGATGCACCTATTTTGACTGTACTGCCGCATAATCTTACCGTTTTTGTCAATGAACGAAAAGTGATTCTGACTCAGGTTGAATTTGATCTGCTCATGTTTCTCTGCCATACGCCGCATGAATTGCACTCTACCCAGGATTTGCTAACCGATGTTTGGCAATATCCTGAAGGCACAGGGGATGCTGCACTTGTACGGAATCATATTCGCAACCTGCGTCGAAAATTGGAGTCTGACCCTGAGCGTCCCGCGATTATTCAATCACGGCACGGGCGTGGATACGCCATCAAAGCGCGTGTGCAAATTGAAAGTCAGGCGGTTGGCGGGACTCATTAGTCCCGCTTTTTTTAAGGACGCATATTCCTGCTCCTGTGAAGACTACCGCTTCATTGACAGGAGCTAAATTTTTCTTGCCCCTTCATTACTTCAGTGGTAATTTCTCGACCTTGAATACATTCAGCTTCCACATTATCTCTGGCTAAATTAAGCCCCATCTGCTCCATTTTCCTCGATAGCACATGCCGTATAAAGCCCACGATTCGAACGAAGCGCTAGACGAGCCTGGACTTTCGGCTTCAGGCACAGCCTCGCAACAAATACTTTCTCCAACGCACTCGCTGAGTGGGACTTTAGTGCGGGTTAAGTCTTTACAAAACTCGATCAATATCTTATCAGTCGCCCAATCGTATAGAGTAAACCTTGTGGTATGATGAAATTGCCGACATTGCATCAATTCGGTCAACACTGTTTATGGATCGAGGGTGGGCGATGCGAAACATTTTAAGGAAAATTGTCGAAATTCTGGATGGTACGCCTGCGGTATATGGCAACAAAAATCGCTGGCGGGGACAAAGTGTGGTTGAACTGTCATTGGTCACACCCATTTTGATCATCCTGCTTATGGGGCTGGCAGAGATTGGTTGGTTTGCCAACAACTTTATCATCTTGCTGGAAGTCACCCGCGTAGGCGCTCGGTTTGGTACATCACTTACAGATGAGACTCCACTCAACTGGAACAACGATGCCAGCCGTTCTACTAAAACCGGTTGGGGGGATTTTCCTCCTACAATCGGTACTACCAATATTGACGACTATCATAATTGTACGGTAGTGCGCCAAAACAATATATCTGGACTGCGCGGATTTTACAATCACATCGCTTGTCTTATGACACAGCAAATGGATCCTCTCATATATAACCCGAATAACGGTGTGGATGACATTGTGATTTCTGCATTCTCGCTGGAAGCGCTTGATCCAACGACACTGCCTACAACCTCTTTCCGCGTTGATCCGGGTGGTGGCTCTACAGGGGTGCAGCCTAGCAATATGTTTACCAACGCAAACCCCGCCTTTAATACGCTTGATACGGCCTACGCAAACAGTATGCAGATGGTGGTTGTCGGACGTTATCCGACTAACGCCAACGAATGCACCGTTGCCAGCGATGGTACGCCTAAAGTTTGGGAACGCGATCCGTTTGATTATTTCCAGGATTCTAAATGGAATTATCAGTACCAAGACCTGACGGCTATCCCGATTGACCCGCCTGATGGAAGTAACCGTAATTATGTTGAGCTTGAGGGTTATGATGATCCTTCATATACACCCTATATCGGCGCTCCTGCCGCTAAACGTGAACGGCAGCGAGGTTGGGTGCTGAGTGGCAATCATGGCATTACCAACGTGTCTAACTCGGCTAATGGCACTAAGCAATGTATAGGGTCGGATTGGACGATCAAAGATATGGAAAAGCTGATGAACGTCCCCGATTTCAGCTTGTTGAGCGGTCAGCGTGGCAATCTACCGAATCAAGGTGTCGTACTTGTTGAAATGTTCTGGAAGCACGAACTGTTGTTGAAGAATCCGGTATTCAACCCGGTGTGGACGATTTTAGGTAACAATACAACCATTTCGGTTTGGGCGGCTTTCCCGCTGTCGACCACCGAGCCGCGTATCAGTTTTATAAAGGATACCCCATAATGAAACGAGGCTTATCGAGGTTAGCTGGACGTCTTTTTCGTAAGGGGCAGACCGGCCAGACAATCGTAATCCTGGCCTTTGGCTTTATCGTTCTGCTCGGTTTTGTCGGCATCGTCACTGATGTCTCATTGATGTTCGTGCGGTACAGCACCCTACGCCGCGCGATTGATGCGGCGGCGGTCTCGGCTGCTGGACAGATGCGCCGTGCGACGCCCACTGATATTGAAATTGCGCGGGCGAATGCCCAGGGCGGCACTACCCCCGAAAAAGAACAGCGGGCCATTGGCTATGCCTATGCGCGGAATATCACGTCGGTTAATCTGGCAGCACGGCAGTTTATTGAACTGTATGGCCTTATCCCGACGACAGTGCTGGTTGATACTTGTGCCACAACACCTGCCGACGCACAGCTTGAATGTGACGCCAGCAAGACGCCGCGCAAGCTGGTGAGAGTGACCGCTCAAATACAGTCACCAACCGTTTTTCTGCGCTTGTTGGGCTGGGGTACGGTAACGCTGGAAGCCACCGCAATTTCTGAAACGGCTGTGCTGGATGTGGTGATGATCTTCGACGTTTCGGAATCCATGCTGAACCAGACCACTTATGATGATTGGGATAAGGTTCCGCAGGCCGATGGCACGACCAAAGACGAGTCCATGCGCTACTATCCGCCCCGTATAACATACCCGGCGAGTGGTGATGCCGCGGTTACGTCTTATGCGGGTCATCCCACGAGTTTTACGTCATATTACGACGCCTGGGATTACTTTCTCAACCATTCCGAGAACGAACTCAAGACTTATTCTGATCCGGTTGCGGTTGCTGCCGGTCAACCTGGTGGTATCTTCCAGGCTATACCCTTCTATGTAACCGGCGATGGCTCAGGTCAGACCGTTCAAACGGCTTTGGCTAATGACCCCAGACAACCGCGTTCGGACTGTCGGGTACGAGCGTTCCCCGGCGCCGGTTCTTTCGGCATCATGGCAACCGGTGCTGATCCGTTTAAGCCGGAGAACGATGTCCAGGTGGAACTCACCAAGTTTATGAATTTGCGTGGTTATGGGGGAACCTACCCCGGCAATTTCGACGGATTCGTTCCCGCATACAACTATTTTGGCTGCTGCAACGACCCCGATGGTAATTGGGAATTCACCGATCTCGTCTGCCAGCCGATGGCTCAGGTGCGCACGGCCACAGAAGGCTTCCTTGATCGTATCGATTTCAGCCGTGGTGATCGCGTGGCATTTGTTACTTTTGACCGCTTTGCTTATCTGATTGACCCCGATGGCGCTGGCCCGCAGCCAGCGATGATGGACTCGCAGATTAAAGCGCTCGAAATGCTCCATAAGGATGTTGGTGTCCGTGCGGATCCAAGCTATTATGCCGATACCGATAGCAACGGTTTTTGGGATAGTTTTGTGCTCGGTGGTGCAGCCTGGTCGCCGACGAATACCGATCCCAATATCAAACTGATTAAATATGGCAGTGGTAACGTCGCCCCGATTACGCAGGGCTTCAACGGTACGCCCATTGGCATATTGAACGACTATCCAGTCTACAATAACTGCATCTACCAGAACGCTACTCTACGTTATCCGCTCAGTTTGTACAGCTCGCCGACTCTCGGTACAGCTCCTACTTATGCTGATGGCAATAGTCAATTGACCTATGCAACGCATCCACCTTATTATAAGCAGCGTTGGCCCACGCCGCTTTCGTCGGCATTCAATCTCCCGCCGGTGATGCATCCGCCCCTACCCACGGCGCCCTGGCTGGGTCAGGTGCCATCGGGCCAAGTCGATATCATGCAGTATTACAGCTATGAACTGCGTTCTGCCTGCCGCGGCAGTAACGTGGGTGCTGCGCTGCGCACGGCGAATAACGCGCTGCTTGACCCCAAAACAAGCCGTACCAATGGAGCGGTTTGGGTAATGGTCATGTTGGGTGACGGTGCAGCGGCGGGCAGTGACCCGGTGCGGCGTAATGGTGCTAATTTGAACGTACCTCAAATCTATAATGGTACTGTTAAGACGGATCTCACCCTAGATGTGCCACCAGTTGCCGGTGATTATGGAGTATATGGTGTCTGCCCTTACGGCAGCTATGCCGATCACGGCAATGCACCGCTGCTTGATGGTAACTGGAGCAGATTGTTCCCATATTGCTCGGACTTGGCCCCTGAGTCCCGCCATTTCTGCTATGACCCGAATACGGTTGACGCGGATAAAAATCAATACATTGACATTGCCGCAACCACCGAGTGCGCCGAACAATACGATGTAGATGATTTCGCCCGCGATTGGGCCGATGCCATTGGTATTGCTAACTCGTTCCCAGGGAAATTGACACCGCAGCAATTGGACGAGCGGAAAAACTTCCAGTTCCCGACAATTTTCACCATTGGCTTTGGACTGGATTTTCAACAGGGCGACCACAGCAGTACGGCGGTTACCCAACAGGCCAATATCGAAGATTATCTCGGTGAAGAACTGCTGCGCTATATTGCCGATGTCGGCGACAACAACCATATTGACACCGACTATGAGCAGGACTGGCGCGATGGTAGCGCGAACAAAATCGACAAAGTGCTGGCAAGTGATGACGATTGGGGGCCGCGTGGCCCGTGCGAAGGGCCGCTGAAAAACGGTTACACCGATCCCAGCCAGGTACCGATCAACAATTTGAACGATTTGGTGAATCCGCTGCCGCCCAAACAAAATTGCGGTAATTACTTCAATGCGCCAGATGCCGCAGAGCTGAAAGTCGTGTTCGACACGATTGCGTCACGGATGTTCACACGTTTGACCCGTTAACTTACGTTCGTAAAAAGGCCCGGTAAAGTGCCGGGCACTTTGATGAGGGGGTGTAGATTGAATACACTGCACGATACAGGAAAGACGCGAAGGAGGCACAAGGGGCAAACCCTGGCCGAATTTGCCCTAACGCTGCCTATACTTTTGATGCTGACCTTTGGCATCATCGAGTTTGGGCGTATATTCCAGGCATGGGTTACTTTGCAAAACTCGGCGCGTGCTGCCGTGCGCTATGCGAGTACCGGCCAGTTCTATGATGACAAGTTCCCAATGAAACTGAAAAAAGACCTTGTCTATTCCGCTAACAATCTGGTGAGCTTGAATGACCCGGACAGCACTGTGCCCTGCGTCGATGATGGCACGGACGCCCCAGATGGCGTAGTGCGCAGTTGGTCGAGCGCGGCCACGGATCAGCGCGGTACGAAGGTCGATTATTACCCCCCCGGCCATAATGGTGATCCGAAATACAAAATCGGGATCTATGACAACGGTCTCGAAAGCATCTTCGCAAGCTGGAATGACGGCAAAAACTGTGATCCGCGCAGCGCAGATGACCAAGAGACGCGCAAAGATATGCTGCGGGTGCTGTCTATCTTCGAAGAAGCGCGCAAAGGCGCAGGTGGGCTGGCGCTGGAGCAAAGTTCCTGGACACTGCCACCTACCAAGACGACAATTTTAGGCACTCCTTGGGCTGCTGTCTGGATAGTTCCCAATCCGCGTGAATCACTGCGTAGCTGGTTTGACGTTGTTGTTTGCAGCACCCGTGGAACGGCTAATACGGGATCTGTCGATAACACCTATTATGCTCGCACCGCTGCGGATGGCTCGACAAATGATATTCACACCCGCTTTGTGACCTATGTGGATAATGATAATCTACGGGTTACGAAGACCGGCGATCCTTCTGATGGTTCGGATCTCAATTCGAGTGCAACGAGCAATCCTCGACTCCCGCAAGCCGGCTGTCTGCTAAACGAATTCACACCTTCTCCTGCGCCCTCAGCGCTTGATAATTCTGGCAAGCCCTGGCTTGATCCGGGTGGCCCTGGTGATACGGTTACAGTTGTCGTGACTTTCAATCACCCGTTGATTACACCCATTGGTCTTGCCCCCTACATTAAGATGCAGGCTCGGCGCAGTGCCATCGTGGAATCGTTCCGTGCTTCCTCGGCTGATACGGCTTTTGGCGATGTTCCGGCGCTTGAAGTCCAGCCAAATACCAACACGCCCGTACCTTCGTTCACGCCGTCGATTACACCGACGCCAAGCAATACGCCTACAGTGACGCCTGTATCCTCAGTGACACCATCGTGGACACCTCCGCCCGCGTTCTCGTGTAACTTGATTACGGCGAAGCCCGTTCCCAACGGAGTATCGGACGGTGTATTTGGTAACACGGTTTCGATTGACATCAAGAATGATAACGTCCAGGCAACTTACATCACTCGCGTAATCTTAAAGTGGCCGACCATTCTCGACTATCCCGGTATGTATCTGACGGAAATGGCACTCGATGGTGCTCCGCATTGGAAAGGTACTGACCAGTCAGATGTAAATTCTGCAACCAATACCACCGATACCAATACTGACGCATCAACTCCAGCGAATTACTTCCAGAATACGCCGCAATCGGATCGTACTGTCGCGGCCCGCGATACTGGCAACTGGACAGGTTTGTTTGGGAACGGCCCGATACTGTTGCAGCAATATGTCTCCATCAGTAATTTTGCTGGAACCATATTCTACATGTACAACCCGCTCACACCATCGACTCCGTGCGCTATTCCGTTGAATGTGCCGCCGCCGACCAGTACGCCGCCCTTCAATCCGAATAATCCGACCAATACGCCGACCTTCACACCGGATTGTGCAAGCAACCAGTTGTCGGTTAACTTCATTGGTTTCGAACAGTTCGGTATTGTTCGCCTTGAAGTCGTGAATAATCGGTACGCTGTGGCAGGGTTGACCGACTTCAGTATCGTATGGAGGCAGCCGTTACCGGGTATCATAACTCTGGATCGTGTTACTACTGTAGCACCCTACGGTCAGCCCGGTAGTGTCGAAGTGTGGCATTCAACCGGCCCGACGGCAGATGGAACACCTCCCACCGGTGGTCACGTTGCGACGGATGGTGTGTGGGTGCAGAACTTCACATTCCCACCGCGATCTACCACAGCACTCCTTATCGACTTTGGTGGTGTATCCGGTTTGCTGAGTGACTCTAATATCGGCATGACACCGTCTGACTTTAACGGTACTCAATTCCGTATTGGCTGCGGTGGTACTGGCGGTACTGGTAATGGTGGTGGTGGTAACAGTGGCTTAATCAATCTAGCCAATGCCCCGACCCCTGCGCCGACCAATACGCCTGGGCCTTCTAACACGCCTAAGCCGACGTATACGCCAGCGCCGACCAATACGCCAGCGCCGGCAACGAAGACGTTTACACCGGGGCCGACCTCAACGCCCAAGCCGACCAATACGCCTAAACCCCCGCCGACGGCGACAACGCCCCCGCCGCCGCCGACTCTACCGGGTGGTGGCTGCGGTGATGGCTGCGGCTAGTGCATAGCAAAGTTCTCTAGTAAAAGAACCCCTTGATCCTTAAGATCAAGGGGTTCTTTATTTTATTCACTAAACTATTCGAAACGGCGCTGTAGCCAATTGAAAATTCAACTTTGCAGCATGAACTTAAGGGGATTTTGCAATGGAAATGGCAATTATAAATATGCCAGAAAATAAAGCGCTATAACTTATTTGGCGTTTATCTTTCTGCATGGACAGTTTGAGTTGTATTGAGAAACGTTGGCATTATTTCGGAACGGTAAGGCCCGCGCGTGCGAATTTTGCCAATATCTGATCCCTGGTTTCGCGCATGGAGAGTTCCAGATAAGGGAAGCCAAGCCATACATTACATAGGCCAAATAATGTTCCGGTGACAACTCGGAAAATGGGTAAAGTTTCACGCGGCGGCCAGAGGCTGAAGGGTGCATTTCCCAGAAGTTGACTAAAGCCATCAATCCCAATTGGCGCGATGCCTAGCAAAATATAAAGCCAGATTGGTATCGGGCGTAAGCGTTTTCGCACCTGTGTGAACGCTAATCCGCCCAAAAATAGAGCAGAATAAATAGCTATATCTCGTTCGCATAAAGTGGTTTTGTAACCCATCTGTGGGTCGCCCACGAACTCCCGCGATGCGACCTGAAATGCAGGTGAAAAATCATAAACGTTCCCGATGACCCCAAAAGGAGGGACAATACGATCCGGGGCAAACTCCGGCAGATTTTTAATATATTCCTCATAAGGCGTTTGGTTGATACTCGCCCCGTCACGTGGGTAGGTGGGATGTTCGCCAAACAAAAAAAATGAGCGAAACGCAAATTGGTGACAAAAAGGACTGTATAAAGTGTAGAGGACATTAGCTGGCCCGGTTGCACCTAATTTCATCAATGTAGGTGCTGCCCAGGGGAGACTCGCATATATGCCTATGATGACAAGTGCAACTCTAAGCCAATGACGGGTAATCCATAGCGTTATCAGGTTTAGCCGCAATGCAAAAGATCGATTATTTGGAGATAGGGTCATGTTCGATGCCTGCTTATTTGCTACTTTTCCATAGTGTATCCATTAGAAAAGTATGGCGCTAATGCTGTCTCTAATGTGGTTTCAGTAGTTGGCCCAAAGAAAATCTGTGAGATGATTCCATTTGGAGCTACGATATAGGTTGAAGGTTGACCACGTAACTGATACAGCGCGTTAATTTCCCCCGTAGGATCGAGGACAACATCAAACGTGAGGCTCATTTGTCGAACCCAAACGCGTACTGCTTCTCGTGATTCTCCCAGGTTAACAGCAACAATCCGCAATCCGCGATCTTTATACGCATCATAGACCGCTTGTAAGCTTGGCATTTCGACCTTG
The DNA here is from genome assembly GCA_039933955.1 of Chloroflexota bacterium. Lineage (GTDB taxonomy): Bacteria > Chloroflexota > Anaerolineae > Aggregatilineales > Phototrophicaceae > CFX2. Next base: position 19,579 of record JBDTNB010000071.1, read on the forward strand.
CAAGGTTCGCACCATGTTGCCCAGAAATTGATGAGTACCGGCAGCCCACGTAAAGCACGAAGATCGAGTGTGGTTCCATCAATATTCTGGAGTTCAAAGGGCGGGGCATAAGCATTGAGTTCTGGAGCGACTTCCTGCCCAGTTTCGGTTAAAAAACCAGTGTATTCAGCGCGTGCAGGTAATCCAGCATAAGCTACGAGCATGAAAGCTGTCGACGTACAAATAATTGCGCCAAGTAACAGGGCAACGCGCCTTAAACCAAGCACCTAGGTGAGAGCCTGCGTGACCAGTTCTTGAATTTGCTCGGTGGTCAAAGCACCGAAATGGCGGGCCGTAATCACACCCTGTTGATTTAACACATAGGTGCTGGGGAAGCTGACAACGCCATAAGTTTTGGAGATAGCTGCGCTGTCATCCATCACAAGCGGAAAACTGAGTCCAAATTCTTTCCGGAAAGCACTTACCGCATCGGTTGTATCGCGATTATTAACCGCAAGGATGGTGAATCTAGTTGATTTTTTAGAGTCATACGCTGACTCAAAGGCTGGCATCTCGACCCGGCACGGGCCACACCATGTACCCCAGAAATTCAACAATACAACCTGCCCCCTGAAATCTGACAACCGCGTTGTTTTTCCGGTTTCGGTAACGGTTTCAAAGTCTGGCGCAACATTGCCAATATTTGTGCCCGAAATGGGACTGTTCATCGCTGCTGCCGCGCCGGTAATGCTGCCCAAACCGGTGCTTGCAGCCGGTGTTGAAGGAATTGCCGTTGGATTGACTGCGGCGGCTGTGTCTTGACCGGTCAGACTTCCAATCACACTTTCTTCAAGATTTGTGGCAGCGTCCGCAAATTCTCCTATCGCCAGCGTTTGGCTGAGATTTTGGAGTGTTCCAGTGGCAACGAGAAAGCCGATCAAGATAAGGAACGCACCGCTAACGACTTCTATTGTATGCATGTACCGTTGAAGCTTACGCAATAACCCTTGAGCGCTGTCGAGCAGCAGGGCGGTAAGGATAAAAGGGACACCCAGACCGAGCGAATACGTGGCAAGCAGCGGGGCGGCATGACCCACATCACCCGTATTGGCCGCCAGGGTTAAAACTGCACCATAGACTGGCCCGATACAGGGTGTCCATCCCGCCGAGAAAACCACGCCCATAATGGCTGAACTCGCATATCCTTGTCCACTTCGGGCTGTTATTTGTTTGCGGGTGTCCGTATAGAGTCCTGCCTGAATGCTTACGATTACTGTTGACCAGAAGGTTTCAACTTTTGTAAATGCGCCTCCGAGGATTAACCACAGCCAATAAATCGTCAGTGTGACCAACGCGATAATCGTCGGCCATTGCGTAACTACAAGTTCACCGGCTGTTGTGGGGATACTTTTCGTAAGTTCGGGCAAAACTGTTCCCGTGAATCCCCATAAAATGATTACACTTCCTGTCAATGCCAATGCCAGGGTTATAAGTGGGCTTTTCAGATCATCTTTATTTGCCAATATGTTATTGAATATTGGGGGCAATATACCCATTACATGCAGCCCAAAAAATATGATCAATATTCCGCCCAGACGACCAATAATAGCGGTGGTCATTACGACGTTTTGCCCGCCAATTTCGCGGATAAACGCAGTTGTCAGGAGGCCAATGGTGACGAAAACGAACGTAAATCCCGCAACGAATGATACCCCGTGCAAAGCAGTAGCAAATCGAGCATTTGAAGAAGGGCGGAGAGTTGCATTTCCCATACTGCCAATCGCGACCTGAGCGGCAACCGTATTGGTTACACGCCCGCCCATGTAACCGATATAGGCTGGTACGAGCGGCAGGACACAGGGTGAAATAAAAGAAATAAATCCGGCTACAAATGCAAGGCCCAATGTAATGTTATCTGGATTCACTCAAATACCTTTATATTCACAAACGACGTGATTATAACGGTAGACCCTAAATCTTTCCTGAATCTTACATAAGAGAACTAGGCGATTATCAACTGGTCGCCGGTATTCAGGGAACGATAGAGCCACTGCGCCAGCAATGGTGACACCTGTATCGCTAATCCCTGCGATGCTTTTCCGAATTGGTTATGCCAATATGCGCCGATGAGTTTTATTCCCGCGCCAAAATTGAGCTGCCAGGGTACACCGTAAAAAACTGACTCGGCAGCGCTGTAAGTTCCCCCCGGTCTATGAAGTTCCAGGGCATAAGTACCAGTAGTTGTAGTCGGACTGATAGAACAAGGGGCTTGTAGCGTAATCAGTTCACGATGTTCTACAGAAAGCGTCTGGGTTGCTACGTCAATGCGAATTGTATTCTTGACTTCCGATAGAGAAGTTTCCACGATAGGCAGCCAGTGAATAGCTTGCGTCCAACCCATGAGATTATTGGAATCATCACTTATTCCATACCAACCATCGGGTTCACCTGGCAAATAATCAATCATCTGGGCGACGCCGCTATGACCAATCCGGGTAACGAGCGGCGCGTTTGCTGCACAATATTCGCGGATAGGCGCAACCGGGCCGACCACTTCTGCCCAAAATGGCAGCGCTGGAATCGGAAAATTGGTAGTATGTTCCTGCACGAACATCGGTTGAATGGCCCCGCGTTCGACATATCCGTTGGATAAACGATACCAAGTTTCATCGCCAGTAAGAATCTGAGAAACACTGTCCGGCCAGAGGGTCGCTATAATATCTGAGGCTGAATTTGGCGCGCTATAGACCGGCGCTGCCTCTAGAGCACGACCTTGATGCGTAGTTTGCAACCAGGAATGTTGGAAATCAGGGAAAATGTTGATCTGGCTGGCAGCCAGAGAGATCCCCGTAATCCTGAGAAAGTCGCGGCGAGAGTAGGTTATCAACGGATCTCCTTTAGGCTGTCACATGGACAACGATGCTCTGGATAGCAGTTGGGCCATTTGGAAAAGCGGATGCTCTTTCGGATTGCGTGAAGCCCTGGTCGTCCTGCGTGCGCACTTTAATCAGGTAATCTCCTGGCGCGGGTGCTTTCCATTCAGCTTGCCAGAGCGCCCAGGTGTTTGATGCGCTGGGGTTAAAGGGAATAGGCATCCAGGGTGCATCATTTATGCTGATTTCGATTTTTTCGATGGTTTTGCTCCCAGCATAAGCGACACCGCTAAGTTGCACGTTATCCTGGACAGTTGCTTGGTGATGCGGCGATAAAATAGTCGACATGGTTTGCACTGCTCCAGTTGCTGACCATCCGCGTTTTTCCCAGAAACCGGGTTGCGGCGTATCCGTGAATTCAATTCGTTGAATCCACTTTGGCATTTTGTACCCATATAACCCAGGGACAATCAGGCGTGCGGGATAGCCATGTTCTCGTGGCAGTGCTTCACCATTCATCTGATAAGCGAGAATGGCGTCCGACAGTTTTTCGATTTCCAGATAAGTTGTATACCCGTCAGTTGAATAAAACTGCGCATACTTTGCGTTTGATACGGGATTAACACGGTCTAGAAGTGCCCACAGGGGAATGCCTGTCCAACGTGCATGACCTATCATCGGTTTTTGGGCGCTGCCGCCGATACATGACAGTGTGGCGGCCAATTGAATGCTTGGTAGCTTGAGCAAATCTTCGTAAGTGAAGGTTTGAGCCGTTTCAACGAGGCCATACATCCGCAGTGCCCAATAAATGGATGTGATTTGGGGAATACTTTGTAGCTGCTGCCGGTAAAACTGCGAAATCGGGGTATATCCATTGTCATCAATCAAGGGCGATTTGATGGTATTGACTAGAAATGCGGCTTTAGATACAAACGTCCCCAATGCAGTTGAGGGGGCTGAGATAAGCGCGTCTTTGGTAGCGGTGAAAAGCTGACGCCGCGATATTTGCTTGTTTTCCATATTCTGCATTCGCCTTTACTTGAAATTACGGCAGTTTCCGATGTTGATGTCCCGTAATTCTACAATAAGTTGCGTCAGCCAATGGGAAAGTTCAAAACCCATCATCTAACCTTAGCCTCACGCCGGATAATGAGAGATAGTTATAGATTGGTTTGTATAGTGGGGTTCAAAGAGCCGGGCGAAGGTTTTCGTCGGCACTCTTGGACATGTCCGTTGATTTAAAGCGAGGTTAGCGACGAGCAACCGCTGCTTCAACACATTTCGCACCACTTGTTCCGACAATCGTGCCGTGACGTGTGCCAGCGGGTACATCAATGCGATCCCCGGCGCGTAATATCATGCGTTGGTTCATATCAGGGAGTGTAATTTCGATCATGCCTTCGATCACATACAGAACTTTGTCGTAGCCGTGGCTGCGCACCGCATAGCGATGATTGGGCATGTTTTCCCACATATAGGGGCGCAAACCTTCTTTTTTCATTTGGCGGGTGATGTTGGAAAAGCTGGGGTGTTGGCTACCATGCCAACGGATAATGCGGATGCTGGTTTGATTAATACTCATAAAGTGGATAACCTCGCGATAATTCTGATTAGGACAACCGAAATTTGAAGCAAGTATCAAATTGCTTGCTATCCTGAGTGATTAGGTGATGATGGCTAACCGGAATGCATTTTACCTATACAGCCGGATTTGCGCAATAGTGGCCCAATTGTCGTCGATTTTGATGACTGAAAGCCATGAACATTATCGACTCGCGTTTGTTAGTCTCATACCCTGGATCGCCGATTGTCGCTCCAATATGTATTCGATGCCCGTATTAAGACTGGCATTTAGACAACTGAAAGAAACACATTGTACTAGAATAATGCTGAAACACGATATAAAACCTTAAGGATTGTGAAAAAAGTCATCAACCATCATTGACCAATGCTTGCAATAAGGTTTTCTCTTCCGCGGCATTTGAAACCTCACTGTCCAGCCAAGCTTCTTTTAGACGTTTGAGAATGGCACTGTAACGCGGCCCCGGCGGCAAACCCATGTCACGAAGGGTATTTCCGTTGGCGAGGGGTTGAATATGCCGCCACTCCAACCAATATTTTTTAATCTTTTCGCGCACATTTTGATCTTTGATGCGAAGCCATCCGGTAACTAGGGCAATCGCTGGTATGGGAGTCAAATACTGGCTGATTGTACTGGGTTTCATTTCCTCACTGAGTATTTGCTGCCCTTCGGTTGTAAGTTGACAAGCCGCAGCCATTGTCTGGGTCTGGGTTGCGCCGAATAACAAACGCTCGCAGAAACCCGGTAAGTTAGATTGAAGAATATTTGATGCAATCAAATGCCAATATAGGTCAGCAATTTCCAACGGCTCGCCAATCCATGATAAGTCAACCGTTCGTGACTCCTGAAATTGCCTATCGATGTCAGCAGGCAGCATAAATGCGGGATGGATGGATGGCAAAATGCCACGCAACTGTAAATTCAAAAGACCTTTTTCGGGCGTTTTCTCTTGCAACAGCAGTGTAAGCTCATTGCGGAGCCTTTCGCCTGTGATTCGCCCAAGCATAGGTTTCGCGCTTTCGATGAGTTCTGCGGTGCGTGGTTCAATTTTAAATTCTAACCGTTGCTCAAATCGGACGGCGCGAAGAATACGGGTCGGGTCGTCAATATAGCTTAAGCTGTGTAATACTCGAATCAGTCCCGCTTTTAAATCATTTTCCCCGCCGAAAAAATCTAAAAGCCGTCCCATCGCCGCACTCGGACTCAATTGAATTGCCAGTGTATTGATGGTGAAGTCCCGCCGTCCTAAATCCAGTTTGATCGAGCTGTTATAGACCGTTGGCAGGGCTGTCGGATGTTCGTAAAACTCGTTACGTGCTGTAGCGAAATCAATATGGTCGGGTAAATGTTCGAAGTCAATTGCCAGCTTGCTGGCAGATTCGTCATCGAATTTCCATTTTGCTGTACCAAACGGACGAAAACTATTTACTTGTCCGCCAAATTGGCGTTGTAAATGTTCGGCGAAATCAATTGCGCTGCCCTCCACAACAAAATCCAGGTCGAGATTTTCCCGGTTAAGCAGCAAGTCGCGGACGACCCCGCCAACTAAATAGAGTGGAATATTTTTTTCTTGTGCATATTGGGCAATGGTTTGAATGAGCGTTTTTACAGGATTGCCTAACACTGTGCCAATCTTTTGCTTGTCAATAAGCGTGGGCTGAACTGAAAGTGAGGGATGAATTCGTACCCAATGTTTGATGAGGTCAGTACGGGTGACAATACCGATAAGTTTGTCGCTGTCGTCCAGGACGGGTATTTGCCCCCACCCACTCTCGACCATCCGCTGTTCTAATGTCCACACAGAATCGGATGGTTTGAGCGCTATTGCCCCTCTGGACATCACTTCGCGTACCTTTAGCTGTTCCAGGCCATGTTCCATAGTTCGGTCTGCATCGCGTAGAGTTAGCAAACCGACCACTTTTCCATCGTCCAACACAGGAAAACCTTCATGACCGATGCGCCTGAGTTTGGGGACAATATCCCCAATAACTTGCCCCGCCTCAATAGTTTGTACTCCATAAGACATCAAATCAGCTACCCGCGCTAAGGGTTGTATATGCAGATTGAGGGCTTGCCATAATAACGCGAGTGCTTCGTCAATCGTCTTATCATGGATGGAAGCCGCTGCTGCGCGTTCATGCCCCCCTCCGCCAAAAAGACGGGCAATATCTCCGACGTTTAGGATGTCACTGGTGGCACGCCCAATTAATTGCAGGTGCTCTGGCATTTGAACGAGTACGAAAACCACTGATGAGTCTAATGTGTCCCTGAGACGATGAACAACACTGCTGATTTCAGAAATATACTGGTCTACCCGCGTCGTGCAAACCGTAACAAGATGCCCTTCAATAGTTCGGTTTTCAGCGGCGAGCGTGAGTTTGTCCAGGAGCATTTGCTGATCGTCATTCAACGGGTTGAGCAGGAATTGTCGAATTGTGTCTAATGACGCCTGTTGTTCCAGCAGCCATGCGGCAGCGCGTTGATCGCGCGGAGTTGTGGTTCCATATGAGAGCGATCCGGTATCCTCATAAATCCCTAGAGCAAAAAGAGTAGCTTCAAGTCCGTTTATGGCAATAGCCTGAGTCTGGATTTGCTCGACCAATAAGGTTGTTGCGGCTCCAACAATTTCCCCGGAGAAAGTTTGGTTGCTGGATAACTCACGACCCAACGGATGATGATCGATGATATGAATGCCAACATGAGCCGGAAGCCCCCGAAGCTTGATAGATCGCTGCGTATCGACCAGGATAATACTCGTAACTGTGTCTGCTTGAAAATCTGCCTGCTGAACAAATGGTAGACCATTCTGATAGAGGGTCAAGAAACGCCGTACATTCTGATTGAGGCGCTCAGGCAGGATGGGAATCGCGTCTGGGTTTAACTTATGGGCAGCCAGCAGCGATGCAACAGCATCAAAGTCTGCATTTTCATGTGTGAGAATGATTTGCACTGTGTTTTGAGAGCCTAAATGGACAATTGTGGGGATTATACAGCCAATTTACGAATGAAGAAGCACATTACCTGGTCGGAAGCGGCCAACCACCTGGGGTAAAACTGATATGTAGCTCTGGAACTGCGAGGTAACTGATCGGTAAGCTGTAGAGGTCGATGACATTTTCGTTTCCGAATTGGCTAACCAACTCTCCGCGCTCATCGGGAGTTGTCCAGATAACGAGCGCCGCCTGAAATCTTCCTTCGATGAGATCAGCCTGGATTTCACTTTTAGGTGCGATGGTTTGTTGGGCTTGTATACTCGCTGTTTTCCATTGTGCAATGATTTGTTCACTTCCGGGTGCATACGCATTGCCCAAATTGAAGCTCAGGCCGTCCGGCCAACCCGCATTGGCAAGTTGCGTCTGGATGTCCATCGTAGGTTTACCAGTCACTGATTCGATGCTGACGCCAGTTATATCCAGCGCGTTTGTGATTTTCTCTGGATCGAAGCTGCGTCGGAAAATGTTGAGAATATTCGGGTCGTGCCAGGGGAGGAGGGTGGGATTAATCACCAACACAATGTGCAAAGTGACCGGTGAACGAGTTCCACCGGGGATGTCGCCATATCCTGCTGCAATGTCAAACTGGCTTCCCAGATCAGCAGGATCAATCGCCGTGTCAAGCTGCACAACTTGTGCCGCATTTTTAAGCAAATTAATATCACTCACCAACCCATCGGTATTGGGAGCTAATGCATAGCGGATGACTGATTGGTCAGAAGACAATTGCCCGCTTGCTACCGTCGGAGTGTCAACCGGGAAGGGGGTTGCTTCTGATGTGCAAGCTGCTCCAACCAGGAAAAACACGAGAAGCCCCAAAAACCGTACAGGCATTCGAATCGTGAAAACCGATTTATGATCCCGTGTGTTCTGGAAGCCAGGGGCCAATGATGGCTCTTTGGAACATGCTGATTGAAGTCGCTGTATTGAAAAAGCTGAGTATAGAAAATGCAATGGCTGCGCTGCGATCATCTCTTCCACGCAGCATTGAATATAAACCGGGCATAATGATGACCAGCCACGCCATATAGAGGTAATAAGTCACCATTCGTGATGTCCGCAGACCGATTAATGTCATTACGATGCCGACTAATAAAACTGCCCCCGCGAGGATTGTGCCAACGGCTACCGCTCCCCAATAATTGCCTGAAATGGATTCTTTGCGGGTAGCCATCACGGCTCCCCAAATCCCTAAAATGAGCGAATAGAAAATGTGCATGTTGAAGAGGATAGTGTGGATCGCGTCGAGTCCCATATTTTTCTCATTGAGTCATGGTTGCATATTTGGGAAGCGTGAATGCAAAAGTCGCGCCTTCATTCAGTTTGCTTTTGACCCCAATGCGTCCACCATGTCCTTCAATGATGGCTTTCGCGATGGCTAGTCCCAAGCCGGTTCCAGCATACCGCCGCGCTGATCCGCCGTCAACCTGATAAAATCGTTGGAAGATTTTTTGCTGCTCCGAAGAGTCGATGCCGATCCCATAATCCCGCACCGTAATCTGCACCATTGGCCCATCGCTGTCCTGAACCTGGACTTCGATTTTTTCGCCATTGCTGCCGAATTTAATTGCGTTATCAATCAATTTCTCAAACGCTTCTGTAATGGCTTTCGGATCTCCCAGAACGGCAGTGACATTCTGAGGCACTTTTACCTCAAAATGTAGTCCGGTCTCCTGTGCACGCCGCGCATGTTTTTCCAGAACGGTACGAATAACACCCGGAAGCTCAACTGGTTTGCGATCAAATGTGCGCGTTTCGGAGGCTTGTGCTGAAACGATGTCCTCGACAATATCGGCCAGTTTTTGCGACTTTTGAACGATATTGTTCAAAGCCTCCTGCTGTTCAGAAGTGATGGGGCCAAACTCGCCCTCGACCATTAATCCGCTGTAGCCCAGCACCGAAATGAGCGGTGTACGAAGTTCGTGTGAGACATTTTGGATGAATTCGTCTTTGGCTTTGTCCGCTTGCTGGAGTTCGTTATAAGCGCTTTCCAGTGCGCGCGCGCGGCTGTCCAGCGATTGGTACAAACGCGCGTTTTCCATAGCGCTGCTAACAACGTTGGCAATCCCTTGCGCCAACCGTACTTCGCCATCATCAAAAATGCGCTCGCCCTGATCAATGAGTTTGACGACTCCGATTGCATTACCGCGTTCAATGAGCGGTACAATCAAACAGGCATGACCACCCCTGTAAGATACCCACTCAACTTCAGCAGCGTCATCTGCTAGGTCTTGAAGCGTTCCCATGCGGATTTCCGTTTTTTGAATCACTGCTTGCAATGTTGGATAATTTTCTATACTTAACGTTGCGCCCGGTCTCCGTGTCCATTCTGCGAAGCCTTTTTCACAAATCACGGCAGTTGAGTCTTCACTTTCATTCCAGGTACGCACCATAACCCAGCAGGTGCGCCGAATCTTGAGCAGTTGGTCTGCAAGATTATTAAGTTGTGCTTCATCCGCGGTTAAGAGATTACCTCCATCAGGTTGGGCAGCCTGCCAGGTTTGTACAATTTGGCTGGCTTCTCCTATATCGTTGTCCTGATAGACACCTCGGTGGTCAGTGGCATACAGATTAATGACACCCGCAATTGCTCCGTTGTGCCAGACGGGAATCGCCAACATTGCGACCATACCCATTGTTTCGAGACCAATGCGATTATCGGACGAGAGTTGGTTGTCTAGTAACGACGCAACCACCCCTTTCTGCGATGTCAGAGCAGCACGAATCAGAGGTTCGTTTGAGAGTGCGCGTCGTGGAGCATCCGATTCAGTCCAGGTAATGTCACAAACTTCGGCCAACGATTCCAATCGGTTTTTTGGCGCGTTCCAGGCCATGATGGTGCAGCGGGCGACTTCTAATCCATCGGCTAATTTGCGCGCAATACTTTCGAGCACCTGCGTAAATTGCAGCGTTGATGATGCAGCGGCGCTGGCTTTCAGCAACGTGCCGAGTTCATTTACGCGGCGCTGCGTTTCATCGAATAAACGCGCATTGACGACGGATACTGCCGCTGTTCCAGCCATGCTTTCCAGCAACCGAACGTCATCGACTGTAAACAGGTCATCGTTCAGTTTATTCACCACTTCAACGACACCAATAACCCGTTCAGCCGTTATCAGTGGTACGGCAACCAGCGATTGCGTGCTGATGCCTGTTTGTTCATCTACTGCGCGATAGAAGCGAGGATCACGGCGTGTATCTTCGACCAATTGTGATCTTGCCTCGCGCGCAACCCATCCGGCAACGCCTTCGCCCACGGGAACATGCATTCCCATCATAATTTCTGATCCAGATCCAACTGCCGCAACAACAATCAGTTCGTCCCCGTTATCCTTGTTAAACAGGAAAAGTGAAGCGCCTTGTGCTTCTACAACATCCATTGCCGAGTGCAAAATATTTTGCAGCGTTTCATGAAGGGACAGATTCGATGTAATGGCGTGGGCTGCTCGATTGAGCGCAACAAGTCGGCTGGTCTGCCGTTCGAGTTCAACTTCGCGCTGTTTTTGCTCTGTCATGTCACTGAGGACGATAACTTGATTGTTCATTTCGTCCGATTGCGCACGAGATCGGGTGAGCCACACGGGTATCACGCGGTTTTCTCGCGTGATGAGCCTCTGGTCAAATTTCATGGTTGTCGCCCCTTCGCGGAGCAAACCAACCATGATTTCCGTGCGATCATCTGGATGGAACAACTCGCCAACGGAGCGGCTTTCCAAATACCCTTTCGGGTTATTGGTCATACGGAGCAAGCGCCGATTGACATATTTGATCGCGCCCTTTGAATCAATCACGACCAACCCGTCGCTCATCGTATCCAGGATCATTTGGCGGAAGGCTTGTTCGCGCCGCATCTCCATTTCACGTTCGGTCAAGTCGGTAATCAGGCGTGAGTAATCCAAAGCAATGGCAGATTGACTGGCGAGTGTCGTCACAATTTGGAGTGCGCGTGGCGATTCCATATTGTGCGGTTGTAAGCTTCCCAAGACCATCACGCCCGAAGTCTTACCGGCTGCTGTAATGGGAACTACCGTTAGATAACTTAACCGCAGCATCTCGGTTGCACGCAGGAGCGGGCGTGTTGTTGGATCGTCTTTCAGTATCTCAATGCTGACGTTGACGGCTGTTTTTCGCGTGATGAAGGTTGAGCAAAAAACGTTGCCAGCGTCTTGTAAGTAGTATTTGGGAACAGGTTGTCCATCACCAGCCGCTAGCAGGAAATCCGTTTCAACCCGTTGACCGCCTGTGGTTGCCAATATTCGACTTTTGAGCGCTTGCTCTTCCGAGTCGAGACCCAGCAGCCAGACCATATCGCTGCCGAGAATCGTTAACGCCGAATGGGCTACTTCTTCCAGCAGTCGTTGAACATCAACCGGGGATTGATCAGTGGTTGCTAACGCATTTTCGATTCTGGTAACCAGGTCGGCAAGATTGATGGGCTTGGTAATGTAGTCAATTGCACCGGCCATCATCCCTTCGGAACGCGCGTCGCTGGGATTCTTGGCTGTAACCAAGATCACGGGGATGCTGGATGTTTGCGGATTGGCTTTCAGGCGGCGACAGGTTTCCATGCCATCCATTTTGGGCATCATCACATCAAGCAGGATGAGATCAGGTTTTTGTTCGGTAGCAATTTCAAGCGCCTGAAGACTGCTGGTGACACCAGTCGCTTTATAATTGTGGTTTTCAAGCCAGTCTTTTAAGAGTTGTACAGTGTCAGGAATATCATCCACAATCAGGATGCTAGCTTTTGGTTCGTTAACGCCATTGTCCATTGGAATAACGTATCCATTTGTATTTCATTGACAATTTGTAATTATAGGTGAAAGCGCTTTATACTGCCATTCTAAGCGCTGACATTCAGTTATAGATTGGTTAGAACGAAATAAAAAACTAGGCTCATGTTCAGAAGGAGTGAAGCTGAACGAGAGCAGAGATGAAAGCAGGCG
>JBDTNB010000072.1:0-31343 GCA_039933955.1 Chloroflexota bacterium
GTATTGCGCAGTCCAAACTTCAGATAAATGGGTGCGGCAACCCGCACTAAATCCGCAATATCGTGATGGCGGATAAACCCACCGACATCATCGGGAGCTTCCACATAAAAATCAATCCATGCGTCTGTCCCGGCGCGGATTTCCGCCACTTCATCAATCGACAAATCGGATGGCACATTGAGCGAGTTTGCGCCCAACTGGCCTAATACGGCGGCAGTTGCCGGATTCGAAGGAGCGCTCAGAACCGATACTTTGATGACAAAATCAGCGGGGATTGCCCCGGATGCCCGTTTCTGGCCCAGGATCGCCAGCAGTCCGACATCGGCAACCAAGACGCTGTGAACGCCTAATTCAATCGCGCGATCAATATCTTCGAGTGCCTGCGATAACTGTCGTGCGCCACGCAGTGCCCCTTTGAGCGCACCGCCGTTGGATGCCAACACCGCCGCACCAATATCGAAAGCTCCACGCGGCCCTACAAACAGGCAGCATTCAATGTTGGCTTCCTGGCACTGACGCACCATGTGGGTAATTTCGGCATCGGTCAATAACTGGATGCCGCTGCCCTGGGAAATCCGATCAATAGGCACGTTATAGCGCAGGGCTTCTTCCAGCACGGCAGCCAGCACCGCAGGGCCTTCAACACTGGGTATTTCCAGCCGCCATTTACGCCCATCGGGGAAGGTTTGGGTGGATGCCGGGGCATGTACTGTATACGGAAAATCGGGCATGTTAATATCGGGCATGGCTCCATCCTTGTCTCGACTCATAATGGCATTTACCAACTCTGTATCCCCTCCCTAAATCCCTCCCCACTTCGTGCAGAGGGACTTTCATGCCGCGCGTTAACCCATGTTTCGGCGTTTCATGAATCAGGGAAAAAGCATCTTTGCACAGAGCAGCATTCACCTAATAGCATAGAGATTAACGAGAGGTCGCACAACCCGCCATAAATTGAAGGATAAAAGAGGACGCAGCGGCGCTGCGTCCCTACGAAAAATCCTGACACGGTTGAGAAAATCATGTCTCAGGGTTCGATGTGGGTGGCGATGCCGTAGATGGAATTCGCGCCGACCCAACCATTGATGCCGCCGCGATTATTGCCGATTTGAAAACGTGGGCCGTTGATGGCCTTTATCAGATGCAAGTAGACGTTGCCGTGAACCTTCACCAATACAATGTCGCCGACTTTCAGATTATCCGACGGGATGGGTTCGAGGGTCACTAAATCGCCGCTGTTGACTTTGCCACGCATGGAATTTCCGTGCGGGCGAATTTTGACGGTTTCGCCTTTTTGTAAAGCCGCGATAGCGAAATTTGCCCAGCCCATAACCTCACCCCACTCCCTTTGGTCGCCCTCTCCATAAAATGGCGAGGGGAGCAAGACAAGTACAGCAAAGATGGAAATGAAAAGGACGCAGCGGCGCTGCGTCCCTACAGATGATTATTAGATAGTGGGTTCGGGGAGGGGTTGGTCAGCATGGTGGCCGTTGCCATTCCCGTTCCCGGTGGATTTGACGGCGAAGGGATCGAGCTGCATTTCCAGTTCATCGCGGAACTGTTTGGTATACAGGTTGTAGTAATGCCCCTTCAAGCGCATCAGTTCGGCATGGCTGCCCTGCTCCGAGATGCCGCCCTTTTCGATCACGAGAATGCGATCTGCGCGGCGGATGGTCGAGAGACGATGGGCGATGATAAAGCTGGTGCTGTGCTTCATCAGGTTTTCCATACCCTGCTGGATGAGCGCCTCGGTCAGTGTATCGACGGAACTGGTGGCCTCGTCCATGATGAAGACATCGGGTTTTGCCAGAATCGCCCGCGCCAGACTGAGCAACTGCTTCTGTCCGACGGAGAGCAGCACACCGCCCTCGCCGACCTGCTCGTCGTAACCCTTTTCGAGCGTCATGATGAACTCATCCGCGCCCGCCAACTTGGCGGCCTCTTCGATTTCGGTGTCGGTGGCATCGAGGCGACCATAACGCAGATTCTCGCGGATTGTGCCGGAAAATAAGTGCGGCGTTTGGAGCACGACACCGATGCGCGATTGGATACCATGCAGGGTGTACTCGGTGTAATCACGCCCGCCGATGGTCAGAACCCCCTCTTTCGGCTCATAGAAACGGCAGATCAGATTGACGATGGTCGATTTACCGCCGCCCGTCGGGCCGACGAGGGCGATGGTCTCGCCTTTCTTCACATGCAGGTTGAAGTTCTTCAGTACGGGCTTGTCAGCGTCATAGTAGAAGTTCACATTCTCAAAGGTGATGTCCTCGTAAATCGTGCCGGGGTCAACCGCGCCGGGACGATCCGTGACTTCGGGCTTGGCGTCGAGCAGGGAGAAGAAACGCTCGGCAGACGCGACGGCCTGCTGCATTTCAGCATAAACACGGGCGAGTTCCTGCACCGGCCAAAGCATGAAGGTCACATAAGCGACAAACGCCTGGATACCGCCGATGGTGATGCCACCGGATTCGATCTGATGACCGCTGAAGAGGACAATCGTACCGAGGGCGACAGCGCTAATCAACTGCACAACCGGCAGGAACAAGGCTGAAAGCCATGCGGCGCGATAGGCCGAGCCGAACATGCGGGTCGCTAATACGTCAAATTCGCCGAGGTTAGCTTCCTCGCGGACGAGCGCCTTAACCACACGGACACCGGTAATGTTCTCGTTGTATGTGCCGGTGATCTGCGAGTTCAGCTTACGGACGCGGCGAAATTCAACCAGAATCTTGGTTTTGAACCACACGGCGATGGCAAACAGAATCGGAACCAGCACCAGCACAATGAGGGTCAACTGCCAGTTGATAGTCGCCATGAAAACTAGGGCAGTGGTGATATTCATGATCGACCAGGTGACATCGAGCATCCCCCAGGTAACCAGTTCGGACATGCGCTCGGTGTCAGACGTGACACGCGACATCATCCAGCCGACAGGTGTGCGATCAAAGTACGAAAACGAGAGCGTCTGGATGTGGTTGAAAATTTTCTTGCGCAGTTCGTAGCGCACTTTCCAACCGAGAATACCCGCCAGATAAATGAACCCAAACACCAGCCCTGCCAGCACAATGAACAAGCCAAAATACTGGATCGCAATCTGGTTCAGGGTGTTCACATCCTGTTTCAGGATACCATCATCGATTATGCGTTTACCGAGGTAAGTGAAATAGGCATCCAGAATGGACACGATGCCGACGCATATCATAAAGCCGAGCACCCAGCGCCAATGCGGCCTCACCTGACCGATGATGCGTTTGAGCGTCCCGCCGTTAAACTGTGAGTCAAAATCTTCTTCTTCGTATTGATAATCAGACGACACTGGCGATCTCCTTTTCCAGTTCATCTTCGATACGGGACTGTAATTCGTAAATCTGGCGGTAGACACCATCCTGGCGGCGCAACTGATCGTGCGTGCCACGCTGAATGATGCGACCTTTGTCCATGACAAGGATCAGGTCGGCAAACATAACGGTCTGAATGCGATGGGCGATGATGAACGATGTGCGCCCTTGCATCAGATTGAGCAGTGCCTGCCGAATCGAGTCTTCAGTTTCGGCGTCCACCGATGAAGTGGCATCGTCGAGGATCAGGATACGTGGGTCTTTGAGCAGGGTACGCGCGAGCGCGACACGCTGCTTTTGACCACCGGACAGGGTTGTACCACGCTCACCCACCAGCGTGTTATAGGCGTCAGGGAAGGTCATAATCACCTCATGAACCGCCGCCGCACGCGCCGCTGCTTCCACTTCGGCATCCGACACATTGCGTCCGACACCGTAGGTGATATTTTCACGAATGGTGCGCGAGAACAGGAATGGTTCCTGCTCGACCACACCGATCTGACGGCGCAGATAGTGACGCGGATAGTCGCGCAGTTCGATGCCATCGAGGGTGATTTTGCCGGATGTGTATTCGTAGAAACGCGGCAACAAATTCAGCAATGAGGTTTTGCCGGAACCTGTCGAACCCAGTAACGCGATACGCTGACCGGCTTTCACGGCGAAACTGATGTCGTGCAGCACTTCGTCACCCGTGCTGTATTCGAAGTTGACGCCCTCAAAGACGACATCACCTTTCAGGTCACCGGTTGGTTTGTAATTAGCGACATCCAGAACTTCGCGATCCTGGCGCACAATTTCCATCACGCGACCATAGGACACCATACCGCTGGACATATCGACAATCAGGCGACCCAGGTTACGCATCGGGTTGATGATGAATATCAGAAGGCTGGCAAAGGCCAGATATGTGCCGAGCGTGATTGAACCCTCGATAACCAGACGCGCGCCCAGATAATATGCGCCGACAATTTGTGCACCGCACAGCAAGTCGGTGATCGGCCAGAAGAGCGTGTGCATCATGGTAAAACTGCGCCCCAGGCCGAAGTGTTTGCTATTGGCGCGCTCGAACTTATTGATCTCGTATTCCTGACGGGCGAAAGCTTTCACCACGCGCACGCCGCTTAAGTTTTCCTGAAGGGCAGTGGAGACAACAGCCTCCTGTTCCTGCACGAGTTCATAGCGGGCAGATACACGGCGAAAAAACAGCACGCCCAGGGCGATGATAATCGGAATAACCATCACTGAGACGAGGGCAAGCTGCCAATGTAGGTAAAGGAGCGCGCCAAAGTTCACGGCAAAGAGGAGC
The DNA here is from genome assembly GCA_039933955.1 of Chloroflexota bacterium. Classification (GTDB taxonomy): domain Bacteria; phylum Chloroflexota; class Anaerolineae; order Aggregatilineales; family Phototrophicaceae; genus CFX2. The sequence continues at coordinate 4,648 of JBDTNB010000072.1, forward strand.
GTGATACGACCAATACCGATGGCCTGTTCGGAGAAGAAACGGCGTACTGCATCGACATCCGAGGTAGCGCGTTGAATCAGTTCACCAGTTTGCATTTTGTCGTGGTAAGTGAACGTCAAGCGTTGAATGTGGTCGAACATATAATCGCGGATGCGCAGCGCCAGCCCTTCCGCTGTGCGCGAGGCCGCGCGACCACTGAGGAAGCTGAATGTACCTTGCAGCAGCGCGAGACCGATAAATCCTAGCGCGATGAGTGGCAGCAGGTCATTCAGGTTAGGGCGGTTGAGCGCTTCGTCAATGAAGAAGCGAATCAACAGTGAAGAAGCGGTTTGCGCCAATGCCGAAAAGGCAATGGCGATGACGGCGACCAAATACAGCTTGCGGAAGCCGGTCATCAAGCGCCAGAAACCGACCAGACGGCGTTCTGAAATTGAGTTTCTTAAATCATATTTGTGTGTTTGAGCAGGTGGCGTCAAAGCGTCTACCCTCCAAGCGTACTACATCTATCCTCTGCCCGTTTTATACAGAGCAGAGCATTTTCCCCAACATCACTTAAACTACTGCGAATGAGTCAACAAAAGGGGGTTAGGCGAGAGCGAGTTGTCCTACAGTAATCATTCAACCAGCCTTTCTACTTTACGTCAATGAGGATTGGAACTTATGGGCGTACTGAGTTGTGATTAATGTTTACGAGCCAGTTGCTTAGAGTTCTCAATGGATCATAGCAGATCATTGTAAAAAATTCAAGCAGGAACATTTGTAATGTTTCTGTTGAAACATGCCTTAAAACTAAATGACCGTTTGCGTATATTATCACAAAAAGGGGTGACTGTCTTAGGCCAATGGACAGGGATTGGACTGGTCGGAGGGACAGTAGGAAGCGCTGAGTACCGAGTTCTGAGTGCTGAGTAAAAGACAAGAAAGTGATGAGGTACGAGGGATGAGTCAAAGATAATGCAAAGTGCAGAGTTAAAGAAAAAGAAGTTAAAAGAAGAGGGCAATAGTAACTATTGCCCTCTGGGATGGTTAGGCGGGAGATAGGAGAGGCGTTTGGCGGCTGAAATTGAGAAAGAGAAGTCCGAAAAGGATGTAGGGAAATGCCCAGGCCAGCGCGATGAACAAGATTAGGAATGCGGGAATGTCGATGTTGTCCACGCGGGCGGTGACGAACATGGAATAGGCGACGGTCAACCCTACCCCCAACGCACCCAACAGAATCAAGCGTGCGCCGAGGCGTTCCCAACGCCATGCAACGAGCAGCAGCAAATTGGTGATGAAGAGAGTCAACACGAAGGGAATGCTTTGCGACCAGATTTCATAATCAGGTTTGCGCCAAATTTGGATGAACGTCCAGTTGAGGAGCAGCGCGACAACGAAACTGGCGGCACGAGTCAGGTTGCGGGCACGGCGGACTTTGTGTTCGCCAGAAAGTTGAAACCAGCGCATGGGTTCACGATCCTTTCGCGAATGTTCCTGAAGAATACTTAGGGGTAAATCGAATAGTTCGCGCAAAAATGTGCTGCACAGGGCAAGCCAACCAGACGAGGCTCTGTCAGCCAGTTTCATGCGAAAGACAGCGACCATTTCATCGGCGTAGGTGGCGTAAAAAGTGCGAGGGTAAAAGCGTATGAGATGTGCATAAAGCCAGATGTAGACGTTGATTAAATGTTTCAAGTGTTCGGCTCCTATATGTCGTTATACGACATATCGTCAAACGACATATTATGACAAAACAGAACTTGAGTCAAGCGGGGATTACAAAAAAGCAAAAACGGACGAAATGCGTTTCGTCCCTACAGTGCGATTAGGTACGGAGTGATTCGATTACATCAGCGAGGGAATGTTGTTCAGTAACGGTTTCGCCCTGGATGATACGCCAATGGGTAGCGCTGCCCTGCCCGACCAGTTCAATCCGAATGGGTGAAGAATCGCCATCACGCATAACGCAAAATCCAGCACGTTCGAGGGCGCGGATTGTCCAAATAGCGGGGATGCCATCGCCGTGCAGGTCGATTGTCCCGGCGGGCTGGACGGTGGTCTTGAAGGAACCCGTGTAGGGATCAAATTGCATGCCTTCGGCCTGAAAAGCTTTCTCAAATGCACCGCTGAGGACTAAATCTTCGGGCGCGCCGACGTGCAGCGGGCCACCTTTGGGGAGCAACCAGATTCGATCCGCATTATGCAGCGCAAGGTCGAGGTCATGGGTCGAGAGCAAAATCGCCCTGCCGGTTTCACGGGCGAGGCGGCGTAACAACTGCATCATCTCAGCGCGGCGCGGCAAATCCAAAAATGCAGTCGGTTCGTCAAGGAGCATCAAGGCGGGTTCTTGCGCCAGCGCGCGGGCGATCATGATTTTCTGGCGTTCACCGTCGCTCAATTCGCCGATGTTACGGGCGGCTAAATCGACTGCACCAACGGCTTGAATCGCCCAACGGACAACTGCTTCGTCGTCAGGCGTCAATGTGCCTGACCAATCGGTATAAGGAAAACGCCCCAATGCGACCAGGGCATAGGCCGATAGAACACCAACATCAACGCGCTCGGTCAGAACAATACTGAGACGCTGCGCCAGATCACGGGGATTCATAGCACGCATATCGTCGCCCTGGAGCGTGACTTTCCCGGCAAGCGGCGGCTGCATCCCGGCAAGGGTACGCATCAGGGTTGATTTGCCCGCGCCGTTGGGGCCAATCAGACAAACGAGTTCACCCGCGTTAAGTCTGACGGTGATGTCGGACAGAATCACTTTGGGCGGTTGGCGCGGCACGGCATAGCCGATGGAAAGTGAAGCAGTGCTGAGTACAGAGGTAGGAGGTACGAGGGATGAGGGATGAGAGATGAAAGATGAGTTAATAACCATCAGGAATCCACAGGGCTATTCAGCAGATCGGGTATTGGCATAAGCGCAGGCGATGTTGAGGATGGCCTGCGTTTTTTGGGTGCGACGCAAAATCAATTCGCAAATTTCCTGAACGGTCATTTTGCGCGAGAGATCATCGAGGGTCAAGGCAGCAGCATCCGAGTCGCCAAGCATAAATTCAACCAGATTGTTGACGGACTGGACTTCGCGTTCGACATCACTGACCATCGCACGAATAAAATCTGGCGGTGCGAATTGGAGCCAATAAGACATGGCGCGATCCGGCTTATAAAGTGTTTCCTCGGTTAGTTTCCATTTGCGCCAATGAGCAATTTTTACATTACCGTCCACGATGCTCTCCTTGTATGCCCGCTTATGAAGCGAAAGTGTTGCGTAAATTGCGGCGGCGTAAAATGATCCAGATGACAACCGGCGCACCAATCAAAGCGGTCACGGCATTAAGCGGCAGGATAGTCTGACCACCGGGAGCCTGGGCGATCAAATCGGCAAGCAGTGCTGATATGCCGCCGAGCATAATCACGCCGGGAATTAATATGCGGTGGTCGGATGTGCCGAACAATCCACGACAGAGATGCGGAACCGCGATGCCGATAAAGGCAATTGGGCCGCAAAAAGCGGTCACTGCACCCGCCAAAAGCGATGTCGTAATGATAATCCACAAACGGTTGCGGCGGATGTTCAGTCCCATACTGCGGGCATAAGATTCGCCGAGCAAGAGCGCATTCAGTGGCTTGCTGAGGACAAAAGCACTCACCAACCCGATAATGACCATCGGCGCGAAAATGGTCATCTGTGACCAGGTGACACCGCCAAAACTGCCGAACGTCCAACTGATGTAGGCTTGGATGCGCTCGACAAGGCTGAAATACAGCAGCAGACTCACAACGGCACTGGTCACATAACCGAACATCAGGCCGAGAATGAGCAAGGTCATCACGCTCTGGACACGAGCGGCGACAACCATCACCAGCGCAAGAATCAAAGCCGCGCCCATAAATGCGGCTACCGCCAAACTTAAATCGCCCATCAGACCAATCCCAGCCATCAAAATCGAGCCGGTTGTGCCAACACTCAGGACAACCAACGCCACACCGAGACTCGCGCCGGAACTGACACCTAGAACATACGAATCGGCCAACGGATTGCGGAACAGGGTTTGCATTTGCAAGCCGCTGACACCGAGCGCCGCGCCCGCCAGCAATGCGGTCAGGGCTTTGGGCAGACGGAAATCACGGACAATGGTCGTCCAGGTGGAGCGGGCAGGTTCGTTTCCCGCGAGAATCGTCAGAATATCGGTCAGCGGAATACGCACTGAGCCGATGAACAAACTGAGAAGAAACATACCAATCAGCACAGCCAACAAAATCAACAGCGCGATCCGGCGGATGCCCAGTCGCGGCCATATGGTTGTCGCATATGTCGATTCAGGGGCGCGCGGGCTGGTGGCTACATTGGGTTGGGTGTTTCGAGTCGTGTGCATTCAATTAACCCCTCCCCCCAGCCCCCTCCCCGTATACAGAGAGGGGGAGCAAGATACGCTTTAGAGGGGATATGTGAACGAAATCAGCAATATTATTTTGCTAGCTGACGGTAGAAATAGAGTTCGTATTCGGGCAGCAAATCGGGATGGAAGATTTTCACCAGATCGGCGAGGATCAGATCGGGATTGGTGACGCCGGTCTCGAAATAATCGCTGCCACCATTGGCATTCACATGCCCATTGTTGGTAAAGACGTGATCGCTTTTGAAAGCTGCAAACTCTTTAAAACGATCATCTTCCGCCAGAGCATCAGCTTTGGTACTCCAGAAGAAACCAGCGTTGACCCAGAAATCAGCAGCAGACGCCTTGTCGAAAACGGTTTCAAAATCGAGCGGAATACTGCCCGTCGAGGTGTCGTCCGCCCAGATATAGGCCGCGCCAGCATCGGCAAAGAATCGGGCGAGATAGCTCTTGCCACCGGGCATAAACCAGCTTCCCTGATAAGGAGTGTTAGCGAAAACGGTAGGCTCCGCATCGGCAGTGGCGGCCAATTTCACCAAATCAGTATAGCGGGTTGCAACGCCATCAAAGGCCTTTTGCGCGACGGCTTCGGTGTTGAAAAAGAGCGAAATATACTTGCCCCATTCAGCCTGCCCCAGCGGAGTCGTATCCAGGAAATCGGCGTTCAAGACTACCGGTAAGCCTGCCGCCTGAAGCGCCGGATAGACCTTATCGGTATCATCAAAACGCTGCGCCATAATGAGTCCCGGCTGGAGATCGATCAACAATTCGGTGTTGATCTCGCCGAAATTGGGACTGACAGCGGCCAAATTACCGGCCTCATATTTGGCAACCACTTCGGGCGTGTTGGTATAATTGATGCTATCGACGCCGACCAGCTTATCGAGCAGACCCTGGCCGACGATGTGCGGCAGGAAAGTCGTAGACATAGTGACGATGCTCTTGACGGGCACTTCAATCACGGCATCGGCTTTCACATCTTTTGGCGCAGGTGTGCCGCACTCGACGAGCACATAATTTGCGGCGTCTTCCGCACCCTGCCAGGGTTGGGCAATCGTCACGACTTTATAGTTGTTATGATATTCGACACTGAACCCTGTCGCGTATTCCAGGGTGATTTTATCGGGAAAATAATCGACACTGGCATCATAGTTGGTGACACAGGTATCGGCGACAGCGACGGGGGTAGCAGTGGTTTCCTGCGCGACAGCGAAAGGGAGCGCCAGCGATGTGGCAACTAAGGTTATCAACAAGGCGAATAGTAAACGGTACTTCATCGAACTCCTCCGAGAGAGATAAAATTGGATTGAATAGGAGTTCCAGCCTGTGCAAAAACGAGGTCGGTATTATGGCAAGCAAACACACGCGATAGTGTGCTGCTGCGAAGAATAAAAAACCCGCTGATTAGCGGGGAGCATGGTCGATAGACATTCATGCCCGGCCCCCTTTGTCCACGAAGGTGGTACTCCGAGTAGGGATGAAGGCGGGTAATCGGGCTTCCTCATGATGAGGCTACCGTTGCGGGACAGCGCCGGACTTTGACCGGCTTCCCCCATTGTGCACCCTGCTTCCGAGCGTCAGGCACACCTTCATCACATACATATTGATGGCATTACAGTAGCACGCTGGGGGTCAAAAGTCAAAGGCAAAAAAGCGTATATCTGTTAGCTATTAGCGAAAGCCAGAAAGAGGACGAGATATATCTCGTCCCTACCCAGCAGGTTCGTCGCCCATATCCCCTCCCCCTAACCCCCTCCCCACTTCGTGTAGAGGGGGAATCAGTCAGGCGAAGTGTCCACCATTTTATCAGCGAACTAGCAATTCGAGTTACAAAGTGAAATCAAAAAAGGGTTGGCTGCTGCGGCTTGGTTTTGGGCACTTTTTTGAGGCTGCGCGGTTTGAAGAGACCGTTTTCGCGCAGCCAATCCTCATCGGGGCCATCCCAGCTCGCTACATTCAGGTCGATATGCTCGCGCTTGTCGAAGGTTAGTCCTTCGTGTTCGAGGCGGCGGCGCTGCTCGATGGCGGATTTGCTACCTTCGGGCAGGCTGATCCCGCCCTGGCCGTTGATGACACGCTGCCAGGGAACAGTGGGATCGTCCTTGCCGGACACAGCGTTCATGGCTTTGCCCACCCAGCGCGGCCCCAGACGATCATAATCAACCGGATCGACACCGGGCGGCGGTGGAATCATGGAAGCAATTTGACCATAGGTGCTGACCACGCCGGATGGGATCTGGCGGACGATATTCCAGACGATGGGATAAAAAGTGTCAGGATTAGGCGGATAGTCCATAACGAATTCCTTTCGACTGTTACGACTTATTTATGGCAGGTGGGTAGCCATAAAAGCCCTACTCGTTGTAGGATACGGAAAACTATTGTTGATGTTATTTAGGAGCTGCATCCCCATGCATCGCCTGTCTATACTGTTCAGTTTAGCGATTATCACCCTCATTGTCATCCCGGTTCAGGCTCAGGAAGTCGATATTGCCAGTGTCCAGGCGACCTGCCCGGATGGGACAGAAATTACCAATGGCGCGGAAATCCGTGTGAATATGCGCCCCGGATTCACGTATACCGCAACGGCAATTGGCATCAATGGATTCGACCCGATCATCGCCGTGCGTGACGAACACGGCGTACAGGCGTGCAACGATGACGAACCGAAGGCTGCTGACTATGAAGTCAATTTACCAACAACAGGCCGCATAGCTGCTTCGGACACCAGCGCACAACTCCCGTTTTCGCACCATACGTCCAGCTTCGCCGATATTTCGATCATTGTCGGCGGCTTCGAAGGTGCAACCGGCGAATTTGTGCTCATATTGGAAGGCATGGCTGTGACGGGCGCAGACGGTCACGGCGAAGGCGCAGGCGATCCATTTGCCGTCCATCTGACACAAAATATGGTCAATTCGGGCGTTCCGCTGACGCTTTACATGATGGCGAAACGGAATGATCTCGATCCATACATGCAGTTTGTGGGCACGGACAATAAAGTCATCACGCTGGATGATGGGACAAAAATTGAATGTGATGATGCTGGGGATACCCAAAGCTGCTTTGGCGATTCGTCGGACTTGAGCAAGGCAAGCGTCAACACTACACAAGGGCGTTCCAGCGATGCCATGATGAGTATTCCACTGGCTGGATTCACGCTCGACTCGGACACTAAGCTTAATTTTTTCAATTATCTGATGACCAGCTACAACCAATCGAGCTTTGGCGAGTATATGGTGGCGTTTCATGTCGGTGTCGGGGAAGGCACAGCACCCGCCAATAATGGTGATAAGCCGCCGATTATCCCGACTCCCAGCAGCACCAAACCACAAAAAGGCGCGTTGACATTGGGCAGCAGCGGCGGAATTGAACTCACCTGCTTGGATGGAACGGCGATAACGAACGGCGCGGAAATCGTGCTCTATATGGCGCGCGGCACGACTTATACAGCGACGGCGATTGGCATGGGTGATTTCGACCCGATCATCGCTGTGCAGACTCCTGATGGGAAATTTGAGTGTTTTGATGATACACCGGCTGCCTCCAATTATTCGGCGAACCTACCAACAACGGGATTTATACGCAAAGCCGATAGCAGCGCACAAGTCGAAATTTCACAAAATTCCGAAGACTATGCCAATATAGCGGTCATTGTCGGTGGATTTGAAGGCGCTAGTGGGCAATTCGTGCTGGTGGTTGAGGGGACGGAAGTCTCGCCTGACGATGGTTTAGGCGATGGTTATGCAGTACGCATTTCACCCAACCTGATTTCGTCAGGCGTTCCATTGAGCGTTTATATGTTGGGTGTGCAGGACGCACTTGATCCGTTTTTGCAAATGGTAAACGCCGATGGTAGTCCCATTTTGCTGCGAGACGGCACACCAGTCGAATGCGACGATGCGGGTGATCCATCCATTTGCTCCGGTAAGTCGCGCAGTCTGGTGGGGTCTTTCGTCACCGGGGCGGGCAACCGGCAGGTGAAGGGGCGCGAAGGAAGCGCCATGCTGACGATCCCGATTGATGGTTTTGACCCTAATGCTGATGTGAATGTCAGCTTTTTGAACTTCGCCCTGACCAGTTACGAACAGCAGTCTATCGGCGATTATTTGGTGGTGTTTCATATCGGCGTGGGAACGGGCGCAGCGCCGGATACGCAGTCGAATATTTAAGCGAGAGTTGAAAGTTAAAAGCATTTTGACCGACGACGATTCGGTTGATAGGAAAGGCTATCATGGTTGATACCAAACTTAGCCAATTGCTTGGATTTGACGCTCATGGGTCTTTTGTTAAAACAATTGAGGTAAAAAACTTCGGGAAGGACATTATAATCACTTGTTTGCATTCACCCTGGGAAAATCCATCGCTATTTTATATTGATTTGGTGGACTGCAAGGATATTCGTTGGGTCGTTTTTCTAGAATCCTTTGATCCACCAGGTTCAGAAAGTGAATTGGGAGCAGATATTATCGGGTTAGAGATTGGGAATAGCGATTACGATAAAGTATTTCTTGTACACACAGTCGTATTCGAATTATCCGTTTCATACAGAAATCTACAAGTCCGAAAGAACAATTAATCCCCTCAGATGAGATCCAAATTTCGAATCGTTTAGCCCAAAACTTTGCGATGATTAATTTACGCTTATGTCTTCGCGGAGGGTAATGAAGTCTGCGCCGGAAGTGAGGGGAACGCGCGTGCCGGTAGTGGGGTCGTATAGGCCAGCGATGAGGTGCGCCGTGCCGGGTTGAGCGTCGGCGTGGAAGGTCACATGCTGGACATCCACGATATATTCGCTGGGACGCCAGGAAGTTGTCGGGCGGGTGTTGTCGGCAGGAACAGCGTCAGCCTGAGCGATGACCTGTCCAGATTCATCCAGCAACTGCACAAAAACGGTGTAGCTGGTCGCGGCGGTCTGGTCAGCTCGCCAGACGAGGGTTACATCAAAAGGTGCGGTGTGATCTAGCGAATCCGAACCGAGCGTGTAGCCGACCAACGATCCCACACCAACAAATGAGCCATCTACAGGGGTTTCGAAAGGCGGCGGTTCGGTCAGGGCCGGAAGGGATTGAATGGTGTAGGTAGCAAGTGGTGTACCATCTGGTAAATGCAGAATCGCATCGCCTGAAGGTGCGTCCAGCGGAATTCTGAAGGTACGCCAATCTAAAGCCGTGTCATCCCGTTCGGAAACGATAGACGGCGGGATTGTGACCTGCCAACCTGCGTTTCCATCGATCGTCAAATCAGGTAATTTATCCTCACCCTTCCAGAGCAGCGATAGGCGAATTTCATTACCGTTATGCAGCGTCGCAGATTGGATGTTATCGGCGGCAAGGGTCAGATTATCCGTGATCGTCAAAGCGCGTTTGACGGGTAAATCGGACGCGCTTTTGACCTGCGACCAATCCGCGCCGGGACTGACTTTCCAGGTTGCCAACGGCAAGTCACGGACGGGTTGGACAGATGTAGAAGTTGAGAGATCATAGCCGGAAGGCTGCGCCTGTTCATCGTAGACACGCAAAAAAATCGAATAGTCGCCGGGAGGCGCACCGTAGGGCAAACGTAAAAGCGGATAAGCGGTAAGCGTATCGCCAGGGACAAGCACCGAAGTAGTACGTTGGGCGGCATCGGCAAAAGGCGCGTCGTCGCGGGCAATTTCCCAACCGAGCGCATTTTTCACGATCAACACGGATTTTAAGTCAACCGTTGCGGGTTGAGTTAACTGGATTTGGAGCGGCAGACACAAGCCTTGATCGGCCTGGGTAACTGGAATTGCGCCGACAGCCGTCACATGAGCGAGGGTCGAAATTCCTACATCAATTGAACTCAATTCAGGTAAATGCAGCGATGGCGAACGATACAGTTCGTCGGTCATGCCATAAAAAGAAATTTGCTCCGGTGGATTGATAGTTCCGTCACCGAGCAAACAGCCCATCATGCCACGATAATCGGCGCGCTGGGTGTACCAGATATTCAGCGCAACATCGCCGCTGGCAGGTAGCAACGGCAAAATTTTGTCCAGGTCTGCGCCTTCGGGAAGTGTCACGCGATGGGCTTTCACGCCGAGGCGATCCCAATAATAGGCAAGGTCGTAACGATCCGCATATGACCAAGCGAGCACGCTATCACTGGCAGTGAGGTTATGGGCATAATAGTTGACCATACCACGCACATCATCATGTTGATAAGCGGGATTCTGCGTCAGAAAATAGACAGCGCCGAAAAACGCTGCGAGAAAAATGATCGCAGCCGCGTAACGGACACTATAAACGACAGACGAGGCGTGCTTCGTCCCCGCAGCCAAACCTGCGCCAATCAAAGTGAGTAAAAGCGGCGCAATCATGACCAGATAACGGCTATGTATTTCGTTGCCGAGGACAGCGAGACCAAGTACCAGTCCAGCGGTCAGAATGACTACATGAGCTAAAAGCCAATATGATGCCCCTTTACGCCAGGGAATGACCAGAATAGATGCAATGAGGGTCACGACTAAGATGATGGGTGAGTAAGACGCGAGATCGGATTCGGGGCGAATAACCATACCCCAACTGCCTAACCAGAGCGCGCCCCATAACTGGCCGAGCAGCGGCAAACCAAACTGCGGCGCATTACTGAGTGCGCTGTTAGCCGCTGGAAGGAGCAAAAATCGGGTTATAAACCAGGGCGACCACAGGATTCCAACAGCGATTTGACCCGCGAACCAGGTTAATACCTCACCCCTTCCCCATATACGGGGAAGAGAAAAAGTCTGATTTTTACGATATTGTCGATTAAATTTAATTATCCAAGCCAGGATGGTTATAAGGTTGAGCCAGATAACAATCACTGGGCCAGTATTATGGGCATACAACAGTGCGAGTTCTGATGCCCAGAGCGCTAACCATGCCCAACGTGTGGGGCGGCGTTGGAGTTGATACCACGCTAGCGCCGCAATCAACACCAGAACCGCCAGGAAGGTATACATACGAGCTTCCTGCGACGCCCACCACATCAAGGGCGAGAATGCGACGAGGAAAGCCGCGCCGAGTCCAGCATAAGTCGTAAAAAGCCGCCGCCCCAATTTTTCAGCCAGGGCAATTGCCAAAACGCCAAACAACAGCGAGAAATAACGCAGCGACAACGTGCTGTCACCAAAAGCGCGGGTGGTGATGTTTAATAGGACATAGTAGAGAGGGGGATTGGTCGCGTCAGCTTCTACAGCCGCGCGCAAGGTTGGTTGTACAGCAGCATAAGCCGACCAACCTTCATCGAACCAGATACTCTGGGCTTGTATATGGTAAAGCCGCAGCACAGTTCCCAGCAGAAGCAGAATAATCAATAACCAGAATCGGATTCGCATGGGTTGAAGGCTAACATGCAGGCGTAACAAAATCAATACAAGACGAAGTTAATAGGGGTCTAACAGCGATTCTACTTGCACTAAGGTTTAATAACCAAGTAAAATAGGAAATATTCTTTGAACGCATCAGGCATATACCTAATGACCGACCAACGCAAACCGGATCAACACCCTGACCAGCAGGACGCCCCTAAGACAGACAATCCGCCTCAAGTGGATGCTGTCGAGGTAGCGAAACCCCCTGTGCCATCTAAACCGGATGATTCTCCGAAGGCCAATCCTTTGGCACAGAAACCCGCGCCAGAAATGGACGCTCCGAAAGTCGTTCCTGGTGCAATGCTGGACGACACGGCGAAGCCTTCTGAAAACGATGATGGAACAAAAGCGGCAAATGGTGTAGGAACCCAACCGGGGTTAAAGGCGGAAGGCATTGTGACCCGTGACCTGAGCGATTCACACAATCCGGAACCTGAAAAGTCAGCGGGAGGGTCAAGTATCCCCAGCCCGTTACCGCAAAAAAATGTCCCTCCTGCCGGTGAACCGAAAGCGACTCAACGACTGCCCGACCCTGAATCGCTGGGTGTATCCAGCGGCACAGCTTCCGGCGGAATCACCTGCCCCAACTGTAGTCATCGTAACCGCCCCGGAATTCTGGTGTGCGAAAACTGCGGCACCAATTTGATGACAGGCAGACAATCGGGCATCGGCACGCGCGATTTGCTGAAGGAACAGGAAAAACAAGGCGCACTCGACGCAGAAGCACAGAAAGCTGTTGATACCGCCGGTGGCGCGTCATTCACTGAGGAAATGGTACTGCGGATTGAAATTGAGGGCGGTTCTACACCGATGCTGGTGTACCCAAAACAAGAAATCATCATGGGACGTCGTGATCCCAATACCGGTGGAATGCCTGATGTGGATTTAACTGCTTACGCGGGGTATCGGATGGGGGTCAGCCGTCGCCACGCGGCAGTCCGGCTGCAAGATAAACAGTTACACGTTTCTGACCTGGGGAGCAGCAATGGCACATTCCTGAACGGAACACGCTTGAATGCTCACCGACCCTACCAACTCAAAGATGGTGATGAGGTACGGTTGGGACAAATGGTTTTGAGACTCTATTTTCAGTCGAACAAAGACCGCAGGTAGCCTGATTTAGTATCCCAAAATTTGAGCGACATCGGCGGCGGCCTTTTTGGTGGCCCCAAGAATGTGCGACAAACGCGCATCTTTTTCTGCCAGCACAGCCAAAGAGGCGCGCCCTGCTGGGTAAACCACCATCACCCCTTCTTCACCTTCCATCAAAAGACGTTCCAACTCCCCCTGCGCCAAACGACCTAATGTACGTTCCGCTAGGCCGATAAGGGTTGCGGACATAGCGGCCACCTGTGGGCTGCTGGTGGGATTCTCATGTGGATTTTCTTCATCGCCGGGTGGGAAAGCCGCCACCAGGAGACCATCAATGTTAACGATCACCGTCGCTTTGATACCTTCGACAGCGCCGTGAAGTATTTTCAGGGTATATTCGAGTCGTTCCTCGCGCGTTTGCTGGGTCATAGAGCGCAGAGCCTCTCTGGTGAGTACACGTCAATTCAAACTTTTGTGCAAAAAGAAACAATCTATTTCACAGTATAACTGAAGATTGCCAATGCCTCAACAAAGGACTATCAATATTTTGAACCCAACATGACCATGATAGCACGGTCAACGCGCTTTGGAAAATGGCGCTTGTGTCCCAATCCGGGTTATTCGGGATTAGTCATTGGTTTCATTTTTCCAGTCACTACTCAGGTATAAGTGCTAATCAGGTTGCGGACGATGATTTTGCGTCCTCATCGGCGAAAGCAGCGAGCAGATATTTTTCGTCATCAGTGAGCTGCGCATTGAGCAGCAAATCCGGACGATTTTGCCAAGTGCGGCGTAAACCTTGCGCCCGACGCCACGCTGCGACTTTGCCATGATCGCCATCCTGGAGTACCGACGGTACGGATAAACCGCGAAAAACCGGCGGGCGGGTATAATGTGGGCCTTCGAGGATACCATCAGCATGGCTGTCTTCATCGGCTGCCCAACACGCGCCCAATACACCGGGAATATGCCGCGCGAGCGCATCAATAATTACCATCGCGGGAAGTTCGCCACCGGTCAAGACGTAATCACCTATGCTGATTTCGTCGGTCACGACAAGCTGGCGCACGCGGTCATCAATGCCTTCATAGCGACCACAGACCATCACAAGTCGTTCATAACCGGCAAGTTCTTTGGCAATGCGATGCGAAAATACACGTCCCTGGGGAGTCATGAGGATGACCGGCGTTCCAGGCGGTGCATCGTCCAAAACCGACTCAACCCCACTCACAACAGGCTCGGCTTTCATTATCATTCCGCCCCCACCGCCATAGGGGATGTCGTCAGCAGTATGGTGTTTATCAGTTGTGAAGTCGCGGATGTCATGCAGGCGTAAATCCAGCAAGCCACGATCACGCGCTTTCCAGAGCATACTTTCGGTCATCGGCCCCTGGAAAATGGCCGGAAATAATGTCAACACATCAATACGCATGGTGCGCCACCTATCATCCTTTAAAGGATCCTGCCCTGCAAAATTATGAGAGACGCTGAATGTCTGAGAAATTTCGATATAATTGTAACTTATGAACCCAATCCTGGTGGATAGTATTCGCCTCTGACAGCAGCAAGAATTGAATCATGAGCCAGAATGCATTATTTCAGTCATTAGATTTTGAGCGTCTGCCCCCAGAGGAGCAGTTCAAGCGTTCACGCGAATTTCTCAAACGGATGCAAGCGCGTCGCACAGTACGTGATTTTTCGCCAGAACATGTGCCTATCGAATTGATTGAGAACGCAATCGCGACTGCGGCAACTGCGCCGTCGGGCGCGAATCAACAGCCCTGGACTTTCGTTGTTGTGAGCAATGCAGACATTAAACAGCGTATCCGCCTTGCGGCTGAAACGGAAGAAAAAGAAAGTTACGAAAATCGGATGAGCGCAGAGTGGCTGGCTGCGTTAGCTCCCCTCGGCACGGACTGGCACAAACCGCACCTGGAGGATGCACCCTATTTAATTGTGGTGTTCCGGCAGGCTTATGGATTATCCCGCAATGAAAATGGACAGGAAATCCGCACGAAGTATTATTATACTGAAGAGTCGGTGGGCATTGCAGTCGGGATGTTATTATCGAGTTTACATCAGGCAGGGTTGGCGACGCTCACCCATACGCCGAACCCAATGGCATTCCTGACGCAGATTCTTAAGCGTCCTTCAAACGAACGGCCATATGTCGTCATTCCGGTTGGCTATCCGGCAGCAGATGCACGTGTGCCCGTGATTAGCAAAAAACAACTTGAAGAGGTTATGATCCGATTTGAGTAAGCTGTAGGCATCCGTCCGGGCTGATTATTGAAGGAGAAAGACGCATTTCTTTGCGCACTTCATATGAAAACCAATATTTATACAATCTGGGTCAAAACGGGCGACGAACCGCTAGGCGGGACGGACTCGAATGTGTTCATCCAATTGTTTGGCACAACCGGCCAAACCGAATCCATATACCTGCCGCCGGAAGATATTTTCGCGTTTGAGCAAGGCAGCATCGACAAGTTTATTCTGCAAGTGCCAGATGTGGGCGACCTGACAAAGTGCTGCATCGGGCAGGATGCGAGCGTCGATTCCGGGTGGTATGTCGAAACCGTAACCATAAAAGATGATGAGACAGACCGGGAATGGGTGTTCGTGTTCAACCAATGGTTGGGCATGGAAGAAGCGGGGACGCTGGCTGCATGTGTCGAGTGTTAAACCCTTTTCACGCTGCAAATCGGACGCGGCGTGCCGTGTCCATGCTGGTTTTGATTGCGCTGCTGGCTGGATGTAATTTGCATTCGGGGACGCCCACACCGATCCCGACTCCCAATATTCCGACGGTACAGTTTCAATTTCCGACCAATAACAGCACTATCCTTGAAGGGGTTGACCTGGATATTGATTTGCTGGCTACTGATCCAGGAACCGGCATAGCGAGAGTGGAACTGTTGATTGATGACCAACCGCATCAGGAAGGCAAGCCGGAAGTCAGCCCGGAAGTGCCGACATTTACCGTGAAAATGAACTGGTTGGTGCAGGGCGTTGGCACGCATTCGCTGACGGCAGTGGCCTACCGACTGGATGGGACGGCCAGCGCACCCCAGACGATTATCGTGGATGTGGTGGCAAGGCAGTAAGAAAAGAAGTTCTAAGTGCTGGGTACTGAGTATCGAGTGAAAACAAAACAGCCATTCAATAAGGTGGAATAGACAGGAAAACCAGAGTTTATGGTGTATTTACAACGGATTAAAGCGCGCCCCAGCCCGGAGGACTTGACACCCGGAGAGGCTCGATTCGTCCAGCACTCGTTTGACCCATATGCGGGTGAAGTGTTGGTGGGCGGGCAAGCAGTGGCCTGGAATGCAATTGAGGAAGTCGAAGTCGCTGTTTCGGCACGCGCGGCGGGGCCAGCCGGTTGGTTGGTGCGGCATATCGTACATGGCAACGAACGCTATCATGTGGGTCTGTATTTTGGGCAAAACGAAGCGATTGTGCCGAACGTGACGCTCAATGTGGCGCGTTATATCGTTCAGTGTGTCGCATTTTTCGCACCCTTGCCGGTGCGTTACACCGGGCCAGATGGTCTATCGCCAGTGATGAATGAATAAATTTTTTGTCCTGCTGCTCGGCTTGCTAGCAGCTTGTACAACGACTGCACCCACGCCTACCCCACCTTCATCGGCATGGGGAACGGTTTTTACTTTGGGACAAGCCGAGCAAACCGATGCTCCAGCCATCTGGCCGTTCCCAGATCACCTGATGGCAACCTGGATTGGCGCGGATGAGACCGGCATTCATCAGGACAGCCGCACACTTTCCAAAACCGGGTTGTCGGAACGGGTGGTGCTGCCGCTGCCTCCCAAAAACCCGTATGCGCAGCAAATGTTCCCTGCGGGCGACCATAATACACAGGTATTGTGGCTGGATGCTAACCCAGATGGCGATGTGCGCCTGTATGCGGCGATTATTTCACCCACACTGACGGTAGAGCGCGGGCCAACCATGATTACCGACCAGACCACGCGGCGTTATACAGCCATCCTGAATGGTGATGGATCGTTATGGGCGATTTCCAGCGGCGGACTACTGATCGAGCCGCGATTATATGTCAATTTTATTGACCCACAGGGACGACCACATCTCGATGAAAAAGATTTGGTTGCAACCGATGCTGATTGGCCGACTATTGCCCAGGCCAACGACGGAAGTACAACAGTATTCTGGATTCACCCATCGGATAACCGTGTGCTGCGCTCGACATTCAGCGACGGCCAACTGCAAAATCCAGAAGCGATTACGGACACAGTAACTTTAAATCCCGGCGATAGATTGGTCAGTTTCCAAGCGGGATTGGATGCAAGCCGGATGTATTTATTCTGGAATGTGAGCCGCGCAAATGGTCAAGCGGAAGCATGGTTTACCAGCGGCACATCCGATGCCCCAACCTGGCCTGCACCGCAAAGTTTGAGTCTGGACACAACCAGCGATCATTTTGAGACCGGATTCAATTCCGGCACAGCCAACGCAGCGCGGGCGGGTAGTCACTGGCTGAGTTGGGCGGCGGTCATGCCGGGACAATTTGACTCGCTGCCGGTGGGAGCGGTCAATGCCGGTAAATTGGGTATCGTTTACTTACATGATGGTATCGTCGCCGGGTATCAGGACATTATTCCCGTTAGCGGATTAATCGGATTGCCCATTCTGCTGACAGATCGGGATCGTTTCCTGTATCTGGCATGGAGTGAACCGAATTTTGCTACAGGCAAGGCTGACTTAAAGCTCACGATGACAAAGGGGTTTTGATAGTTAAGCTCACCCCCAATTTCACTCATGCGATGGAGAGGGGAGCTTTAAGTCAAGTTCTTTTAGCCATGATTTGCTAACCAAAACCCGTGTTAAATAAAAAAGGCCGACATGAGCCAATGCCTCAATGTCGTCCTACAGATATTTCTGGGAATTCGAATCTAGCAGGCGTTGAGGCGATCAAAGAGATCGAGAAGTTCATCGGCGGCGGCTTCCACGTCGGTTTCACGATTCTGAGCGGCACGCTGCTTAGCAACTACCAAACCGGTACGGTGGACAGCATTAAAATCGCCAAACGGGAATTTATAGCGCGCCTTCGTGTCCGCTTGTATATCGGGATCAACGCCTAAATACCACTGACCAAATTTGTCCCAACCATGCTTCTCGATATAGCGATCTTCCGCAGTGTTGGTGGGTTGGGCATCGCGCCAGGGTGTGTTGATACGAAAATTGCCCTGGTCTATTAGCTGCTTGGCTTTCGCAAGTGCCTCGTGATTCACGATCATTTGTTATCTCTCCTGACTCGATTCTGCGTCACATCATAAAATAATTGAGTAAGATTCGGCTCAAAACCTTACCCGGCCTGGCGGAAATAGACGCGGTAGGATGTAACGGATTGTTTGCCCGCCTCGGTGGTACATGGGTCAGCCACGAGGGGATGATCGGACGGATCGGAACGTCCCGGCATATCGATAGTATAACCTTTACCGGCTTCCATCTGGAAATCGGCGTAGCTAGGGCCGCGTTCCGGTTTGAGACCCGTGAAGAAGGTGCTTTCGCCGCCGTCCCAACGGACACGAACCGCCTGACCGGGTATTCCATCGCCATTGTAATCCTGAACGAAAACTTCGATCAAACCCGACAGAGCCGTATCGCAATAGGTACGAATGACAGGCGGATCAAAATCAGTCTGGGGCTGAGTGGTCGGCAGCGCAGAGCGCGTCGGTGCAAGCGTGGCACGAACAGCACCCTCTGGAGTGGGCGTTTTACTGGCGGGTGGGGCGACGGTAGGTGTGGGAACATCAATATTTACGACGCTGGTCGATGAGTCGCTGACGGGAATCAGTGTGTCGGCACAGCCGGTACGACCCTGAAGCTGATAAAAGAGCATCATACTGCGGATCGCGCGGAGACCACTGCTGCTATCGACATAGCCAGTGGTCGCTAATTTACAGGCGACATCGGCGACTTCCTGAATCGGATCCCCTTTGGGCTTTAGGACAATCAGGCGGTTGACCGCACGGGAAAGATCGCCATCATAAGAATAATCCAATGTAATCGCAATGATATATTGGGCGCGATCCTGGTCATTCAACTGCCAGGGTTCGGTGTTAAATTCGACGCGGGGATTCACAGCCCAGGCGTACAGCAAACCACCAGCAATTCCGGCGATCAGACCAAGAAATAACGCCAGCAAGGACACCGGGCGACGGGGACGGCGATATTTGCTCTGCCGGTCAGGGCGCAGGTTGCCGCTGGGATCATAATTACCCATGTTAGCCTCCCGGAACGCTGACGCGGCGGTAAGGCTGCATAATCGGAGTCAGACGCCCCATCGCGTCAGACAAAGCGACAAGGTAACTAATGTCGTTCACATCCTGCGAATTGCTGATGTAACTTTCAGTCACTTGCTGGACATAGGCCGGGATATTGGGAACGCCAAGCAAGCGGAGGCGTTCGACTGCGCCGCCAAGATCACTATCCTTGAGGTAGCCCGCCGCGACCATGACCATATAGTCATTCTTGGCGCGTTCGGACAAACTGCTGGCGGGACTGTTGACAAACTGCACCGGGAATTGTACCCAACCGAGATAAAGACCAATCAATGCACCGAGCACAAGACCGATGATGAGAGAAATGACAAAACGCAGCATAGCATCCTTCTGCCGTGAGAAATCCTGGTATTATCTTATGCGGCAGTAGGCCGGAACGCAACAGGGGAAATAGGTGATAAGTCGTTAGTCGTTAGCTACGCTTCGCTAAGTCGATAGTCAAAAGCAAAGGCAAAAGATTTTTTCACCACAAAGGGCACAGAGAAGAAAGCGCAAAACGCGAGGCAACGGCGCGCAACAAAGAACAGCCTGATAAACAGGCAGGAACAGTTATTATTTCATTTCAGATTACAAGCGTTTGCAAAAATCAGTAGGCGACTTCCTCGAAGTGCCCGCCGATGAGACGGCCCAATTCGTCGATGTTGGTGCGGCTGGCGTCGGGGATTTCAAAGACGCGACCCGCGTAAAAGACAAAAATACGATTGCTGTATTCAACCAGTTCATCGAGATCGGGGGAGCTAAACAGGATAGCCGTCCCCAGATCGCGGCGCATGAGCAACTGCTGCCAAATCCAGCGTGACGAATCCACATCCAGGCCGCGCGTGGGTTGTTCCAGCACCATCAACACAGGCATGGACGGCATCAGCCCCATCAACATACGCTGCTGATTGCCGCCAGAAAGGGTTTCGATGGGACTTTCAGGACGACCACGCACTTTATAATGTTGAATTTGATTTTCGGTATAGCGGCGGGCGCGTTTCCAATCGACCCAGGGGTCGGTTTCGGTGACGAGAGCGACATGCTCAGTCAATGTCAGTCCCGCAACCAAGCCTTCTTCCAAACGACCCGCCGCGCCAAAAGCGACGCCCTGGCGCAAAAACTGCCCATAGGATTTGCCAGCCATGTTCTGCCCGTCCACGATGATATGTCCGTGAGTAGGTTTCACCAAACCAACACAAGCGCGGAGCAGCAATTCCTGACCGCTGCCATCCAACCCGGCGAGGCCGATAATTTCGCCCGCCTTAATGTTCAGGGAAAGATCATCCACATTGAGGCGTTTATCACGCAAATGAACTTTTTCCAGAACAAGGGAGTCGCGCGCGGCGGTGAGGTCAATTTCCAGACGGGTTTGTGGTGCAAGTTCCTGACCGAACATCAGCGAAACCAGTTGGGCGGTTGTCGCTGGCATGTCCATCGCGCCGACCAATTTTCCGGCACGCAAGACAGCGACTTCATCGCATAGGGCGATCACGTCTTCCAATTTGTGCGAGACAAGCAGCACTGTCAGGCCATCGTGAAGGGCAAGTTCACGCAAGGCATGGAACAGAATATTTTTCTGCTCGGCGGAAATGCCGGTTGTAGGTTCGTCGAGAATAAGGGCTTTTACGCCTAAGACCAACAGTCGCACGATTTCCAACTGTTGGCGCTGCCCGATGGTCAACTGGGCGGTAGACGTATCGGGATCGAGCGAGAAGCCAAAACGGGCGCTGATTTGTGCCAGACGCGACGCGGCCACTTTGCGCGAGAGCGACGATCCGTAAATGAAGTTTTCCAGCACGGTAAAGGCGGGCACATCGAGCGGGTCTTGCTGCAACATGCCGATGCCATGTCCGATGGCCGCCAGTGGGCCATTAAAAGCGGTAGACTGACCGTCGATGCGAATTTCGCCGCTGTCGAAGGATTGAAAACCCGACAGGATTTTCATCAGCGTAGATTTGCCTGCGCCATTTTCGCCCAGGACACCAACGATTCGCCCGCCTTTGAAGGTCAGGTTGATGTCGTCGTTAGCGTGTACCGGGCCGAAATGTTTGTGGATGCCGCGAAGTTCGATTTCCATTTATGATCCTCACCCCCCAGCCCCCTCTCCACTGCGTAGAGAGGGGGAGTAAAAATTCATGTGTGGTTCACGATGTGCCGAAGGTGAGGCCGAGTTCGTTCAGCCAGCGACGATAGGCAATCGAGGTTTTGTCACAGCGCAGGTGCAGTTCAGCCTGCAAGTCCAACGGCAGGCGTTCGGGGCGCTGCGACTCGACAATTGGAATGTCCTGGCCGGTAACTTCATCCTGGAAGGTGCGCAAATTTTCTTCAGGAATTTCGTGACCATAATTCATCGCCATGCACATCCAACCCAGGGAGTAAAGTTCGTCCACTGGTGTGACGGTCAGGTAAATCGACAGACTGGGGCCAGCCGAGGTTTTGATGAAATAAGCAGTCAACGGACGGAAGACACGATAGGTATAGACAACTTCTTTGCCCTGGCCTGTGCCATCGGGATCGGGCTGCCAGACGGTAATGTTTTTAGCGGTAACACCCTCTGCGCCAGTGGTGACATCATAATCAGCGATTTCGGTATGCTGTTGATCGCCCAAAAAGCCTTCGTGGACAAACGGGAAATGAGCAACATCGAGAAAGTTCTCGACAGCACGCGGCGCAGCGGCTTTGTAGGCATAGGGGCCGCAGAAAATTTTGCGATACGACGGATCGTCCCATTCGGCGAAGACTGGAATATCGTTGGTTGGGGTTTGCGGTGCAACCCAAATCCAGCCGTAGCGTTCCTCAGTTTGATAGGTCTGCACACGGGCTTTGGGGGATGGTTTCTGCTCAGGATGGGCGGGCATACGGATACATTGACCGTCAGTGTTATATGTCCAACCGTGATAAGGACATCTCAACCCATCGCCATCAAGTTTGCCCAATGACAGACGAGTCCCGCGATGCAGGCATAAATCCTGCCAGACCATGACACGACCATTCACACGCCAGACTACGAGGTCTTCGCCGAGCAAACGAACGCCATGAACGCCGCCTTCAGGAACATCAACCGAGCGGGCGACCACATGCCAATCATGCAGCAGTACGGGATCATTCAGCACGTTCTCAAATCCTTCAGCTAAGTCGTTAGTCGTTAGCTTTTAGTCGATAGTCAAAAGATAAAAAACAGTACAGCTTCGATTGTAACAACGAACACGGACATCATACAATCGGGATGCGCTGTTCATCCCCACCCCCTAACCCCCTCCCCACTTCATAGAGAGGGGGAATTAAGAAGAGGCGATTGAAAAATCTGATGCCAACGAAAAACAGTATTCTTTAAGAAATCTCATAAAAAGAAAGGACACGGCAATGCCGTGTCCCTACAAAATCATAGTCGAAATACTATGACTGGGTGCTGCTGGTTCCGGTCATGCCTTCCAGAAGTTGGGGCAGATACCAGATATCGAGCAGTGCCACATTTTTACCATCAGCGGCCAGTTCGGTTCCATCCTGGAGTTTGAGCGGGCCAGTCCAGGGGAAGATGCTGTCGGCATTGTCGGAATTCATGCCAAACTCGGACATAGTGGCGATGTAATCCTTGAGGTTCGCGAGTTGGTCTTCGGTCAGTGCTTTACCGAAGTTGAAACCAACGGCGGAAGTTTCAGGATCATTGATGTCCTTGAAATCAGGCGCGAACCACTGCCAGCTTGGCTTCCATGAGCCGTCTTTCACCTGTGCGATGATGTCACGATACAGCGGGAACCAGTTGTAATAGGGGACGCCGAGGCAAATGTCCGGTGCAGCATCGCAGCCATTGGCATTGTCCTGAGCGATACCATAAACCGGCGTACCTTCTTTGGTTTTCTGATCGGCGACGGTCAGGGTTTCGGTGGTGTCGATGCCAGAGATCAGCACATCGGCTCCGTTATCGACAAAGGTGTTGGATTCGGCTGTGGGGTCAAGCGTGAAGCCCGGAATATTAAACCAGAAGCCAATCCAGGTGACGGTGAAATCCAGCGCTGTCGGATCGCCACCCGCATATTTTTCATAGCAGTAACGCGCACCGAGGTAGGTGGCGGCGGCCAGACGGCGGGTTTCGGCATTAATGAGTGCACCGAGATAGCCAATTTTGCCGGTCTTGGTGGCGAGGCCAGCCGCGCAGCCGGAAATGGCTTTCGTCCATTCCAACTGCCCGTTGATGTCACCAACGTTGGAGGGCGATTTCTTCTCTAACACGCGGCTGCCAGTGTCGTTGATAAAGACAACATCCGGGAACTGCGCTGCAACCGTATCGGTATCTTCTTCAAATTCGTCGGAAGTGGTGAAGATCAGTTTCGCACCCTGCGAGACCATATCAGTGACGACATCGAGCAGAGTAGTTTCAGGCGCGTCAGCGGTATTCAGGCTTTCAAACAGGAGCATTTTCGTGCCGGGAACATCTTTTTCGATTTTCTGCCCAGCGTCATAATGTGCCTGACTCCAGCCACCATCATTCTTGGGGCCGACGAGGATCACGCCGAATACAAACGTATCATCTTGCGCCAGGGCAGGCAGACCATTCACGACCAGCAGTGCCAGGAGCACAATCACCACAAACAAACTTTTACGAGCCATTGATTCCCCCTATGGGTATGGTTATCGAACAACGCAATAAATGTAACCTATTTGACCAAAAATGGTATGGCAAAGGTGACGGACTTCAAAGGGGTTTATTGGTACACGTTTAACAAGGCAACTAACAGTCATAATATTTGCATTTTCGAAATAAAGGTGACAGTTTTCCTTTAGTTTCCTCTCAAGTGCAAAAAGGATAACAGGTTCATGGGGACAACCATAGGCTATCCCCATTTTCTATGTAATTATCTCTTATTGCTTGGTAACGGATGCGCCGGTCATGCCGCCGAGCAGTTGATCGAGATACCAAATGCTGGGCGAAACGCCCAATTTGGCAATATAGGGAAGGGATGCGCCATCATCAACCACAATTGGTGTCCCATCCTGATAGCTCATCGGGCCTTGCCACAAGAAAATCGAGTCTTTATTGGCGGGATTAGTCGCAAAAGCGGCTGCTTCGTCAATAAAAGAAGCGAGCGAGGTAGCAGCTTTCTCGGTCAGAGCTGTACCATTCTTGAAACCAATACCGGTGGTATCTGGATTATTCAGGTCTTTCCAATCAGGGTTGGCTAAATCCCAGGATTGTTTATAGGTTCCATCTTTGACCGCACTGACAATCTTCGCGTAAGATGGCCCCCAATGATAATAAGGGGAACCGAGGCAAACATCGGGCGCGATGGTACAGGCAGTTTCCGAGTCGTAGGGAATAGCCCAAACAACCTGCCCTTCTTTCGCACGCTGACCAGCAACCACAATCGCTTCGGTGGTGTCGATGCCCGAAATCACTACATCCGAGCCACCGTCGAAAAAAGCATTCGTTTCTTCGCTTGGGTCGAGGGTGACACCGGGAATATTGAACCAGAAGCCAATCCAGGTGACATTAAACTTCAGATTATCCGGATTGCCACCCACGTATTTTTCATAGCAATAGCGCGCACCGAGATAGGCAGACGATGCCAGACGGCGGGTTTCAAAGTTGATGAGCGGCCCCAGATAGCCGATGCTGCCGGTCTGAGTATTCAAGGCGGCAGCGCAACCGGCAATAATCTTGCCCCACTCCATTGTCCCCATCAGGTTGCCCAGGTTCGCGGGTGCTTCGCCGGTATAGACATCATCACCAGAAACATTAATGAAGGTCACATCGGCGAATTTCGGTTTTTTGGCGATAGCAGTCGTATCCTCTTCAAAATCGTCGGAGGTGGTAAAAATCAGCTTCGCGCCCTGGTCAACCATATCCTGTGTAACGCTTTCCAGGGTCGCTTCCGGCGAGTCTACGACGTTCAGCTTTTCAAACACGAGCATCTTGGAACCGGGAACATTTGCTTCCACATATTTGCCACCTTCGTAATGTGCCTGACTCCAACCGCCATCATTTTGTGGGCCGACGAGAATCAAGCCAAAGATGAAATCATCCTGGGCAGCAGCGGGAACAAGGGTTATCAGCCCTGCGAGCAGGACAAACATTGCCCATAAAAGCAATCTCAGTTTCATAAAGTCCTCGCTTAAGAAGTCTTCATTAAATCCAGATTAAAGTGTATCAATTTGCAGGATTCCAGCAATTATCGAAATTTAAAAATAACCCTGGATATTATTCGATCCAACTCAAAATGTAGCGTCCGCGCGTCTTTTCCGAGGTGGCGGTATACATCATGGTCACACCATCTACAATCAGCAAATCGGCATGACCGATGCCGAAATTGGGCGATACATCCATGAGTATTGGATTGGAAGGATATTTTTCCCAGTCTCCGTCAATCGCATCACTAATCGAGCGGGCAAATCCCAGCCCAAACTGGGTGTCCATGCCGCGTTCAAGTACGTCGGGGCCGCGCACCCCTTCATAAGCCATGTAGTAATGATCGCCCACTTTGAGTACATCTGCCGCACTGACATAGCGAAAATCGAAATAGGGGTCGATGGCTGCTCCGGCTGTGATGTCCATTGGGCCATACGTATCCGAGCCGGAAAATATGGGGTCGTGGTCGCACTTTTTCAGCTTCGCCAGATTGCCATGCCGATCCCCCTTATAGCAGCGCATGTGACCGGGAGCCGAACCCGCCGCGACAAAAACATAAAGTGTATCGCCTTCTACATAGATGCCGGGAGGCGCGCCAACCAGACAGTTATCGAGTTGGCCGCGAATGTTGGGATGCTCGCCGATGGTTTCTGTAGCTGAGCACGGCGCATAGGAAGTCGGCCATGTGCCGCCGGGTGTGAGCAGATATGACCAGTTCGACCAGTTCAGGCCGTCAGTTGAGGTGCGCAGCATCACCTGTGCGTGCCATTCATAAGCCAGATAGTCTTGATCGCCAGCGAAAAAAACGCGCGGATACTGCTGTGCGGTGATGTGGTCGCGCACATCATCGCAAGGACATGATGTACAGGCCATCGCGCACACTGGGGTATTGAGGGCGAAGGATTGACCGCCGTCCGTGCTTTCCCAGCGCGTCATGCAGCCGGGGAATTCCACCGGTTCACCACATTGATCGACAATGCCCGCTGATTGGTCGCTGGCGTGCAAATACGCCCAGTAGACACCGTCACCACGATAAACGGTATCGCTCTCGCCAATGGGCAGGCCAACATCGGGTATATCGAGAACCCAGGCGGCGCGTCCTTCCCAGAAATCTTGCAGTGTTGGCGGCGATTGGGCAAAAGCTGTCGAGGCGACTAAGGTAAATGAAAGCAGACTCAGCATCAATCCACGCAGCAACATGACTATTCTCCTTACACGCACCTATTTCTCAGCGAATTGCGTCGATTGGCGCAATCCATTAAGATAGGGGAGGTGCGTCCGATTTATTGATATATGTTATAATCTTTGGTACGCGGCGCGCCTGGTTTGCTCGCTTAACGTTAACCAAATCTGGGAAACAGCAATGGCAGACATCAGCCTACGAGATTATCTTGGCAAATTAGATTCATTGCTCAACA
>JBDTNB010000073.1:0-30848 GCA_039933955.1 Chloroflexota bacterium
CCCAGACCGAAACCCAGGCTCTTTAAGCCGGATGAGCTACAAACGATACCCAACCGGGTCAGAGAACACCTCTTCAATCGCGGTGAAACGCGAACCGTTCGGGTTTTGGATGGCCTACGCCTCAAAAGGATTAAATCGGGGGATGCTTTTACCACCGAGCAGGCACTTGGGCTACTAAAAGGGGTTGTGGGTCGTGACTCGGTTTACGCTGCTTTAAAAGCCACCAACCAGGCCGGTGAGCCACTTTTTAAGCGCCAAATCCTTTCCCCCGCACCCCCAATCCCTGCGAACGCTGCTACAAACACACAGACTAACCAGAACAAATGCTTTTCTGGTAGAGAGAAAAAGTCAGGAATAACTAACTGTCACCGACCTGCAATCGTCTATATCATGCCCAGTAATGACGAACTTTGTCGTTATTTCGGCGTGAAACTCTCTTACAGCGATGCGCTCACGCTAGACGACCTCACCTCGGCTAAAAAAACCCGCATGGCCGCCCACCGAGAACTGATCCGAAGGCGGCCTGGTCAATACCCACGCCGCTGGCTGGCACGGCGATTAGGGGTTTCGTGCATGACGATAGACACCTACAACCGTGAAATCGAAGGACTGCACTCGCGGCACTGCTTCTGGGAGCAGCCGATCTACTGGTCGAATCTTAAAGCTGTACCGGATGGAATCGAAGTGGATGGAGCTGTCCTGGTGGACGAAACGGGGAAGCGCTATCCGGCGCGCCGCGCTATCGCCGCCCACCTGTTGCGGCAGGGGAAGAAAGTCGTCTACAAACGCCAGGAAGTGAATTATTACTGGTATTCGGATGAAGATGCCTTGCCCGATTTGAGTGTAAAATCCAGCCTACCAACCAGACCGGAAGAACCCCATCTCCGTCATCCAGGGCTTCAACCCACACGGGACGAACATCCGGGTCGTTCACCACTTTCACCCAATCCCGCGACCAGACCATTTGCTGCGGCGGAAAAGCCCTTTGATTCACCTACTTCAGCGGCAGTTTCAATCCGGCCAGCCGTTCAATTGCCATCTGGGAGAAACGACAATCCTCAACCGCCGATTAACCTAGAACCCCTGGCGCAGTGGTTGTATGAAGCGCTACAACCGATCAGCACCGATCCCAAATCGGCGCTGAGTTTGGCTACCGCTCGTCGGTTAGCGGGTACTTACCCCCGCCACCGCATCGAAAAGGGGCTATCGCTCCTGAGCCAGCGCCGCAATATCCGCAATCCAGTCGGTTTTCTCATTACCTATTTACGGTGTGAAAGTTTATTGGATCGACTTTTCTGACCATCGAAATTTTCGCATCAAAACCACTTTTTTGTGATATACTATTTGTAAGGCTTTATTGTTTGGCGAATTCATCCTCCCGCCAAACCCATTCGTTTCCAACAACTCGACGCGCAATATATAAGATCCATTATTCCCTATTCCCTCTTAAAACATGAGGAGAATAACTATGTGTTTATCTCTCGTATCCAATTGAAGGAGCGAAATACGATGCCAACACAATCAAATGATTCGCAGATCGCCGCCCTATTGAAAGAATTCTTAAGCCAGAAAGGCGAACAGGGCGGGGAGGGTGTCATGTTATACCATCCCATTTTCCAGCGGATCACCCAACATACCTCCAGTACCATTCTCTTGAGCCAGATGATTTTTTATTACATAGCGAACCATTGTCGGCCATTCTACAAATTCATTCGTCCTTGTAACCACGCTCGTTATATAGCGGGGGATAGCTGGACTGAAACCCTCTGCTGGAGCTACGCCGAATTTAGCACGGCGCTGGGCAAAATCGGCACAAAAGTGACCGCCAACACGAGCAAAACGGAAGCGCGTAAGACAGCATTGAGCCTCTACTGGACAGATAGTAACAAAATGACCTATTTTGAAGTTGTCCTACCTAATGTCGTCCAGGCAATACTTAACATAATGAAACCGGATTTACCAGATAAATCGGGAATCGCAATTTACCTGACAAAGTTCGAAAATCTACTTACCCGACAAGTCGTGGATGACACATTACCTGTTCTCATAGACTCTTCCATAGAATCAACACAAAACAATACAGAGCAAGCGGCCCCCGCCACACAGGCTAGCGAACCTGTAAAAAATTCTGAAAATCAGAAAAGCGGCAGCGATAAATATTTTGATTTAGAGGCGTATCACTCTGAACACGGCTTTATTGGGAACTTAAACGGCCACCCGCTAGTAAAATTGCTTCTTCAATACTATTGTGCAGATGACTTTAGTGAAGATGTAAAAAAGAAATTCCTACAGGCAATCCCCGATGACCAGGGCTACAACTGGCCGATTACCAAGCATTTTATGTATACACCGGGTTATCATAATTTTGCCGAAGAGGTTGTTCCACAACTTGCTGATTTCACTGGCAATACTCTCACCAGAACCCTTTCATTTCTTCAAAATTTCAGCAAGCCGGGTGGTACGCTTCTTCATTGGGATCTTTGGCGTCAAGAGAACCCCTGGCAGCTCCAACTCATACTAGAGGTTCAATACGCGGCATTGAAAGAGGGAGAGGTTCATAGGACGAGCAGCACTAGCAGCTATACTCGCAGTAATGGCATTGTTATTCTTTCCCGTTCAATGGCCTTAAATAAAACCTGGTAGCGACGACACATTGACTGATAGGGCAGCGAGCACGATCAGAGGCCTCGAATGAAAAAATAATTCGTTAGCACAGACCACTTGGATAGGAAATGGCATCGTAGAATTCTTACTCAAAGGCGTGAGAATCTGCGCGGCTTCACCAGCAATACTAATTTACAAATGTGACAGGCTCTATCGCTTCATAATACTCCTCGGACTCTGCCCAGAGTCCTTCATCCCTCGCTCTAACTCCTCAATCCACAAGGAACTCCCCATGTCAGGTATTCATCTCACCAAAGGCCAGACCGCCCAGGTCGATTTGCGCGATTATGATTGGCTACTCGAAATCGGTACGTGGTGCTTCAGCAACAGCGGTTATGCCGTGCATTATTATTCAGACGAAGCGGGTAGGCGGAAAACCCACTTCATGCACCGTCTTATTACTGCACGGGCGTTAGGTCATGCCATCCCACCCGGCTTGCAGGTCGATCACAAAAACCAGGATCGGCTCGATAACCGGATGGATAACCTCCGCTTGGCAACTGGCAGTCAGAATCAAGCCAACAAAGGCACTCAAATCAACAATACCAGCCTCTACAAGGGCGTAACCTGCATTCAGGGTAAATGGGAGCCTCGCATCCACTACGCCTCACGGCGGCTGCACCTGGGCCGTTTTGACGACCCCGTGACCGCTGCCTTCATGTACGATGCGGCCAGTCGATTCCTCTACGGCGAGTTCGCAGGTTGTAATTTTCCCCTCATCCCCACTTCGCAAGCTATAAACAGCCGCCTGATATTGTTGCTGCTGCGCTATGGCCTGACAAGCTAGGCTCAGCCAGCGCCATCTTGTATCGCAAATAAAATTCCAGGCAGGGAGCCACCTTATAACGCACCCCTGTCACAACGACCCCTTGGACTCGGCAAGAGTCCCGACATGCATTACCCGACGCTGACCGTCAAGGAGATGGCGAAGCTGCCGATAGGTGACTTGTTCGCCCGCGACTCTGCATTAGTCATGTGGGCGACCTACCCCCTGCTCGATCAGGCGATTGAACTGGGCAAAGCCTGGGGTTATCAGTACAAGTCGGTCAGTTTCACTTGGGCTAAACTGAATAAGAAAGCGGCGCAGCGCTGGTCGTATCCCGCCGACGACTCCAACTGGTTCATGGGCTGCGGTTATTCCACCCGCGCCAATCCAGAGGTTGCCCTGCTGTTCACGCGGGGCAAAGGTTTGAAGCGCATGAACGCCGGAGTCCGCAATCTGGTGGTCGCGCCGGTTGCCCGCCACAGTAAGAAGCCCGATGAGGTTTATGGGCGGCTGGAACGTCTGTATGGTGATGTGAACCGCGTCGAAATCTTTGCCCGCCAGCGATGGGAAAACTGGTGGAGCATCGGCAACGAACTTTCCGGCATGGACATACGTGATGAACTGCCCCTGTATCTTCAGGGGCAGATAGTATAGGAGAACGAAATGGACACACTACTCGATAGGGTTTGGGCATTGGTGCAGGAGTTCGGCGTGGGCGAGGTTCAAGAAATCCTGAGTCTGGTCGCTGGCGAAGTCGAGGAGATCGAAGCCCGCCAGCGGCACGAACTGGAAACTGACGAGGCTAAATTAGTAGGCGAGGACACCGACGAACTATGAATATGACAGATTGGGGCGACTTCCCTACCCTGCTATTCGGGATGTTCCTGGGACTTATCGGTGCGTGGATCGTAACCGCGCTCAGTGGAGGCCAGCCTAACCCGCTGGCCTCGGCGCGGGTCAGTGGTTTCATCACCGCCGCAGTTCTCTTGGTGCAGGAAAGACAGCGAAACCGATGAACACCACCATCAGCATCGGCACATCGACCCTCAAGTACAAGGGCGCTGACGGCCTGGACATCACCCGCAAGAGCGCCGTCGCCCCGGCCATCGTCCTGGCGCTACAGCGCCGGTTAGGCTTGCGTCCTGCGCCGCTTCAGCCAGCGCTTTTCCTGGACTGTCGGATCGGTCATGCAGCTTCATGCGTTCGTAAACCCAATCGCTTTCGGTATCCATCCGAGTATCCTTTGTCTCACTCCTGACCGATTACTCTGTAGGATACTCAAAGTGGGGACGATGTTCTCGCCCTGATATGGGGACAATGTTCTCGATCCCCACAGTGTTTGAAGTCATTGATTTCGGTGATGGAGGGCGCTTGTAGGGTAGGGCGCTCGTTGCACAAAGACTCGACCAGAGGCCAGCCACAATTGCAGGGTGTCAACTGTGCCTCATGCTTCGCTTCTCGGCCACCAACAGGCTGACTTGGAGATTAGCTTGTGTCGATAGAGTTATCGGGCAGTCCCCGTCGCCGCATGGCTCGATGACTGGGAAGCGACAGAAGGGCCATTGCGCTGTACAACGCTTGTGTGTGGGTATCCCCTCCGCGTCAATCGAGCGTTTCTTTGCAAAAGTGTTGAAAAATCTCCGTAGAGTTTCAACCTACCCAGTCCGGTTATCAACTCAGGCAATATTCTTCGGCTGCCGGGGACTCAGTATACAGTCCATCAAAACGTATACACTATGTG
The DNA here is from genome assembly GCA_039933955.1 of Chloroflexota bacterium. Taxonomy (GTDB): domain Bacteria; phylum Chloroflexota; class Anaerolineae; order Aggregatilineales; family Phototrophicaceae; genus CFX2. The sequence goes on from JBDTNB010000073.1 coordinate 5,172, forward strand.
TGGGGGACGGAACATATACCCCTCACCATTTCTCCGCGTAAACGATGGCTTTCCGGTACAAAAGCGTATACAAAACCCGCCAACCGCTCTCCCGTGAGTGTATACTGGCGTATACACTCGCCGCTCCAAAGTATACACAGCGGACTACCTGCTGTTATGCGGCAGCCGAAGGCGCACTGCACATCTAGTATGAGGCGGGGAATATAGACCCCTCCCGACATTCATTCTGTACACTCACAAATACTTACTATACGCCTCATGCTCCATGCCCTGGGTTCACGTTATGGCGACGATTACCAGATGACGTGGCCTCGACGCTAGGCTGCTTCTCAGCCTTATCCTTTATGGCCGCTTCGATCCAGTGACAGGCTTCAACGGCGAGGATGAAATCGGTCTCATCACACCGACTCGGCCAGAGTCTACGCTGCCCATTAAGTGAAGTTGAGGTGGGCGCGACTGCCGTGATATTGCTGGGCGGCTTCGTCATAGGCCCTAGCCGCTTCTACTTCTGACTCGAAGTATCCCAGATGCAGATCGCGGCCATTGGCACTGATCTTCGCCCGCCAGTGTCCCCGCTCCCAATTTACGCCCCGATACAGGCTCTTGTGAGATGGGGATGGGTTGTTGTTGCGGGCAAGGGCTGGTGGCCGAGGCACAGATCAAATCGGACAGCTTCTCAGGACTTGACAGAGACTCTTTCCGAGTCCGAGTTCCCTAGTTGCTGTATCCGCTGGGCGACCTGCCGCGCTATTTTACAGGCTTCAGGCGATAGGGGCTGCAATCCAACCGACTTTAATGTCTGGTTGAACGCTTCAGGGTCAGCGATATGCCAGCGGCCATCGGCATCCTTACGCAGACAACCGCGATCCAGGCTTTCGACCCGATTGAGTACGCCCAAAAGACCCGCGATCTTCTTTCGCATTTGGTCGTTCCCGTTCAGGCCGCGCAGCAGCATCTCCGGTTCTACATAGCCCCAGATTTCCACACAGCGCAGCAGCGCTTGTTTGCACCAGCGTTGCAGATGGAATGTCTCTCCAAGCGGGATAACTTCGCCGTGATGATTTAAGAACTCGAAGCCCTGCTGAACTTCGATCCAGGAAGTATCTTCCTCGTCCGTTAAAGGGTCTGGACGTTTGCCATGTTGAATGATGCGGCCTAAATACGCCTCTCCAATATTGAGGAAGGCATATTCACGACATGTAATCCCAAACTTCGGTGTTGTAGTGCTGCATAACGAGAACGTGTCCAAACGTGTGCAGACACCAATCCCGATTGATGTCAGTGTTTGCGCGCTTACCCAGATACCAGACGACATCAATGGCCGCTTGGCCGTAGTCATGGGTACGCTCCTCCAATTCATCCGGTGTGATCGGGGACAATTGGATTTCATGAGCCACTCGCCAGCCAAGCGGCCATGTCACCAGCACATCGGCTTGCCGTCCCTTTGCCCGCCAGGGCATTTCAATTGGAACCTCAAACTCAACAATGGGCTGCTCCACCTGCAAAAGCTGATATTCCTGGCGCAGGTGTTGAGCCAGATAGTTTTTGGCCCACAGGTGTTCAGGACTCTCAGGATGAGCATCATAACGGGCATTGCAGTCACGGGCATGATAGAAATGCGCCCGCACCATATCGCCATGCCGTTTGTGCGCCCCCTGGATATGCAGCGTCTCACCGCAGAGCTGACAAATGTAGTCGCCGTTGCGTAGTTCAGTGCGAGGTTCCTCAAATTGGGTGATGTCGACTCGTTCCAGGCTACTCGCGCGCAGTGCAATCCAGGGCATGATCGCCTCTATTCAACTGAATAATGCAATATTGTGAGCTACGACGTAGTAATAAGTTTAGATAAAATCAATTGCTATACTTATTATACCTCATAAGCGTATTGCATACCTACCAGTCGTTGAGGGAACCGTAAAGACTTTCCACAATCCATACCATTCCGCTTAAAGGATAGGTTTGGCATGGATTCGGAATACTCTACCTTCGGTAAAAATCTCAAAGCTATCCGGGAAGCAGCCGGGATTAGCCAACTCGACTTAGCATTGAAAGTCGAACGCACACAGAAAACGGTTAGCAAGATTGAACAGGGCAAACAGCGAATTTTTCTTGGGGATGTGTACAAATTTGCTGAGGCACTACAAGTTCCAGTTGCCTTGCTCCTGGTTGGGCAACCGAATGAGGATAAGTTTCAAGATGATATTGATGAACTTATCATTGCCGAGTCTCATACTTTGCCAACCGCCGAAGCACGGCAGGCACTTCTAATTATTGTTCGTACCTTTTGCGCCTCTGTACGATCAAATTCACCTAAATAACTGTGAACTCAGGGGAAGAAACCGCATTTTCTTTTGCGCTCGTAACAGATCTCATAGAATTTGGAGACATATATGAGCGATTAGCTCAGGAGAGCTATTCTGGATCGCGTTTAGAAAGATGGTCGCCCCGTCGCAAGCGATCCCGTTTGGCCTGAATACGAAGTCGCGCTGCTTCCGTCGCCTCCGCGTCGCGCTCAACCTGTATGATCTGGCCGTCCTCGAACTCAATTTTCAAATAATCGCCCTCATTTGTGCCATCAATCAAAGTGGTAGTGTCATCCGGGGCTTGAATGAGAATGCTGTCACCCTGGCCGACATCAATGAAATGAACCTGGAAGGGGAGGCGCGGACAGTGCTACCGCTGCGCTAAGTAGCGTCAGTTCGGGATAAGCTCGTTCAAGTTTTGCCTCAAAGTGCCTTAAACTATCTCCACTATTTTGTCTTTTGTGTCCATTTCCTTTGACGATGTACAGTTTTTACTTCAAAAAGTTACACTTCCAGCAGGCAGCATAATAATTCCTCCTATTTTGATGACTTTTTCTTGCACAAAAATCAGGGTATTGGATTAGAAGGCCCATTGGTGTAAAGCAATATCATGCTTCAACCTGAAACATGCTGCCCTTTTTCCTCCGAAAGATTGCTCCATGTCTCATCAATCGCTACTTCAATTTCTTCCGCGGAAAACTCAAAACCGCGAACAGCCGCAATTTCCGCTGTATCGCGCGGATTCCAATCGACCACATTTAAGATGCCTTGAAGGGAACAATCCTCTTCGACCAGATTTAAAAATGCTTTTGCTGATTCCAGTGCCATGATAGACTTCCTCAGAAATTTATATTACGGATAATTCCAATGTAGCACAAAATTAGTTGTTGTATAGTTAATTTCGTGAATAAAAAGTAAAAAATATCAACTTTATGTTAACGATTCTCTTTAGCTTTTGATGGATTAGCACTCCGCAGTGCCTCGGCAAACACCTGCTCTAACCGTATCGTTTGCCCCTCCGACCATAATACTGCCCAAGTTGCTGTATCGAGTTGCTGCCGCGCATTGTCCATATTTCGTTCATAATCAGTTTGATCAGCATAATCCAGTTGCAATTGTAGTGTCTCCATTAACGCATTAGCTGCGCTCAAGAAACGCACCGCGCGTGCCACCTCACCCGTGTGCAAGAACACACCGCCGATGCCTGCTAAGCACTCAACAATGATCTGTTTTTCTTCCATGTCTTGCAGTAGCCTCAAGGCTTGCTGAAAGAAAACGAAGGCTTCTTCATAGTTGCCCAACTGCCGCGCCACCTGTCCCAGATTGTGCGAAATCACGGCAACGCCGATGTCAAAATCCAATTGGCGATAAAGTACCAAGCTTTCGTGGTAAAGTTCGGCTGCTTCATGATATTTGCCCTGCGCCCGCAGCACTTCGGCCAGATCATTCATCACAATGGCGATGCTTTCGGTGCTGCCAAACTGCCGGATCAATTCCAGGCTTTGCTGAAATAAACCCTCCGCACTCGCCAAATTGCCTTCCCTTACTGCTAATCGACCCAGTTGAGCCAGACAACGAGCGAATCCGGCTTGATCGTCTAATTCCACATAAAACACTAATCCATGCTGAAAATATCCCTCCGCTGCCAGATAGTTAGCCTGCCGCAGTTCGATCTCGCCCAGGCTCAGGTAGACGGCGGCCTGCCCAAGTGGGTCGTCGCTTTGTTCATAAAAGGATAGGCTGGTTTTCAGGTATTCCTTCGCTTGCGGATAGTGATACTGAAGGGATGCCAGTCGGCCCGCGCCGTGTGCGACTTTCGCCCGGACATGCGTGGACAGCGCCTCTGGATGCGCCAGAATTTGTTCGATCCATTGGCTGCCCGCGCTCAAACGACTGTGTGCGCCCCAGTAGCGCCATAACACCGCCGCCATGCGTCCTGCACCGGCCATATCCCCCTGGCTGAATAACCATTCCAGCGCCGTCTGTACATTATATTTTTCGATCTCCAGCCGGTTAAACCACTCAATCTGGTTTGCGCCGGTGAGCTGGGGTTCGGCGGTTTCCGTTAATTGGATGTAATAATCCGCGTGCTGGCGCTGCAAAATGGCTAACTCAGAGCGGGAGATGAGTTGTTCCAAAGCGTATTCGCGCAGGGTTTCGAGCATCAAAAATGTAAGAACTTGTTCCTGCTCCTGAATCTGGTGGATCAGACTTTTTTCTCTAAGACGGTTAAGGCTTTGCGCTCCTGCCACCGTGTCGGCTGCTTCGGCGGTGAACGGCCCAACAAAAACACCTAGGCGTGCAAACGCTTGCTGTTCTTCGGCGGGTAGCATATCGTAACTCCACTCAATCGCGCCGCGCATCGTGCGCTGCCGCGAAGGAAAATCGCGCGGGCCTTTGCTCAGAACGTGCAAACGGCGGCTGAGTTGCTCCGCGATGGCCTCCACCGAAAGATCACGAATGCGCACCGCCGCCAGTTCAATTGCCAGCGGCAGACCATCCAATCGCTGGCAAATTTCGACGATATAGGGCGCGTTGCCCAAATCCATCGTGAAATCTGACCGCGTGGCCTGTACCCGCTCAACGAACAGCATGACCGCCGAGAACTGCATCAAGGTGGGTATATCCAGCGTCCGAGTGGCTTCCGGGAGCGTCAGCGCTGCAACCGTGTATATATGTTCACCGTAAATCATCAATTCTTCGCGGCTGGTTGTCACGACTTTCAGGTGTTGCGCCGCCGCCAGCAGTTCGTTGACTAGGGGTGAGGCATCAATGACCTGCTCGAAGTTGTCTAGCACCAACAGCAAATGTCGGTCTCGCAGATGGGACTTCACCCTGTCAAGTAGGAAGGTCTCCCCAGACTCTTCTACCTTCAACGCCTGGGCAATAACTTCGATGACACCCTCAGGATGGCTGACCGGCGCGAGGGCGACGAAAAACACTCCATCTTCATATTCATCCTGCAAATTGGAACCAACCTGAATGCTCAAACGGGTCTTGCCGACACCACCTGGCCCCAGCAGCGTCAGCAACCGAACGTGAGACTGGCGGCTCAACCGGCATATCTCGTCCACATCATGTTCTCGCCCGACGAATGATGTTAAATGCGCGGGCAGGTTCGTGGCGCGCGGCGACAGCGATTTAATCGGCGGGAAACTGCTTCGCAAATCAGGCACGACCACCTGGAAAATATGCTCAGCGTCCTTCAAATCGCGCAGCCGGTGTTGGCCCAGATCGCGTAATTCAATGTCATAGGGCAAGGTGTCCTCAAGGCGTTCTTTGGTCGCAGCCGAGATCAAGGTTTGCCCGCCGCTGGCTGCCCCCATCAACCGGGCGACACGATTCAAAGTCGGGCCAAAATAGTCACCCTCACGCTCTTCTGCTGAGCCGGAATGCAAACCCATTCGAACTTTCAGTGCGATGGGTTGCCCATTTTGGGGATTGAGTAACCTACGTTGGGCGTGCAGTGCTGCTGACAGCGCATCAGAAGCCAACTCAAATACGGCGCAGAAGCCATCGCCAACTGTTTTAAAGACCTTGCCATGATGCGATTTGACGGCCTGATCCAAAATCTGGTTATGTTCCGCTAATAGCTGGGACATCACCTGCGGTTGCTGTTCCCATAAGCGCGTGCTGCCTTCAATATCCGTGAACAAAAAAGTGAAAACTTGTTCCATTAGCCCTGATACCGCCATTTACTATCAAATGCCGTAGTCATTATTTTAATGCCATTATTAGTGAATTCAGTGCAATACAAACAAAAAGCATGGACGTTTGCCATGCCTTGAGGGAACAATACGGTGGGCGTTGTTTAACTCCTCTCCCTTGAATGCTGCGAAACAACCTGAATAGGGAGAGGAAGTCAAAACCAAGTTCTGTTTTTACTTAAAAAGAGACAATTATAGCCTGACCAGATAAGCCTGTCGCCGATGTATGAGTTGAACCCTCTCCACCGTTTCGTTTTGCTACCTTCATGGCTTTAACCGTCGTTGCAACGTTGGCGCTCCCAGTCTGCGCCAGCGTGGTAATTTCGTAACTGCCTGCTGCTTGATCGGCGATCAGGACAACCGTTTCTTTGGAACGCGCCCAACTTGGCGTGAAATTAATCCGGTCAATCCCCACACCAACTGGTACGTGCAATTCGTAGCGGATACTGATCACATCATCTAATGAGGTTGCAATCTCAGTATTAAATTGCAGCCGTGTCCCATCGGAAAGATAAACAATAGGGTCGCTCCGGCAGAATATAGAAGCCGCGTTCACCTGCCCAACAGCGGTGACATATATCATGAGCAAAAGGCCCATGACCCATTTGGCCCTATTTGAGCCAGAGAAAAGATTTGTCTTCATGATACTCATACTCCATCAATCGTTAATTTACATGATTGTACATCTTATGTCTCAATCCTAAATCAATTATTCTGCGAATTTACATTTTGAAGATTTGCAGTCTCTACTAAAATAATTGGACGAATGTCTCAAAGGGTATGACGTATCACAAAAAGTCGGCAGATGAACTTTTGACGCGGTAGAACAGGGAGTTACTATCTTCAAACCGAGCAAGCGCTTCCGAAAGTCTAGGAGTTGGGAGATAAAATGAGAAAAGTCGTTTTATACATGACGATAACCGTCGATGGCTTCCTTGCCGGAGCAAACGGAGAACTCGATTGGGGGGTCGCTCTGGAAGATGAACAAGCGATTGATACGGGACTGATAGATCAAGTGGATATGGCTTTGATCGGACACGGGGTTTATAAGGACATGGCGGATTACTGGACATCTGCCGTCGAAAATCCCTCAACCCCAAAGCGTGAGGCTGAATTTGCTGAAAAATTTAATGCGATCAGGAAACTGGTTTTTTCAACGACGGCAGAACAACTGGAATGGAACAACACCAAACAGATTTTGGTTAAAGGCAAGGACGATATTGCCCAAGCAGTCACAGCATTAAAGAAGCAGCCCGGCAAGGATATGGTGCTCTATGGCGGTGTTCGTATTGCCCAGACGTTTGTCCAACTTGGATTAATTGACGAATATCAACTGGTCGTTCATCCGGTTATCTTAGGGAGCGGACAACCCTTATTTAAAGACATCGAGGACAGAATTAACCTGAAACTGGTAAGCACAAAGCACGATAAGTCGGGCGTTGTGCTGCTTTGTTATCAGCCTGAGAAAAAATAACGCGGAAAGTACAACCGCATTCATTTGCAGACTTTTTCAACAGGCTGGTCTGACGACGTACATCAGTTGTCCGCTGCCGATCACGGTTTGAATGAGTAGGGTAGGGGATAAGCTGGAATAAATAGCCGCAACCGCTGTTGCAGGCTTTTGTCGCCGATGGCAATTCCAGTCTGTTCCCACATCACGCCGTTGCGTCCCACCGGCCAACCGGATCGGGCTTGAACATGGCTTTTCATAACAGTTATGGATTCCAGGCGTTGTCAGTAACGGCCATCCACACTCGCTGGACGACCTGGTTTAGGATGTCGATGCTCTCTTCCAGCCAGTTTAGAGTGCCAATATAGGCAAAACCGGAATAGGGGCGGTGGGTGACGCTGCTGCTTGCTCTGGCAAATGGCCTTCGTTCGCGCTACACGGTCATTCCAGGGGTTTTGAGCGATTTAAGCTAGTGGGGCGGATTGAGGCCGTTGTGGGGCAACATGAAGTTGACTGTAAACAGTACGCAGCTCGGCCATAACTGTTATGGGATTTCCCGTTGCATCAGACCATGAGACCGATCTCACAGCGATGATTTGTCATTGCCAGACTGCCAGTAAAATAGGTGGATTATTCAGGATCATGACGAGAAAGGTGTTCACCCCGCCGTAAGCGATCTCGTTTGGCTTCAATACGTTTTCGTGCCGCTTCCGTCGCCTCCGGGTCGCGCTCGGTGGGTGCGCCTGCGGCTCTGGCAATCGGCTTTACGGTGGCGCTTGATGCCTTGTGGGGTGGGCCAATCAGCGGGGCATCCATGAATCCGGCGCGATCCTTCGCTCCGGCGCTGGTATCCGGTATTTGGCAAGATCAGTGGGTGTACTGGATTGCTCCTGTCATTGGAGCGTGCATTGGGGCAGTTCTGTATCAACTTTTACGTGATGAAAAGCAGTAAGTGTAGGATAAAATTTTTCCACAGTTCGCATTATTGCGACTTTTCAATTAAAGCGTATCAGGCAGCTAATTACATCCGCATGAAGCATCTGTCCCCTCGATCTGCTTTGACGGACAGTGGACAGTCCCATATGAGCAAAACACGCAACAATCTCCCACAAGTGGACGTAACACTGTCCGACAATTTGTGCAGCGATATAAAAACTGGCAATTGTCCGTTGGCATTGTTTCCGATTGTGAATGCCCACAATTTGGGCAGGTAATCACCGATTGAAGTATTACGTCCATTGCATAATCTCCCTTTTTGTTCAGTGTAAGGGTTATGGCCGCTCTACGTCTAGTACGCTCCTTCACTCCAGCACTTGACTTTTTAGGTTATATGATTAAAATAATTGATTAATCAGTTAATTAATCACAATATCAAGCTGACTAAAAATGGCAAGAACCCCTAAAGTGGTAGAAGATCGGCGCGAACAAATTATTGATGCCGCTTTGCAGGTGTTTTCTCAGAAGGGGTTTGAGCGAACAACCAATAAAGATATTGCTGACGAAGCCGGTATAACGCCTGGGCTGATTTACCACTACTTCAAGAGTAAAGAGGATTTGCTTAAGGCTGCCATTGAAGATCATTCCCCGGTTGGCTTTGTCCATTCCCTCCCTGAACAACTGTTTGAGCAGCCACCCGAACAATTCCTCCATTTTATGGCACAAAAAATACTTGAAATTACTGAAGGTGAGCCATTTGTACGCCTCCTGCGGGTATTTCTGCCGGAAGTCATCTACAACCCAAGCATCACCTCGTTCAATCTTGGCGCTATTCAGGAAGTATCCGAATTTCTGGTGAGGTATCTCGAAGCCAAAATGGACAGCGGCGAATTGCGCCGCTCGGATGCGTCCCTTACGCTCCAGGTCTTTACAGGAAGTCTCTTTGCGTTCGTCATCCGTCGGCAGATACTTCATGACCCCCTCTCCTTACAATATACGCATGAAGAAATTGTAGAGAGTGTCGTCAGCACCCTATTAGACGGTCTGCGTTCAAGCTAAATTTTTTTAACTATTTTATTGATTAACTGGCTAATTAATTACAAAGAAAACACTACGTCATGACTGATATAACGCTCATTCTTATGGTCGCTGCAACCGCGCTCAATGGCATCCTGGCAGGTGCAAGTCTGGATCAATCCATTAAACAATTACCCGCCCGACACCGCATCGGAGTAGTCGCCTACTCCACTTACAGTAAAGCGGCTGATCTAGGCAACGGTATCCCCTGGTACATCGGCATCGGCATAGGGGCGGTTCTGCTCACCATTGGGGCTGCAATAGCAGCAGTCTCGCAGCAAGTCGCCTCCCAAACCACGCTGCCCTTATTTGTGGCCGTTGGGTTATCAATCCTTCACTCAGTCGTTACGACACAAGCTGCACCAACCATGTTTAGCCAACGACAACACGAAAATAATGAAGTCGCATTAACACAAGTATTTAATCAGTTCGCTCGTCTACAAACCCTCCGCGCCCTCGTGCAAGTCATATCTTTTGCAACCTTGCTGTGGGCATTGGTGAGCTACATAAGGTGAAATTCACTATGACAACCGCAACTGCTGAAACAAAACACGACATCAACAATCGAAAATCAGGGAAAAAGGGGAAACGCGCTCTCAAATTGCTGGCGATCCTAGCGGTGGTGCTGCCCTCACTGGCAGCTTACTTTTCCAATGCTTCTAAATTGCCAGATGCCATCAATATGAGTTCTACCCAGCACCTACACGGCTCGGATTTGCCCAACGCACCTGATCCGATCTCGATTGAAAGCCTGCGCTTGGGTGAGACTGACGCACCACTGCAAACCTACACCTTGACTGCCGAGGTCATCACGAGACCCGGATTACCCGACCAATGGGGCTTTAACGGGAGTGTCCCAGGGCCAGAATTGCGGGTCAAGCAAGGCGACCATGTACGGGTGACACTTGTGAATAACCTGCCGGTTGCAACCAGTATTCATTGGCACGGGATTAGCGTGCCGAATGCAGCCGATGGTGTAGCTGGGGTTACACAAGATGCTGTGAAGCCGGGGCAGTCATATACCTACGACTTTTTAGCCACCGATCCGGGTACATATTGGTATCACAGTCATCAAGACACCTCGAACCAAATCCCACGCGGTCTACTTGGGGCGCTGGTGGTTGAGCCTGAGAATCTTCCCCACTATGACCATGATTACACGCTGCTCTATCATGATATGAAACCGCTGGTGCGCGAATTCCTTCCCATCGTTCAAAAGATTGCTGGTGTGATTGATAAAGATGCAATAGCCGTCAACGGAACAAACACCGCTACCCGGCTAGATGCAAATCCCGGAGAGCTAGTACGTCTGCGTCTCATAAATGGAACTGCGGGGGAGTTGAGAGCCTACGGCGACCCTCTACGAATGGTATTGCTAGGTGTGGATTACCAAGTCGTGGCACTTGATGGACACGACTTAAACGAGCCGCAGGAGATCGGTTCTGAAGTTTTGTCCATCGGTTCAGGGCAACGTTATGATCTCGTTTTTCGGATGCCTACTTCTGGCGTGGTGCAACTGGTCGGTGAAGATCAAACCACAACCGTAACACTTGGGCAAGGTCAGATTGCTACTCCCGATTTGGCAAAATTCTCTACCTTTGACTTCACGACATACGGGAAACCTAAGCCCGATCCCCTGGCTTCACGCTCAAGTTTTGATAATACTCAAGACCTCATTCTTGGCAATCACCCTGGCTTCCATGACGGCAAGTTCGGGCTTTCACACACCATTAATGGGAAAGAGTTTCCAGTTGTTCCTATGATAATGGTAGAGCCTGGGCAAGCGGTAAAGCTCCATATCGTCAACCAGAGTGATGAGTATCACCCGATGCACCTTCACGGCCACTACTTTACGGTACTCGCCAAGAACGGCATACCCCTGAGCGGCAGCCCTGTACACCTGGATACCATACTTCTAGCACCTGGCGAAACCTGGGATATAGCGTTTCTAGCTGATAATCCCGGACTGTGGATGTTGCACTGCCATATCCTTATTCACGCGGTAACTGGCATGGATATGATGCTGGTCTACCCAAATATCTCTACTCCATACACAGTAGGCACAAAATCAGGCAATATTCCTGAATAGTGTAAGGTATGCCAAATTGCTTAGGGCGAAAACAGGCTATGCAAATGTGAATTTGCGAACTTTCAGTCAGGCTCAGAAATCATCATTTACATAGCCTATTTGAGCGATGAGAATGACCAAAATGATGATGTAGAAGCGGTTATCTGTGATAGAAAGTGATCTGCGCTTGGTTATGGTTTTTTCGCGGTCTTCAAAAGATAGACGACATCAAATGACTCTTGCAGAAAGCGGCGCGCTTCATCGAGTGATCCCACAAAATAGGGTTGAGCAAACGCTTTTGCACCGATGAGCTTTCCCAGTCCTTGAACCGCAGTTTTATAGGCAAGTTTAGAGGGTGGGATAACCATGACCACTGCGCCCTGATTGGGAGGAGTAGTTTTCGCCAGATATTTCATGTCGGTAGAACTCAGAATAAGATTGATCTTTCGTTCGTCGATAATCAGATGTACGGTATGTTTAACCGTTTGGAGTAGCTCGGCTGATTTTTGAGCTAAATGATAGAGATCGTCTTTCGAAGCCCCATCCGTATACTCCTGAAGTACGACGGTTTTAGCTTGGTTGTCCCATGTGATGTTGTGACCCATAATCAGCCCCGATAACTAATACACATGCTTCTAATCTACGGCACAAAGTCTGAAATAACCCTTAATGTTAAGCGAATAACACATGAATGGATCTACACCATCTGCGATTTCAGTACCAATCCAACTGTAAGCCAGCCGCCCAGGCACGGTGCGCCTGAGCGCGGCACAGCGCCATCAGCGGCGACAAAGGTAGCCAGCGTTTTAACTTGCGGAATCGGTGAGCAGGGTAGGGGTATGAGCGAAGCTCAAAACACATCTCTCTTTTGGGGGATAGGGCAGGGCTAACGCTCAACCTGGGCGGCCAGCACTTCTTTCAATAGCAGCGCCAGATCGTCGGCGCAATGTTCATAACGGTTATGGCTGAAACGGCCTTATATATTTGTAGGCGTATTTATTTCGCCTTTTTCTGCCCAGCGGGGTACACCAATCATGGGGTGAATACCCCGATAGACAATCTCGCGCTTAAGGCCATCATAAATCTGTTGAATAGGGTACAAAGTCGCGTCGACCAGTAAATGGCTCTCAATGAGCGCATGGGCGGCTAGTAACGCGGCTAGGGCGTGTTGAAAAGCGTCGCGCAGTTCGTTGTTAGAAAGTTCACGAATGGAGTGTTGCCCGGTCATCACCGTCTCCTCTATTCCCTTCTCTAAGAAAAGAGTCTGGACTTCAGCCGCGAATTTTGAAAATTGCCAGATTGTCTGGACAAGTCATTCGCCCTCTTGTGGGTGCAGTTATGCAGAAAGAGGACTGTTGAAAAGGAATAAGCTGCGCATGTACGCGGCTCCCGATGACTTCAGGACAACACAGCGCGCGGTTCGAGAACCAGCAGGTTCAAATTCTCGATGGGGATGTCTTCGATGCTGAATCGCTGGTCAATAGAGGCTAAATCACGGCTATCGGTGGTTTGCTGCCAATTATCACATTGTGGCGTTAGACACACGACTTGTATCACGGCTTTGCGGCCCGGCCCAAGTCCTGGCTGGACAAAGGTGTGGGCATCCTCACCACAGACACGACATATAAAAATTCTCAATGATAATATGTCCTGTATTGGGGTAGCGTAAACCGAGCACGCTACCCCCTGTTACGAGCCTGTCATTCTTGCAGACTCTTGAAGAGCTATTTCTGGTTTGGTTCAGCGTCTAATTCCCGCTCTAATGCCTTTAAGCCCTCATCAAAAATAGCGGCAGTGGTTACAACCCCATGTATGGTTTCGACAGTCCGGCCACTCTGGGCCAGTTTGCCCCGTAGACTTTCAATCAGTTTGTCCCTTTGGGGTGTCCGCCGTAAGTTCCAGGCTCTTTCGGACATATCAATGCCTTTCGATTTTCTCTCCCATTGAAAGTATATACGTGAACACAGTGATATGTCAACACGTAGCGCATTATATCTGTATTTGATTACGGACACGTTGGGAAAACTTATTCATGAGCTGGAGTTTTCTCATTAGAGAGGCAGCTAACCCATGTACTTCTACGAACGAAGTGTTATCACAATTACAACGTTCTGCTGTGTTCGCTTTCGTACAAAGTGTGCTATCCTATCATTAAGGCGACTTGTACCCAGTTTGGGACAATAGCCCATCCACGATAGATTGCTCCCTATCACCACACACTTCTCTACCCTGGCTGGGAACTCCAAACACATCACTTTTCAGCGCGCTCGAACAGCCGACGTTGTGCTGCTACTAAGGTAGCCCAGTACAGCGGAAATGTGACGGCAGCGATCCAGCTACAGCACACGGAAGTGTTATGGCTGCTTGACGTTTGTTTTGACCGGTTCGGGTTTTGGTAAACGATGAATTGGTGAAGGAGGTACGTGTGTGAAAGCAGCCCAGGCTCTGGAGTTCACAAGGATTGGCAATCGCTATAGTAAAACGTCTTCACTGCTGCCTATTAGCGACCTGGAAGACGCTGTGGGTGAATTGATGGATGTTCTGGAAGCGGCCTGGGAGGATGGCGCGATCATTGTCAACAGTTATAAGCAATCCAACACGTACGCGATTCATTGGCCGAGTGGCACGCCATTTGAGGATGAGCGGGTGATGCGCCTGCGGCTGATCGACCTGGACGAGGCAACGGCTACACGGTAAACCGTATTGCTCAAACCAGCGCTGGGGTTATCAGCCTTGAAATAATTGTATGAGCGAGGCCATGCCTATGAAACTGATCTGCCAGAATGTATTCAAGCTGAAAAACGTGAGGCGGCCTATGCCCATTAGCCTGAAGCAACATGATCCCTTTGCAGCCTAACTAACGTATAGCGCCGCACCGATCAGATTACGCCAGTCATCACTCCAAGACTGTTGAAAGGGTAATCGTCATGTGTGGATATTCTGTAAATGTTGGACGAGTTAAAGCCGATAAATACATTTTTTGTCAGGTCATTTTCACTGGCCCGCACAGCCAACTGGTACGGATGGCGCTTAAGTCGGGCGAAGATATAGGCCTGGAAACATACCCGGATACCCATCAATTTATTCAGGTGGAAGCCGGAAAAGGACACGCCATCATTGATGGGTGGGAAATGGCATTGCGAGACGGGACTCCGATTATGATCTTCGCTGGAGAGACCCATAACCTCACCAATAGCGCGCGTAAGGCGGTTTTGAGGCTCTATATCATCTATACGCCGCCGCCATATCCAGCGGATACGGTCTATCCTACCCGGCAAGAAGCTGAGACCTACCGTAAACAGACTAAAGGGCTGTTTGTGACCGGATAAAAAGGACATGAAAACTAGGAATTTTTAGAAAGACTTTCAGCGCAAAGTACGGGAACAAATCATCGTTTCTTTGTATAGGCAAAATTGATTGCTGGCTGTGATCGAAAGTAGGTGTCTTGTGACAACCCGAATTCTGGTTATCAACAACTCCGAAAACATTCTGGCGCTCTTCCAAAAAATCCTGACGAGCGACGATTGCCAGGTCTTCACCCAATTCTTCCTCAACTCCGATTTAGCCGATGTGGCCCGGATTAAACCTGACCTGATTATTCTCGATTACTATGTGGGTCGCGAAGGAGTGGGTTGGGAATTTCTGCAACTGCTCAAAATGGACGACGCGACGACCAAGATACCCGTCTTGATTTGCACAACGGCGGTGAAATTGGCTTATGAAATTGCTGCGTATCTGGCTGGGAAACATATTTTGATCTTACGCAAACCGTTTGAACGGCGCGATCTGGTCAGTGCTGTCGATGCGATTGTACAAGGGAATGAAGAGAGCCTTGCCAAGCCACAGCTTGTAAGCAGCGGTAACGGGAAAGCACCTAAGAAGTAACGGCCATGTTTCTAATGACCGATTTCCGACCAGAGCAATAGGAGTTTTGCCATCGGCTCTACCCATACCGGATGACAAAATTAAAAAATCAGGATTGAGAAAAGGGAAATGCCATGTCACCACTTATTGTCGTTGTTGACAACAGCCAGGCTATACGGACGATGTTGGCGCTCATCGCTCAGAGTGAAGGCTGGACAGTCTCCGGTCACAATTATGCGGAGATCAACTTCGCTGTCATTCAACAGCTCAAGCCGGATCTCATCATCCTGGACTTTGTTGAGCAGCAGATCGGTGAAGGCTGGGAATTACTGCAACTCCTGAAAATGGAGGAAAGTACCGCCGTTATTCCCATCATCATCTCCACCACCATGCCGGTGCTGCCGCTGGAAATGCAAGGCTACCTCACATCCCGCGACATCCAGGTGATAGCCAAGCCCTTCGCTGTTGAGACTTTTATCACCCTCACGCGCCAGGCACTCGACAGAGACAGCGCCTTACCTCTTTCCCAGATCAAGTGTCTGCCGATTCTTTTAGCTGAAGATAATACCGAACTCAGCAGCGACTTCATGATGATTTTGCAGCTAGAAGGGTATCTCGCCACCAGCGTTCCCAACGGACAGTTGGCGCTGGATGCCGTGCGGCAGGGGCAATATAGTGTGGTCTTTCTGGATATACAGATGCCGGTGATGACCGGCCTCGAATTTATCGCCGCTTATACCCTGGAGCCGGGGCCACATACCCCCATCGTCATTTTCAGTGGTGAAACGAACTTGCGCATGGAGACCTTCCCGGCTTTTGTGATGGGTCGGCTGGCGAAACCGTTTGAGATCGACGAGCTGCTCGGATTCGTCAGCCGGTATGCTGTGCCAGTCTTGAACCCTTAAGCAGGGCAGGGCTGGCGGTTGTTCTCGCATCTGTCGATATGCCCAGCGGCGCAGGTCACGTTTGCTCATGGGGAATAGTGCATCGGAAGCATTCAACCGTCTGCGCACAGAAGCCTATGAAATAGACCAATCTACTGGCGAGATTAAAGGATAGTTAGGCATTAAAAGGATGAGTAGTATAATATATAGTCAAACGTTACCTTTAATATTTAAGAGGCAAATATGGCAACACGAAGGGAAGAAGAAAACCGAGAAGTTGCTGAAGACAAAAGAGACATTGCTGAAGACGAACGGAATCGGGCTGAAGGCAAGCGTGAAGATGCAGAGTGGTTACGAGAAATGTCCGAACATCAACGCCAGGTAATGGAAGAACTTAGACAAACTGCCGAAATATTGCGTCAAAGTGCAGAACAAATAAATACACAGGTACAGATTCTCATCGAAGGCGTTCAAACCACTATCGCACAACTTGAACATCAAATTAACGCAATTAGTAGACACAATGATAACAAGAATAAATAAGAGGCTATGACACTACCTGGACAAAATGCAGCTCATGGGGATAGTGTAGCAGTGCATATGAAGTGCTATTGAATATCTGGAATTTTTCAAGGTACTTTTCGGGCGCGCTGGCAACGGGGCATAAATAAAAAAGCGCCTTTGTGCGGAATTGCAAGAGCGCTCTAAGAATTATCGAGGAGGTGTGTAATTACTTCTGCGCGGCTTCTAACTTGGCTATACGATCTTCGAGTTCGGCTACTTTCGCCTTTATAATTTCAACGGCGTCTATAGCGGCCTTCATGTCCTTAAGACCCTGTCTAAATTTGGACTGACTCTCAGCATTGATGTCTATCGCGTCGGCGGCGAGGTCGAGTTGATCTTCAAAATCTTTCCTTGCATCGCCAGGGTTATCAAACGACATGTTACACCTCATTCCTGTTTTATCTGATTATAACAGAAGCGACCATTCTTCAAGTTTTTCAAGTCGCCTACGCGCGTGCGCGTATAACCTTAGCAATTCTTAGCATTTTAATAACCCTATGGATGAAAGTAACCTCATGAAAGGAAATAAAAACCGCCAGTTTTCACTAGCGGTTCACACTCGCTTTGCACTCGGTTGCTAGTCCAACATCACACCCACATTCGCGATTTTCGCATTCTCGACATAGCGGCGTGGCATTGCCAGCGAGTTCCAGCCATCGGCCTCTGGAGAGCAGATGGGTCTTACATTTGCGGCTGGCGCGGGTCGCCTAGTAATTGGCGGCAATCATGTTTATAGCGTTAATAACCTAAGTCTATCCCTGACGCGATAAGGGTAACAAGCGTTTTAGCTTGCAAATCGTGCGGCAGGGCATGTCAAATAAGGGTGTAGGACGCTTGGCTATCTTTGTTTCAAGAGGCTATCGTAGTCAGGATGTGGGCCAATCCAGAACCAAATGTAATTCCCGTCATCTGAACGGAAGCATAGTGCTCGATAGCTGATGCCAATACGGGCGGAATACCAGACAGGATCGCCACCTACTGATTTGAAATTCAGGCTGGGGTGAATGGGATTAGCTCGGAAAAGCGCAAAGGCTTTTTTCGCCTGTTTTTGGATGGCTGCCGGGAGAGCATCATAATGTTGGCGGAATGCCCGTGTGCGCTTTGATTTCACGATTAAATGTCGAGGTCTTCGGTCAGTCCAGCGCGTTCCTCTTCCTGGGCTTCTCTTGCCATCTTATTGAATTGTTCGGCTGATTGGGCAAACTCCGCATCCCATAACTGATCGTGTAGCCGCACCAATTCACGAATCATCGCAGGAATAGCCTGTTCTAAGGTTTCAATGCCTTGCTCGGCAGCAAAAGCCTCAAGTAATTCTTGCTCTTCGTCTGATAGAAAGACGGTGATTTTATTTCGATTTGTTGCCTGCTTTGGTAAAGCCATTTCAATCCCTCACAGACCGGTCTGTGAGGGATATTATATGTCATAACTCGGTTGTGACCTATAGCTTATATGGCTGCGAAGAACGCGGAGTACGGCATGATGGGCCGCTACTAATCTATCAAGCGGCGGCGCTGGTACGGAAAGTGGATTTTTTGAGCGGCAGCCCGTTTGACGGTTTCGGGACGGCGGTCATAACGTCCGGTGGTGTCGATGCTGGCGTGGCCCATGATCTTCGCGATTGTGGCAATATCGACCCCACCATCCAGCATCTCGCCCGCGAAGGTGCGCCGAAAGTCATGCGGCGTGAAGGCTTTCACCTGGGCTTGAGCAGCCCGTTTTTCGAGCAGATTGTAGATGGCCTGGGCGCTCATGGGTTTGAGGATGATGCGCCCGCCCTTGTTGATCGGGGTAAAGAGTGCGCCGGGGGTGTCCCCCCGCAGCGCCAGCCAATCGTGTAACGCCTCCTGCGCGCCGTTGGTCACATACACCGTGCGGCTTTTGTTACCCTTACCGCCGATGATCTTGAGTTGGCCGGTTTCGGGGGTGTAATCGGCCAGGGTCAGATTCACCACTTCGGAGCGGCGCAGGCCAGCGGTATATAACACGCCGATGATCGTCGCATCGCGGACTCCAGCCGCACTGTCCAGGCTTATACAATAATTCACCAGGGCTGTGATTTCGCCACTGCTGAGATCACGACCTGCTGGCAGGGTTTCGATTTTCAGGTTTTTGAAATCAATCGCCCGCTGATACTCCTCGGCACTCATCTGGCCCAAGCGCCAGGCTTCTTTCAGGACACCCCTCAAAGCCGACAACATCCCATTGACGGTGCGCGTGGCGTAGGGCTTGTCCGTCCCCGCTGCATTTTCCGACGACAGGCGGGCCAGAATCGCTTTCGTGTGCTGATAACGCATGTTACCCCACTGGATCGAAAAGGCATCCGAGTCGCTTTTCAGCAAATGGGCGATCTGATTCAAATACCGCCGCAGATTGCGCTGGCTGTTCGGACTGGGGAGTCCAGCCAGATACACAGCAGCCGGGTTCTGATCCAGGGGTAGGGGTTCCAGTACCGTCAATTCGGGGTCGGTGGCCGTGATAATGGCGTTCATGGGTTGCATCCTAATAGGTTTCGACAACTAGCATTGTCATATCCTATTTTACCTCAAAATAGAGCGGAAATCCAGCCCGCAAAAGTGACCATCTGGGCGATTCTCGCATAGGTCGACTGGCCGCGAAACACAAGGAGTCTTCGTTTTTAGAGCATGGGCGATGCGCGGCGATTTCTTTCTCTATTGACCAAATGCCCCGTTATATAAACGGGGCATTCGCAATTCATTGTATGGTTGGAAGGCTAAATGTGACCACCAAGTTTACTGAGAATCTTGTCTTTGGACTGATAGCCTGCAATACGTTCAACTGCTTCCCCGTGCTTCATCAGGAGCAGCGTTGGTATTCCCATCACGCTGTACTGCGTTAAAAGATCAGGGTTAGCGTCGGCGTCTACCTTCACAACACGCAGTTTGCCATCATATTCTTCGGCAATCTGGCTGACAATCGGCGCAACCATCTTGCAGGGGCCGCACCACTCCGCCCAGAAGTCTACGAGTACCGGGGTAGTGCTGGACAGCACTTCTCTTTCCCAGTCCGCTTGATTTACATCAACGGTTTTGTTGCTCATTGAGAATCTCCTATCTATCCTTTAGCGCCAGTTGCTTTGGCAGTGCGCTCGTTGATGACACCAGTCAACTCAAGGGCAGTAGCTATGGAGTCAATTTCTTTACGTGCGGAAACGTTAAATCCAGCGGCTTTAGCAACCTCCTCATCCAACAATTTGGCTTCTTCCAACGAAAACCTCATAAACTGTTTTGTCCCTTCACCCCCCGTGAAGCTTAACCAAATCGGGCCTCCGGCTGGGGCAATTTCGAGTGTAAAGAGCAAAAACGGGCAGCAGAGGCGTTCGATAGCGAGGTCTTCAGCGATAATCATCAACATGGCAGCATTGCTGGGCAAGCGAAAGGCATAGCCATTAGAGAGTTCTCGAACTTCCTGGATGGATTGGTACATCTGCTTGCCCACTACCATCCATCGTTCACTCTGCTCGGCAGATATTGCATTCGGATCGCAGACAATCGGAAGATCACTTGTCGGTGCATCGGATAACATTGAATTTCCTTTTCCCTACATTTGAAGGGCTATTCTTCGCTTGGATTTCACTGTACAATTTGAAGTGCGCTTTAAGTCAAGGGGTCAAAATAACATGAAAGAACTCACCATTGGCGAGGTTGCCCGTTACGCAGGGATACAGACATCTGCCATTCGATACTATGAACGGGAGGGATTGCTGCCCCCACCGAAGCGTGTGAATGGACATCGACGTTATGATCCAGATGTGTTGAAACGACTGGGGCTAATCCAACTGGTTCGACAGGCAGGATTTGGAATTCGAGAATTGCAGATATTGTTCAGCGGATTGGATAAGGACTCGCCAGCCTCTACCCAGTGGCAGACATTAGCGGCTGAGAAAATCGCTGAAATGGATGCCCTTATCAAACGAACTCAGGCAACCAAAGCCTGGTTGGTTGAAGCGCTTCAGAGTGAATGCGCTGGGGCTGAAGATTGTGTCACCATCGCCTTTGATGAAAGTGTGGGCGGCATGAAAATAACCCTGTCTTGTGAGATTCCGAAATCGAACACGACTTCAGAGATGCGAAAAGCGATGAAATTGATGACAATGTCGCTTCCTATCAATAATTAGACAGCTATTTAAATCTCAAGCTGTGGGATTGAGGGGCTTTTTATCGAAAAGTAGCTGCTCTAACTTCGGCTGATCGAACCCCACAATAACCTCACTTCCAATCAGGATCACTGGAGTGGTAGTAAAACCGAGATGTTGAAGCTGGGCAAATGCTTCCTCATCTGCGGTAATGTCAAGTTGCCGATACTCAACTCCTTTTTGGGCCAGGAAGTTTTTCAATCGGTGGCAAGCTTGGCATGTAGGCTGCGTATAGACAGTTATGGGAGGATGTTCCATATTTTAATTATCGATTCAAGATGATAACGGTTACACCAATAAGCACGATACTGACCCCAATCACGTCCTGCAAATTAAGTTGTTGACGTTCAACAATCCACAGCCATATCAGCGCGGAAAATACGTAGACACCTCCATAAGCGGCATACGTCCGTGCAGCCGCACCTGGATGCAGCGTCAGAAGCCATCCAAACACAATGAAACTCAAAATTGAAGGGACAGCCAACCACACTGATTTTCCCTGTTTGAGCCACAAATACATTAAGTATGAACCTGTCAGTTCAGCCAGTGCCGTCACCAAAAATAAGCCAACCGACTTCAATAGCAATGTTTGACTCCAATAGCAATGCTGATTCTTCAGATCATTTCGTTCGTTGAGTCTAGGCTCATGCCTTCAGAATTTCCAGTAATGCCTAATTAATTCCCCTTGGTTCATAAAGTTGACTATTCCGATCACGATTAACAACACACCGCCTATTCGCATCAACGTTTTGTGATGACGAGATAATCCTTGCAGCAAAGTTTTTTGCTTTGTACTTGCCAGCAGAGGAAGTATGAGGAGTGGTAGCCCAAATCCCAGACCAAATGCCAGCACATACAGGATACTATCAAGAATAGAGTGAATATCCCCAGTCCCGTAAACGAATACTCCAACAATCAAAGGGCCGGAACAGGGCAATGTTATTGGGCCGTATAGCAAGCCATACAGGAAACTACCGATAAGAGGATTTTGGTGATGGCCTGAGTGGACAATGGGTATCCGGGCGAAGGGATTCATGTTCGCCACCATCATGATACCGATACCGATGAGAATAAGATACGTCACGGGAAGAATAACGGCTAACACCCCGCCTATGGCTACCTGTAAAAGCGCGATGATAAAGCCTATGGCAAGCATGGAAGTCAATACTCCCGCCAGCACAATCAATCCAAGCCAGCGAACCACCCGCTTATTTTCCATCGCATGTGAGTTTCCAGCTAAGTATGCCAGGAAGCCAGGGTAAAGCGGCAGAACGCAGGGGTTACTCATATTGAGCAGTCCCATTCCGAAAGGGCCAAGAAGCGCCAGTATTGCAGTCATATTATGCCTTTGACCACTGCTCAATGAGATCAATCAGTTGGTTGGCGGTATGCCCACCTGTGTAAAGTTCCGAAACCCGCCCGGTGGGGCTAACGAAAAAGATAGGCATATTGTCTGGCACAGTGACATCTCGCCCAAACTGAGCAATCAAAGGCTCCATCAACTTTGGGTTGCTTACTGCAAATGTCCAATTGAACTGATTGCTCACTGCATAATCTGCAAGTAAAGACGGCTCTCCATTTGGATCAATGTCGAGTGAGACATAAACCACATCATCACGGTTTAGTTGAGCAAGTGCTTGAGCCGCCTGAGTCTCCTGATAAAAACACGCGCTGCACCAAACGGACATTCCTTCGACCATCACTGTTTTCCCGTTATAGTCTGCAAAGGTAATTGGCTCATCTGAGCCTACGTTCAGCACGGGAGCACTGAGCCACGCAGGCGCGTCCGTCGAAATTGATGTTGTATCTGAAGTAGTTGAACCATCATGAGTTGAGTTGGGGCTGCAAGCTGCTTGAAGCAAAGCAAATACCAACAGCCCAATAAGCCCTGTTTTTGAGCGCATAAAATCTCCTATTCAATTGAAAGTCTGACTCATCCTCCGTCGCTTAGACTGGTGAGGATGATCTGTTTCTTTGCCCGTCCCCTGAAGATCGCAAAATCTGCCACGCTAACCCGGCGACAGTCAGATGTAAAATGGTGATTAGTGCGGCTAAAAGAGCAATGCCGATACTCGCGCGATTAATTTGGGTGATGACTTCCACAGCGTCAAACAGGGCTGTACCCAGTGCGACGATGCTGACAGGTATAAGGATGCGCCATCCAAACAGCCAAAGCCCTACAGTGAGCGCCAACCAAACTCCGATTGCCGCGATGACAAACACCGGGTTTTCGATGTCAATTCCCAGAATTGTTTCCGTGTGGGCTTCCGCAACAGTGGTTGTTTCTGCAACGGGGCTTGCCTCTGTAACCGTACTTCTTTCTGTATGTTCTCCGCTCGATTCGGCACTCTCGTTATGTGCTGCTTCTGTAACCGCACCCTCCTGATGCTGATGCTCGCCCTGGACTTCGGTGTGAATGCCAGGAGCCTCCCCAGCTTCACCCGTTCGTTCTAGCGTGATACCAATAGCAAAAAGGATGGTGGAGACCACCATCAGGCTCAACATCAGCATGAGCATTCTACGAGGAAGTGAATTTTCTTTACTTAGGTTAACCATTTTGTTCACTCTTTTTATCGACCAAAACTGAGTTTCAACGATGGCGTTGCAGGAACATCATGACGACGATTCCAATAACGAGGGTCAGACTCGGTACTGCAAGCAGGCTGCAATTCAGCAGCCAATCGACGGCGAGACCAAATATCTCTCCCCCGTTCGCAATTGCCAGGAAGACAAAAAAAGTAGCTGCAACTCCCGGCAAAAAATACAGCATGACGGCCATATTGCGTCTCAAATTTGCCTCAAGACGCCGCCTATCTAAATCCGGCGGTAGCAGCGACATCGTCTTTCAAGAGACCGCCCAGTTCTGCGATTACAAATGCTTTTGCCCCTTCTTCACCTGCCAACCCGATCCAGATCGGGCCACCCTGTGGCTCAACCTCAACATTGAAGGTGAAGAAGGGGCAGCAAAGGCGCTCATAGGTGATAAAGTCGGCAATCCTCGAAAGGGTAGTGGATTCCTCAGGTAACCGGAATGCATACCCATTGGCGGTTTCTCGCACGTCCTGGACATCCGCAAAGAGTGCTTTGGATGCAGTTCCATGATGGTCGCGCTGTTCTGGAGTCAGTGCATACATATCACAGGCGAAAACAGTTTCTTGCTTTTGAGTTAGAGCAGACACAGTTTTTATCCCCTTGATTTTTAGACCGATTGAGAACTGGTTTTGTTCTTAGAAGTACGATCATTAGCGGAGGGAATTGCCGACAAACCAGCGCGACGGCCACCATTTTTTCCCATCCAGCGCAATGCTAGCACAAAGCCGATCCCCGAAAGCAGGGTCAGGCCGCCATACACCCACCCTAGATTTTGCCCCATCCAGACAGCCACAGGCGTTCCAGCTAGCAGCGCTAAAGCGGCTGGAACAATCAGCGGCGTGCAGCAAGGGCTGGCAATACAGGCGACCACGAACATTACGCCGCTGCGAATCTTCTGCCACGTACTGCTGCATTCAGCCAGATGATCGCTCAGAGTACGTTTCGGTTGAGCGGACGATAACCCTACAACCTGAATTGAAGGCGTTTGAACTGTAGCGACAGAATTGCAACCACAGGACGAAGCATCAGAATTGCATCCGCAGGATTCTGCTTGGGCGTTCACCGGCGTTGCAGTCTGTGGAACCATGCATACGGCGCTTCCATCTTCGGCAGTGCTGCAACAATCCGTTTTCTCACAGCTTGTATCCTGAACGGTTTGAACTTGCTTCTCTAAAATGCTCACTTTCCGTTGCCTCCTATAACTGCATAGTAGCTATCATCGTTGAAGCGTCCCTCGACAAAGGACGTGTATGATGTTAATTTGAATGATAGAATGTGAAGTTAACTTCATGTCAAGAGGTGAGTTTTATGCAGATATTTGGTATTGGGGAACTTGCCCGTAAAGCGGGAATGCCGACTTCTACTATCCGCTACTATGAACGTATCGGATTACTACCTCCTTCAAAGCGTGTGAATACCAAGCGCCGCTATGATGCATCTATTCTGCAAAAGTTGAGTGTCATACGTATGGCGCAGCACGCTGGGTTTACTATTGCGGAAATTCAAACTCTCCTTCATGACTTCCCTGTAGACACTCCCCCTTCAGAGCGCTGGCACGGACTGGCAAGCAAGAAAATTGTTGAGCTAGACGAGCTGATTAGCCGTGCAGAGGCGATGAAATCCTTGCTGGAGCAAACGCTTCAATGCCATTGTCTAACTATTGAAGCTTGCGCTGAGGTTGAAGCAAACAATGATACAGGGGAAGTGAGGGTAAAACGTTGCTGTGGAATAGAAACATTACCAAATACACTAATCGTTATGCCGCTAGAAGCATCATCGGTTCAGCCGTGAAGCTGTGTTCTGGATGACATTGTTCCTTGCTACATTTATACTGATTTTCTTTGGTAACTGATGCTGAATTTACAGTTTAGAGTAACGAATATGCAAATGCGCGGCTGAAATATTATCAACTTGGCTTAAAGATTGTCTATGCAAATTGGGACTTGAAGGGACACACTTAGGCGCATGAGAAAATGGGCGACATAAAGCTCTAAACCTTATTCTATTGCCCTTGATGAAACGCTGTAAGTCGAAATTGTTCCAGCAACCGATGCGCTAAGGCCACGAATATCCCAATCG
>JBDTNB010000074.1:0-30764 GCA_039933955.1 Chloroflexota bacterium
CAACGAAGTCGCGGCAACCCCCAAAGCGTTGGGAAGGTGCCAATTCCGTCAGAGGGTATCTCTGGAAGATGAGCAGTATTGTAGTCAGGTCATCTGCGCCTCTTCTATTCCGAAGGGGCGCTTTTTATTTTGCGAGAGGAATATGCTATGGATCAGGTACAGGAGCGTCAGCAGTTGGGTAGCACCACATTCATGACCTCACCCCATTATTTCTTCACATCCGAGTCGGTTTCCGAAGGCCACCCCGACAAGATGTGCGATCAGATTTCGGACGCGGTATTGGACGCGATACTGGCGACAGACCCCAATGCACGCGTCGCATGTGAATGCTCAACCACTACTGGTCTCGTCCTGGTCATGGGCGAAATCACCACCAGCGCTTATGTAGACATCGAAAAACTAGTGCGCGACACGGTGCGCGGCATCGGTTATACGCGCGGGAAATTCGGTTTCGACGCGGACACTTGTGCGGTCATCGTTTCGATTAAAGAACAATCGTCGGATATTGCCCAGGGTGTTGATAAAGCGCTGGAAGCCCGCGAAGGCAAAATGTCCGAGGCAGAAATTGCGGCAACTGGCGCGGGCGATCAGGGTATGATGATCGGCTTCGCCTGCGACGAAACGCCTGAATATATGCCCCTGACTATCTCACTCGCCCACAAATTGACCCGCCGTTTAGCAGAAGCCCGTAAAGGCCTGGAACTCGATTGGCTGCGTCCGGATGCCAAGAGCCAGGTCACTGTTGAATATGCATATGGCAAACCCAAACGCATCGACACAATCGTCATTTCGACCCAGCACGCGCCGGAAATCAGCCAGGAAGACATCCGCGCACAAATCATCGAGCATGTGATTAAGCCGGTTGTCCCGACAGAATTGATGGATGCCAATACGCGCATTTTCGTCAACCCGACTGGACGATTCGTCACAGGTGGGCCGCTGGGCGATGCGGGACTGACCGGACGTAAAATTATTGTCGATACTTATGGTGGTGTTGCACGTCATGGCGGCGGCGCATTTTCTGGCAAAGACCCGACAAAAGTGGATCGCAGCGCGGCCTACATGGCGCGTTATGTCGCTAAAAACGTGGTCGCGGCTGGATTGGCTTCACGTTTCGAGCTGCAAATATCCTATGCCATTGGCGTAGCACAACCGACATCGGTTGCCGTCGAGACTTTTGGCACGGGCAATGTACCTGACGACGTGATTGAAGCCCTAATCCGCAAACATTTCGACCTACGTCCGGCGGCCATCATCCGTGATTTGAACCTGCGCCGTCCGATTTACCAACAGGTCGCGGCATACGGTCATTTTGGACGCAACGACCTGGATGTTCCCTGGGAAAGCACCGACAAGGCCGATGTATTGCGTCGCGAAGCTGGTATGTAGTTTTCACAGCATCGAATTACGTTTCAGGGACGAGTGAACCTCGTCCCTTTTGTTTCCCATTAATTGTTAGAAATTCATTTGCCGCTCCCTAACCCCTGGTGTATAGTGTGTCTACAGGAAAGAGCCTATCCCCCAGGAGCCAGCCATGCGTAAAGTCGGTAAATTTTTCTGGAGATTTATGGTCATATTCTCCTTCATCATCAATGTGGTGTTAATCCTCACATTGGTTGTGGTGATGTTGGTGATTTTCGACATTAAACATAATATCGCCCAACCACTGATCGAGGGATTGCACAGCAGTTTCGTTGGACTCAATGATGCCACAATTGACTGGACAATTCCTGTACGCACGACGATTCCGCTGGATACGAGCATCCCCCTGGACACGAGCATTCCGCTCAATACCAGTATCCCGCTTGTGACCGATACGATAGTGACGCTGACGGACGACGTACCCCTAACATTGACTGCGACGATTATCGCGCCCGGATTGCGAGTCGATAATGCGACGGTTTATTTATCGCTGCCCAAAGATACGGCGCTGCCCGTTCACCTGGACTTAAGCGTGCCAGTCAATATTGATGTGCCCGTTAATCTGGATGTACCGGTCAACCTGGATGTGCCTGTCAGCCTGGATGTGCGCGCAGTCATTCCTTTAAGCCAAACCCAACTCCACGACCCTGTAGAAAACCTGAAGCTGTTGTTTGAACCGATTGTGCGTATTCTGGGCAATTTGCCGGACAACTTCAGCCAGGTCGGCCCATTTGCCAGCCAGGTTTTGAGTGGATCGCCGCCGAATCTGCTAGCAGAAACACCTTACAGCGAAAAACCCTGGCCCGGTTTCTCGACAACTGCTGGTTTGAATTATGAAATGGCTAATATTCCTTTCCCGGCACAGAATGTCCCAGCGCTAACGGGGATTGTCCCGACGGGCGGCATCCCGGCGTTGGATCAAGGCATCCGACCAGAAGTATATGGCATGGGTGGCAATCCAACCGCAGTGAATGCGCAAGCGGTTACAAGCCAAAATATTCCGCCGCAGTATTATGATGGAAGCTACGCCGACCATATTTATGGGCCAATTAATCAAGCGAAAGGTGTACCACCACCGGCTGACCAGAACACAGTTCAGCAGCCGCCCATCGATCAGGGGACGAACGGACAAGGGACTATAGGGGGGAACACGGTTGTGCCAACCCTGGATTATGGGCAAGTAGGGCAACTGCCACCTGCAGAAACTCCAACCGGGCCGAGCGGTGATTTAGGCATTATTTCGCCACCCAGCAGCCCATGACCATAGAATAACTATCCAATTTTGATGCGCGTCTGAAATCACAGGCGCGCATTTTTATTCGTCTGTAATGAACAAATGATAAGTTCAACAGCGTATGTCAGGCATAGGCGTTGGACATAACCAAAACTGCTGGTTATTCTTATAATGAATGTAGATGCAGCTTTAGTGTGAGCGAGGATTGTATGCCCAAGCAAGATTTCCGTCCCCGAATTTGCGACTACGAAGGGTCTGATTACCGGACTGAATTCTGGGAAGGGAAAGGGCGCGATTACGAAGACCGTGTGGAGCGGATTGCGCTGCGGCGGATGCTGCCCGACAAGGGACGACGCTTGCTGGAAATCGGCGCAGGTTTCGGGCGCTTAACCGGCGAATATCACGGTTTCGATCAGGTAGTATTGGTCGATTACTCGCTGTCGCAGTTGCGCTATGCACAGGAGCAACTTGGCACATCAAACCGCTATATCTATGTGGCAGCGGATGCCTACAAGCTGCCGTTTCGTTCGGGCAGTTTCGATGGGGCGACGATCATTCGCGTCATCCACCATATTGCGGATGTACCGTCGGTGCTGACACAGGTGCGGCGCGTTCTGACCTCAAAGGGTGTGTTCATCCTGGAATATGCCAACAAGCGCAATGTGAAAGCCATGTACCGCTTCGCAACCGGCAAGCAGAAGTGGAATCCACACGATCTTGATCCAGTGGAATTTGTCGAGTTGAATTTTGACTTTCATCCCGATTATATGCGGCAGCAGTTGAAATCCGCCAGGTTTGCGACCAAGCGCAGCGTGCCGGTTTCATTTTTCCGCATTGGGGCGCTCAAAAATATGATGCCAACGGGCATATTGGCGGGGATGGACGGCATACTCCAACTGACGGGTTTGCATTACACACCGAGCATTTTTACGCGGAACATTGCTATAGGTGATTCACCAAATAATTTAGGGACAGATTCGCTGTTCGTCTGCCCAGATGATGGCAATGAATTGACACATACGGGTGATACTTTGACCTGTAAATCCTGCGCTCAACGCTGGGCGATCCGCGATGGTATTTATGACTTCAAAGCACCGCTGGAAGAATAAAACTTTCTCCTGAACAAGGATAGGAATTACATTTCTGGTGTGTAGTATCCAAAAATGATAAGTGTTCCGCCACGTCGATTTTCAAGCATTTGCGGCTGTGCTGTATGCTGATAAAGAGAAATACCCCTAACCATTAATATGTCGGGTAAGCTAACGGCGTCCGACTTATGAAGATCAATTAATGTCACCTCTATACATGCCGGATTCTCAGTGGGCCATGAATAACAACTGACGCCAGCATAACCATCATTCAACTGCTCGTGAAGAATCATGCCCAAATTCGATTTATCTGATTCGGTTGCGAAGCGTTCATAGTATCGATGTACATATTCAATTGCATCCGGACTCCAATAATACAGCACGGTAAATCCACTTTGGACATCATTGTAGACAAAGTCAGAAGCTATGCGTTCGGATCCAGTATAAATCGGCAGCGAAGATTCAAACGCCAGATATTGCCCACTTAAGAACCAATACATGGTCAATGCAACGGCAGCACATCCCAAAATTGGTATAGCAATCGCGACAATAACAATAGTTCGCTTAAAATATTTCCAGTTCACGGTGCTTGAAGTTTAGGAATGCTCCAAAACTGATTTGATAAACCGCAGTTCCATGAGGGCGATATGGATGGCTGGGCCGGGAGTTATGGCTAAACGTTCCGGGTCATTATAGTAAGCTTTTTCAACGTCTTCCCAGGATTCGTCACCCTCGTAGGAGACCATCCAGACGAAGCGATTTTCGCCCTCCATCACCCATCCGCCTTCAACAGCATAGCCATGCTTCAGACGAATGGGGATGATCTTCTCGCGCCAACCTTTGACGAATTCGTCCATTTCACCCCGGTTGATGGTGTAAATACGTAATTGGGTTGTTTTTGTCATCTTAACCTCGTAGGCGCTTGAAAATGGCCTTCGCGCCTTTATCGCCGTCCCATTCGAAATCCATCAACTCCCAACCGCCGCTGGCGTGTTTGTTCAACTGCTCGGTAAATTTATCGGCGTTGAGATGACCTTCTAAGCCCATTTCTTTGGCGGCCTCGTTGGCCTCTTGCGCCTGAATATAGACGACCAGATATTCCCACTTCTGCATGGCTGTTTTCCTCCGTTGGGTATATGCGCGCTTTATTCCCTTAGTGACTATAACAGGGATCGGCTTACAAGGAAAACGAAATTCTCAACGGGGATAAATAGCCAATACCGCTGGAACGGGATCAAGCGAACTGACGATATATTCGGGCGCGCCACCCACGTTGAGATACATCAGTGTTGAGCCGCCGCCATCGAGGTTCAAGGCGTTGGTGAGATTCATGTCGGTGGTTGGCAAAAAGTTGCTTAAATCCAGCAAGGTCAGGCCGATCAAGGGTGTCACCAGCAAAACGATGCGCCCATTCGAATCCTGTGCGATCACAGTGCGGCGTGTGTAGCGATCCTGGGTAGTATCGGTGTAGGCTTGAGCGCCATTCAACATCAACATCGGAAAGCCCTGAACCGCCTGTTCAAACGACTCGCCTGCGTAGGGTTCAGCGATATTGGAGCGCACACGCGGCTGACCATTTTGCACGAGAAATGTACCGCCTCTATCGACAAATGACTGACCGTAACCTTGTCCATCAGCGACCAGCAAGCCGAGGATATTCCCGTTTTCATCGAAAAAATTGGCGTTCACAAAAGCCACTGCTCCAGGGAGTGCATCCGCCCATTGGCGAATGGTCAGCGGCGCGCCAGGATGATAATGGACACGAAAGGTAAAAACGGCAGGGTCAATCCGAAGCGCGGTGATTTTGGTGACTTCATTTTCAGGCGGCGGGAAATAGACACGCTTTTCCAAGCCGGGACTCAGGGTTTGCCAGGAGATTTGATTTGGAATTGGCATTTCGGTTGGAATTGAAGTGGGACTCGCAGGAGAAGGTGTGGCGACTGCCATGCTGCAACCACATAAGCCTAGCAAAATGAGCATCCATCTACAAAACAGCATCTTTTTTATCCACCAGTCTGAGTCTTGTCCGTCAAACATGCCTATGCTATACTATTTTTCATCAAGTTCCATCCATCAGGGCGCGTAGCTCAGCTGGTCAGAGCGCACGGTTCACATCCGTGAGGTCGGGGGTTCGAGCCCCTCCGCGCCCAAACGTGAATAAATGGGCCAACCTTTACAAAGGTTGGCCCATTTTGTTTTGTGTTGCCAGACAATGTGATAGCCCAATTTTAGGGCAACTGCTTGCCACTCTCCCCTTCCTCAATAAATACGCGCTCCAAAGTGCGTTTGATTATTCGGTGCTGCTGTTCTACGTCCCCCGCAGGCTTGCCACCGGGCGTAAAAGTTTTCAAGGATGTCTGCAAGAGGCAGCGTATTTATGCGCCCAGGCGTCGTCCCCATCAAAAATTACAAAAATTTACGAATAATTCACGTATTATCCAACCTGTTTTTACGAATTATCGCTATATTAATTATACAAAACCTTCTATAGCTGGATTTTATTACTCCAATCAGGAGAAAAGGTCTATGACCCTATCACGTTCCACTTTATGCCAAGAGATTACAGAAATCGTGATAAAGCATTTAAACGAATTGAGTCAATACAGTCCCGTGCCCATGCATCCTGATGATACGATACCTGAGGATATTGTGATTTGCCTGGAACGGCTGTCTGAAATTTGCCAGTATTCACCCAACAAGACATCGTATGAGATATATGTCGAGGCCTGTGCCCGTCATGACGAACTTGAAAATTTTCTTGACAGCATGAATCACGTAAGAGATTGCTCATTTGAGGAAACCCACATTGGTCAAATCTGGCTCAGAGTGTGCCTATGGCTTCAAGTTGCAGCCGAACAATTCCAGCCGGTTAAATCCGAAGTGTGGGATTTTATCGCGCCAGTGCTGCCGGATAGACTGGTGAATCTGGGGAGTGGACAGTATGAAGCACGCTGGTGGAAGCCTGTACCCATGATGGATGTTGAAATCCTCAGGGGAACGGCAGGTATTCTTGTTCATGGCGATCCATTTGAACCGTCCAACCTGGCAGGCGGGCTGGCCTGTCGATTTTCGGTCTCGACTTGTGGCTGAGAATGGCACGCAATACCTTGTTTGTCCTTTGATTTTGAAAGACAAATCGACTCAGTAGTTGGACATTGATGAAGCGGGGGCGTTTACGGTGTAATCGTTCCCTTTCACCGGGTTGAATCGATCATTTCCCCAAACTGAAACCAACTGAATAGCGTATAAGTATCGAGGGCGTATCGCTTGGGATATTTATCCAAGCTTGCGTTCTACACTTTTGCTCAGCCGTCATGTGTCATTGAGAGGGCACTTGTTCTAATCTGGTAAAGCACTCATACTTTGGCACGTCTAGGTATTTGGAGGTATCGGGTCACTAGAAACTGATTGTTATTTGCTCACCAGGAATAATGTGCAATCTGATCTCACACTGGTAAACAGAAAATGCAACCTGATGCAAATAAATGCGTATATAGATAAGATGCAACATAATATATGGAGCATATCTTTTTAATTGGCAATATTTAATATACCCTGTAGGTTTTTAGTTGAGAATATATGACATTGTGTTAGTAAACCGTTATAATATATACTTATTATGCTATTCAATCATATCTAAAAATTCACAAAGTGAATCGAAACCAATTATGTTGGATTAAACAGGTTTTCCAAAGTAAATAGGGGCTGAACTACAACATGACAGATTCAACCTATAGACTAGACGAACGAACCACGCTCCTATCAGAACTCCAAGCGCTTCTTGGACAACTCGGCAAAGGTAAAATTTACAGCGTAGCCTATGATACTGCATGGGTCGCTCGCCTCACGACGCGCTATCCTGAGTATGATTTCACCGATTCGGTAGAATGGCTGCGCCGTAACCAGTATGACGATGGAACTTGGGGATCATCTCTCCTCCATTATCATGACCGTTTCGCGTCCACGCTGGCAGCGATTGTCGCTTTGAGGGAAGCGAAGGCAAATCCACGCGATGAGCGGCGGGTGAAACGAGGCGAAACCGCATTATGGAAGCTAGTCGGGCGATTGGGACGAGATGATAGTGATACGGTCGGTTTTCCCATTATATCCGCCGCCCTGACGGAAGATGCCGTCGAATTGGGGCTTGATGTTCCTCGCCCACCGATTCGCTACGCAGCGGCCTACCGGAAAAAAGTCCAGGGTACGCTCGCTTTACCCAGGCGCGATTGGCGACTGAATGCACTCTCATTTTCGTTGGAAGGACTCTGGCGAGCCATCGGCGAAACTGATGAAGTCCTTGAAGCAAATCATTCAGTAGCCTGTTCACCGGCAGCTACGGCAGCATATTTATTTGTCCATCCTGATGAAGGCGCGCTCCAATATTTGCAGAGCATCAAGGATAAAGACGGTGGTATACCTGCACTTGATCCGATCAACATTTTTGAGATTGTCTGGTCGCTTAGTTATCTGTTCCAGCTTGACTCTGTCGAACCGACCCATCCTGATGTGAAGCGAGTCCTTGACTTCCTGTGGGAGCATTGGTCGCCCGTCACAGGATTGCACTATTCGACTTACTTCCGGGTTCCAGACCTTGACATCACGTCAGCCAGTTTTATCTTGCTGCGATGGGCAGGTTATCCGGTTGAAGCCGATGTTTTTGAATACTTTGAAATGGAAGACCATTTCTGCACATACCGAGAAGAGTCAAATCCCTCTCCAGCGGCCCATTTGCGTTTGTTATTAGCCCTCCAGACGTGCCCGGAACATCCTAAACAACCGGGCTGGCTGCAAAAAGTTGTCGATGCTATTCGCCGTTATGACGAAAACGGCTCCTACTGGTGGGACAAGTGGCACGCATCGCCTTACTACGTGAGCAATCTTGCGATCCACGCTTTACACCTTATCGACCCCCAATTGGCTGCGACGCGATTGAAATGGGTAATCAAGACCCAGAACGATGATGGTGGATGGGGTTATCTGGATCATTCAACCCCTGAAGAAACCGCTTACTGCATCGATGCATTACTCCTGTGGAATAACACGATTGAACCTGTTGATCCATCCGTTGTGGAAGTAGCGATAAATTATATGCGGCTCCACAGTCGCGAGCGGGAATATACGCCGTTATGGATCAGCAAAGGTCTTTATACTCCACATAATATCGTAAAATCGGTGGTTCTGAGTGCGCTCATTCAATGTACTGAGTGAAGCGAATGTCAGCGGCGACATCGACCTCACAGGCAGATGAAGTCATCCGTTCCAAACGATCTATCCTTAGACGGTGTTTTGAACCTCAGTATGCCGAACCGAATAATATTCGTCTGGGAGAATTCGTCCTGAACTTTTACACAATACTCGTGTGTTCTGCTAAGTCGGGCATGGAACAGGTTGGATGAATGGGGAAAACCCATACTGCTTTTGATTCCTCGATGTCGAGGCTTGAATTGTTAGCAGAAATCCACGAACCTGTACCCTGGTGGTAGATCACTGTTATCGCGGTGACGGCAACGCAAATGAGGGACACTTGAGTGCCGCCGGGTTGGACGGTTATACTTCGTGCCATGTCATTTATTGATGAATTGTAGTATTGCTTCAAGGGGTAAAGCTTAATGACGGAAACCTCATCATTTGCAGATCGTATCCGTGAGCAGTACCCGGAAGGACTAACGGGTGTTTTTGTGATGGGTGGGACGCGGTTGACCTATGCCCTGACTCACAGTCAAGGGTCTGATGACCCTGGGCATATCAACGAATTCGATGATTACGCAGACTATGGATACGATCTCCTGCGAAAAATATTCTCTGTATACTTCGAACTTGGTGGGCAGAATATCATCTATCCCGGATTGTCCTACCAACAATTCAACAATTCGCGTGGCCCTGAATATACTGAACATATGGTGCGAGCGTGTTATAAACTTATGCAAGATGAATGGGTTGATTTCTATCATAAAATGGAAATTGACCCGTATTTCACGGGCATCGACACGCTTATCCACTTTCCTGAAAGCCAACTTGCCTATGATTTTGGCATGAAATGCCGTCAATTTAATGAGTCCTGGTCATATAATGCGGGGCGGCGTAAATTGATTTGGGAAATTGCCCCTATACCATTATTTTCTTTCTGGGGGGCGCATCAGGTGATGGACAAAGACGCTCAGGCTGATTTGGAACACCAAATTTCAACTGCGGCGGATCTACAATCCTTGCATGATTCACTTTATCGATACTACAGTCGTGCCGTGTACGGAGTCGAATTGCCAAAGCCGCACTTCTATTTGGGAACTAATCGCAACGGAGACTTAAAGTTACGAGCGATGCTTCCAATTGCGCTTTTATGTGGCGACCCATTCCGAATGTTTTTTGTGCCATACCCATCACTTTTCACGACCCGTGAAACACTCCAGGCGATTCTTGAAGACCTGGCATTTGGAAACCCTCTGCGCTCCACAAAGGCGGATTATAGTGGTCAACTTACGTCTGAACTGGTTGAACAAGAATATCAGCGTATCTTAAAACTCAGTACCGATCCTACGACCACGCTAGGATTTGTCCGAAAAGTTCAGTCTGATAATCAAGACTGAAGCGAATTCGCCCCAGATTCGATAATTTTATAGTGTCAAAACATGAATTGGCTTACAGGCCCGTCTCATTGAGTTCGAATATTGCCAGATAACGTGCAGTTGCTAAATATTCCACAAACGAGGCAGGTGTAATTACGAATATTCTTTGCAATTTCGATGAAACGATGCGGCATGTCTGGGAAATCGAGTCCCATTATTACGCCGACCTGTGATACGCACGCCTGCCAGAATCCCTCAGCGCCCATTTACGAATAAAAAGAGCCTCCCAATACAGGGGAAACGCTTTTTCAAAATGACTGCGGCCCGACTTGTAGTGGCTAATTCGCGTTATTTACTGCTTACAAATCCAGTAGGATTACTTTTACCAGTAATTCCCGCGAATACCACGTGGTTGTACGGGCAAACGTGCTTCGTAAAGATGAGACACGTCACCAACACAGAGTGCGCGTGGAACTGCCCAAGTATCGCCCCGTTCTTCAAAGAGGATCGTTGTTACGGCGCTGGGCGCGTGCCAAAAACTGCACCAAATCAGCGGTGGCGGAGCGCACAACAAGTAAGCCAGAGCTGCCAGGGCTGTCCCATTGTGGCAGAACAGCGCGATCTGGCGATCATTATGTTCGATAATGCGGTAACGACGTTCTTCACGCTTGTAGCCATGCCGCAATACGAGTTCGTCAATGGCTGCGCCCAAAGCTGCGTAATCGTCGCGGATACGAGGGGAATCGAGCGGCGGGGTGTAGCACCAGCGTTCAAGATCGAAAAAAGCAGGATTAGCGCGCAGAATTTCTCCCGGAATATCCCAGACCGGAATTGCCTCACCGTCTTCGACAATCGCGTCATAGTGCCAGCCTTGAACTTCGATAGCCCAGGGTGCGATGGTGATCGGGAGCTTGAGCAAATCTGCCGTATATTGCGCGGTGATGTAAGCGCGCGGCATCGGCGATGCATAAATGGCATTCAGTCCGCGTGCAGCCAAGCGTTTCGCCAGGGCAGCCGCTTCCAAATGACCGGCGGGCGTAAGGGTATCATTTTCATAATCGGGATCAGCATGGCGAATGATATGCAAACGCATCAACTTGCTCCATTGAGGAGGGCTGCCAGTGCATTTGGCGTGTTGGTCGTAAATAAATCGACCCCGGCATCACGCAGGCGCAGCGCATTGGCTACGGATACAGGCTTGTCTGCGTCCAGTGTCCAGGCGTCTAGTTTAATCCCATGCTCGTGCAGCCATGCCGCCATATTAAAGCCATCATCCAGACCATGCGCGATTACATAATGGCTGACGTACCAAGTGCTGCTCCCTGGCACTAATAAGGCCAATGAATCACAGCGTTCAGCCAAATACGATGCGGCAGGTAATTGGCGCATTTTTGCCAGAATGTGATCGTCGTGATAATCGTACGCACCCCGTTGATAAGGGGGCATACGAGGGTCAACATTCCAGGCGGGGTCGCGCCAGTCCAAATAAAAACCGATGTCAAAGCCCAGGTCAAGCCAGGGCGCTAACCGCCGCATTTTGTGCAAATGCCAATCCGCCCCGCTGCTGACAATCACGCGCTCACCCAATGGTTCGATTAAACGAATGAGTCGGCGCAATGGTTCATCATCGGTTGAGGGAAAAACAGCCTTATAATCCAGTTGCAGACGGGTTTCGCCCGGATACGTCAGAAACGCCTTCACAACTTCAGTTAATAATGCCGGAGCGTGTTCGGTTACAGTATCACGATACTTTAGACGGTAGTTTTTTGTCTGAGCGGGAGGGCATTTGCTGACCGCCCCACTCCCAGTTGTCTCTGATTCGAGAGTGGCATCATGCACGAGTAAGAAATCATCACCTGCCAACGGCGTAATATCAACCTCAACTACCGGCGCTTTCGCCTGTAAGCACTGTTTAATGGCAGCAAGTGAATTGGGAGGATTTGGGCTGCCATCAAGGGCAGCCATATGATGAACAATTTGAAAGGTCATGACACAAAATCCTGTTCATACGCGAAGGATAATACTTGTATTATTTTTCTCAAATTTGGATTCCTTGTAACGTGCAACACTATAATGTATATTTTGAAAACCGTCGATAAAATTTAACATAAAAATACACGCTTTTTAACCTGGATAAACAGGACGACGGTTATCATCCTGTCATCGTAGGTTCACAAATAGAGAGGATTAATCATGCGTCATTTTAGGATCGTTTTGGTATTTGCGCTCTTGTTGACTATCAGCGCCCATATTGTCGGCGCACAAGATAAAGCACCCAGCGAAATCTATGTCTATTCAGATTCCGACACCAATATCACCGATTGGTGGACAAATGTTATCATCCCCGCTTTCGAAAAAGAAAATCCGCAGTACAAAGTGGTACTGACCCTGGTGCGCGGCGTTGGCGGCGGCAATACTGACATCGCTAACCGCGCATTGGCAGCCCTCACAACCGGCGATGACCCACAGGTGGATTATTTCGAGACCATCGGCGTCGATTCGGTGAAAGAATGGGTTGACTCGGATTTGTTCCTGGAAATCACCGAAGATAATGTACCCAACATCGCCAATGTGGTTGAGGCGACCAACCGTCTGCCCCAGGAAATTCCCTATCGTGGTTCGCAGGTGCTGCTGGCTTACAACAGCGAATTCGTCAAGGAAGATGAAGTCCCCAAAACTTATGCTGACCTGATTCAGTGGATCAAGGATCATCCCGGTCAGTTCGTCTACAACCGCCCTGACCGTGGTGGCAGCGGCGCGGCAATGGTCACACGCGCGATTTTCGAGGTAACCGGGAAAGACCCCTCGCTGTTCGTTCCGGGTGAATCCAAGAAAGAACTGATCGATCAATTCCCGAAAGCATGGGATTTGTTGAGCAGCATCCACGATTCGATTTACGAAAACGGAGCCTACCCCGCAGGCAACACACCGGTACTTGAATTGTTCGCCAATGGTTCGGTGAACATGATTACCGCGTGGTCAGATCAGACACTCCAGGCCATCCATAATGACCTGCTGCCCGAAACGACAAAACTTGCTCAACTTACAGATCTACCCTTCACCGGAGGCTATGCCTACTCAGGTATTCCATCCAATGCAGCTAATCAAGAAGGTGCGTTGGCGCTGGCAAACTTCGTCCTATCTGAGCAGATACAAGAATCGGTTGTCAACGAAGTTGGTGGTTTCCCGGCGATTAGTTGGGATGCCCTGCCCGCCGATCTGCAAAAGCAATTTACTGATGTTATCACCGATACCGTACCCACCTGGCCGGGTGGCGATTATGGCGCGGCGATGGTCGAAGGCTGGTACAACAACGTCGCAACCAATATCGACAAGAACAGCGACTAATCTGGTCAACTTTTCCAGGTTAAGTTGCACAAGCCTATAGCCGCGATAGGGAACCGTAGGGATAACAATTGTTATCCCTACTTGTTCTATACTGGTTCACTATTCAGCCCATTCCGGTAAAATAACTTGAAATTTTTCTTAGACTTTTATCCTATATGACTACCCTTCCGACTTCCTCCACAGCATCTTCCGGGCGGCGATCTCGTATACCGTACATCGCGTATATGCTGGTCGCACCGCCGTTGTTACTCATGATTCTGCTGATTTTTATCCCAGCGCTGCAATCCATCATCCGCACACTAACGGTTGATGTTTCCGGGCAACCAGGGTTATCACTATCGCGGTATGTGGCATTCTTCCAAGACCCAATCAGTGTTTCCAACCTAGTATTCACGTTTCAGGTGGTGCTGCTAACGCTGGTTGTCATCTTTATTGTATGTTTCCCGCTGGCACTATATTTGCGTTTTGCGCAGGGGCGGATCGCCGCAGCCGTACAAATATTGGTGCTGTTCCCATTGTTCGTGCCAGGGATCATCCTTTGCTACGCGCTGATCCGTTTTCTCGGCACACGGGGAACACTGGAAAGTGTCTTAAGTGTATTTGGGGCTACAGGCTATCGCACGCCGTATCTCAAACCGGAGGCCATCATCATCGGCCTGGTATGGGAATCCATCCCGTTTACGGTACTTATACTCACTGCTGGATTACGACAGGTCAGCGACTCACTGATTGAATGCGCGCGCGATGTGGGCGCGGGCGACTGGACAATTTTCCGGCGGATTATTCTGCCGCTCATCATCCGTCCGGTGCTGATTGCTTTTTCGCTCAACTTTCTGGGCATCTTCGGCAGCTACACTGTCCCTTATTTGCTCGGCCCCGCCGCACCACAAATGATGGGCGTATTCATGCAGCAAACCTTTGGGCAGTATCGCCGTCCAGATGATGCTGAAACCCAGGCTGTCATCACCTTCCTTATTTGTTCATTGATCGGTTTGTTGTACGTGCGGACAGTTGCCAGCCAGCGAATCCAACAGGAGGAATCCGAGTGAGCACTGCACAAACCGCGCTCCCGACCAATTTTTGGGGAAGCACACGCCGCAGTTTCACGGCAATGATTCGCCGTGACGGATTTGGCATCCTGGCG
This sequence comes from Chloroflexota bacterium, assembly GCA_039933955.1. Taxonomy (GTDB): domain Bacteria; phylum Chloroflexota; class Anaerolineae; order Aggregatilineales; family Phototrophicaceae; genus CFX2. The sequence continues at coordinate 14,800 of JBDTNB010000074.1, forward strand.
CTCATTGTGCTGGCGCTGGTGATTTTAGGGCCATTATATTCAGTGGTATTGTGGGCATTCGCTGAAAAATGGAAGTATCCCTCACTCGTCCCAACACAATTTGGATTGACCTATTGGCAGAAGACTTTTGAGCGCGCCGACATTACACAAGCGCTACCCTTCAGCATTGTTCTGGCTTTAACAGTCACAGCATTATCGGCGGTCATCTGTCTGCCTGCCTCATATGCCTTTGCACGAATGCGTTTTCGCGGGCGACAAGTTTTGCTGCTGTCCTTTTTGGCGACGAATGCTTTTCCACGCTTCGGACTTTACGTCAGCATCGCGGTCATTTTCTTCCGGCTGAATCTCATCGGCACAGTACCGGGTGTGATCATGATCCAGTTGGTCAATACATTGTTATTGATGATCTGGATTCCCTCGGCAGCCTTCCAGGGGGTGGATCGTTCGCTGGAAGAAGCTGCACTGGATGTGGGCGCATCGCCGCTGCGGGTTTTTATACAAATTACACTGCCGATGGTGATGCCCGCTTTGAGCGCCGCTCTCCTGCTCACTTTTGTGAACACATTCTATGAAGCGCAGGGGGCCTTGCTGGTTGGATTGCCGCGCGTGGTCACGATGCCAGTATTGATGTATTCGCTCATCAACAGCCAACTGGTTGTGCAGTACGGCGCGATTGTTTCCGTCGTCTTGTGGCTACCCTCTTTGATCCTTTTGTTAATGGCACAACGGTTATTGCGCGGCGGCTATTTGACCGCCGGTTTTGGGGTGTAATTCATGGCGAGACTCGACCTTGTTAACGTCACCAAACGCTTCGGGACTGTAACGGCAGTCAATGATGTCGGATTCACAGTTCAGGACAGCGAATTCATGTGCATCCTGGGGCCATCCGGCTGTGGCAAATCAACCCTGCTGCGTATGATCGCCGGATTTGAAGCGTTGACCAGTGGTGATATTCAAATTGACAACGAGTCGATTGCCGCGCTGCCTGCGAATAAACGTCCGACGGCGATGGTCTTTCAGAAATATACGTTGTGGCCGCATATGACGGTTTATGACAATATCGCTTTTGGGTTAGGGCTGCGCCACCTACCCAAAAATGTCATCGAGCAAAAAGTCAAAGATTCGCTGGCGCTAGTCAGTTTAGCGGGTTACGAAACCCGCTATCCGGCACAGCTTTCCGGCGGACAGCAGCAGCGTGTAGCGTTAGCACGGGCGATTGTCCTGGAGCCAAAAATTTTGCTGCTCGATGAACCTTTTTCCAGTCTGGACGCTATTTTGCGCGTCAGACTCCGTGAAGAACTCAAACGCATTCAGCGCCGCTTGAAAATTACTGCTATTTTCGTCACCCACGACCAGGAAGAAGCCCTGTCGTTGGCGGATCGCATCGCGGTCATGAGCGGTGGCTGCATTGAACAAATCGACCATCCGAGCACAATTTATTCGAATCCGCAAAGTTTGTTTGTTGCTGATTTCATCGGCGCGATGAATTTATTGAAAGCGACAGCACAAAGCGATGTGCTGCATATCGGCGGGAAAACACTGGCCGCACCTGAAGGATTCAAAACAGATGGCGATGTCACAGTTGCTTTGCGTCCAGAAGACCTGGCTATCGTTTCCGACACGGATACTCAAAACGATACGGTCTGGAAGGCGCGTGTAGATCAGGTGATGGATCTCGGTCATTATCGTAAGGTGCTGATTGATGTCCCTGACCTGGGCGAACTCAAAATTTTTGTCTCAAAGTCGATAAACCTGAATGAGGGTGATACGTTATCTATTGTCCCAACCCGTTACCTGGTCTACCGGGATGATGCAGCGCCTATAGAGGTAAGCCGAGTAGCTATAGCAGCAGGCGGATCATAAACACGGCACACTCGATTGTCTGCCAGAAAAATCAACTCCTTCTTAGAAAGGTCTTATTTGATGTCCAGCGAACGAGTTTTACGAGTAGGTGTGATTGGCTGTGGCGGCATTGCGCAAATGATGCACCTGCCCTTCTTACGCAGTCTGCCAACCCATTTTCATATTCAGGCCATCAGCGATTTGTCACCAAAATTGTTAGAGGCTATCGGTCAACTTTATGCTGTCCCCACTGAACGGCAATTTACCGATTTCCATGATCTTGTGAAGCAAGATTTAGACGCGGTACTGGTCTTGAACGGTGGAACCCACGCCCCGCCGGTACTTGCCGCGATTGATGCGGGAAAACATGTGCTGGTCGAAAAACCGCTGTGCTATACCCTGCGCGAGGCCAACGCGATTGCCGAAGCCGCCAAAAGGGCTAATGTCAAAGTCATGGTGGCCTACATGAAACGCTATGATCCAGGCTATCGCGTAGCACAAGGGCTGCTGCAAGGCATGGAGGATGTACGCTACATCCAGATCAATACGCTGCACCCCGCAGAAGATGATTACCTGGGCATTCACGGCATTTTGCGGTTTAACGACATCCCGGCGGATGTGTTATCGCCGCTCATTGGCGCTGAAGAGGCACTATATGACGAGGCCGTAGGGCGCGTGTTACCCGCGACTTTGCGCAAAGTCTACGGCAATATTTTGCTCGGCAGCATGGTTCACGACATGAACGCCTTGCGCGGACTCATGGGTGAACCAGATCGCGTAGTGTTTACCGACATCTGGCCGACTAGCGAAAATGAGCCGTCAATCACCACCATTCTGGCATATGGGGAACGAACGCGCGTGGTGTTTACGTGGACATATCTTGAAAAGCTCCGCAATTATTTTGAAGAAATCGCCCTCATGTCATCGGCACATCGGCTTCGTATTCAGTTTCCATCGCCCTACTTGCGGCACTTTCCAACACCTATTATTTTTGAAGGTATGGAAAATGGCGCTTCCTACGAAAAGCGCATTATCGCTTCTTACAATGAAGCATTCAGGGAAGAACTCCTGGCATTTCACCACTGTGTTGTCGAAAATGTCGAGCCATTGACCACTGTCGACGATGGACGGCGCGATATTGAATGGCTTCAGCGAGTATTCGCCCACTACCAACCTAGCGGCCTGAGCGGCGAGGCAGCCCGTTGAATCTTATCTCATTAAACGGTTCGAGTTTTGTGGGGCAGCAAGTGGGCTATCACGTTGATTGGTCGCAAAGTGTCGCCGCCGCGAACTACTATTATCAACCGATTGATACATTTTCTGTACGCTTTGAGCAGCTATTGGAACAAGTGAAATCGCTGGGGTTTGCCGCTATCGACATCTGGACGGTGGGGCAGCTTAATTGGGCCTGGGCAACATCTGAACATCATCAACTTGCCGATTCACTGTTGAAGCAATATCAGATACAGGTGACGAGTTTGGGTGGAGAATTTGGCGAAACACGCGCAGAATTTGAAAGTGCCTGCCGTTTGGCGCTCAGCGTCGGAACGTCTTTGTTAAGCGGCACGCTGCCGCTGCTGTTCACAGATCGCGATTTTGTGATCCAGAAATTACAAGAATATCAGCTCAAACTGGCGATTGAAAATCACCCAGAGAAACATCCGAAGGAGATGTTAGCGAAAATCGGGAATAGTGCGGATGGGCATATTGGCACGGCAATTGACACGGGTTGGTACGCCACACAAGGTTATGACCCGGCGCAAGCCATCTTTGATTTGAGAGACCATCTTAGGCACATTCATCTCAAAGATGTGCTGGCAGGGAAAGGTCACTCCAACTGTGGTTACGGAAAAGGTATTGTGCCGATTGAGGATTGTCTTGATGCGCTAAGAGCGATTGGCTACACCCATGACATAAGTGTGGAAAATCACGCTATCGACCATGATCCCACACAAGAACTCAGGGATGGACTGGCTCAATTAAAATCTCGTTAATGGGTATACGAGTGGGTCGGCTAAAGCTTACTGGTTAAATCTTACAAAAAGGAGTAGCATTTTGGTGCTTTTTTAGACGGGAAATCTTTCTACAGCGAATTTCTGCCAGCACTACATGCAAAATCTAAAAAAATCAGAACTCAAAAAAAACCTGATAAGCAGTGTTAAAGTCCTGAAGAACAGTCTTCAATACACCACTTATCGTTACTTTATACTAGCGACCCTTTTCTTCTATTATGCGGACAGAGGGACGAGGGCTATACCGCGAACCGTCAATCTCCACCCCACAGCATCACGGCACAATTTTCACGGAAAACAAAAATATCTTCAGTCAGAATTAGCTGAGGCGTTTTCGAACCTCGAAGCGATTCACCCGACGCTCACGGGGATATTAGAGGGGGCGATCCCGGAAACCCAAATCCCAGATGCCGATATGTTGGAATTCAGACGTCATCTCGATTATCTTCAGGAACACACCAGTGCCTTTATAAATTCCGAAAATTTCGGCAATACTTTTGAATATTGGCTTTCGCTGCTCGCTAAGATGACCGTCAAACAAGGTGTAGCCTTTTACACTCCTCGTTCTTTGGTGAATCTGCTTATCGACATCACAAAGCCCCGCGAAGGTATGTCCATTTATGATCCAACTGTCGGCACAGGCGGGATGCTGATTGGGGCTGCCCACTATATAAGGCAGCACGGTGGCAATTTAGAATCGACTCAATTTTATGGTCGCGAAAAATTACAGGACATCTGGGCAATCTGCAATATGAATATACTTGCACACCAGATTGACAACGCAACCATTGAACACGGCGACTCGCTTCGAGATATGGAAGCGCGCACGGATACATTTGATCTTGTCCTGCAAAATATACCTTTATCGCTTGATCCGGGAAACCGAACCAAAACGAACCAGATGACCCAAGCGTTTTTAGAACACGCCGTTGAATCGTTATCGCCTTCCGGCAGTGCCGCAATACTTGCCCCTGCTTCTATTTTGCAGCAGGATCATCAGGATTTCTGGCATCAAATCTTGCAGCGCGATTGGCTGGAAGCGGTCATCAATTTACCGCCCAAACTTCTGCATGGCACAAATACTTCTGCGGTAGTGTTCATTTTCAACAAGAAAAAACCAGCAGGTCGCAGCTCACAAGTTCTATTTATCCGAGTTCCCTCCAACTTTTTGCCACACGCATGGCACAATGAACTTCAGAATGTGGATATTCAATCAATTGTCCAAGCCTTTGAGAGCTGGGGGGAGACGTCTCAATTCACGCGCGTCATCCACATCAGCGAAATCAAAGATCAAAATTACAATTTGAGCATTGAGCGGTATCCGGATTTTGGTGAAATAACACAACCCTTTGATATAGCATCTGCGCTCAACCGCTATCACATTGCAAGCCAAAAACGCGAAGCCGCCGTCACCCGCTTAATGCAAAACCTAGCGGAATTGGATTATCCGATAAAGCCTTCCCAGGATAAGCCGTCGCTGCAATGAACTGGAATTGGATACCCCTCCGTGACCTACTTCGGATCACTTCGATGCCAATCACGGTAAGCGAACATAATGTTTATAAACAGGCAACCCTGCTGCCATATCCTCATGGCGTGGTACTCAAAGGGGTCAAGCGCGGCTTCGACTTCCCGCATAAACAGCAGCGACTTATCCACAGCGGACAATTCCTGATTTCCAAAATGCACGCTAACCGAAAAATATGGGGAATCGTGCCCCCGGAACTGGATGGAGCAGTGGTGGCTAAGGGTTATCTTAGTTTTGATATTCGCCCCGCCCTAAATCACGAATATTTCGCGGCATACCTTTCAACAAAATTATTCGGGCAGGCATCCTTCGCGGCGTGTACGATGTACGGGCGATTAATCGTCCAACAGTTTGCCGGTATTTCGATGCCGCTGCCGTCCACAGAAGATCAATTCCGAATCGCAGAAGTGTGGAGACACACTCATTCTGCTCTGGAACATACCGCCGAGATGTTTTCGAGCATATCCGATATTCGATCTGGTGTAATACAGGATTGGTTCCAGAAAAAAAACTCGTCCTGGGAGCATTGCACTTTACGGGATTATGCTGAAATCGGCCCTAATTTATCGAGTGATTTCGGTCTCACAGTTCTAGCACCCGATAAAATTATTTTAGGCAAATCCGACCCGGATGTTCAGGGAATTGGAATTGTACCTACAGATGAAGTGGACAACCGATTTTTATATTATTTTCTGGAAAGTCAAAAACAAACGTTGTTGGAAGCCGTTTCCGGAACTCGGTACGACCTGAAAACCATTTTGCAGAATTTACCGATTCCATTACCTACGCTCTATGAACAGCGAAAATTCGTTGGTTTAATGGAGACGCATGACGAGGCGCTCTTAGCGCTGCGGAAAGAGCAGACAGCGCTGCACAAACTGGTTCAAGGAATGCTGGATGGCATTTTCAGCGGGACACTGAATTTGCAAGATGTACTGCAAACTCTGTAATCAAATGAAAAGGGATCAATTCACGCGAATTGATCCCTTAGATATCCCCAAATATGGAGTTGCCATTTTTGTCCTTTAGGCAGCGGATTGTTCTTCGGTCAGCTTTGCAGTATCAGCATATTCAATATGTTTTGCCAGATCATCACGGACGACTTGACCCATCGGTACACCATGACGATATGAGGCCGCTGCAATCGCGTGCGTGCTTACAGGAAGCGTCAACACGGCGAAAATTGCCAGCGCAAGCAGTTTAAGAGCCGCCGACGGCATAATGATTGCTGTACCCAGCAGCAGCCCACACAGGCCAACGGTTGATACTTTACCGGATGCGTGGAGACGGCAGTATAAATCCGGCATACGTATCACACCCAGAACACCAACGACACAAAATCCAATTCCACCCCATAACACAATTAAGCCAATAATTTCCATGATTAGAAAACCTTTCCTTCTGAGATATAGCGGGCGAGGGCGAGCGTGCCAATGAAGGCGAACGCAGCAAGTGCAATTGCGACATCAATGAACATGACCATACTGCGCATAAGCGCCAGCACAATAATGATCCCAATTAAGAGCGTGGTGATAGCATCAGTAGCCTGAAGGCGGTCAGCCGCGCTCGGCCCGATCCAAACACGATAGGCACATGGCACAATGAGTACCATCAAAACAACCAATGCGGCTTGAATGCTCAACTGAAAGAGTGGAGACATAGATTGCTAGTCCTTACCCAGAATACGGCGCAGCAGCTTGAGGCGTTTAGTCTGGGCTGAGACAGCATTATTTGATGAAGCTTCGACATCGAGGCAGTGAACATACATCGTATGGCTGCCGTCAAAATCAACAACCAGTTCACCAGGAGTAATAGTGATACCATGCGCGCTGAACGCGGCTGTAAAATCGCTTTCATCCTTATCCTGGGTGTAAACAGCGATAATTCCAGGATTCATGGGCATGTTGGGGTTCAAAACACGCTTGGCGACATCAACGCTGCACATCCAGATGTCACGAGCCAGCGTAAAGGTATAGACCACCAGAGCTGCTAATTGATCAGGCAATCTGCGATAGTTGATTTCAACTTCCTGTAATTTAAGCATCTGGAGTATGGCAGAGCTAAGTAGAAAGCCGACCAAAAAGCTACCAGGGCTGATGCTGGAAGTAATTATCATCCATACAACGGCCATTGGAGCCGCGAAAAGTAACGTTACAATCATTTCTTCTCCTCCCAATACATCACAAATGTGGATGTTCAGAATGGTCGGGCAACCTGCAAAAAACAGATTTAGATATTTTCCAATTTGACCATTAAGCACCTAGCAATGCTAAGTGCAAAAGCGACCAAAAAAATTGCAGGGATTTAGGCTAGATGTGACAATCATCCGCCCAACACACCACGAATATAGATATTGGGATCACCTAGTCGGTTGACGGCGATGGTCGCCGCCTGAATTACTGGTATTGCGTACAAACCGAGCAGCACGCACAAACCAACCAATAGAGCAGGAGCCAATATGCTGTCGCCGACGGGTTTCAACTTCAGATGTTCGTCTGGGGTGCGTTGGAAAATATGCTGCCAAGTACGGGTCATATAGAGTAAGGTAATGAGTCCAGCACCTACCGCCAAACCCAGAATGACCCAACTATGGGCTTGAATGCCCCCCTGGACAATCGTGAGTTTGCTAATGAATCCATTCAACGGTGGGATGCCCGTGAGAGCCAGACCACCAAGCAGATATAAAACACTGATAACGCCCATATGCCGACCCGCACCACCAATATCGGCGAGACTGGCGCTCTTATTCGGCATCCGACTGGCAACTGCGCCGGTCATCATCAACAGCGAGGATTTGATAAAGGAGTGGTTGAAAGCGTAGACAATCGCGCCGACAAGGGCCAAAGGCGTCCCCCAACCAATACCGAGCAAGATAAATCCGATTTGGCCGAAAGTAGAATAAGCCAACATGCGTTTGGCATCATAAGTTCGCAACGCGGCCAGACCGCCGAAGAATATGCCAATAATCCCAAGCAGGAGTAGTAGATTTCGCACAAGTGGCGCTTCTTCTATGAACAACAGCATAGTCAATCGAATCAGACCATATACACCCACTTTGACGACCACTGATGACAAAACCGCGTGAACCGGAGTCGGCGCTGCGGTATGAAAATCTGGCTGCCAGAAATGAAATGGGAATACAGCGCTCTTGAGCAAAAACGCACACATCAATACGACTGCGGCGACCTGCGCCAGCAGCGGGCGCTGACCGCTTTGGAGCAAACGCGCAATGTCGGCAAGGGTGAGCGTGCCAAAGGTGGCATAAATGGCGGCGATGCCCATTAGAAGGAACAGCGATCCCATCGCGCTGATGAGCAAATATTTGATGGCGGCTTCGACCCCCAGGCGGTTGTCCGAAATGGCAACCAAAACCACAGAGGACATAATCATGAGTTCCTGGAAGACGAAAAAAGTGAATATATCACCTGTGTAGAATGCACCGTTCAACCCCGCAGCCATGCACAGGAAAATTGGCATAAATGCTGGATAGGAAATACATTTGTCGCGGCAGCCCAGGATATACAGCGTGCCACAAGCGACAACGGTGGTTGCCATCAGTTCAAAAAGGGCCGATAGCATATCCGGCGCGAGGACGATACCGTAAGGCGGCGCGTAGCCGCCGATACGATAAAGTTGCAGGCCATCACTCCAATTCATAAATACGATGACCAGACTCGCCAGCCAAGCCAGGGTAGTAGCAGTCATACCGATAATGTGCTGGATACGAAGATAGCGCGCTGTCAGCACACAGAGCGCAGCGCTTGCAAGTGGCACAAAAATCGGAACAAGAACGAGCGGGTTATTTGGCATTATCTACCCTTTTAGCCGATCCAGCGTATCCAGGTCGGCGGTTTTGTAACGCCGCGCAGACGCCGATATCAGTCCGAGCAATATGGCATAGGAACCAAAACTGATGACAATCGCTGTCAGGATGAGCGCTTGAACCAGCGGATCACTAGTAACAGTTTTATTGACATTTTGGGTGTAGGCGGGCGTCTGCCCATTGAACGCGCCCACCGCAAAGAAGAACAGGTTAATGGCAGTGAACAGGACATAAAAACCCATCGCTGCTTTCACCATATCGCGGCGCAGGAGTTGAAAAACTCCTAAACCAAACATCACCCCAGTTGCCAGGGCAAAGATAATATTCATAACAGCTCCACTTCCTTTGGATATGCAATGGCTTCCATGACGGTTGCGACACTGCCCAGCACCGTCAAGAAGATGCCCGTTTCATAAACCAGTGTCGAAGACAGGTGCAAATTCGCAGGCAGCGTAATGTCAACATTGAGATGGGCGAGGAACGGCTGTCCCAGGAGCATGGGAAACGCCGCATTGGCGATGACTAATCCCACACCCAGACCAATCAGCCAGCGGGCGCGCAGCCATCCTAACATTTCGCGAGCCTCGTGATACCCAAACACAATGAACCATAACGCCACGCCAAGTCCACTAATCACGCCAGCCGTGAAGCCGTCGCCAGGGCCATCCCCGCCGTACAATAACTGCGATAAGGCGATGAGAAAGGCAAAGGGCAGCAAAATGCGTGCAATAACGCGGGTTAGGGGTGTGGAGAAATTAGCAACAAACAAATCATCTGTCAGATGGTGATCGTCAAGATTAATATCAACGTGTCCGACGGCAACGGTTTTATCGGGTTCAATACCGCGTTGCAGGATATTCCAGCGCAAGCCTGTGAAGGCCGTTGAGACGCGCCGGGGCCAACGTGCTGCCGCCGCCGGTTTGGCGAGGAGCGTCAGTACACCCAGTGCCGAAATGCTGAAAACCGTAATTTCGATGATGGTATCCATACCGCGAAAATCGGTGACGATTGCCCCTACTACATCGGTAAAACCCATTAATCGTTCCGCATTTTCAAGATGCCATGTGGCGATACTCTCCGGTTTCGGGCGGCTGTTGAGGGCCGCCAGTGCAAACAAGGTAACGCCTACACCAATCAATATCGAAATAACGACATCGCGAATCAGGCCAAAGCGCGATTGTTTCCATAGCGATTCCATTGCCTGCTTGCGTTGATCTGCATTAATACGCGCCAGCATTACAATCAGCAGTACCGTACCGAGTGTCTCTACCATGAACTGCACCAACGCGACATCCGGTGCAGGCTCAATTAAAAAAATGCCGCCAACACTATACCCTGCCATACCCAGGCACAACGCGGCCAGCAGATGACTTCGAAACACGATACTTGCCAGCATCATGACAAGTGCGAGCGCCAGCAGCAGTACCCTTAAAAGATCAATCGTGCCACCAAATTCCCAGACCAGCGGCAAACCGATTACATGACCTAAACCTGCCGTCGCCTGTAGCAGGATGACACTACATAGAATTGCGATGAGGTAGTAGCGCAATTTGCCGCCCTGAGTGCGCAGCACCAGATCGCCGACCCGTTCAAACAAACCGACAATGCGCTGATAAATTTCTGAGCCACTGGGGATTGTAAAAACAGGCCATAGGCGCCAGGTCTGGCGGGTTACAAAAACACCTACCCCACCGCCAATCGCAACCAAGCTTAATAAGAATGGTGTATTTACTCCCGAAAAAAGCGACAAATGCACTTCGCCCGGAGCACCCAAACGCACAAGTGGCACTATCAAAGCTTGTAGTCCGAGACCACCAAGCAGAGACCCTCCAGCCAGGGCGGCTGGGCCGATCAGCAAACCACGCGGCGACTCATGCAGATGATGTGGTTTTAAATTCTGACCGCCAAACACGTCCCACATCACAATAAGCGCCAACGCAATCGTAAGTGCAGCCGTGATGAGGATGACGATTATTGCCAGCGGACTTTCAAGCATAGCATCCAGGAGCGATTCTTTGGCAACGAAACCCAGCAAGGGCGGAAGTCCGGCCATCGATAATCCTGCGAGTACGGCCACGACTGCCCATCCCGGCATTTTCCGTGCCAGACCCCCTAAACCGCTCAAATCACGTGTCCCTGCGGCATGGTCAACAGCACCAACGGTCAGAAAAAGCGCCGCTTTATATAAACCATGTGCCAAAATGCCGACCAATGCGGCTGTAATTCCTTCGCCGTCTGGCAGGCTGATTAAAGCGACCAGGATTCCCAATTGGCTAATCGTAGAATAGGCGAGTGCCGCTTTGAGATCGCGCTGGCGCAGTGCCAGAAATGCACCCAACAGCATTGTCACCAATCCGATTGACAAGAGTGCGTTGTGCCAAAGAGGTGTATCGCCTAAGACCGGGTATAGGCGCAGCAGTAAATAGATGCCCGCCTTGACCATCGTTGCCGAATGCAAATAGGCGCTGGCAGGCGAGGGTGCGCTCATGGCCCCCGGCAGCCAGAAATAAAAAGGCCACTGCGCACTTTTGGTGAAGCAGCCTATCAAAATCAAAATTGTGAATGCTGCATACCAGGGATGTTCATGCAAGCTGGGATTGGCAAGAATCTGGCTGATTTCCATTGATCCGGCGGCTGTCCCCAGCAGCACCAGACCAACCATTAAAGCGAGACCACCGCCGCCGGTAACGATCAGGGCCTGTAATGCGCCTTTGCGCGCATCCTCGCTCTCGCGATTGAAACTAATCAATAAAAACGAAATAACACTGGTAAGTTCCCACCCGATGAATAATGTCAGAACGTTACCAGCGAGCACAACGATCAGCATGGCGCTCATAAAGGCCAACAGCCGCCCATAAAAGCGGCCTAAATCGTCGGCATCTTCAAAGTAGTAGTTGGCGTAGATGACAATCATCGCGCCAATACCCAGAATCATCAGACCAAACAGGAGCGACAGACCATCCAAGTAGAGAGATAATGTTAGTCCTAACTCCGGAACCCAGGGAATCGCGAGCGTAATAACACCCATCTGGGTGATGGCTGGCATAAATGTCAACAACCAAATAAACAAGCCACCGATAAATGCAACAATTATCCATGCTTGTGGAATTTTGGGCATCGTTTTGTGGACAAGGGAGGTGAGCACAGCTAGGAAAGCGGGTATGATGCTGATTGCGGCAATACCCAGGGATGATGATTCCAGCAATTCGGATAACTCCATACACTTAACATATTAAAGCGGGAGAAGTTTCTCCCGCTTTAACAAATAATCTGAACGCGCTTCCGACTTAATCTCCAGCAGCGGGAGCTGGGCTTTTTACGGCTACTCCGTCGATGATTTCAACCGGAGGGCGAATGTCAGGCATAACGGTTGCGGCATGTTCAAAGTCGTCGATGAAGATAGTCACGTCATCGACAATCTTGTTCACTTTCAGCCGCCCAACGGCTTTCAGTACACCAAACATCACAAAGGCGAAGACGGCGGTGAAAACAACACTTGCTAGTGAACCAATGAACTGTACGCCAAGTAATCCAAAACCTCCGCCGAGGAAAAGACCTGCACGGGTGGCGACATCAACACCCGCCGGGGCGAAGGTCAAACCAGGCTGACCGAACAGACCTATGGCAAGCGTACCCCAGATACCACACGCACCATGAACGGCGAACGCGCCAACCGGGTCATCAATGCGGATACGTTCGATGAAATCCGCGGCTAGGACAACCACGACGCCAGCTACCAGACCAATAACCAGGGCTGCCCAGGGTGCAACAAACGCACAGCCCGCTGTGATGGCGACCAGACCGGCCAACGACCCATTCAACGTATAGACCAGATCCCACTTCTTCGAGCGCATATACTGGAAGAGCATACAGGCAATAGTTCCACCTGCCGCACCGAGGGTTGTGTTCAAAACAACCAAGCCGATCAAACCAGTGTTGCCTGTTCCGAGCGTAGAACCAGGATTAAAGCCGTACCAGCCGAACCACAGAATCATCGTACCAATGGTTGCCAGACCCAGGTTATGAGCTTTAGGAAGGGGTAACCACTTTCCGTCTTTGCTCCAACGTATAACGCGCGGGCCGAGAATGTATGCGCCTACCAGGGCGGTTACACCACCGACGGTGTGTACAACGGTGCTGCCAGCGAAATCGTGGAAACCCATTTGAGCGAGCCAACCGCCGCCCCATATCCAGTGAACGATGATCGGATAGCTGATTGCGCCCATAATCGCGCTGTAGATCAGGTCGCCGACAAAGTCAGTGCGTTCCGCCATTGCTCCGGTAGTAATCGTGCTGGCCGTAGCAGCAAACGCAAATTGAAAGAAGAAGAATGACAGGGTATCGATTGTACCGGTTTGAGCATATGCTACTGCACCGCCAGTAAATTTGACCGCATCACTCAGGAAGAAATTGGATGTGCCAATGAGGCCACCTGCGCTGGTGCCAAATGCAATACCAAAACCTACTGCCCAGAAGGCAACTGCGGTGATACCGGCATCAATGAAATTCTCAAGGAGCGCGTTGACGGCGCTGGTTTGGCGAATCAGCCCGGTTTCCAGCATGGCGAAACCGCACTGCATAAAAAATACCAGGAAACCAGTCAGCAGCACCCACGTCGTATCAACCGAAGCTTGTGTTGCCATTGGTACGGCATCTTGTGCATGTACGGGCGTGCCAAAAACCGCCAGTACCAGAGATGCGATGGCGAGCGCGAGCAGCCGTCGCCATAGCCGATTATGTTTCTTCATTCCCTATTCCCTCCAGGGCAAAAAATGTGTTCGATGGGCGGCAGTGTACTGAATTTATGCAGATTGTCTCAATTCAATAGTCAACAAAGTTTCATAAGCCCAATTGTCTACTTACCCCATAAAAAAATAATGCCAGATTATATGTAGAATGCAGGGCACAAAAATATGTCAAAGTAGCCAAAAAGATGACAGGAAATGGAGTGGCAGTCTTTATTTATACAAATCGCACAAGGAGATTCACTTTTGAAAGGACAATATACACGAATTGTATGAATATCAGGGCTTAGTGAGCGATCATGCACGGGAAGAGGTTCTGGTTTTTACCTTTGTTGAGTAGAGATGTAAATGATTTTTGTGGTGATGTTGTCTAAGAGGCGCAAATAAAATTGGGGACTTGCACAAAAATCCAGACTTGGTATACTCAATTGTATGTACAGGTAGGTACAAACTTAAAAAAATTGTTTTTGGTAATTAAATGAATAAAGTTTCTGATATACAGCTTTACCAGAACAGCGTTATTTCGCTCCATATCCAGCTCCACAACCAACTGCGCCAGCTCATCATCTCTGGGCGTTGGCCGGGTGGTACCCGCATTCCCTCCGAAAATGAAATTACCCATCAATTCACCATCAGTCGCAGCACGGTTCGGCTTGCGCTGCAACAAACTGAGCTGGAGGGTTTGATCGAAAGGCTTCCTGGCAAAGGCACATTTGTCTCCAACGTGCCCCGTACAGAAAGCCAAAGCCGGTTAATAGCTTTCGTGACCAGTGACTTCGATGCAGAAAATCATCTGCTCATGCTGAATGGAGCCGAACGAGAAGCAAAAGCACGCGGCTACCAAATTATTTTTAGCACCAGCCAAAATCAGGAAGAAGAACTCGCGATTCTGCAACGCATCAAAGCCGATAATATTGCAGGGTTGCTGATCTGGTCAAATGCTAAAGCCTCACAACCGTCCCCACAAAATGTCATCCGCTATCAACAAGTAAACGTCCCGGTAGTTCTGATGGATCGTAAGATTCACGGGCTTGATTGCGATTTTGTAACCAGCGACAACTATGGGGGTGCACGGGCGGTCATGCAGCATCTGGTTGAGATAGGTCACCAGCACATCGTTTTTCTGAGCCACCACGAAATGCAACTGCTGCCCGTCGTGGAACGATACCGTGCATATTGCGATGTATTGGGAGAGTCTGGACTAGCTACATCGAATCCCTGGATGATCGGAATACCCGGAGATGAAATTGGAGCCAGCCACGCACGGCAGGCATCCCTTGACCCAAAAAGTATTGAACTTCAGCAAATTAGGGATTATGTTTTAAGCGCACAGCCACGCCCTACGGCCATCTTTGCGCTAAACGACTATATCGCGGTACTCGCCATGCGTGCGATGAAACTCCTCAATCTGGCTATTCCCGATGCAATGTCCATCGCCGGCTTTGACGATACTGATCTGGCTATGCACCTCGATGTACCGCTAACAACCGTTGCACAAGACCCTTTTACAATGGGGAAGCGCTCCGCACAGTTCTTAATTGACCGGCTAGAAGGCTATTCTGGCGACATTCACTCAGAAATTATCCCGACGCAACTCCGCATACGGAGTTCGACATCTGTACCAATCCACGTATAACCTTTGAAAGGAGGCCGCAATAACGAGCGATAAAGAATGCGTGATTAACATTTCAATAAGTATTATTTAGTATAGGAGAAGACCATGTCCGCTCGTAATAAACGAATCAGTTTTGCCTTGATGTTAATATTTCTTTTTTCGATCCTCGCCATAAGCGCTGTAGCGGTATCGGCACAAGATGATGTCGCCCGCGAAGATACTGTGATCTTCGACATTGATGACTCAGCAGTGCCGAACCCCACCAATTTTAACCTGTTTGTACCCGGAACCAACCGTAATCAGGGTGCGCATCAGGCTATGTGGGAGCCGCTGTTCATCCTCAATTACGTCTGATGTGAATTCAAATGGCAAAAAAGGGAAACGTCCGTCAAGATAGGAG
>JBDTNB010000075.1:0-30600 GCA_039933955.1 Chloroflexota bacterium
GTATATACCGGATCATACTCTCTGTCCGACTGAACATGGGCAGCAGCACCGATAACAAAGCGTAAAGGGCATAGCCCGCGCCTAAGCGCCGCCCGATGGAGACACATATCCAAATTACTGCCAGGAACGCGAGAATGTTCAGATAGGTAAAATAGGGCAATTCACCGCGCGTAACCCGTCCAATGTCACGGATGATGACGGCGACAGGGCCAATGTTGGTGAAGCCCCAGGCGGCTTGCGTCGTCCAGAAAGCAATCGGGTCACCGAATTTTACGCCCAAATAAATCATGTAAACCAGCAGGCCGACAGGAATCAAGCAAATGATGAACAGGGTGCGAAAATCAGTCCGCACGGCATCACGCAATTTTTGCCACGATCCCGGTTGGCGAATCGTGCCCAATGTCCAGCCATGCGAAGCAAGCCATTCCAGGATAATCAGCAGCCATATCAAGACACCAAATGAGCGGGTCGCCGCGCACAGTGCGCCGCAAACTGCTGCCCAGCCCCAGCCGCGCTGATGGGCAGCGTAGGCCGCCCCTAGCGATAACAGCAAAAACAGGCTTTCGGTATACCCTGCGGCAAAGAAAAAAGCAGTTGGAAAAGATGCGATGTAAAAAATGGTTCGGGCGGCGGTGGCGCGATTCTCAAATTTCGCCTCGGTCAGGCGATAGAGCAGGATCAGCGAGAATAAAAATGCGAGGTTGCTGATGAGCAGTCCAGCCGCAACCGTATTCCCAATAACCGGCTTGATGATGCTTATCAACAAAGGATACAGCGGGAAAAAAGCGACTGAGCTTTTCTCGGAAGGGTCAAAACTGTAACCTTTGTCCACAATGTCGCTGTACCAGACGGTATCCCAGCGATTCCAGATGCCGATTGCGCCGCGCGGCTCATCGTTGGAAACCATTGGCAGTGCCACATCCGCAAGATAGGCTCCGGCGAAAACCACGAGGCGCGTGATGAGAAAGGCGATCAGTGGAGCCTTCACCCAATAGGGGATCGTGCGTGCGCGGGAAATGGCTTGATTCATACATTTTCCATTGCAAAAAGATTTAACGCAAAGGCGCAAAGCAGCAAGGACGCAATGTGAGGTGGTTGAAAATAGCGATTCACGATATTCACGACTATCCGGCACGGCGCAGGCGAAGGTTGGGACGGAAGACCGTCCGCACCTGCAAACGGCGCTGATAGACATACCACTCGATGAGCAAGATGAAAATTGCCGCCAATGCTACCCAGGGCCAGAATTCACGCTGGCCGACTTCTTCACGCGCGGCGGGCGCGATGACATTTTTGCCTAAGATAATGGAAGCCTGCGGCGTGATGTCGCTCTCGGTGGGCGAAAATAAATTGACGGCGAAGGGCGCGGACTGGATGACTTTATCATCTTTCAAAATATCGACTGTATAAATACCGGGATTTTGGGTATCGGCGAAAACCAGGGTTTCGCGACCCACAGGCAGATTGCGCTGCGTCCCATCAGGCAAGGTGACACGCACAGCAGTGGCTTCCGGCGGCGGGCGAATCGGCAGCGATTGGCCGATAGTCAAACCGTTGGGCGCGGAAAAAGCAGCGCGCGGCGTGAACCATTCGAGCAAATTAGACATCAATACCGGCCAGGTGATTTGCAGCGGCAGATCAGAATCGTGTACATCAAAGGTCAGTACAGCAACCTGGCGTCCATCGGTCTGCCCTGCCATCAGCAGCGTGCCGCTGTCGGATGTGATTAAATTGTCCGCCCAATCAGCACCGGTCACGGATTTAAATTTCAGGATATGGACATCGCCAAAATCGACGAAGGTCATGCGGGAATCATCAGCATTCACGATGATATTGGCTGCGCCAGATACTTCCGCGCCGACGGTAAACAAGGGTGTGCTGCTGGGCGGATTGATAATGAGTAAATCACCATCCGGCAGTTGTTTGGGCAGCCAACCGTCGAAGATATACAAATCATAGGGAGTGGTGGGCAGCGGGCGGGTTATATCACCTTGAAACGCTTGGAGACCGGGCAGACTCCGCAATACCTGCTCCAAAAACAGATTGCGATTTTGGGACATCACCAATATGCGTCCGGAGGTACTATCTGACGCGACAGCCCAAGCACTGTTGTCTTCAGCAAGATAATCTGGCACAGCAGAATTGGTGGGGAGGGTCAACCCCGCCTGAAGAGTCGTGAAATTTTGGGGGAGCGCCGCCGACACTATCGGCAAGTTGCTGCCTGCCGGGATAGTGTAGCGTTCAGCCGTGAGCAGTGCCCCATCCACGCGCAGATCATAAATGACTTCGGTGTCTTTCGTACCATAGTTGGTCACTTGCGAGAATAACTGTGGCGATTGACCCGGCAGGGCACGGGTCGCCAACGCAGTAATCGCGAGGTTGCTGCTTGACTGACCGATAGGGATATAACGAATTTTGCCGGGGACACCTGGTAAGCCGCTGGCGTCACCTAGTCCGCCATCACCGATAATCACCATATTGAAATTGGAAGAATCTACCGCGTCAGCGGATGCTAATGTGAGGGCGGCGACCCAATCCGCCGCTGCCTGACTGGGTTGGGCATTGTTAATGGCCGCACGCAAGGCAACCGGATCATTGGTCGCTGAAGCGAGCACATCAGGCACATCGGACACGCTGATAATCGTCATCGTATCGCCCTGACTCAGGGTATCGACGATGTTCAACGCCTGCCGCTTGGCCTCATCAAAGCGCGTTCCGCCAGCGGGCATATCTGTCGCGCTCATACTGGCGGAGGCATCGAGCAGCAGTTCAATTTGCCCGGTACTGACGGCTGGGACAAGGATAAAAGGCCGTGCCAGCGCGAAGATCATACAGGCGAGAATCAGGAGTTGCAGCAGGAGCAAGAGATTCCGGCGCAGACGCTGCCAGGGCGTATTGGCCTCGTTATCCTGGACAACCTGCTGCCAGAGAAACGTGGTGGAGACCACGACTTCGCGGCGGCGCAGACGCAGCATGTACATGAGGATAATCGGGATGGCTAGCAGCGCGCCGATCAGCGCAAGGGGTGTTAAAAGCGACATAAAAAGAAAACCTTAAAAACTCAACGCAAAGGCGCAAAGAAGCAAGGACGCAAAGTGAGAGTTTATGATTCTATTCCGGTAAGCCATTGACGACCCGTCTGATACCTTGTTTGACATATTTTGAACCAAAGTTAATGACCAATCCGAGTTTCAAACCAGTAAGTCGCAAATAAGTGAGTGTTTGTGCCTCGAAAATCGAATTGTATTCAGCCGTTGATTTGCACTCAACAATTACCAAGTTATTCACCAAGACATCTATTCTTAAAGGAGTTGCCAACGTGACCCCTTTATAAGCAATTGGAAGATTAGTCTGTCGTTCTACTGCAAATTCTTGCTGTTTTAATTCCCAGACAAGTGCCTCCTCATAAACACTTTCGAGCAATCCTGGCCCACCCAATGTCCGATGAACTTCAATCGCGGCAATAACAATATACCTGCTGATTTCGTTCTCGTTCATCTACCACTTTGCGTCCTTGCCTCTTTGCGCCTTTGCGTTAAGTTTTTTCTTCCTATTTCACTGCACCCAGGCGACGCAGGTTATAGAGGATGACTTTTTCCCAGGGGGTGTGCGTATCAACGGTGACATAATGCACACCGCGACGCAGACAGTCCGCGCGAATGGATTCGCGCCATTCATCAAAACGCTTCATATAGAGTTCGCGCAGACCGCCATCGACGGTGACCTCCTGGGCTTTGCCGGTTTCCACATCGACCAGACGCAGATCACCGCCCAGCGGAGGGTCAATTTCGTCCGGTGAGAGAATATGAATCAGGCCGACTTCGTAGCCTTTGCCGAGCAGCGTATTCACACCATCGAGATAACCGGTTGGTGAAAAAAAGTCGCTGACGACGAAGCACAATCCCGGCCTACCGCCGCGATTGGCGTAATTTTTAAGGGCAGTATTGATGTCTGTCGTTCCAGTTGCTTTGAGACCACCGACATAATTGAGCATAGCAAGACCGTAACCACGCCCACGCGCGGGGCCAAATGGATCATGACGGACATCGCTGATGGCTGACACCATGAGCCGGTCATTGGTCGCCAGCGAGATATAAGCCAAGCCCGCGATAAGACGCTGGGCGTAACGAAATTTATTCAGGTCACGCTCGCCATCCTGCGGCCATTCCATACTGGCCGATGTATCCAGCAGCAAGTGTACGGCGAGGTCTTCTTCATCTTCGAGCAGTTTGATGAAGGGGCGATCCAGGCGCGCATAAATATTCCAATCCAAACGGCGTAGATCATCACCGCGCGCATAATTGCGGTAGTCAGCAAATTCGATGCTTGTGCCCCGTTTGATAGAGCGGCGTTCACCCTTCATCGCCCCGGCGCGGACACGGCTGGCAACGAGGATAAGCTGCTCCATTTTGCGGCGGGTTTTCTCGTCAAAGAGTTTTTCGTCAGCCATAAACTCTTTCCTTTTATTGCAACTGCATCACTAAATCGCGTGTCCAGGCCAACATTTTGGTCATCGCCTGTTCTTCAATAAAGTCAATCGAGTCACGGCTGCCACCATGAAAAGTTTGCAAAATGGAGGGCATGGGATCAGGCGGTTTGCCAATATCCTCCATCGCGTGTACCAGTATCGCAAGGGGTTCTATATCTTCGGCAGGGATGATGCAAGCGGTAATCGTGGGAATCCCACGTCCTTCAAAAATGCGGTCATCGCCCTGCGGCATACGATCCGCAAGCTGTATCGCATATTTGCCGGACTGGACGGTGGCTGCCAGCGCGTCCTGTAATACGCCGGATTGCGCGTCTATACCGAGGGCAGCGAGTATGGTATCGCCAACACCGCAAATGTCGAGATTTATCATGCCAAATATATTGGGGATACCCACATGCTCAATGTAAGCGAGATTTCCGCCAGCCACACCAATTTCTTCCAGGTCAAAAAAGACTATATCGAGTGAAATAGCAGGCGGCACAGACAGAAACGCTTCGATCATTTCCAACAAGATGCATACAGCCGCGCCATTATCGTTCGCGCCGGTACTTCCGGGCACACTGTCGTAATGTGCGCCGAGGACATAATGAGGCTGGCCTTCTCGCCGAAACGAAACGACGATATTTTCCGGCCAATATTTACCCACTTTGTCGCGATAATGGATAAAGGGAGCGTTCATTTCGCACAGCAGCGCCAACAATTCGGCGCGGCGAACGGATTGATCGGCTGAGGCAAACCGCCTCAAACGCGCTAGTAAATCCATCTCAGACTTTTCCTATGGCAAGGCGATAGACAATCTCGCCTTCGTCAATTTCGCCAGTATCCACGAAATCCAGGCTGGAATACAGCTTTTCGGCGGCAGCATTATCGGGCACGAAGCTAATCAGGATGGCGCTGTAACCGGGGACGGATTTTAGATGGGCAATCAAGACTTCCATCGTGGCGCGTCCGTAGCCTTTGCCCTGATATTGAATGCCGACCAAGAGCCGGTCAATGAACCAGAGTTTGGAAATCCCATAATCCTCAGGACGGTACATCACAAAACCAACGATGATGTCACCATCATAAGCGGCTAAAGGCACACATTCCGGCTCATATTTGGATTGCGCCAGCGAGACCGCGTTGGACGCAACAAATTTTTGCTGGTCATCAGCTACCTTGAGGCGGACACATTCGCGCCAATTATCGCGGGTGATTTCGCGAAGGTTGATATTCAAACCCGGCTCCTCTGGCGAGAGCGAAAGCGCAGTACCATTTCCCCGTCTTCAGGGTCGCCGCGTTCTTCAAAGCCGAGGCTGGAATATAGATTTAGGGCGACATCATTACCGGGCATGATGGTAATATAGAGCGCTTTGCAATCGGTTTTCTCCCGCACATATTCGATGAAGAGTTCGAGCGCAGCACGACCATAACCTTTGCGCTGGGAACGATAATCAATCATGAAACGCAGCAGCATCCAGACGGGTACACCATCCAGGTCGTCACGACCATACATCAGGAAGCCGACCATCAAATCGCCGTCATAGATCGCCAGCGGCACAAATTCCGGGACAAATTTAGACTCCGCCAATGAATAAACGTTGGGCGCGACAAATTCCTGCTGGGCTTCGGTAATTTCCAGGTTGCAGCATTCTTCAAAATTGTCGCGCGTAACCGGGCGGAGCAAAATGTTCATTTGGATACGGATTTCAACATATCGTGAATGATGTCATCGGTGATGATACCTTCGGCCAGCCCTTCAAAATTGAGCAGCAAACGGTGACGCAAGGCCAAAGGCGCTACCGCCTGAATATCCTCGAAGGATACATTGAAACGGCCTTCCAGCAGCGCATTGATTTTGCCGCCGAGAATGAGCGCCTGCGCGCCACGCGGACTTGCCCCGTAGCGGACGAATTGACGCACTCGTTCCGGCGCACTGGGGTCGTCCGGGTGACTAGAGACGATCAAACGCGCAACATATTCGTTGACATGGCTGGCAACCGGCGTATTGAAGGCCAGTTTGCCCATCTCAATAATCTGCTTGCCGTCGGCTACTTTTTGGGCATGAGGGACATCCACGCCAGTGGTGCGTTCCAAGACGGTCACGAGATCGGTCACGGAAGGGTAACTCACATTGACCTTGAACATGAAACGATCTAACTGGGCTTCCGGCAGCGGATATGTACCTTCCATTTCCAGCGGGTTCTGAGTCGCCAGCACGAAAAATGGCGGTTCAAGTTGATAGGTGCGGTTGGCGACGGTGACACTGCCCTCCTGCATGGCCTCCAGCAGCGCCGATTGGGTTTTGGGCGTGGCACGGTTGATTTCGTCAGCGAGAATCAGGTTGGCGAATACCGGGCCGGATTGAAAGAGTTTGACTTTGCGCCCATTCTCGTCGTCTTCCAGAATGTCCGTGCCGGTGATATCGGCAGGCATCAGGTCAGGCGTAAATTGGATGCGGGCGAATTTCAGGTCAAGGGCGTCCGCCAGCGAACGGATGAGCATGGTTTTGCCCAATCCGGGAACACCTTCCAGTAGCGCGTGCCGTCCGGCGAGAACACAAATGAGCACACCACGCACCACTTCGCGCTGGCCGACGATCACGCGCCCCACTTCGGCCTCGATGGCCTGAGCAAGACGACTAAATTCTTCGATATTGATGTCTGCTACGGACATAGAATTTCCTTTTTCGTTGTAAAAAGACCATCACGCCTGACAATCGACCTATAAAAGTTACGGCTGTGAACTGCTGGCCTGACTATTCTGTCCCGGTTCAAGGGATGAGAAATAATCGCGCACCACATCACGCAGGCCAAGCGGAATATAATCACTTTGGAGCGCGCGGTTGGCAGCATTACTATAATCGCTAAAAACCTGATCGTAAGGCACATTCACGTTACCATCAGGATTCTGGGAAAAATCACCTTCCTGGACGGGTGACTGGCTGGCATCGCCGTTCAACTGCACCTGCTGATCGGCAGCGCTTTGCCCACCAATCCGCTGCGGGGCGTAAACAGGGTCATATTGACCCTGACCCTGCCCATCTGGGTTATTGGTCTGCGGCATTTGTCCCGTTTGCGATCCACCTGACTGCTGTCCATCCTGTCCAGCATCACCTGCGCCATCGCCTGCTCCTGCACCGGCAGCGCTGCCATTTTGCGAGCCGTCCTGCTGCGAACCATTTCCGGAAGCGGGCTGACCATTTTGTCCCGGCTGGCCTTGCTGATTGGATTGACCACCCTGTCCAGCCTGACCAGGCTGCTGTCCCTGATCTCCAGGTTGGCTGCCAGATTGACCTTGCTGACCGTCCTGTGGCTGACCGGATTGACCCTGCTGACCCTGATCCCCTTGTTGTCCCTGCTGCTGACCATCCTGGGGCTGGCCTTGCTGCCCCTGATCGCCCTGCTGGCCTTGTTGATTCGGTTGCTGGCCGTTTTGACCCTGCTGGTTTTGTTGATTAGACTGTGGCTGACCATTCTGGGGATTTTGCTGCCCTTGATTCCCCTGCTGGCCTTGCTGCTGATTATTTTGACTCTGATCGCCTTGCTGACCGTTTTGGCCGTCCTGACCGTTCTGATTTTGTTGATTCTGCTGGCTTTGCTGGCTGACCTGATTCGCAGACTCTTGTACGGACTGGGCGGATTGGCTCAACTGTTGGGCAGATGATTGCTGATTTTGCTGCTGCTGCTGAGTTTGCTGGATGCTATCTGATGCCTGCCCAAGCGATTGCTGGGCACTGCTGGGATCGCCATTTTGCAAAGATTGGGACGCCTGCTGCATCGCCTGCGCCGCGTCTGGATTGGACTGCTGCATAGCTTGGGACGCCTGCTGCAAACTGCTGGCGGCATCCTGCTGCTGCTGTTGATTCATGCCCGCCGCGTTTTGTGACAGATTATTTAAAGCAGACTGCACACCCTGCGCGCCATCCTGCGACTGCTGTTGTTGTTGATCGGATGATTGGAAATTACGGAGCGAATCGCTGGCAGCCTGTAATCCGGCCTGCCCGGAATTGGCCTGTTGATTCAAATCGTCGGCTTTTTCCTGCAAAGCGGACTGGGCGTCAGACAAGCTGGCGAAAGCCTCTTCGGGCGTGACGTTGGGCTGCTGTAAAACGTTGGTGCTGGTTTGCAATGCTTGAAGCAGTTGATCGCGCTTTTCAGGTTCCAGCGCGGCGTCGGCAGCCACATCCTGGGTAATCTGCCGCAGTTGGTCGGCGGCGGAATCAATGGCAGCCCGCTGCGCCGAATCCTGGGCGATTTTTTCTTCCTGGGGGTTGGGAATAATGAGCAGGAGCGCTAATACCAGTGCCACCAATATGATGCCACTCCATTCACGCCAACGCCATGTCAACGGCAGTGATTCGCTGGCACGCACACCACGCGCCTTTTGCCATGCATCATCAACCTGGAGCGCCACTAGTGCGTCATCAGCGTGGATACGCCCGTCAATGAGTTCTAATGCCGTCGAAACCCGTTCCTGTAAACCAAATAAACGGTCAAATCGGCGGGCGGCAGTCAAACTAGGACGCGGCCAAAGCCACACGGCAGCCAACATGGCAACAAAACCCAGCGCCAGTAAAATGCCTGTCGCCAGGAGGACTTGTCCACTCTGCAACCAGGGACGCAGGCGCGAAACCACAGCGATAGCAATACCGATGGTCAACCCTGGCAGCAGCGCACGCGGCAGCCAGGTGAATACCTGCTGAAGCCGCAGCCGACGATCCCAACCACGTACCAGTTGATGGAGTTCGCCGCGTCGTACCTGATAGATTGCCTGTGTTGCCATTGTGTTACACCTTCAACTCACTATCCAACTTATACACCTACATCTGGCAAATCGTTCACTCTTGTATTTGAATGCTAACAAACGCAACTTGTCAGGGATGGGCGGAAGAGATTGAACGTTGAATATTTATGTCGATTATGAGCGCGCGGATGAGATATATCTCATCCCTACAATCAATGTCTGTTCTGCGATATTTACTGATTTTGCACCTATGATAAATACACCCCTCAGTAAAGACACGCAGCGCACATAAATGTTACTACTGCTCGACTTTACGCATCCGCTGAATGGAGAGCACCACAAGTATCGCCGCAACAACCAGATAAATAATCGTAAAGGTAATCCAGGGTGAGACGCGGGGAATGGTGCTGCCATTGCTAGACAGGGTATCCGTCCAGAAACCCAAGACCTGACGATCCACCAAAAGCTGTTGGGTTTGCAGCGCTGTCGCAATCGGATTCAGGCTGACGAGAAAATCATTGAGATAAATCAGCACGGTTTCAATAACCGGCGACGTGTTGCGCACAGCAGCGCCAATAATATCGAGCAGCACCGTGAGTACAAGCGGCACGCCAAAGGTTGCAACGAGAGTGGTCGTATAGGCGCGGACGCTAGCGGATAGGGTACGGGACGCAATCGCCGAGAAGAAAATACCCACCGTCCCTAACGCGATGGCGGTCACGGTCAAAATTTCAAAAGACAGGATGAGTTCGAGTTCGCTCACGCCGCCGAACAAGAAAGCGATACTTTGCAGCGGGATCGCCGCCAGCAACAGCAGCAGCACATAGCTCAAGGCCGATTCCAGCTTGCCAACAACGAAAGAGGGACTGGGCAGCAGTGTCGTCCGTAGCAAATCGTAGGTCTGACGTTCGCGTTCGCCGGTGATTGCGCCGGATGTAAAAGCCGGGGCGATGAAAATAATCAGCATCAACTCGATACCGACGATACCCATGAACAAAACACGTCCAACTTCACCTGCCGCTGCCGACCCGGTTTGCTGATTAATGGGCAAATAGAGGAGATACAGTAACGCGGTAAAACCACTCATCAATCCGAGATAGACCGTCAGTACAACGAATGCGCGCACACCGCGCATCCGCCCACGTATTTCTTTAAGCATCACCGGATTCATGCGGAAGGCGCGGACATCTCGACTGAGGATAATCCCTGCCCAGACAGAGATTACGATTGTGAACAAGGCCGGGGTGAAGCCCAACAACACAACCGCCGCAATATTCACAATCACGCCTAACCACAAGGCAACCAACGACCACACTTCACGCGCCAATGCACCAACCATCACCACCAGCAAATAGCCAATATCCACCTGCAAAAGCAGCACTACCGCCGCAACTGAGGCATCATCGCCACCGGCAGTGCGGCCTAAGAGGGTTGTGTGGAGGAGCGGGAATAGGTTGGGGATGATGCGCAGCGCACCGAGGAAAGCCAATAGCAGCGCAATTATGGAGAGTGCGCCATTGATAAAAGCCCCCCACTTCAAGACTTCCGCACCGCGTTCCAGACGCACTTCACGCGGACTTAGCGCTTCTTCGGGGGAATCAACTAGCTGCACGGTTTCTTGGGCGGCCATTTAATCATCCTGAATGATTGGGGAGTAAAGATTAAAGAGCAGGTCGGCGGCATAAACATAGCGCGGTTATCGCCGCCCTTTCGAACGATCAGTGATAGTATGTCTACTGACGCCTAACTGGTCAATAGAGTTCCCAGATGAATAAACAGCGCTATGCAGCGTTATAAAAAATACAGCAAAATGAGTCTCTATGTGACCATGCCTTTCGTCACACGCATGAACATGGCTTCGAGGTCTTTGGTCTCCTCGTTAAAGCCCAGGACAGCAATATTTTCGCTGTTGAGTTTCTGATTGATGGCGGCGACACCTTCATCATCACCGGTGAAGTCGATGCGGACGCGCGAACGTCCACCTTTAGGCTCAAGCACTTCAACATTCACCACGTTGGGCATTCCACCGACCAGAGTCTTGACCTTTTCAGCGGTTTCGTCGTCGCGCACTGTCACCATAATCTCACGATGCGGCATGAGTTGGGAGCGCATATCCTGCATACTACCCTGCGCAACCATTTGACCGGCTTCGATGATGCCGATATGGGTGCAGATTTCGCTCACATCGGCAAGGATGTGTGAGGAGAAGAAAATGGTTTTGCCCATTTTGGAAAGTTCAACCAGCAGTTCGCGAATCTCAACGCGGGCGCGCGGATCAAGACCAGAAGCCGGTTCGTCCAAAATCAGAATTGATGGGTCATGCGCCAGGGTACGCGCCAACGAGAGGCGCTGCTTCATACCCCGACTGAGTTTGTCCACCATATCGTCGCGGCGATGGGCGAGATCGACCAACTCTAATAAGTCGTCAATCAGGCGGCGGCGATTGGATTCAGGAATATCATAGCAAGCGGCGAAGAAATCCAGGTATTCCCACACCCGCATATCATCATAGACGCCGAATTCATCGGGCATGTATCCGATGGCGCGCCGCACCGCACGAGGTTCCTGCGTCACGGAATGTCCAGCAACCCAGGCCTGCCCAGAAGTTGGGCGAGTCAAGGTTGTCAACATGCGCATGGTAGTCGTTTTACCCGCGCCGTTAGGGCCAACAAAGCCATAAATTGACCCGGAAGGCACTTCCAACGAGAGGCCATTCACTGCATCAAATTTGCCGTAACGTTTTTTCAGGTCTTTGGTCTCAATAATCAAATCCATCGTGATTCTCCCATGTTGCAAATGCGCAGATGCGCACCCACAAACATCACCCTATTGTGTACCAGTATACGCCTAAAACTTTCCACGCTGCTCGATGCTCAAATCCTGAATCCGCGCGTAGTTACCAATTGCATCTGCATTGACCTGTACCTCGACAGCATTTTGCGGCCCAAGATACTGGTCAGGATTATGAATTGTGTATTCGCTGCCGTCAGTGATACTGAGGTCGTCCCACTCCTGATTTTCCCAGTTCCAGAGTTGTATAGGATATGACCGCGTGCCATTGCTGCCACGATCAATGATAAGGTTCAGGTCACTCACTGCGCCCAAAACGGCATCCGGCAGCGGGGTAAAACGAAATGTTACCTGATCGCCAGATTGCATGGTCATGCCAATAGGAGCCAAATCAGTGACACTGTTGCGGCTGCGCACCATCCAGGTAAACTGATCCGAAGAAATGAGCACTTCTTTGGATGGCAGCGTTTCTTTTACATCTAACTCCACCAGATAGAGCGTGGTATCTATGGACTTCCAATTCGCGCCTTGCAGCGTGACATCCAGCGGCGCAACATCTGTCCAAGCCGCGAGATAGGCTTTATTGCCACGTCCGGTGAGCAGGTCGTAAGGATCATTAATAAACGACGATAGGAAAATGCGACGGCGATAGAGTTCTTGTTCCTCGGTGCTTGAACCCACCACACGCGCGAAATTGCCACGCGCATCAGTGAGCTGATCGCCCAATATGTCTTTGACACTCTGCGAAACATCCAACTGCGCATATGTAGGACGATAGTAAACAGAAATGAACGCTCCGGGGGCAAAGGAGATAGGCGATGGCGATGGAAGTCCCGCTCCGGGCAGTGTCAGTTCAAAGGCAGCGACATCACCAGGGGCGAGCGGTTTTTCCAATCGATATGCCTGCCCGCGCACGAGAATTACCGGGTCTTGTAAAATATGATCGGTATCATTGCGTACCGATCCGCGCATGATCTGCTGACCTTCCACCGCATCATCATAGAAAAGGGTTGCCTGACCGCTAATCGCTGGTTTTTCCAATACTGTATTGGTGTTAAACGCCGCAATGAAGCTAGCGTCCACCGGGAATTTAGTGGCTTGAAAATGATCGGTCTGCTGAATTTCGGTGCTAATTTGAACATTCCCGCTCAACAGCGTACTCTGTGATAGACGGGGAATGGAGCGAAACAAACTGCCTTCAGAAGCTGCTAGTGTATATTCGGCACGGCGGGGTGATAAAAGGCCAAGCACCTCCTGTACACGAGCACGCGGGGCGTCCGGCCAGGATTCGACAACCGTAAGTCGACTCAAGGTCGCCTCATTGCCACGCAGATTAAATCCAACTACCCAGGCCAGTACACTAAACAAAATAATAAAAAACGGAATCGTAACCCAGGCAAATTCACGGCGGTTGATGCGATTCAGAACGAGGTAATTAAGCGGCCCGACCAGCGCAATATAGAAAGCCAAAAATCCGCACAAGGGCAAAATATCAGGCAGTAGATCAACACCCGGAAGAATGTTGGCACTGGAGGACGCATCGCTCCAATTCTGGATACCATATGACCAACTGGGCTGCGAACTCAGGGTTGAGGCTAACGCCAACCAGAAATCGGTCATACCACCCCAACCTCGCAGCGGCTGAGCGGTTGGCTCAAATGCGAGGTAGTCCACTGTGCCGTTACCCAAACTTCGGCGCGTGACCAACGGCGTATCATCGGATGTGGCGATGAGGGATGACCCACCTGTTTGGAGCGTACCGGTTGCGATTACGGCCTGATCTTTCAACGCTGGCCCGACGAAGCGCACCCAGGACGAAATTGGCTCTAAACCAACGGTTGAACTGTTATCCGGTTTAAAAGGCAGCAAATCCTGCAATCCAGCAGCGGTTGCCTGCCAATTCGTACCGCCCGTAACCAGCAGATGCCCACCCTGCACCACCCAATCGGTGATGGCCTGGTGTTGAGCACTGCTCAAGCTGCCGGTGTCAATATCACTGAACATCATGGCATTGACCGAACTCAATGCAGCCGCTTTATCCGGAATATTATCGATGCCCCAGTTGGCCTGGAAACCGCCATAGCCCGCGTCATGCACAGCGGTAAGGTCGGTTGTGCCGATTGCGGATTGGGTAACAACGACATAAAGCTGATCGCGGGCCTCAATCGAGCGCAGATTAGCCGGTTCCGCGGCAACTACAACACCTTCATCATCAATCAACTCGACACGTATCTGATTGG
Source organism: Chloroflexota bacterium (assembly GCA_039933955.1). GTDB lineage: Bacteria > Chloroflexota > Anaerolineae > Aggregatilineales > Phototrophicaceae > CFX2. The sequence goes on from JBDTNB010000075.1 coordinate 14,245, forward strand.
CAAAACTATGGGCTGTAATATATAGAAAAACCGCTTTACGCGCTCCTTGAGGGAGATTAATGGGGAGGCTGTAGGTGTTGTCAACCGCATTGTTTGACGTTTCCGGGCGGACGACCAATCGGCCCTCAATATCTTCGCCGTCGTTGCTGACGCGGATATATACGGGCATCCATTGATCTTCACGAAAACTGCCATCGAAACCCGCTTCTACGGATAACGTAAGCGCAGCAGGGATGATTTGCGCAGGCGGCGCAAAGCCCGCTGTGAGGAAAATGGTCAGGAAAAGGATCAGCAACCGGCTGTGTTTATCCATGAACTGAATCCTAAAGTAACGAAACACCCGTTAAATATACGTTAACAATAAATAGGGTTCAAAAGATATGTCCCATTGTACAGATGAGTAGTCTAATTACCTCATTAGGGTGTGATGAGGATTGGTTCTAACATCATCCTACTATATAAAGAACGCGCCACCTAAGATTAACACAGCAGGGCAGCGCGTTCCAAATTTTTTACAGCGGGCATCAAACCACGACAGGCAATTGAGCGCATTTCAAAAGGGCAAAGCGGGTGCTTTACCCTTAACAAAATTGGTTTAACGTTTGACGATAGGGATACTCGTGCAATCGCCTGTCTCGGTCACAACATCTTCCCGCACCCAACTTTCATCATCAAGCTCCCACCAGGTTAAGCCGTCCGATCCTTTGGCCTGCCCAATCACAACTGCATCCACCCCCGCCTTGAGCTGACCGGCGCTGTCGAAGCTCGTCCCCGGCCCGCCGCGCTTGTTGATGTTTTTAGTGGAATTCACAGTACATTCGCCATTTGTACTGGCTGGAATTTGATAAGCCCAGATGTTACGCCCTTCACATTTGGCATTTTTGCCTTTGCCCAACAGCGCAATACCATAGGTACCAGGACGCTTGACAACCTCAAAATCCTGAATCTGCAACTTGCCATCTACGAACAGATTCGCTTTATCGTCAACCACCAGGAGGACGAAATTATGCTCTTCGCTCATATCGACAGTTTCTGTGCCTACTGCGGTATTGGGATCAGCCGATTCCGAGAACTTGTCCAGAATGAAAACCCGACCATCATTGACCAAGCCCACATCCAGATAGGTAACGGCAGTACCTTTCGAGTTGGTATCGATGCGAGAAGTCAACGTACAGGTTTCGAGTTCGTCCGCGTTACCAATCCGGAAGGTCAGGTCGCCGCCAAGTACGATATTGGTGCGTGGTTGATTGCTGGCGAGTGGCGTGAACCAATTGCCTTGTCCGGTGAAAAAGGCATAATTCTCACCAAAAATGAGGCTGCTGCCGGAAGGAATCAGGCTGAGGCTTTCTAATTCGGCAATAGTATCTTCCGATTTGCCGCCAAAATCTGTCAATTCCGCCGCGGCGGTTGTGGGGGGCACAGATGATGAGTCGGAACCAATATCCCACAAACGGGCATTATCAAACGTCACATCAATACTGCTGTTTTCCGAAGAGCCAACAGCAAAACCCGCAAATCCACTGGTGTAACTACTGTCGTTGGTCTCAGTCAATAATGTTCCATTGGCATACAGGGCCAGATAATCGTTTATGCACACGACAACCAGACTGTTATCGGCCTGCCCCTGGTTAATCGCGTCGGATTGCGTCCAATCGACGAGCTTATCCAATTTTTCGGATGTGCCTTTATAGATTGAATAGTAACCATCGCCGGAGATGAAGAAATAATACCCTGCCCCGGCCTTATCGGTTGCGCCGCGACAGATGACCCCATACTCATTGTTCAGGTCTTCCGATAACTGGTTGGTCTCAACCTCGATGACCGTATCTGCATTTTCCTGGGTATCGAGGCCATAAGTATACAGATTACCTTTCAAGGTCATGCGATATGTGCCATCAACCGTGCGGACATTGGTATCTTTGTCTTTGAACGTTTCCCAAGAATTATCACCGCTGAAGTCTTCATTTTCCAGCAGATCGCCCACCGTAATGGTTTGCGCACCGGCATCCAATATTTTGGTGAGCGCAGCACGCTGGCGATTGGTCGTCTTATCCTGCGCGACGGTCACTGAAAACGACAACGCCAACAGTAAACCGACAAATAATGACCGATAAACCCACTGCTTCAAGATTTGCCCCCTTCTGAATTTTTCCAAACTGAATCCATCATTGAGATTATTTTATTATATGTGGGATTGATTTTTGCGCGTCCGTCTAAGGATGGAGGTCGAAGGCTTTATCATAAAAATCTACGACGCGCTGTTCGAACGCTTCCGGAGCCGTCCAGGAATAACTGCCGTGGGTTGCACCCGGCACTTCCCAGAGTTGGGCATTATCCCCGGCGGCAGCCAATTCCAGCCGTCCACCGCGCAGCGAGGGTTCGGCAGTCCCGTAAATGAGCAATATGGGACGCGGCGCGATTTCCCCGATGGTTGATATAGGACTGAGGACAGACAAATCATAGCCCGTTGTCCATCGATAACCGACCCTAACACCAAATTCATAAAACAGCCCTAGAAATGCCCACTGCTGCCCTTGCGATGTATCCCTAAGGGCGTCGCCAAAGTCGTGATAGCCGCCCTCCGCCACGACAGCACGTAACTGCGGATAGCGCGCGGCAGCCATAAGGGTTGTCGCCCCGGCGGATGAAAAGCCGTGTATGGCGAGTTTATCCATATCAACATCGGAACGGGTTGCCAGATAATCCAGCGCGTCACCGACCTCGGTCACTTCGGCATATCCCAAAGAAATATAATGTCCCATGCACGCACGCGATTCATAGGTCAGTGCGCCGTATCCGTGCTTGTGCAGCAAAACGAGTTCATGAAGCAAATTTCCGCGCCCGCTGGTGTAACCGGGTGGGATAATCAAGGTGACGCCGTTGTCGCCGGGGATGAAAAATGCTTTGATGTCGGTTTTGAATTCGCTGGATGGAAATGAAACATCTTCAAATGGCATATTGTAGGCCGCCGGATCGTCCGCTCCGCCACAGCCGCCCGTTGTCAAAGCGCGGATAAAAATAATACCCGCGACGAAGGGGACAAGAAACGCCACCAAGACTCCAATAATCACAACTGGGCGTAAGACAAACAAAACGCGCTGCCGAATCGTGCGCGTTGAGTTAGGAGGCGATGAGGTCATCAGGTTTTGTTCCTCCGATAAATTAAGAGCACGGCAGCACCATGCCCTTCAAGCGGCATTAGGACGGGCGGAATACGTAGCCAACCCCCGGTTGGGTGTGAATATAACGTGGGCTATCCACCGTCGGTTCAAGCTTTTTGCGCAGGCGGCTGACATTGACCCACAAATACTGAGTTTCAGCCTGATACTCTGGCCCCCACACTTTTTCTAACAACTGCTTGTGTGTGAGCACCTGTCCTTGATTTACGGCCAGAGTGTGCAGCAAATCGTATTCGATACGAGTCAATTCCAGCGGTTTGTTGGCGAGGAAAACCTCGCGGCGCGCAAAGTCGATATACAGGTTGCCGAGGTCGAGCGGTTCACGAGTACGATCCGGGATGCGCCGCCGCTTGAAAATCACATTCACACGCGCCATCAATTCTTCATCGCTGATCGGCTTGGAAATATAATCGTCCGCGCCCAACATGAGCGCACGTACTTTTTCCGGCTCGGAGGCTTCGTCAGCCAGTAGGATGATTGGCACTTCAGTGCGCTTGCACATGCGTTCACAGATGTCCAGACCGTTGGCATCTACCAAATTTACATCCAGCAAAATCAAATCGAGGCGGACGCTGTTCACGTCCCGCAACGCTTCTTCGCCGGAACGGAAGGGGATTAATTCATAACCCTGATCTTCCAATTTTTCGCGCAGGCGGGCGATTAAAGTGGAACTCCCCTCGACACTCATAATCGTTTGCGGGGGACGATCCGTCACGCGGCGACCACTGGAAACCCTTTCGACAGGTTCAGGAACTTCCTGGCGGCGCACTGGAATGCCTTGAGGCAGGGGCGGTGCAACCCGAATTTCGTCTGACAGCGAAACCGGCAGCGCAATCCTGACCGTCGTTCCTCGACCAATCGTACTCTCGATCCAGATATTGCCACCGTGCCGATAAATGACTTCACGCGCCAGATATAAGCCCAGCCCTGCACCGTCTTCACTGGTGTTATTGCTGGCCTGGAAGAAGGGTTCAAAAACCCGATCCATCTGATCGGCTGGAATACCCGCGCCTTGATCCACGACACTAATCTGCACCTCTTCGCCTTGATGTTCGATGCGCAAAATGATGACCGAACCTTTGGGCGAGAAGCGGGCCGCGTTATGCAAAACGTTGCTGATGGCCTGCTCAAGGCGTAGTTCATCCAACGCAACCAGGGGTAAACGAGCGGGCGCTTCAACCTGGATTTGGCGGCGATATTCGGCAAAGGCACGGCTGTCTAGCACGCGCTGCACAATTTCATATAAGTCAACTTCTTCTCGACTCAGGGACAACCCAGAGACTTCCAGGTTATACATTTCCAGGAAGTTGTCCCACAAATGACCGAGGCTTTCGACACTTTCCTCAATCTGACGAAGGAAACGAGCACGTTCGCGATGCGTAAAACGACTGTGCTGTTCGTTCAGCGTGGTAATCAAACCGCGTACCTGGGCGTATGGGACACGAATCCGTTCTGCCATCACATCCATTAAGAGTGTCTGGCTACCGAACAAGCTGCGACTGCGTTGATTGTCGCGCACCGTACCTGCCCAACCCGCTTTGCTGTCCGGGTCGCCAATTGCCATAAATTCGACCTGAATATCGCTTTCCGGGTTCAGCAGGTGAATTTCCACAATCGGATAATCTTCATGAATTTGGGGGTCAAAGTTGGTGAGACGATTAATCGCGTCCTGAAGCTGCTCACGCATTTGTTCCGGGTTGGATGTTTGTTCAGCCAGTTTGTCGAGCAGCACTTCGGGCGGGAATGTGAGCACATCAGATGGGCTGAGATTGGTCAACTCGGTGAACTGCGGGTTGCAGAAGGCCACATGACCGGTGTCATCAACAAAGAAAATGCCGTGCGAAGTGCTGCGGAGCAATGCCTCTAAACGTCCACTCTTCTCGGCCATATTCTCGATCAAGGTGGTACGTTCCAATGCCAACGCCGCCGCATGAGTCAAACTGGCGCATAACAGCTTGGCATCTTCGCTGTTGTACTGACGGCTGTTGACAATGCTGGCGATGACGCCGCCAATTAAGCGCGCAGAGTCCATGATGGGCACAACCATCAACTGCTGCCCACGTAAGCCTTTAAAAAGTGGATTGAGTGGGTCTTTTTGACCCACACCCAATTGTATGGTAATGGGCTGCATCTGACGGGCATCAAGCTGCTCAATAAGCGTCTGGACATGACCTTCAGACTCCAGGTGATGAAAGACGCGCGCCATTTCCTGATTCCCGGTCAATACGAGCGAAGTAGTTTCATCGGGGTCAAGGCTGTACATCCACACCAGCGCATCGGTTACGTTGGGGATGTCTTTGACCAATTCATACAGGGTTTGACCAACTTCTTCGTCGTTATGCAGATTGATGAAGCGCTGCCATGCACGCAAGAGGTGTTGGCTGGATTGGGCGCTGATCCGCTGGCTTCGATAATGGCGGGAGTTTTGAAGCGCAACGGTAAACTGAGAAGCGAATAACTCATAAATCAGCAGATCGTCCTGGCTGAGCGGATGACGGCTCGTGCCGAACACTGCCATCGCCCCAAACTTATGCTCCTGATAATTGAGCGGAAGAATAATTGCTGATTCAGGCGAGGGTAGGACGGGAATAGGGACAAAATAGGGATCAGCAATGATATTTCCAAAGACCTGGACGATGCCACTCTGGATGACGCGGCGGAAGGGGTCGTAGTCTTTTAGATAAACGACACTTTCGTACAGCGAGCCTTCAGCAGCCATGCCTTCGCGCCCGGCGTATATCTGATAGCTATCACCTTCCCCTAAGACAATGGCTAATCCATATAAGCCGAACGTTTTGGAAGCTAGATCAATCGTATCGCCGATCAGCATATGGGGGTCAGTCGCGCTATGCAAGCGGCGGGATAGCAGGGTAATTGACTGGAGATTCTGGTTACGTTGGGCTAGGGCGCGCGCCTGCCGACGCTGACGCAATATCAGACGCAGACGGCGCTGCAACTCCTCGCTAGACAAATCCGCCGTGAGAAAATCGTCGGCTCCGGCTTCCATCAAATCGGTCTGGTAGGCTGCATCGGCGTTATCCGACAAAACCAGCACAGGAATTAATGGGACACGGCGCTTGATTTCCTTGACGACACTGATAATTTCATTCGAGAATACGGCGGCGTCCAGCAAAATTAATTCGTAAGGCGCATCACGCAGGGCTTCCATCGCCTTGCCCGGATTATCAATAATTTGTACATGATAGGCGTCCGGATTCAGGGATTTAACGAGCTGTTTGCCGTTGGCGCTGACCAAAAGAGTCTCGGTAGGTTGAACCACCATAAGCACATCATTCCTATAAGCTGCGGCTAATTCGTCGTGCGACTCAATGTTTTATTATAGCAAATGGCAGACGAATTCTTTGACAAAATATACCTTTTTCGTTTTTGATGAAAAATCTCAGGCCGTTATGAAAGTTTCATAAAAACTTGCTAAAAATAAATCGGAATTAGATCGAATGCGACAAGGGCATGATAGACTTGCATTATCGGCGTGTTATACTATATACGCAAGACTGCGTAGGCATCGTCCGAGAGTGGCTCAGGAGCATGGCTAATGGCTGGCAAAACTCGAAAACTCAACCAGGAACAGGTTCCGGCTGAACTCGCTATACCTGAAATCAAAGCCATTGATCTGGGAATGCCACGTCCCTGGCGCATTTCCCTGCGGCTGGTGCAGCTTCAGATTCAGATGATTTTTGACCTTGAATCCACAATGGTGCTGGGACGTGCGCACCCCGAAAGCAGCTTCTTCCCGGATATTGATTTGGGCGCATTCGGTGGTGGCGACCTGGGTGTTTCCCGCGAACACCTGCATATCAAACTCGATGGGGATCGTGTGGTCATCGTTGATAACAACAGCGCCAATGGGACGCGCCTGAATGGTCAGGCATTAAAACCCGGCGATCCCTACCCGGTGCGCAATGGTGATGAATTAACATTGGGACTGATGCAGCTCCAAGTTGAACTGCTGACGAATCCTTACAACTGATCCGCAATTCACGCGCAATAGAATCTGAGTATTTCTTCTGATTTCGTGTAACAATTCCCACGCTATAATAGACTATCCTTCAGACTTATGAACTCAAATGATGTTAGGATGGTGTGTTTTGAATTTTCTCAATCGCCGTAAACAAGAAGAACAAATCAAAAGTGAAGGTCGCCTGCCTCCCGGCCAATCACTGACACAAAAATTCCCAGTGCTGACCTATGGCCCGAACCCGGTTTTTAACCCGACCACATGGGATATACGGGTCTTTGGCGAGGTCGAAAAAGAGATGAAGTGGTCATGGGAAGAATTTCTGAAAATCCCAACCACGATGGTTGTGTGTGATATTCACTGCGTAACGCGCTGGAGCAAATTCGATACCCGCTGGGAAGGCGTGCGTTTTAGCGACTTCATCAAGTTATTTGGTGTGAAACCCAGCGCCAAATATGTGATCGCCCACTGCGATTATGGCTACACCACCAACACACCGCTCGAAATCATGATGGACGACAACGTGCTGCTGACGTATAAGTACGATGGGCAGCCGCTGGAACCCGATCATGGCGGCCCGATGCGTACTCTTGTGCCGCGTTTATATTTCTGGAAAAGTGCGAAATTCCTGCGGGCACTCGAATTCAGCGCGGTGGACAAACCGGGCTTCTGGGAAAACGCAGGTTATCATAATGAGGCCGATCCCTGGAAGGAAGAACGTTTCCAGCGGCGCGGTTGGTTTTAACTAAGCGGATAGCTGTTTGCGATTAGCTTTTAGCAAAAAAAACAAGAGGGGCTTCCATCGAGCCGGAAGTCCCTCTTATTTTTATCTGGATAACTAATGGTGCGATTCTTTTTCTGAATCCTTTTCATCTCTAAACCTCCCCGTGTGAAGCCCCGCGAAGCGGTATTCGGGTAGAAAACAAAATCATGCATGTCTTCTAAGCCCCTCTCCCTTGAATTCGGGGGAGAGGGGTTGGGGCTTACAAGGGTAGGTTTTTAATTTCTCACAAAATCGACCAACAAAACGTTCTAAAATGGCCTGCTCTGGCCTTTTTAGCCCCTTCAGTGGGCTTGTCTGACAGTCTAGCCGGGGTGCTTCAGCCCCCGGCGTAACAACCGCACCAACCCATTTCTGAAAAACCTACCCTTGTAAGGGGGTTGGGGTGAGGGGGTAAACTTGCACCAATGGTTAGACACAGGATTAAGCGCCAGAGGATAACTTTTCGGCCTGTTCGCGGGTGGCGAGTTCGTCAATAAAAAGGTCAACATCGCCATCCATGACCGTCGGCAGGTTATAGCTGCTCACATTCACGCGGTGATCGGTGACGCGGCTTTGCGGATAGTTGTAGGTGCGGATTTTTTCGGAGCGATCCCCCGTGCCGACTTGGCTGCGCCGCTCACCATCTTGCTCCAGGCGCGCTTTTTCCATTTCCATGTCGTATAGGCGCGCTAGCAAAATTTGGCGGGCGCGCAGGCGATTCTGAAGCTGGCTGCGCTCGTCCTGGACTTCGACCACGAGACCGCTGGGGATATGTACCACACGGACGGCTGTCGAGTTTTTCTGGACATGCTGGCCGCCCGCGCCCGCCGCACGTGTGAATTCTTCCTGGATGTCTTCAGGGCGGAGTTCAACATCCACTTCGTCCATTTCTGCCAATACCGCGACAGTAGCGGTGCTGGTATGGATGCGTCCCTGCGCCTCGGTCTTCGGTACGCGCTGGACACGGTGAACACCGCTTTCATATTTCAGGCGGCTGTATGCACCTTTTCCTTTGATCTCAAAGGTGACTTGTTTGAAGCCATCAACGCCCATCTTACTCTCGTCAATCACTTCAATTTTCCAGCCCCGATTCTGGGCATAATAGCTGTACATGCGGAATAAATCTGCCGCGAACAGTGCCGCCTCGTCACCGCCTGCCCCGCCTCGAATTTCCATGATAACGTTTTTGTCATCGCGTGGGTCTTTGGGCAGCAGCAGCAGCACCAATTTGTTGTATAACGCTTCAGTGCTGGCGTTCAACGCGGTGACTTCTTCGTGCGCCATTGCGCTCAATTCAGGGTCAGACTCTTCGTCAAGCATTTTCTTGGCTTCATCTAGCTCCTGCAATTGGCGGGTGTAATTACGATAATTTTCAACCAACTCACTCAAGCTGGCGCGTTCTTTGGAATATTCACCGATTTTGGTGTAATCGTTCATTACGGCTGGATCGCTTATCAGGCGTTCCAACTCGTTATAACGCTCCTCAATGGCCGCGACTTTTTCTAACATACGTTTTCTTGTGCCTCAACAGCGTTTGCATGAATAGGTTTATTATACGCGCTGAATAGGACAGCGTGTAGGGGCGAACCAAAGCCACCATATCAGTTTGGGCATTTTCCTGAAAAGCAGGACGGAACAGGAGCAGGTTTGAAAATCGTTATTTAACGGACGGAATTCAGTTCATTTTCCCCGTCAGACCCGCCACACACCTCTGCGACTAAACCGCCCCAACCTGCACACGGGTAGGCTGTTGTGCCTGGGCTTCTGAGGAGCACGCTCGGAGAAGCCAAGTAGATGCTATTTATTTTCACCAATATATTGCGTCATTACGTCAAGGTGGGCATTATCAGGATTAAGTTCTATAGCGGTGTGGTAGTCATCTAATGCACCCTGCTTATCTCCAATAAGTGACTTTGCTAATCCACGATAATAAAAATCATCTGACGTAGGTTGATATCCATTTTGATAGAGCAGATTAATAACTGAGTTTAAATCTGTAATCGCGCTCTTATAATCATCTAAGCCTATATAGGAAAATGCACGGAGACGATAAACAGCAAAAATTCTATGTTGTTTTGCAATCAGCATGGAAAAATCTGCTAGGGCTTCTCTGTACATCTTCATGCCCAGATAAGCCTCTCCGCGATGAAAATATGCATTTAAGGCATCAGGTTCTAGCTCAATCGCCGTTGTAAAATCATTTATCGCATATGAGTATTGCTCAATCGTATTATAAATTATTCCTCTCGCTTCATACCAACTACCGATCTCAGGATCTAGTTCGAGTGCCTTTGTATAATCGGCAATAGCTCCTGTGTAATCGCCTATCATCTCTAGAGCCAAGGCTCGTTGAATATGTAAGTCGGAAGAACCAGGGTAAAGCTCTATTACATACGTGTAATCTGCTAGAGCCTCATCGGATCTCATCATTTTTAACAATAACTCTGCTCTTCTTGTGTAGGCTAATGGATCATTGGGACGACGCTTAATCAGATGCGTATAATCTTCTAACGCCCCTTCAAAATCACTACTCCGCCAGCGTTCGTCGGCGCGTTGCCTATAGAATTGGTCATTATCTTGATTACTCATCGTGCCGTTACCTCAACTAAAGATCGATGTAGGCTAAAAATTCTAGCCTCTACATTACATTTAAATCTAAACTTATTTAGTTAGCAGGTAAACCCCAGGTGTGGCTGTTGACAAGGTATGCCGCCACCTCGCTAATACAAACCCAATCCCAACCGCCCTTCCCTCAAAATCGAAACAAATATTCGAACAAATGTTTCACCTTTTTAAGTCAACCTGTGGCATACTGATTTTATCAACCATCAGGAAAATGTTTTCGTAGGGATGGCTCTGCCATGCTTGCCTTGTCCGCTTGACTCAAACCTATAGTCTCGGCGACGACGACGACAACCTGCCTTTTCCTTTCGTTTTGACTCTGCACTTTGCACTGTTCTTTGAGCAGCTATGGCAGCAGCAGGCATCCGCACCATTTTCCGGCCACTCGCTCACGTGTTGCTGCCGCTTTCATGCCAAAAAGGATCATATTTGCGGAACCTTCCCTCATTTGCCGCTAACACCCCCTTTTGAGGTGTTTTTGTGCGGAAACCTCGGCTGTTTTCCGCACAACCTGCGCCAATCTGTGCGGATAGATTTTGGAGATACAGGGAAATGCTTACGGCAATAGCGGAATCGGCGGAATTTGCAGCAAATCGGAATCAAATGGGTTTCCGCCGCCAACCGCGCCAATAACGAAAAATTGCCGATTCGTTTTTGTTGATTTCGTCGCCAACAACGAATTCAAAAGGGTAAATCCTGCAAATCGGGGCGTAGGGGTGTCACGCCATTTTCGAGTAGTTGACGGTTGCCAGTCGCGCGGCTGTCGAAGGTGTAAACCACCCGCCCTTGCGCCTGAGCAAAACGAGCGGCGTGCATCGCCCCACCATCGACTTCAGTCTCGACAATAATCACCGCATCGCTCAAGCCACTGATAATCCGGTTGCGGGCGACTAAATTGGAAGCGTTGGGCGCGGCGTAAGGATGCACTTCACCAAGCAGCGCACCCTGGCGCATGACAGCCTGCGCCAAACCGCGATGATCCGGTGGGTAAATGTTGAGCACGCCGCAGCCCAACACAGCCAGGAGATAGGCATTTGGCACGGTCAACGCGCCGTTGTGGGCAGCGGCATCAATGCCCAGCGCCAACCCGCTCACAACCGTACAACCGCGTTCCGCCAATTCGATCCCCAAACGAGCAGCGATTTCGCGTGCTTCGGGCGATGGATCGCGCGTACCGACTACTGCGATTCTTTTCATCGTTATAGGCTGCCAGAGACCGCGCACAAACAAGGTTGGCGGATAATCATCCAAAGCGCGAAGCTGGGGCGGAAAATCGGGATTGTCGCGCAAAATGAGGCGAACGCCTGCATTCTGCCAGCGTGGAATCGCCTGCTCAACTTCGGAAACATTGATGGAACGGATGCGTTCGGCCATCTTCGCGCCGATTCCTGGAACCTTGCGGAGTGCGGTTTCATCGGCTGCCAGGATTGCACGGGGATCATGGTTGAAATGTGCCATCAAAGCACGCAGGGTCTTACCGCCGACACGTTCGGTGAGGCTGAGGGCAACCCAGGCCGGGTCGATCATGCAATCATTCCGCCTCGTAGTATTCGATGATGGAGAGGAGGATAGTGTTGATAAAAGTGTTCACCTGACGAAGCAGATTGCCCCACTCCGCCGCTGTGTTGCGGGCGGGCATAATTTCCGACCAGGTGAGAATGGAGTTCACAACAAAATCACTAAAGTAGAAAAAGCCGCGTACCGCATCAGGCAGGGTCAGCCCTTCGTTACTGAGCAGCGCCGCATAATTCTTGCCAGAGGTAATCGCCAGGGCGAGGTGTTCATCGGGCGCACCGGATGACAGATATTTACGGATGGCCTCCAGCGTGTGCAGCCCTTCCTGACGTAAACTGGCGCGGATGGTCTCGTCTAAGTGCTCATACCATGACTGCTGGACGAGCGTTCCGCCGCCAACCTCCATGCGGGTATGTCCCAGCGCATTCTGGATAATGACCTGCACTTCGAGGGGTTGAAGTTCACCCTGCGTTTCAGCGTAATTCAGCAAATCGTTTTTTCGGAAACGGCGGTGACCACCAGGGGTACGACGGGAAGGCAAATCGCCCTTGTCGGCCCAATTGCGTACTGTCGCCGGATGCACACCCAGGATTTCTGCCGCCCGCCGTAAACTAATCCACTCAGATTCGTTCATAGCTACAACTCGATTTGTTATGAAGACTTGTGCCATTATAACACCGTCCCCATAAAAAAATCCCAGCAGCTACTGGCAAACCGGGATTTTAAAATTATGGGGATTCAGGCGTTTTTACGGACGCGAACCCAGCGTGACCGGGAGGTTAATTTCCTGACCAGCGCGCCAGACAGTGAGGTTGATGACTTGGCCGGGGCTGGTCTTGCTGGCGAGATAGGATACCAGCGAACTCATACCCGTGACAGGCTGACCGTCGATGGCGGTGATGATGTCTGCGGAAGTCGGCACACGTTCGCCGTTAATGACGCGCGTGCTGCTGGGAGCTTGCAATCCGGCCTGACCGGCTGGCCCCTGGGCGCTGACATCACTGACAATGACACCACGCAGGTTGTTGGGCAGGTTGAGCGCGCTCATGATGGACAAGGACATCTCTGGGCCGGATGAAATCCCCAGAAAGCTGTAATCGACTTTGCCGTTTGAAATAAGATCGCTGGAAACGCGCTTCACAAGGTTGCTTGGAATGGCGAAACCAATGCCCGCGTTGGCGCGGCTTTCGCTGGCGATTTGTGAATTTACGCCGATCAGTTCGCCATTCAGATTCAGGAGCGGGCCGCCGCTATTACCGGGATTGATGGCCGCGTCCGTCTGGATGACCGCGCCCACCGAGAAATTGGTATTCAACCCTTGAATGGTGCGGCCTAAGGCGCTGATGATGCCGGTTGTCAGTGTCCAGCGCTGACCGAAAGGGCTGCCGATGGCAAGGGTGGTCTCGCCGATAAACAGCGCATCCGAGTCAGCAAAAGTGACCGGAGTCAGTTCGTCAGCGGGAACATCAACGGACAAAACGGCGAGGTCTGAGTCCGGATCGAGACCTACAACTTTACCTTCGACAATCGTCCCGTCCAGGAAATTTATTTCGATCTGGTCGGCGCCATCTACGACATGATTATTGGTGACAATATGCCCCTGCTTGTCGATGACAAAGCCTGTGCCAGATGCCCCAAAAACGCCCTGATCGCTGGTTCCCACCACACTGATGGAAACCACCGAGGGACTCACCTGATTGTAAATGTCGGCAAAATATTTCTCATTTTCGGTAATGGGTGCGCGCGCAGTTGACTGCTGCAAAATAGGAGCCGCTGCTGGCGCTGCAACGGTATTGATAACAGTTGTCCCCAGAACAAACCCGAACGCAACTAAAAGCAGTCCTCCAATGAGCACTGCTGCTTTGCGAATTATAAAGGCTCGCATAATTCTCCCTCTTGGCTGATAAAGTGACCCTATGATGCGGTTTTTATATACACATGATACATGGTATTGCGACTCTATGAGAAGAGGCTGAATTATAGGTTAAACGCATATAATGACGGGCAGCCCATTAACGGAGAGAAATTTAGCCAATCAGCCAGAACCAAATATGCGCGCGAATGGGTTCCAAAAGCGCGTCAAAGCGCTCATGCAAAGCAGATTGGAGAAATAAAGCGCTGCGCGATAATTCTGCCACGCGGCGGGCAGTGCTGAATTCCGTCACGAGGGCATTGGCGTAGCGCAGGTGGAGGGTTTCTTGTCCAGAGGTAATGTCGATACAAGCCGCCACGCCTGCCCCGATGACGGCTGCAAATACTGTCGCATCCACTTTGCCCCAATGGGCGTTCTGACCTTCGTTTTGCAACACCTGGACTAATTCTGCAAGCAGCAACCCATCCATGTGGTCGCGCAATTTTACAGAGTATTCCAGCAGTGCGTAGCCAGTGTCCAGTTCTACCAACGAGGGCAGGATATTTACGGCTGAAACCTGCGCCAGGGCATAGGCCGTTTGTTCTTTGGAGAGCGCGTTCGCCCAAGCACCCTGTTCGCGGCTGAGATTGGCTGTGAAGCGATCCAGCGGGTGCATGGCATCGATCTGCAAAAAAGGCTGACATTCAAAGGTTGAGGAATTTTTAGGCAGCGCAGCACGTTCGTCGGTGACGAGAAGCCGAAAGCCTGGTTGAAAACTAGATGCGGTCACGATCAATTCCCCATTTATTCATTATGCAACCTTAACTAATGCTTATTGTAATGCAATCTGACAATGGCATTCATAAAGACGTGCGCTTCATATGGAATTCAGAAAGCGGCGGGGTGGCCTGATAACCATCCCGCCGTGAATACCGTTTATCGAGGGAAAATGTTACTGGATTAACTCAAAACCTCACCCCACACCTTCGGCAGCCTTCTTCATGCGATGGAGAGGGCGATATGTGAAATGTGTTCACCATCAACCAGGGTTACTGGATTTGTGGGCAGTTACTAAACGGTTGCTGAACCGTATCGGAGCGCACCCAACCGGTGATACTGGCAGCGTCAATTTGCACGGTGATTTTGAACCACAAGCGGCCATCGCTGGCGCGCGTTTGTTCGGTCACATCCGCAAAGGCGTTTTGCGGCAAGAATCCGACAAAGCCTTGCGTGGTCGATGGATCAGACCGAATCCGCACCGCATCCTGACCGCCGTTGAAAATGCGGCAAAGCGTCGTCAAAGTCGGCGTAATCGTCGGCGTCAGGGTATCGGTAGGTGTAAGGCTCGGCGTAAAAGTCGGCGTAATGGTTGGCGTATGGGTTGGTGTAGCGGTCTCGGTGGGCGTCAGCGAAGCCGTTGCCGTAAACGAAGGGGTTACGGTTGGCGATGGAGTCCATGTCCAGGTTGGTGTATTGGTGGATGTTGGCGTACTGCTCGGCGTTGGGGTATCGGAAGCCGTTGGGGTTATGCTGGGCGTCGGTGTATTCGAGGGGGTTGGTGTCGGCGGCGGGAACAATACCGGCGACCATATGCCCTGCGTCGCCACTGCTCCCGCGCCCAAAAACAGAATAATCACCAATAAAATCAGGCCCAGACGAATGTTGCCGCGACGGCGCAGCGCACGCACACTGGCTTCGATACGCTGGATTTCAGCGCGGCGTCCCAGCAAACGGAAAGGTTCATCATGCAACGTCGCGACCCAGGCTTCAGCATCGCCCAGATTACCTTCTTCAACGGCAAACTCAGCACGCTCGATATAGCGCGCCAGCAAATCGGCGACGACTGTGCGATAGCGTTCATCCTGGGCATAATCGCGCAGGCCAGCCAGCATGGAACGTGCCTGCGATAACTCGTTGTCAAAATTCTGGGCGACCAGTGCGGCTGCCCGCTCAATCACCTGACGGGCACGCTGCATATCGCTGGCCGCCGCGCGTGTGGAAAGTAAAAGTTCGGACACGCTGGTGTCGCCAGGGTCAAGTTTCACGCCGAGTTCGAGGAGTTGCAGGGCTTCGTTGGTCAGCGCGAGACGTTCTTCCAGACGGTTGGCGTTGCCTGCGCGGTTGAGCGCCCCCTGTGCCTGATCGTTAAGCTGGGTTTTGATGCCGGTTAGGCGGTTGTTGGCAGTTTGAGCGAGTTGAATCAAGCGCTGACTGTCGGGCAAAATCTGGCGGACACGCATCAATATATTGAGCACGTTTTGTAACTGGGCGACCTGTTCCGGCAAAGGGCCACTGAGCATACTCAGTTGAATCGAGGCCTGATCGGCTTCCTGCTGGACACGGCGCAGCATTTCAATGCGCTCTTCGGCCTGCGGATCATTGGGGACAACGCGCAGCGCCCCTTCATATTTGCGGAGTGCTTCTGCCCAATTGTCGGTTTTGATGA
>JBDTNB010000076.1:0-30590 GCA_039933955.1 Chloroflexota bacterium
TTGGTGTGTTAGACGGCGTTGCGGAGTTGGTTGGTGTTGGGGTCGGCGTATCGGTTGGGGTATAGGTTGCTGTTGGCGTGTTGGACGGTGTCAGGGTGAAGGTCGCCGTGTTCGTCGGTGTGGTAGACGGTGTTAGGGTCAAGGTTGGTGTGTTAGACGGCGTTGCGGAGTTGGTTGGTGTTGGGGTCGGCGTATCGGTCGATGTTGGCGTGTTGGACGGTGTGAGGGTGAATGTCGCGGTATTGGTCGGTGTGTTGGACGGTGTGAGGGTGAATGTCGCGGTATTGGTCGGTGTGTTGGATGGTATAGGCGTGTAGGTAGCGGTGTCGGTCGGGGTTGCAGTGTTGGTCGGTGTATCGGTTGGTGTTGGCGTGTAGGTGGCAGTGTTGGTCGGCATTGGCGTGCTGGTGGATGTCGATGTCGCCGTGTTGGTTGCCGTGTTTGTGGCGGTAGGCGTTGTAGTCGGCGTGCTGGTTGGGGTTGCGGTGGGTGTAAATGAAGGTGTCAGAGTCGGCGACGGCAATGGACTCGGTATGGCCGTTACCGCAGGCGCACTAAACGAAATCACCAGACGGGCAGCAGTCGTCGCGCCGCCTTCATAACTGCGGACATTTTTACGTCCAAAAGCACTGCCTGTACCGTGCAGAATCAACGACATACTGTTCCCGGACTGCCAACTACTCTGATTGATGACTTCCTGAACGACAGCCAGCATGGGGTCAAATTGATACCAGGTATTGATCGCCCAATTGACGTTCGATGAATGACTGACACGCGCGATGGTCAATGGACGCTGCGAGGGTCGGCTGGTGCTGCTGAACGCGGCACTGTTCGCGCTTAACTCAGCGGCAACTTGCAGCGTGACCTGCTGCCATTGAGCCGAAGTTGAATAAAATTCCAGGCGGGCGGTGGTGATGGTTGATCCGCGCGGAATGACGATGCTGTTGAAGCGCAGCCCGGTGTAGCTGACTGTCGTGGACGTGCCGGTTCCGATCCAGACCGTTGAGCCGGAAGCCGTGAAAACGGTTGCATTATTTATGATGTCTTCGTTTACATCATCATTACCCGTGCTGATCTGTACGGTGATGGTCTGCGGGCCAACTGTCGCGATTGGCGTATTAGTCGCGATTGGCGTGAGGGTCGCCGTCGCAGTGGCGGTAGCAGTGGGAGTCGATGTTGCTGTGCTGGTGTTCGTTGGGGTTGATGGTGGCGTATTAGTCGGTGGGCTGGTGGCGGTATCCACAGGCGTGGTCGTGTTGGAAGGTGTCAGGCTTGGCGTGGGTGTATCACTGGGTAATGGGGTATTGCTGGGTGTGGGCGATTCGGTTGAAGTCGGTGTATCGGTTGGCGTGTTGGTGAGGGTCGGTGTGAGGGTGTCCGTAGGCGTTAAGGATGGTGTCGGAGTTGGCGTAGGCGCGGTGATGGGCAGGCGTGCATAGTAAATAGTGGTATTGGTATAGAGGCCGTTGTTAGCCGCAAAAAACAGAAATTCCACCGCTTCGGGACGATTCCAACCAATGGCTGACCATTTGACCGAAGGACTGGAATCCAAGTAATTATTGCCCTGATGCAAGGCGAACAAGGTGATTGGCGCCCAACTGCCATCAGGATTCTGCTTCATATAATACATATCATCGTTCTGATTGGTCGATTCTGGCCCATGTCCGATGATGTAAAGCTGACCGGCGCTGTCAATGGCGGGCGCGGGGTCGTGGCTGTAGGTGTTGAGTTCATTGTCTGTCCAGGCCGTATCGCCCACATGACGCACGGCATAATGGACGCGGCCATATTGAGTCGGGTCAAAATCCTTGATATAGGTGAGATGTTTTGTGCCATCAGTTCCGATGACGATGACCGGCCCCTGGTCAATGTTGATGCCGAAGTTGGTACTTTTCCAAACCGGCTGGTTGCTGACAATTTCCTCACTGCCCCATGTGCCACTGCTGGCGCGAACCCGCACCAGAATGCGGGTCGGTGTGCCGACTTCCGAAACCCAACCGACGGTGAGCGAATTATCAAAGGGCGAAACGGCCAGCGAAGGATGGTTGGCGCGACCATTGGTATCGACCTGGAAAGCCGCCCCAAGCGGAGTCAGGGTGTTAGCAGCGGTACTATACGTGTAGGCGCGGTGGATGATGTGGTTGCCGTTTTGCCAGTAGGCGATGTGCAGCGTGCCACTCAAATCGACTGCCCCACTGATGCCGGATGTACCGAGATAATCGCCGCTGATGGCGGCGCTGCCGGTGGCGACGCTGATAATGGGATGTACCTGATTGGTTGAGGTGTCAAAAGGATAATCGTAGATCGTGCCGTTCAGCGTATTCATGAGGACATGAATGGTTGTGCTTCCATCATAGACCGCATCAACGGAAATCGGCGCGTTGGGCAAAGCTACTTCCAGCTTGCCGCCAAAATCGCTGGTCTGAGCGGGCAAGCCAGCAACAGTTGTCCAATAAATTTCCAGTTGGGCGACGGATTGAGCTTTGGCCGCAATAATGACGACCCGATCATCGGCCAGCCGCACGATCTGGTGAGGGATCACATCGGTGAACCCCAACCCTACCGGGAAATATACACTATTGGTTTGCGCGGTGACGGGCAGTTCAAAGATCAGAATCGCGATCATGATTGCAACCAGGATACAGCGGGTGATGGTATGCAGCGTTTTATAAGAAGTACGGATACCCATTCAAAAATCTTTCCAAATATTACAATTATGAAACCGACGATTCGGTAATCACGAAAATTCATGAAAAATTAGGCATTTGGGGCTGCTTATCAGGTTGGCAGCGGTGCGTTGATCGACCAGAAATGGCGTATATTGTCTGCTCATTAGGCGTTATGAGTGAGAGAATATTACGCGGAAGTGCCATTTATTTCGATTATTCTGCATCCTATCGTAATGTTCGTAATCTGACAACGTTTGCCAGGTTGTATTTATCTTAATGTAACTGCGATATTATAGAGGCTAGGTGGTAGTTGTGTTTCAAGGTCTATCATGCTATGATCGTTTTTGAACACCTATTGAAAATATTTTGAAAAGATATGGTTCATATATTGTCTAATTTGCAACTTATGTTTGAGGAAAAGCGATGGTTAACCTGCCGAGCCTTGAATCCGCCAGCGATGAACCTTTGTATAACATCGGCATCGTGTCCCGAATGACCGGGATTCCGGTAGCGACTTTGCGCGTCTGGGAGCGGCGATATGGGTTTCCCAGCCCCACCCGGACGGCAGGCGGTCACCGATTGTCTTCGGAGCGGGAAGTGATCCGGCTGCGTTGGGTTAAGTCGCGGGTCGATGAAGGGATGCAGACCGGGCAGGCCATCCGCGCTTTGCAACATCTGGAGCACGAAGGTCATCTGCCGGATACGCCGCTCGTGCCTATAGCGAGAAATCATATACCGCTGGCCGACCCGTCATTTTCAGTTTTTCGCGAACATTTGGCGCAAATGCTTATGAACCACGATCTCTCCCAGGCTGACCAGTTATTAGGGGAAATTTTGTCCTTGTATCCGCTGGAAGATTTGATCCTGGAAGTGGTCGCCCCGGCCCTCAACGATGTGGGCGAAGCATGGCACGATGGGAAAATCAGCATTGCAACCGAGCATCTGGCATCCAATTATCTGCGCCAACACCTGCTGATGTGGATGATGACGGGGCCGCAGCCTTACGCTGGTGTGCCGCCCACTATCCTGGCCTGCGCGCCGGAAGAGTACCATGAAGGCAGCCTGATTATTATCGGGGTAATGCTGCGACGGCTGCGCTGGCCGGTGGCTTATGTTGGGCAGAGTGTTCCCCTTTCCGATCTGGGAGCAATGGTGCGGAAGATGAAATCCCCGGCTGTGGTTTTTGTGGCGATGACGGAACACTCGGCAGATCTGCTGACGGATTGGCCGAAGTTTTTCCCAACGCCAGATGGGAATGGGCGTCCGATTGTTGGGTTCGGGGGGCGCATCTTCAATGAAGAACCAGCCTGGCGCGAAAAAGTGCCCGGTCATTTCCTGGGCGAAAACCTGCGCGATGGGATGGGGAAATTAGACGAGCTGCTGCGTCGCGCGGTGAGTCCCAGTAGTTAAGTCTCTAGTCGATAGTCTTTAGCTTTTAGTCAAAAGACAAATACAGTCGATTGAGCAGATATAAAAAATTGTAGATTACAGGCGATTTATAACCTGTAAATATGTTGCATAAAATGCAGAGCCGGGGATGCGATGATGGCTCTGTTCCTCTTTTTCGCAGCAGCCTGTCGAGGCATCCAAACCGGATGCCTCGACGCATTTATAGCGGCGATGG
Source organism: Chloroflexota bacterium (assembly GCA_039933955.1). Taxonomy (GTDB): domain Bacteria; phylum Chloroflexota; class Anaerolineae; order Aggregatilineales; family Phototrophicaceae; genus CFX2. The sequence goes on from JBDTNB010000076.1 coordinate 4,294, forward strand.
TCTGAGCCAGTCTGGTAAAGCCATTAAAACCTTCTATAATCAGACACCATTCAGATTTGTAAGCCAATTATGAGGTTTTGTGGATGCAGAAATTGACAGGGAAAACTTTCCTGCTGACAGGCGGCGCGGGTTTCATCGGCGCATCGTTGGCGCGCCGGTTAATTGACGACAATGAGGTCGTGATTTATGACAACGGTCATCGCGGTAAATTGCCGTCGGATTTGGCTGAACACCCCAACCTGCGATTCGTCCAGGGCGATGTGCTGGATTTTGAAAGCCTGAAAGCGGCGATGAAGGGCGCGAATTATGTCGTCCACTTGGCGGCTATTGCCGGGGTAGATTCCGTCCGGAAAATGGCCGTTCAGACCATGAAAGTCGCGCTGCTGGGCACGTATCATGCCCTGGAAGCTGCCGCTGCCGAACCGAATATCGAACGGTTCGTTGACTTTTCGACCAGCGAAGTTTTTGGGCAATATGCTTACCGGGTGCAGGAAGGCGATGCCACCCTCCTGGGAGCGGTGGGTGAAGCACGGTGGACATATGCCGTGAGCAAGCTCGCAGGTGAACATCTGGCGCACAACTATCACAAGGAATTTGGACTGCCGACGGTTTCGCTCCGTCCCTTTAATATCTATGGCCCCGGCCAATTGGCGGAAGGCGCAGTGTTAAAGTTCGTGCTGTGGGCGATCCAGAATAAACCGTTAACCGTCTATAACGATGGCAGCCAGATTCGCGCGTGGTGCTACATTGATGACATCGTGGATGCGCTTATCCTGTGCCTGACGCGCGATGAGGCCAAAGGCGAGGTCTTCAATATTGGCAACCCACGCAGTGTGCTGACGATTTTCGATCTGGCACGGCGGGTCATTCAAATAAGCGGGTCAGCGTCACAAATTGAGTTCAAGGAAAACCTGGCTCCTGATGTAGAACTGCGCATTCCCAACATCGAAAAAGCCCGCGAATTGCTGGGATTCGAGCCGAAGGTTGAACTGGATGAAGGGCTGGCGCGGACGATTGAGTGGTATAAAATGCGTGAGAAACAAGCTGAGAAGATTGCAAAGTAACGGCAGCGAAATCTGCCGATGGTTCATTTAAGGATCATGTATGCCTGCCAATCCAATCATCCATTTGACCATTCCCGAAATTGACGAGTCTGAAATCGACGAAATCCGCGCGGTACTGGCTTCCGGTTATCTGACTCAGGGGCCAAAAGTCGCGGAATTCGAGCGTATGATCGCCGAATATGTGGGCGCAAAATATGCGTTCGCCACCAGTTCAGCGACGACGGCACTGCATTTATCGCTGGCCGCATTGAATATTGTCGAAGGCGATGAAGTGCTGATCCCGGATTTCACGTTTCCGGCGACGGCTAACGTGGTCGTGCAGCAGGGCGCGACTCCGGTACTGGTGGACATCGACCTGGAAACATTTAATATTAATCTGGCTGATTTAGCTGCCAAAATCACGCCGCGTACTAAAGCGATTATGCCTGTCCATGCCTTTGGCCTCGCTGCCGATATGAAACCGCTTTTAGAACTGGCGGCGCAGCACCATTTGGCGGTCATTGAGGACGCGGCCTGCGCTATCGGATCAACCTATTATGACCAGCAGTGCGGCATTATGGGCACATTGGGCTGCTATAGTTTTCACCCGCGCAAGGTTATCACGACGGGCGAAGGCGGCATGATTGTAACCAATGATGAGGCGCTGGCGGAACAGATCAAGCTGCTGCGCAGTCATGGCGGCGTGCGGAAAAATGGACGGTTCACATTCGAGGCGGCGGGTTATAACTACCGTTTGAGCGATGTGTTGGGCGCGATGGGTGTGGCACAGATGCGTAAACTGGACAACCTGATCGCCCGCAAACGCGCACTTGCGGCGAACCTGACGGCGCAAATCCAGGATATTCCGGGCGTACATACCCCTCAGATTCCGGCGTGGGGCGGGCATATTTTCCAATCATATGTCACGCTGCTGGACGAGGGGATTGATCGGGACGCTGTAATCGCGGCGATGCGCGAACAAGGTGTCGAAACCACGCTGGGCACTTATGCGCTGCACGCCGAACCATTTTTTATGCGAACCCTGGGTCATCATGAAGGCGATTTGGCCTGCTCGTATCAAGCCTATCGCCAATCGCTGACACTGCCGCTGTATCCGGCGATGACCGATGCGGATATTACGCGGGTGGCGGACGCGCTGCGCACGGTGCTTGTCCATCCAGCGTAACTATCGGAACGCCCAACGGCAGCTAGACATATCATGTATTCAAAAGACCGTTACCGTGATTTACTGAAACTGGCACTCGATCAAAATTATCGTTTTATCAGCTTTTTCGACGAACCGCCCGCCGCGTCGAAGTCCATCTATTTGCGCCATGATGTCGATGCGTCGCTCACGATGGCTTTGGAGATGGCGAAGATCAATCAGTCGCTAGGGATTCGAGCGACCTTTTTCCTGCTGCGGGGTTCCCAAATATACAATCTGGCAAGCGAACCAACCAAAAAATGGGCGCGCGCGATTGCCGATGCCGGTCAAGACCTGGGTTTCCACTGCGTTGTGCCCACTCAGGTTTCGACAGATGGGATTGCGGAATTTGTACGGGCAGAGTACGAGGTCGCACGGCATGACCTACCGGAGCTACAACCGGTTTTCTCGTGGCACAACACCACTGATAAAATCCTGGAGTGGAGCTTAGCGCATGATGTGCCGGGTCTGGTGAATGCGTATCATCCGCGATTTTGGAAAAGTATTCCTTATAAGTCGGATTCACTGGGGCGGCATACGCCGGAGCAGTTTGAGGTCATCCTGCGGGAAAACCAACCGACGATGCAGCTTTTGTTTCACCCGGAAATCTGGATCGGCGGCGGTGAAACTTTGCGCGAGATTTCTGCCCATGTCTGGAAGGCAGTCATCCGTGAACGCGATTATGATCCTGAAGGTACAAATCCGGCCTTTGTCAATTACATCCCAAACCGGATACCGGATGCTATCCTGAACGAGTTGGAAAGATCACTTATCTATCAGGATGAAAGTGATGCGATGGCAAAAAAAAATCCGCCAAACGAACTGCTCCTTCAGCAGCAGGCTTTATACCAGGAATTAAGAGCCAAAACCCGTACCGATTGGGATCGGGATTTACCGTTCAGTGAATTGGTATTTGACCGCTGGGAACGCGCTCAGGCATTGAATTTTGGCAGCCACGCCAGTATTTATCATAACAGTTATGTTTATGGGGATGTTCGCGCGGGTGAACATACCTGGATCGGCCCGTTTACACTATTAGATGGAAGCGGCGGCGGAATCACGATTGGTCGTTATTGCAACATCAGCGCGGGCGTGCAGATTTATACCCATCATACGGTTCGTTGGGTGCTTTCAGGGGGGAAAGCAGAGCCGGAACAGGCGCGGGTTGAGATCGGTGACTGTACTTATATCGGGCCACAGACGGTCATCAGTAAAGGCGTAAAAATCGGCGATCACTGCGTCATTGGGGCGGGTTCACTGGTCAACAGTGATATTCCACCGTATACGGTTGCATTCGGTGTACCCTGCCGCCCACAAGGACGTGTGGTTGTTCAGGACGATGGACAGATCGAATTAATTTACGATTCGTAGGGCGCGAACCTGATTTTGCAAGCCGATGTGAGGAAAATCAACCATTGAAAGTTTTGATCGGATTACGCGAAATATCAGGGTACTGCACCAAGCTGAACACCGGTTTGCAATCGCTGGGCATGGATTCGACGTTCGTGAACCTGTCTACCCATGCCTTCAAGTATGCGGATGGGGTGCAGTGGCCGCTGATCCGGCTGATCCGTTTTTGTGGGCAGCGGTATGCGGCGGGCAGTTTTTTTAAGCTGCTGTGGGGCGGCATCTACCTTGCCCTGAGCGCGATTTTATGGGTTGAGTGTTTGTTTCGTTTCGATGTTTTTATTTTTGTGTTCGGGACGAGTTTTGTACAGTTATATGACCTTCCCGTACTAAAATTCTTTCGGAAACGAGTCATCTTTCTGTTTTTGGGTTCCGACGCCCGCCCACCCTACCTGAACGGCGCGTTTATTCACGAAGATGATGCAGCCGTCGCCACCTGTATCCGTCGAACCCGACAATCAAAGGCGCGGATTCGATGGATTGAACGTTATGCGGATGTCGTTATCAGCCTGCCAACTTATGGACAATTTCACGAAAAACCGTTTGTCCATTATTCGGTTATGGGTTTTCCCAGCACGACTCCCCTCAAGACACCGACGACCACGCCGCTGCGCGACCCGGATCGTGTCCGTATTTTGCACTCCCCTTCCAACCCCATTCTGAAAGGAACCCCCGAAATCCGGCAGGCGATTCAACGCTTGCAAGCGCGCGGCTATGCTATTGACTGGATTGAACTGACCGGACAGCCCAACGCAGTCGTTTTGCGCGAACTGGAACAGTGCGATTTTATTGTTGACCAACTTTATGCCGATTGGCCTCTGCCGGGGTTTGCCACTGAAGCAGCATCAATGGGCAAAGCAAGTATCGTGGCGGGATATGATCTGGAGAGCCTTGAGCAGCAGATCCCCGCAGGCTTTGTGCCACCTGTTCACATTTGCCATCCTGATGATATTGAAGCGGCGATTGAAAAGCTCATCGCAGACCGCATCTACCGGCTGGAATTGGGGCAGCGGGCGCAGATGTTCGTTGAACAGCATTGGGCGATAAGCAAACTGGCAGCGCGTTTTAAAAAAGTTATTGAGGATACGATTCCTGAGGACTGGTGGTATGACCCAGCCCAAAACCAGACCGCTTATTTGCATGGGGGCGGCATCTCCGAAGCGCGGTTAATCCCGTTTTTGCGGGCTTTTCTACGACAGGGCAGCAGAACGGCCTTGCAGGTGAGCGATAAACCGGCGCTTGAGCAGCAGTTTGTTGAGCTGGCAAGCGCAGAACATGCTACCCGACCCCATGTGCAAAACTAAAGTGTGTCCTATAATAAGCTAAGGGTACTTTACAAATGTAGAAAATTTAAAACCATGATACGACGCCATGCATGGAAATTCCTCTCCGTTCTTTTTTTGCTCCCCATGTTCGTTGTTTTCGTCAGCGCGGTTGCCCAGCAGGATGATTGTCCGCTACTGGTACAGCAAGCACTGATGGATCTCGGTCAGAACTGCAATGCGCTGGATCGCAACAGCGCGTGCTATGGGTTTAACAAGCTGGCGGCGACGTTCAATGCAGAACAGCCCGATAATTTTTTCAGTAAAGTCAGTGACCGTACTCCCTTGAACATCCTGGACACCCTTTCAACCACACCGCTCGATACGACGGCGAATACCTGGGGCGTGGCGGTGATGAAGGTGCAGGCGAATGTCCCGAATTCGCTGCCCGGTCAATCAGTCACGTTTGTGCTGCTGGGTGACGCGCAAATCCGCAATGATGTTTCACCTACGGACGCATTTACGCCCGCCGATCCCGTGGATATTACGATCATTGGCAATGTGAATATTCGGAGTTCGGCCAGCACCAAAGCGAATGTTATCGCCAGCGTGACCGACGGGACGGTGCTGCCCGCTGATGGCATCAGCGAGAACGGGAACTGGTATCGTGTGTTATATAACGATGCGCCCGCATGGGTAAGTGCCCAGTTGGTGAACGCCCCGGATGCGGCGAAAACACTGCCGGTGTGGACGCGCGATTTACGCACCCCGATGCAGGCTTTTTATCTGACAACAGGAGTTTCTAATACGGCCTGCAACAAAGCGCCGGACGCGCTGATGGTGCAGGGGCCGAATACGATGAAAGTTGATCTGACGGTCAACGGCGCGGACATCACGATTGGATCGACAGTGGTTTTCCGCAGTTTGGAATCGAGCTACGGCGATTTGTTGAACGATAAACTGCTGGTCGAACAGTTTGGCGATTTGCTGACCGGACACGGTTCCCCAGGCGATTTGAAGTGCAATGTCATGCAAATCATGGTGATTGACGGCAACGCCGGACTGAACGATGACGGTGTGCATTTGCCGACGGGTTTCACCGCGCGCTCAATCAACTGTGGCGGGGCAGATCGCAGCAGTGGTTTCATGACGCCCTGGGGCGGATCAAGGCCGCTGACTCAAGAGGAATTGGATTTCCTCGACACCTTCAACAATATTCCCCCCAAACTGCTCAATTATCCGATTCATGTACCTTCGCTGGGGGACATTCAGAAAATCATTCAGACTTACTCCGGCGGTGGCGGCGGCGTAATCCCTGGCCCAGCGGCGAACAAGGTTGATTGCAGCAAGTTCAAACCCACATCACCGTTAGGTACGATGCCCAGTCATAACACTACGTTTTACTGGGATCCGGCAATCGGCGCGACGAGTTACACGGTCAAGGTTTATGACAGCAGCGGCGCGGTGGTCGGAGAATATTCGGTGGATGCGCCGTTAACGTATGTCAGCGGTGATCCGGGTGGGCAAAATAATATGTCGTGGGAAGTGGTCGCCAATTTCAACGGTCAGGTGGCCTGTACGACAGCGCGTACCAACGTCATCCGCGATCTTATACAGGTGGTCTCGCCGGGGAATTCCAACAGTTACAACGTATGTGTCCCCTACGTATGCCCTGCCAGTTGCTCCATAGTTGGGACGTGCGGTTACATGGGTAAAGATACGTTATGTTCTTGCTCGTCGTAAACGAGGCGTAAAGCGTGCCCCGGCCTTGAGCACTACGCTCCGGCTGGGGCGTTCGATGTATTGGTACAATATGGCACTGCATAGAGTCATCAATACATAAAAAATCGGCACGGTGAAAAATCCCAACACAGGCAGCAGCATAAAATTGATGCCGCGCGCTATCGTCGTGGTTTGCAGTAGGAACAGGGCATAGGAAATGTGTCCGAGATATACCGGCAGCGGCTGGCTGAGTAAGCGTGCGATGGCGGACATAGGATTGGTCAGCGAGAGGATCGCGAACCCCGCGAACAGGGCGACAGCCTGATTGAAAAACCATCCACTATAGCCGCCGCCAGCCGCATTCATCGCAATTTGTGATAGCCCTATTCCCACTAGTGCGACCAGGAAAAGCACGCTTGCACGAAACGCACTATTTGCGCGTGACCAAAGTGTGTCGCGGTATTTTAAGTACAGCCACCCCAGCAATATCCCCCAACAAAAGTTAAATCCGCGCCCGAAGATAGTGAAGTGAATCATGAAATCGCGGCTATCCATAAAACCGTAGGGTTGGTTCAGGCCGCTCGATTGTGCAATCCATACCAGTATCAGTCCCAAGACCCATAATCCGATCACCCAGGCGGCCAGCGTTGCGAACACCCGACGCAGGTCGTCTTGAAAAACGGCGCAAAAATGCAAAATGATGGGCGCAATCAAGTAGAAAGAGACTTCAACCGTCAGTGACCAGGCCGCGACGATAAAACTCGTGGACAGATGACTGAAATAGGCTTGGGTCAGAGTCCAATTGACCAGGGGAACCGGCGCAAAAAGGTGGAAAGGGGTCAATGATGCAAGCAGCGACGACAAGACCAGCACGAACCAGTACAACGGCAGTATGCGCGCGCCCCGGCGTAAGTAATAGTCTCCAAATGAAAATTGACCCGCCTGGATGAGTGGTAAATAATGCAAGGTGATGAGGAAACCAGAGAGGACGAAAAAAACGGTGACTCCCGCGTGTCCTTCAAGGATAATGGCTTGCCAGGGCTGCTCTGCCTGCTTATACACATAACCACTATAATGGCTTAAAAAAACCAGCAGCGCCGCTAAAAATCGCAGCGAGGTCAAGGGGCGGATGGAAGAATCGTGCGCGGCGTTCATGGTAAGTATTATAACTGCAATGCGAATCAAAAACCGGGACAGCCTGTGTGGCTGCCCCGGCGGGATGATTGTGTTCGTGATCGCTGGTCGAGCGATTAGAACTTCAGCTTGCCCGCCCAGTCGTCAATCTGGCGATTGATTTCTTCCTTCTCCAGACCATAACGCTGTTGCAGACGGCCAGCCAGGATGTCGCGGTTGCCCTTGATTTGTTCCAGGTCGTCGTCGGTGAGTTTGCCCCACTGTGTACGAGCCTGTCCACGCATTTCCGTCCATTTACCTGCAATTTTGTCCCAAACCGGAGCGTTCATTACTTTATCAGCCATTTTAATTCTCCTTCTTGCTAACACTTGGATTAAATCTCATCCATGCCTTTACCTTATCATCTGGGTTGTAAGAATTGTGCAAGCCTGGAATTAAAAGCGCGTCAGAAGTGTATTGGAAACCATTTACTGTTCTTCTGGCCGAGGCGCTAACTGGCTCGGTTCGGGATTGTCTTTGGTGGCAAGCAAAATGCCGCCTTCAACCAACTGTGGCGCAGCGCCTTGCTTACGTGGTTCGAGCACCATGTGGCGCAGCAAGATGGAAATCACGCCAGAAATCGGCACCGAAATCAGTGCGCCGATGACACCACCGACGGCAAAGCCAATGAACAAGACCACGATAATCAAAATGGGATTCAGACCGACACTGCGCGACATCACACGCGGTGTGAGATAGTGGGTTTCGATTTGCTGAACGCCGACAAAGCTGAGAATCGCGAACAGACCATGAATCGGCGAACTGAGCAGCGCGAGGAGCGTAGCGGTAATAGCACCTATGTAGCCGCCGATGATGGGTAATGCGGTGGTTGCCCCGACGATGAAACCCAAGGTGATGGCGTTGGGGACGCCCAACAGCGCCAGAATAATGAAGTTGGCGACACCAACAAACGTGGATACTAAGACCACACCGCTGATATACGCGCCGAGCGAGGTTTCAATTTCTTCGACAACCCCGGAGACCTGAGCGCGCTGTCCAAGCGGAAACAGAAGCTGCATATATTCGACAGCCTGATCGCGCGAGGTCAACCAGTAAACCCCCATGACGACCATGAGGATGAAATCGCCAAATAAACTACCCGCTTCTCCGGCGGCGGCAGGTATGGCTTCAACGACTTTATCGACGGTATCTGAAACGGTTGTGCGGATTGAAGCGGGATCGAATAAGGTAATTTGTTTGCCAGTACGTTCCTCAATTTGCTGCTCGAACCAGTTCTGGGCAACGATGATGCGATAGGCAAGACCCTGTTCGTTGTTGATATAACTTGTAAACTGGTTCACGGCAGGCGGTAGAACGACGACACTGAGCAGGAATAATACCAGCCCAATCAGCCCATAGACGGATATAATGGCAATCCCTTCGGGGAAGCGCCAGCGCTGCAAGCGTAAAACGGCGGGGCGGATCGCCGAGGCGACAATGATGGCGATGAGCAGGACGATTAAAATGTGGGCGCTGACGAACAGAATGTAAGCTGCCACAAGCGTCAGAATGACAGTTACGGTATTCCGAAAAGTCTGTTGGACGGTCATTTTATTTCCGATAGGTAATACGCGAATTTCAAATTTAGAGCCAGCATACGGTTTGGAATTATAGAACTACGTAAGAATCTCGTTTGTGGCACATAGGAGTGGGTAAAGGTGCGTGTGTTTACAGTCGTCGGGGCGCGGCCCCAGTTCATCAAAGCAGCACCGTTATCAGCGGCACTGCGCGAGCATCACAGCGAATTTCTGGTGCATACCGGGCAGCATTATGACGAGGATATGTCCGATGTGTTTTTCCGGCAGTTGGGTATCCCTGCCCCGGACGCGAACCTGAATATTGGGTCAGGCGGGCACGCGGAACAAACAGCGGCAATGATGCTCCCGCTGGAAGGCTTAATGCTCGAACAGAAGCCGGATTGGGTGCTGGTGTACGGTGACACCAATTCAACGCTGGCAGCGGCGCTGACGGCGGCCAAAATTCATTTTCCGGTGGCGCATGTCGAAGCCGGACTGCGCAGTTATAACCGCGCTATGCCCGAAGAAATCAACCGGGTATTGACCGATCATTTAGCGACCCTTTTATTTTGCCCGACAAGCGTGGCTGTCCATAATCTGGCGCAGGAAGGCATCACGGCGGGCGTCAGCATCACGGGCGACATTATGGTGGATGCGGTTTTGCGAAATGTGGACGCGGCACGCCGTGAATCCCCTATCCATCATGAACTTGGATTAGCGGATGGGCAGCCGTATCTGGCGGCGACGATCCACCGCCCTGCCAATACTGATTCGCCGGAAAATCTGAAGGCGATTATTGAGGCTTTTAGTTTTGCGCCGCTGCCGGTGATTTTCCCGCTGCATCCGCGCACACGCAAAATGATCGAGACCTACGGGTTTAGGCCCAGCGAAAACTTGAAACTTGTGAGTCCGCTGGGCTATGTAGATATGCTGGCGTTGGTGGATGGTGCAGCGGCGCTCGTCACCGATTCGGGCGGGTTACAAAAAGAAGCCTATATTCTGGAAACGCCCTGCATCACCATACGATCTGAGACCGAGTGGGTTGAGACTGTGCAAAGTGGTTGGAATCAATTATGTGCCGCCGAACGGGGCGCGATTCTGATCGCAATCGACACGGCCAGCAATGCACATCCCGAAAATCACCCGGATTTTTATGGCGATGGCCGCGCCGCAGCGCATATTGTCGCGGCGTTGGAGATGGGTGGATAGATATAACGCCATTCAAAAGGACGCGGCAGCGCTTCGTCCCTACGGTGAAAAACCATTACTTATTCTACCGTGATTGCTAGTCAGAAGTTTTGCCTTTATTGACCCCTCCCTAACCCTCCCCGTGCGAAGCCCCGCGAAGCGGTATTCGGAGAGGGAACCAAATGTAGTCCGGTTTTTAGCCCCTCTCCCTTGAATTCGGGGGAGAGGCTGCCGAAGGCGTGGGGTGAGGGGGTAACAATGGGCGACTAGCAATCAGGGTTTATTCTCAATCTACTATTTGGCAGAATCGCGATCAAGGACGCTGAATCAGTTCTTCTTTGCTGACCTTCAAAATGACCTCGTGCCCCTCAACTGCATGAATCTGGTTGGGCAGAACGTAGCGATCTGCATTGACCAGTCCGGGTGCATCCAGCCGCACAAAGCCATACAGCAGCAGCCGTTCGCGCAGTAAGTCCGGCAAATCATCGGGCGCAAAAACGTCAGTCGTATTTTCGCCCTCCAGGAGCCACTCGCCGCTGCTCGTGCCGTATTCCGTTGCGACACGCTTGCGCGGTTTTAGGGGGTCTTCTTCGCCCAATTGGACATACTCCACCACGCCAACCTGCTTCTGGCTCTGATCGTAAACTGGCATTCCCCGGCGAATTTTTGAGAGTAGATTGTTCATGACCAACTCCGTTCAATCTCGTTTTCAGTCTCCACCGTACACAGAATTCGTAAAAACGGCGTAAACATGAAGCGCGAGTGGACTATTGTCCGGTGGGGATGGTTAGCCTAAGATGCGTTTGTAAAGGGCGACGAGTTTGCGTTCTTCAGCTTCCCAGGTGAGTTCGGCGCGGGCGTGGAGCGCATTGGCTTTGTAACGGGCAAGATTATCCGGCTGGAGCACATGGTTAATTTGCTCGGCTATCGAGGCGGGGTCTTTGGGGTCGCATATGACCCCCAAATCATAACGCTCAATCAAGGCTTTAACTTCCTGAAGCGAGGTGCCGATGATGGGGACACCCGCCGCCACAGCTTCAAAAAATTTATTGGGCAGCGCGATTTGATAATCGGGCGAGGTCAGCACGACGGCGGCATCGGCCTGGGCGAGTGTTGTGGGAATATTGAAGGGCGTCACTGGATAGATGGTCAGTAAGCGATCTGCCACGCCCAGATTTTGCGCCTGTTCGATTAATTGGGCGCGCAGTTTACCGTCGCCGATGAGCACCAAACTTACATCGGATGGCAGATATTTCAGCGATTCGACCAGTTCCGCCAGATGCCGTCCGCCGAGGAGTGTCCCGGTATGGGCGACCAAGCGCATTCCTTCGGGGCGATTGATGGGCACGGCGTCGGTGAGTTCGCGCAAATCCACCACGTTGCGAACGACAACCGGCATCGGGACACCCAATGTTGTGGATAACAACTTTGCAAGGCTGTCGCTCACGGTCATGACGGCGGCAGCACGGCGCGCGAGGATTTTTTCCAGCGGGCGCAGCGTCCAGATGACATATTTCAGCGGGTAATTGAATATTCCTTTAGGGTAACGGTCAAAAAAGAGTTCGTGTGAATCATAGACCACCGGACGCCGCCAGATCCCCGCCAGAGCGACCATCAGCAGGCCGATAAAATCGTTGCCGTGATAGACATGGGCACGGGTTTGACGCATGGCGCGGGCCGCAGCAGGCACGGCCAACATCAAACGCAGCAGTTTGCCGACTGTACCGGGTAAGGTTTGGCGGAGGAAACGCGGTGTGATGCGAATCACCGTAAAATTCGCGATGGTTTCGACTTCCGGTAAATCTTTTTGCCCCAGCGCAACGCCGACGACCACGACTTTCCAACCCTGCGCGGCGAGGCTGCCCGCTTCTTTTAAGACGCGCCCATCGGACGACACATCGTTGTGGACGAACATGCAAATATCGGCTGCTGTTTCGGCGTTGTTGATCCCCAAAATCCCCTACCCGTTCGGCGTCCAATTGATCCACACAAGGGGCGTATCATAGCACGCGAGCGCGCCAATCCATAGAGGCGGGCGAGTATGACCGATTCGAGCATCGCTGGTATACTGGCGAGGCTTTTGGAAATACCCTGTTTAGGAACACTATGCCTTTTTCGCTTCGCCAATCGCTCCAATCTAACCGCCTGCACATCGGCGCGGTGATTGTTTCCCTACTCATCACTTTTTTGCGGACGCCCCTGCTCAACGGCACGTTCGCCGGGTTGGTCGTAACCGTCCTTTTGCAGCTTTATCTGCCGGGTTATTTGCTGGCACGAGTGGTAGGTAAACAGCGTCTGCCGCATCCGATTGCGCGCTTCGCCTGGATTTTAGCGTGCGGCTTTGGCCTGACGATTAGTATGGGCGCTGTCGGACGCTTATTCAATATTCCTGTCCCGGTTTACCTGATCGTTTTGCATATCGTGATGTTGGTGCTGGCGCTGATTCCGGCTGCATCGCCCGCCCCCGCGCAGCCCTGGACATTAACGCGCAAGTCGATTCCGCTGTATATCGCCCTGGTGATTTCGTGTGCGGTGGTTTTCGGTGTGAGTTATGAGAGCCGCAACCGCTTCTGGGGCTTTGAAGATCAACCGGTTTTCATTTCGCTGGTGGATTGGATGGTGGCTCACCCGGATACGCGCCCGAATGATGTGCCGCTGCGTTCACGGCAGATCGGTGTGTTGAACGGGGACTCGCGCTTTGATACCGACGGCTGGAGTTATGACCAGGCGGCCTGGGAATGGGCCAGCGGTGTTCCGGCGCGGCAAATTATCTGGTTTGACGTGGGGACGCTGTTCATTTGGATGGTTCCGCTGCTGACCTTCGTGCTGGCCTATGAACTCACCGAACGGGAAGGCGTCGCCGCTGTAAGCGCTGTGGCGCTGACACTGATCGGGCTAATGACGCTGGACAACATTGTCTATTATCCGGGTTATACCGCCTTCGGGCGCTTGGCTGTATTTCAAATCAGTGTGCTGCGGCAGATGGGGATCACGATTTTGCTGCCGCTGACGCTGATGGTCGGGCTGGGTTATCTGCGGACTTTCCGGCGGATAGACCTGCTCATCATCGGTTTCATTGGGATTGCGCTGGCGGCGATGCACCCAATTATGATTATGATTTTTGTGATGAGTATGGGGGCCACAGCGGCGGTTTCCTGGCTTGCCCAACCAAGCCGCGCGGGATTGCGGAAATTGATCCCGCTGGTGCTGGTGCTGCTGATAACGCTGGTGCTGCCCTTCATCCAACGTTTCAACCGCGAAGGTCTGACCGCTGCGACGACCATCATCCAGGAAGATGATTTGGGAAGCGGCAGCGCGGCAGCCAACCGCTATTTTTTGGTGCTGCCCAAGCTGCCCATCGTGGGCACGACTTATATCCGCAATCCAAAGGATGTGTTTTATCACCCAGCGATCACGCTGGCGGTGATTCTGGCGCTGGCGGCGGGTGGATGGTGGCGGCGCAGTCTGGCGGCACGTTATCTGTTTTCGTCTACATTGCTGGCGATGATTTTATTTTTCACGCCCGGATTGACGGCTTTTTTCAACAAATTTGCGTCCAGTGTCGGCGTGCTGACGACCATGTTCATGATTCCGGTTCCGCTGGCCTATGGGGTCATGGCGGGGCTGATCGGCGATGCCCTGAAATTGCGAGTCTCGATTCGCCCGCTGCCCGCCGAAAGTTTACGCTGGGCGGCGGCTGTGCTGGCGATTCTGGTGATGGGACTGCTGATTTTCGAGCCATTCCCCATCCCTACCAGCGCGCGCGATCAGATTCGGGCTTTCAATGCCATGCAAACGCAGCGGTTACTGCATCCGGCGCAGGAAGCATTGGCGGCGAGTCTCAAAACCCATCTCCCTGCGGGTCAAATCGCCGTGCTGATGACACCCTATGATGTCGCCAACGTGGTCATCGAAGAACTGCCAGACACCTTGATTACCAGCGGGCGGCTCAATCGCAATCTGGCAATCGCGGGCAACAACCGCTTCATGAACGAAGGCGCAGTCGATTCCGCGCCCTGGCTGGACGGCGACGATCTGGCGTTTATCGCGAAATGGAATGTGGCGGATATTGTGACGCTGGCACAAACGACGCGCGTCGCACAGATGTCCTTGCAGCCCGATCGGTTTACGCGGCTGGATACGCCGTCGGGCTATATGATTTTTCAGATCAAACCGGATAAGGTCGCCGACGCCGTAGATGGGTTGTTTGGTCAGATGAACACGCTGTATGCCGCGACCAAGCAGCCACGTTGGGGACGGGAGGGATTCAACCTGATTCTCCCCGGCGATGAAGCAGCCTGGAAACCCATCGCCGACTCGTGGGAAACGCTGCTCAAGAATCAACCCGACAATGACCGAGTGCGGCTGGGGTTGGCGTTCACCTATACGATGATGGGCGCGGACGCTGATGCGCTCCCGGTGTGGCAAAAATTATACGATACCTATCCCGATGTACCGTTGTACGCCGATGCGCTGGCCTCAACCACGCAGCAGGTTGATCCGACACAGGACAGCCCTGCCCCACTGCTGGCTTCATTGAGCAGTGATTATGATGCCGCGCGCGTGTTAGCCGCACGGCGATTATTGACCGACACTTTTTTCTACCGTCTCAAGCCAGAACAGCTCGCCAAAATTATCCAGGTGACGCAGACGGATGCGCTGACCTGGGATCGGCTGGCGAATATGGGGCGCGCGGACGAGATTCGCAAACGAGCAGCGCTGTTGATGGACGCGGGCGAATGGCAAGCGGCGGCGGACGCCCTGGACGCTATTCAAATCCCGGAACGTGCGCCGGAGGATATGCTGGCGCGGGCAGCGGTGCAGCTTGTGCAGGGCGATGTCCCCGGCGCGCTGGCTATTTTGCGGCCTGCCACCGACCCGGATCAGATCGCGCCGAATCTATCGCTCCACAGCGAACGCTGGGAAAATAATACGGCGGCACAAGCCTATTATTTGCTGGTTGGCAATATTGCACAGCGAAATGGGCAGATGATTGACGCGCGTGCTGCTTATCAACAAGCCAGTTCCAGCGGAGCGATAGGCGTTGGAAAATATCTTGCCGCGCTAACCTCTGGTCTTGAAGCGGATGAAATGAGCAAACTAATCAATGAGGCCATAGCAGAATGGGCGCAAGCTCACGATACGCCGATGCCCGATCCAAATTCTTTGCTGGACATAGCTGATTCTGGCGCACTTTATGTCATACAACCTGAAATTACACATGCTGATGAACACAATCTGACCGTATGGGCTACCTACGGGAACGCTAGGCCGTATAAGGCGTTTCCCATCGAAACATGGCGCATCCAGGTCGTCAGCCCCGACAGCACGACCAAATATGCTGAAGTCGATGTCCCGGCGGAATTTGTCAATGGAGCGCTTATTCGGGTTTCCACAGACATAAATTTGCCGGATGACATCCCTGAATTGACACCCTCGTTGGTCATCATCGAGCCGCGTTATAACGATGCGGTGACGACCACGCCTGCGATTTTGCCGGTGGTGCTCAATCGTCCCGATTCGGCGGAAATTCCGGCCAGCGCAACACAGACCGATTTGCACTTTGGCGACCATATCGCGTTGCAAGCTTATGAAGTCCAACGCGGTGCAGATGGCAAACTTCAAGTGAATTTATACTGGCAAATCGATGTGCCATTGGACGCGGATTATCAGGTGTTTGTACATGTGCTGGATGCGAATGGGCAGCAGGTGGGCGGGCAGGATTCCGCGCCGGTCAACAATCAGTATCCGACGAGTCAATGGCGCGAAAATGTGATGATTGCCGATCCGCATACGCTGACCTTCGATCAACCGCTGGCGTCGGGTGACTATAAAGTCGAGATTGGGTTGTATACGCTGCCAGATGGGACACGCTTGGCAGTCACGCCGACTGATTCGCGTGTGCAGGACAACAGCCTGACAATTTCCCATCTCACTATCGCGCCCTAGACCTATGAGGCAAGCCGATGCGCGCGGATCGTTTGCTGTCGATTTTGCTGCTCCTGCAAACCGGAGGGCGCAAGAGTGCGCGAGAACTGGCCGAACGGTTGGAAGTCTCTGAGCGGACGATTCACCGCGATATGGAGGCCTTGAGCATGGCGGGCGTGCCGGTCATTGCCGAACGGGGCGCGCATGGTGGTTGGAGCTTGCTGGAAGCTTACCGGACGAACCTGACAGGACTGAATCAAGCCGAAATCCAGGCGTTATTTTTGACTCAACCGCCGCGTTTGCTGACTGACCTGGGAATGCGGCAGGCTGCCGAGGGTGCGCTGGTCAAGCTGCTGGCGAGTCTGCCGACGGCGCAGCGTGGGGATGCCGACTTCATGCGGGCGCGGATTCATGTGGACGGCGCGGGTTGGAAACAAAATGTTGAGCGCGTGCCCTGCCTGCCGACGATTCAGGATGCTTTATGGCGCGAGAAAAAATTGCGTTTGCTGTACGAACGCGGCGATCAGGTGTGCGTTGAGCGCGTAGTTGATCCGCTGGGATTGGTGGCGAAAAGCAGCACATGGTATCTGGTTGCTGGGGTCGATAACGACATTCGGACGTACCGTATTTCGCGCGTGCAGAACGCGACGATTTTGGATGAACTGAGTTCCCTGCCTGAGGGCTTTGATTTAGCAGGCTATTGGGAGCAGTCGAAGGCCGAGTTTCAAGCGAATTTGCCCAGTTATCCGGCACGATTTCGGATTGCGTCGTCGATTCTCCCCTTCTTTCAGGGGATGCTGCGTTACGCGCGGGTTGAAAAGTTTGAACCGCCCGACGCCGATGGCTGGCAGGTCGTTGATATTGTGTTTGATGTCGAGGCCGAAGCCTTGCTCTATGGCAGCGGTTATGGCGGATTAGTCGAGGTGCTTGAGCCGGTTGACCTGCGCGAAAAAGTGCTGAATCAGGCGCGGGCGGTGTTGGCGGTGTATGGAGATGAAGGGAGTTAAAAGTTAAAAGGAAGAAAATTGCCGCCGAAGCTGAGAATAACTTCGGCAGCAGTTTGAGAATGCTTAACTAGCCGTCTACAGGTTCTACAAAGTAGACATTATTTTGCCCTTCAGCGATCCAACCCTTATCATTATTTTCGCCGTAGCGTATTTGAAACCAGCGCACGCTATCCGCGCAAACCGGGCCATTGAGGACATTAAAGGAATCGCCGTTTTTGACCTGTCCACTGGGTGGAGTCGATATGTTTGGCGCTGGACGCACATTAACCCGCTGAGTCGCATCAGCGGGCACACGCCCTTTGTGATCGACACTGAGTCGAGTCGGGAGCGTGATGCCAGAACACGGATTGGGGGTCAGCGTTGGAAATTGGGCAACTGCTGGCGTTACGGCAGACGGCGATACGTCAATCACCAGCCGCGCCGCCCGCAAGGGGTCAGCTTCAAAGGCGGAGAAAAATTTGCGGGCAAAGTTACCGCCATTTTCTGATCCGGTTGCAATGATGCTCAGGCTGTTTCCGCTTTGCCAACCAGGGCGGTCAATGACTGCTTGCACAACCACCCCTATGTCATCCAACGGATACCATCTATTCGCCAGCCATTGAACATTTGACTCATGTTCGACAACCGCTTCCGTTAAGGCTCGCTTGGAAGGCGGATCATCACTCGTAAAAGGATCACTGTTATCGGCGGACTCGGCTTGTAGACTGTAGGCGAGGCTGATCCATTCGTCTTGTGTCGCATAAACTTCGAGATGGGCGGCGTGGATGGTGGAGCCGGGGGGAATAGCTACATTTGTAAAACGCAGCGCCAGATATTGATCAGTTAATGAATCACCGTTACCAATCCATAAATTTTCTTTGTCGATGTCAAAGACGCTGCCGCTTTCGTTAACATCGTCCGCGCCATCCATGATCTGACGGATGAACAAACTGCCCTGCGCTGTCGCTGTCGGGATGAGGGTTGTGGTTGCTGTCGGCGTGTTGGTTGATGCGGGCGTAGCCGTTACGACAGAAGTGTCTTGCGCGCTCGTCGTCAGGGATGCGCCGATCAATAATACCATCGAACCTAAAAGCACCAAACCGAATGGCAATTTTGATAAATGCATATGGCTTACTCCTGCAAAAACTTATAAGTAGGTATGAGTATTTTGATTGCTTATTCAATGAGGTTGGTGTCGCCGATGGCGAGAATATTTTCCTGAATTTGCTCGATCATGCGTAGGAGATGGGCGCGATCCGCCGCGTTGATGCCCTGCATGATTCGTTCCCCATAATTGTCCTTGAAGCGCATATTTTCGCCGTCATTCTGGCTGCTGCGCATTTCTTTCGACATGGAGACGAGCGTGAAGCGGTTATCCTGCGGGTCTGGCCGACGACTGACCATCCCCGCAGCTTCGAGTTGTTTCAGAATCCGGGTGGCAACCGCCCCCTCGATATCCAGCCGGTTTTGTAATTCAGCCTGACTGATTTCGTCAGCATGAAAGAGTTCGTGCAAAATATCGAGGCGCGTCTGGCTCATGCCGGTCTGTCGTTCGACGACTTTCATCGCATCGCGATACAGGTGTACGAGTTTAGCGTGAAACTGCCAGCCGTCGGATTGAATAGTCATATCGCAGCAACCTTTTCTAGGGAATCAGCAGCACCCTCCCGATGGTCTGGCGGTTTTCAAAGGCGGCGTGCGCCTGGGCTGCGTCGACCAATGGATAGGTGCGGTCAATTTTAATAGAGAGTTTACCCTGCCCCACCCAGGCCACAAAATCCTGGAGATAATGCGGGAACACATCAAAATAGAAAGCGGGCGAATTGCGCGAGATGAACAGCGAGCCTTTGTCTTGCAGGCGCATCAGGTCAAATGGCGGGATGAAGCCGCTGGCCTGCCCGTAAATCATCAATGAACCGCGTGGGGCGAGGCTGTCCAGGTTGGCTTCGAAAGTACCCTTCCCGACTCCATCATAGACCACATTCACGCCTTTGCCAGCGGTGATGCGGCGGGCTTCTTCGGCGATATTGGCCTGAGTCGAAATAATCACCTCGTCCGCACCTGCTTCTTTGGCAGCCTGCATTTTCGCTTCGCTGGAAACCACGCCAATGACTTTGCCGCCGCGCAGTTTCGCCATCTGGCATAGGAAAGTGCCTAGTCCACCGGCAGCAGCTTGCACCAGACACCAATCATTTTCTTTAACCGGATAAGCGGTGTGAGTGAGTTCGTAGGCGATGAATCCCTGGGTCATACCAGCGGCGGCTTGTTCCAACGTGAGGCTTTCCGGGACGGGGATTAAACGGGCGGCGGGCGCGATGGCATGGGTGGCGTAGGATTTGCCGAAAAAATCGACGCGATCTCCAACCTGGACATGGGTCACATCTGCGCCAAGCACTTCGACAATGCCAATCCCCTGACTGCCTAATATTTGCGGCAGTTCATAATCAAAGGCCCCTTCTCGCTTGTAAAAATCCTGCTTGAGGAGGTCGCCGCGCCGGTGCTGGATTTCGATAAAGTTAACGCTAGCGGCCTCCACACGGATGAGCACCTCGCCCGCGCCGGGAACCGGAATCGGCAGTTCGTCCAACTGCATCAGGTCGGGAGTGCCATAGCTGTGAATACGGATCGCTTTCATGGTCTTGAGATTGCACCTTTCTTATCTATATTGGACTACACATCAATCATTGACTAGATAATGATTAACATATCAATCATTTTATGTAGAAAAGGATTGGATGTCAATACAGCAAAAAATAGTGCTGGGTACTGAGTTAAAAAGTAGTTGGCTCATGTTCAAAACGAGTGATTTCCGTAGGGGACGACCTATGTGTCGTCCCTGCCAAAATACATTTTTCACTTAATCTGAACATGAGCCAAAGTAGTTTTGAGGATTTTGTTAAAAGGAGGACGCAGCGCTGCTGCGTCCCTACACCATATCGGTGGTTTATTCGTCGGCGCAGTCGAGACTCTTGAGTTTATCGGGATTGCGTACCTGATAGATGGCGCGAATCTTGCCGTCACGTATATCAAACGTCGTGACGTTGACGGGCTGTCCATCGCGGCAGGAAATCAGGGCAGACTGCCCGTTGATGGTCGCGATATGAAAGGTTAAGGGCGGCGACCATTTACGGAAAATCCCCAGGAACAACCTCGCTGCATTGTTTGCACCGATAATCTGATTACGCACGGAGCGGACTTTGCCGCCGCTGTCGCTGGTCACGATCACATCCGGGGACAGCAGCCCTAATAACTCGGACAGGTCACCGCCGATACAGGCCTGCAAAAAGGTCTGGACAACCGCATCCACTGGCTCATTTTCGGTCTTAAAACGCGGGCGTCCCTGCATTAATCGCTGCCGTGCGCGATGCCCAATCTGGCGGCAGTCTGCCGGGGTTCGATCAATAATGCCGCCAATTTCGGCGAAGGTGTAATTGAACACCTCATGCAGCAAAAATACGGCGCGATCCAGCGGCGACAGATTTTCCAGCAGCACCAGAAAAGCCGTCGAAATGGATTCGTCGCGTTCGTTCAACCATGCCGGATCGCTCTCTGGGGATTGCAGCAGCGGTTCCGGCAGCCAAGGGCCGACGTATTCTTCGCGCTGCACCCGCGCCAGACGAAGTTGATCGACACACAGCCGGGTCACAATCGTTATCAGATACGCCCTGGGCGAACGAATCTCGGACTCCGGCACATTCTGCCAGCGCAGAAAGGCTTCCTGTAGGATGTCCTCGGCGTCCATGACACTGCCGAGCATCCGGTAAGCGAGACCGAACAAAGCCGAACGGTGTTGATCAAATTCGTCCAGGGTTGGCATTGGTTAGTTGTTCCCCACTTCAGCATTTGCAGGTATACCATTCAGTTTAGCGGATGGCTTACGCTGCGATTGATACTCGCCGGGAACCATGCGGAAGCTGACATTGAGCCGGTTCCAGGCATTGATTTCGATCACCAACATCGTCAGGCCAATGAGTTCGGCTTCGCTAAACTGTTCCCGCGCCTGAACATAAACCGCGTCGGGTACAAAGCCATCGGTCAGGAGCGTCACGGCTTCCGTCCAGGCCAGCGCCGCACGTTCACGTTCAGTATAAAACGGGGTTTCGCGCCATGCATCCAGGCTGTAGAGGCGCTCGGCGGATTCACCACCGGCGAGGGCATCTTTGAAATGCATATCCAGGCAGCGAGCGCAGCGATTGATTTGGGACGCCCGTATCAATACCAGATCGGACAACGATTGTTCAAGCCTGCTTTTCACCACATACTTGTGAAAACCGAACAGCGTATTGAGGACTTCCGGGTCAACTTGGGCGTAATTGATTCGTGCTTGCATCATAGGTTCCTTCATCTGAATGTTTGTCGAGATGACATGTCACCAATATAGACGGACGGCACGAAAAAAGTGTGACACTTTTGCAGATAGTCGCCGTTTCAGGATGCGGATCGAGCGAAAAATCACCATCCTAACAATGGCTGTCAGAATGGTCACAGATTCTTGCCTTAAGTGGGTAGCAAACGCGGTGAAAATTAAGCTGGTTTGGCGCGGGAGAGCAGTTCGCTCAAGGCTTCATCGAGCGGACGGGTTTTGCCCTTTTCCCAATTGGTGGTCATGACTTTGGGGTCGAGGCTGTCTTCGAGGTCGAACAGCAGACTCTCCGCCTCGTCTTCGGTTTCCTCGCTGCTGTCGGGGTGATGGAGTGCCAGACCCAGCAGTTCAACCGCTTTTTCTTTCTGGTCACGGGCGATTAGCAAGCGGCTGAAGGCCACTAGCACATCCAATGCGAGGGTATTTTCGGCGGTGTCGGACGCCATTTGCAGTGCGCCGTTCAGATATTTTTCGGCCTGGGAATAGTCGCCCGCTGTACACGCCACCCGTCCCAGATAGCCCATCACCGCTGCTTCGCCCCAGGCATCGCCCGACTGCTTGAAATAGGCCAATTCTTCGTTCAGAAGCACCGTTGTGGCGGCATGTTCGCCCGCGCTGTCAGTGACGTTGACCAATTTCTGAAAGGTTTTCAAAAGCGGTTCGCGGGCTGTATCGGCTTTGAGGGCGGCAGCATAAACGGCTAAGGCATCACGCAGATCGTTTTTGGCGCGGGCATATTCTGCGCCGCCACCCCCGCTCTGACTCATCGCCCCGGCCATGCCCCACTGCCCCCCAGAGACGCGCGAAAGTGTCAGGCTTTCCTGGAATAATTTTTTCGCTTCATCCACGCGCCCGGTTTCGTAAGCGACATTGCCCAGGCTGTTGAGGACGCGGACGATGCCTTCCTGTTCGCTGAGTTCGCGGTAAATCATCAAGGCTTCCTGATAATTTTTATTCGCGTTCTCAAATTCGGCCAGCGCGGAGGCCACATCCCCCAGGCTGGTCAGCGCTTCGGCTGTACCTTTGCGATAGGGAATATCGACGCATGTGCCCAGATTTTCGGTGTAAAGCACGCGCGCCTTGCCATATTCGCCCAATCCGAGATGCGCCTGCGCGATCTGGCGTTTGAGGTCAACCTGTTTGATGCGCAGCGCGGCCATTTCTCCGGGCGGAGCCTCGGTGGTCAGGTCGAGGGTGCGCATGAAAAAAGTGATCGAGTCGCGGTATGCGCCGCTGCGAAGGCACTGCTGCCCCGCCAACGCCGTGTAATGGGCTTCTTTGACGGTTTCGCCAGCGCTAGCGTAATGATATGCCAGACTTTGCAGGCGTTCCGGCGAATCCTGATAGCGGGTTTCCATCGCGGCGGCGATTTTGCCATGCAGCGAACGGCGTGCCTGCGGCGAGAGTTCAGCCAGCGCGCCATCCCGTAGTTTATCGTGGGCGAAACGCCATTCGCCGTCCTGGACTTCGAGCACGGCGGCATCGGAACAAATCGTCAGCCATTGGTCAATGTCGTGATACGAGTCAATTTCGCGCAGAATATCGAGGTCAAGCTGGCGACCTAATACAGCGGCGGCGCGCAACAGCGGATGGGCTTCCGGCGGAACCTGCGCCAGACGGCGGGCGATAATCTGCTGCACACCCCCGGCAAAGACCTGGGCGGGCAATGTTGCCATGCCGATGCGTTCCAGCGTCCCGGCTTCTTCGGCCAGGGCGCGCACGACTTCCACCAGGAAGAATACATTGCCTTCGGTCTCGCGCTGGAGCAAATCGATGACTTCCGGCTGCTTGCCCTGTTCGCCCAGCATGGCCGCGCTCAATTCGGCGATAGCCCTTTCGTCCAGCCGTTCCAGCCGCAGGACGTTCATCGTCGGCAGTTTGGATGGCAGTTCCGGGCGTTCATCGTCGCGGTAGCTGCCGATGATGAGCAGCGGCAGTTGATCGACAATCGCGTTCAGATGGGCGAGGACATCCAGGCTTTCTTTCGACCAGTGCAGGTCTTCCAGGATGACCACCATCGGTTGTTTTTGTTCGCGGAATAATTTTTCGATGACGCTGAAGAGGCGATTTTGCATCGCTTTCACATCGGTTTCATCGGAGTCGGGAATGTCGCGCCCCAGCAAGGCGTTGATGTCAGGAATAATTGATTTGAGGACAGACAGGTCTCTGTCTTCGAGTTCGTCCAGGAGGGTTAACCAGCGCACCGCAGGCCGCCACAAATAATAAGGGCTGCCGCCTTCGCTGACGCTGTAACCGCGCATCACCAGTGCGCCGCGCACCAGGGCTAACGCGCGTAATTCATCGACGAAGCGCGATTTACCGACGCCGCTTTCGCCGCCGATCAGCCATGAACTCCCCTGCCCGTCGATGGCATCGCCCAGCGCATCCGACAATTTTTTGAGTTCTTTTTCGCGTCCGACCAGGCGCGCCGCCTGCAAAAAGCTTTCGCGGGTGGCAGCGGTTTCCAGCGGGATTGGCTGGTCAACCGATTCGCTGAGTTCGGTGATGACCTGGCGCGAACTGTCATAGCGCGAGTCGCGGGTTTTAGTGAGCAAACGCCCGACAGTCAGTGCCAGTCGCGGATTGTCCTGCATCAGGTTCATATCCGGGGTGTCATAGAGGATGCTGTTGAGCAGCATGGCTACGTCGTCGCTCAGATACGGATGTCTGCCGGTGAAGAGTTCATAAGCCATCACGCCGACGGCATACAGATCGGCGGATTCGCTGGGGGTATCGCCCGTCAGGACTTCGGGAGCCATGTAGGCCAGCGTTCCGGCAGTGCCACCTGACAGCGAGTCCTCACCTTGCTCACTGGCAATCGAGAGGCCGAAATCCAGCACTTTGACCTGCCCGTTAGTGACCAGGACGTTGCGCGGTTTGAGATCGCGGTGGATGATGCCGCGCCGGTGCAGATAAGCTAAGGCTTGCAGCATCTGGACGAGCAGATTGACCTGTTCTGTGATTGGACGATCATCCCCGGCTTCCAAAATGGTTTTGGCGTTTTCCAGCAGCTCCATCGTGTAGTACGGATGGCGTTCTTCGTCGAAGCCGTAGTCGAGCACGCTGATAATGTTGGGATGGCGCAGCGAGGCCAATACTTTGAATTCTTGCGCCAGCGCGAGGCGATAATCCTGGCTGTTGCCGGTAGAGGCGTTTGAGCCTTGTTCGTCCGCCTGGATGACGCGCTTGAGGGCAACCGAGCCGCCCGTGAGCCGGTCTGTGGCAAGATAGACCGCGCCCATGCCGCCCATGCCGAGCGACTCTTTCAGAATATAACGACGGCCAATCATTTGTGGTTCTGCCGAAGGCATAAAGAGAATCCCGGTGAGGTTGTCGGTCAACCTCGCTTAACTTGAAGGTTTGTATGCTTACTTAGTTAGATTTTATGCTAAGTTTCAAGGATACACAAATGCGAATTTCCGGTAAGGAAGTGAAAAACGTATAAAAAATTCAAACCGAAATTAAATTGACCTGTAAGAACTGTTGTTCTAAAATTGATGATTCGCGTTCTTTGTCCAGACTCTCGACATTATAATCAGTCTAAATGGATCATATGCGGTGGAGATTATCTGTGAACAAGCGTAGATGCCTGAAAGTCACATTTTTATGCTGGCTAACAGTGTTTTTAATGCTGTCGTTTGCGGCTGGTGTGAAGGCGCAGCCATCTGGCACAGAAACACCTGCCTGCGCTAACATCAACACAGCGACAATGCTGCATCAATATGACGATGGCAGCGGCGGTACAGTCGAACAGGCTCAATCGCTTTTCTGGTCGCCTGATGGCAAACAAATCGCCGTCTGGTTGCAGCGCATTGACTCCACTAAAGTCGTCACTGACCCGACCAATTGGCTACAAGTCTGGGATGTGGCCGAGGGTAAGCTGTCTGCGGACTTAGAATTTGACCAATACACCTACCCCACCGACATCGTTTGGTCAGCCGACAGCAGCAAGGTAGCGGTTGCATTTTCCAATCATGTACGGATTTGGGCGGGCGGTTCAGATTGGTCACCGACGTTATTTGAAATTGATGACTTTGATCGTTTTGAACAAGTTATTTGGTCAGCCGATGGTAGTCAACTCTTCACCAACGATTTCATTAGCCCGAATCCTGCACCAAAGGGCATCTATGGTTTCGGCAATGTTATTCGCCGCTGGGATGTGGCTACTGGCAAACTCCTGGACGAATCCCCAGCATTTGATCAGGCATTTTTGACGACGGACGGCGTACAGGCCATCATCATTTCCCACGCCGACAACCGCCTATCGGTTCGCACGGCTAACGATGACCATATTTTATGGTCGCTTCCCGGCGTTTACCTCGCGGGCGGCATTTTTACCGAACAGGTGCAGCGTGTGGCGACCATTAAGATTGAGGCTCGAAATGTTGACATCTCGGTTTGGGACATTCCGACAAATCGGAAATTGCTCGACCTCACAGGTGAGTATTTTCCAGCCGTCACCTTTTCCCCGAATGGTCGTTTTCTGCAAACGCGCTTAAATATG
>JBDTNB010000077.1:0-29108 GCA_039933955.1 Chloroflexota bacterium
TCCGGGCTGGGGATTTCCTGCACTGGCCCGGTGATGTCCATCACACGGCGGTAATTGTCGCGCATAAAGGCTTTGTTGGCTGCGCCCCAACGCGGCAAATCGGGCGGTAATTTGCGCTTCCAAAAGGCAATCGGCATCACGATAAAATCATCGGCCAGCATTGCACCACCAATGATTCCGTCGTTATCGTGATTAAATTCACAAGTAGCGGTAGTTGCGCCGGGGCCGACATTATCCTGCACCAACTCCTCAAATAAGCCCAACGCACCGGGATAATAATGCCCCTGCAAATGCCGCCCCACCTGATCGCTGTTGTTGCCCAGGCCATCGGGTTCCTGGCGCGAGGTCGAATTCAAAAGCAGGCGCGCGGTTTCAACCGCCCCGCCGCTCACTACAACGACATCAGCCTCAGCCTCGATGCGTTCGCCCGCGCGGTTGATATAGGCGACACCGGTCACACGCCCCGCATCGCTGACAGTAATACGCTCGACCATCGCTTCGGTGACCAAATCGCAGTTGCCACTCGCCAGCGCCCGCGCGATCATCGTGTTTTGGGTTCCATTTTTTGCGTCTACCGGGCAGGCGAACCCCACACACTGCTGGCATTGGATACAGGCTGGGCGGTTGTTGTAAGGAACCGAATTGATGAGCAGCGGAATCTGCAGCGTATGCCAACCCAGAGCTTTTGCACCCCGACGCGCCGTTTGTCCCTGTAAATTAGGTTGCATCGGCGGCATGGGATAGGCTTTGTTATAGGCGGGCAAGTGCTTCATGGCCTCTCGATCACCCGCCACGCCGATTCCCCATTCCGCGCGCTCATAATAGGGCGCGAGATCGTCATAGCTGATCGGCCAATCGGCTAGCGAACTGCCTTCGGGGACGCCGTAAATACTCGCCATGCGGAAATCCTGCGGCATAAAGCGCCAAGCCTGCGCGCCGTAAACCAACGTGCCGCTGCCCACGCAGGCCGCATTCGCCTGATAACTGGGATCGTGCGGCGAGATCACGCGCGAACTGCTGCGCCCCTCAGCCACACGCGGATTGCCGTCGATGTCCGGCCCAGCATTATGCCCGTACTGCGACAAGCGTTGATTACGCAGATGATCGCGCGGGACATCGGCAAAAGACAATTTGCGCCCACGTTCCAACAGCAGCACCCGTTTGCCCGCCTCAGCTAAAACGCCAACCGCTACCCCGCCGCCAGCCCCTGCGCCGATTACAATCGCATCATAGCGCGTCATCCCGACACCTCGTATCCGATCATTTTCCAGGCGATGCCATCGGTGTTGCCGCCATTGTTGGTCGGATCGCTGTAATAACCTTCAGCGCAGTGTTCCGCCAACATCACAATGAAGACCACTGGATCAATCGGCCAATGTATCCTAGTGTAGCCAACCTGCGCCCGATCCAATAAATGATCCTGCGCTTCGGCATCCAATTCTTCAAACGGTTTGCCATGAACTGCTTGCGCCTCAGCATCTAAGGCATCCAAACCCTGTGCATAAGTCTCAACCTGATCTTTCAAATCGCGCTCAAATTGCTGGAATAAATAATCGCCGACGCCACCTTCCCATCCGCCCGGAAATTCATCTGCCGGAATCACGCGGTTGACTGCCGCGCGCAAAACGTCCACTTGCCGCTCTGAAAGCATAGTCTGCTCCTGAATATTATTTCCCAAAGTTTATTTCCCAAAATCCTATTAGAGTAGCGAAATTATAGCACGCGGACGGACGAGGAAAATGATATTTGTGATTACGCCGCCAGAGGCTAAAGCCGTCCGACTGCCAAAAAGCCAAGCGCACTAAAGGCGCTACAAAGCGGGATTCTGTTTTCATTTACGAGGGCACGGCAGGTCGTGCCCCTACAACGATTATTCCGGTTTTGAAAAACGTTTGTGGTTATTTTGCCGCCTTTACCCCTCTCCAAACCCCTGCCCTATCGGCTATCCACAAGGGGAAAGTGTAATTTATCGTACAATGTGACCAACTTTATACAATTTTTTCAAACATACTGTACAATGAGCGTATCCATTCAAAAAATTCGATAGGGGAGACGGCGCGATGATTATTGGCATTCCGAAAGAAATTAAAGATAACGAATATCGGGTCGCGCTGCCGCCCAACGGCGTCCGTGAATTGGTGCGGCATGGGGGCCAGGTCGTGGTTCAGTCCGGTGCGGGCGCGGGCAGCGCCTTCAGCGACGACGAATATGTCAAAGCGGGTGCGACCATCGTCCCAACCGCAGAAGAAGCCTGGTCACGCGCCGAAATGGTTGTCAAAGTCAAAGAGCCGCAGCCGCAAGAATACCCTTTCCTGCGTTCCGATTTATTGCTGTTCACTTATTTGCATCTCGCCGCCGACGAGAGCCAGACCCATGCCCTGCTCGACAGCGGCGTCACCGCCCTGGCCTATGAAACCGTTGAAGATCAACATGGTCATCTGCCCCTGCTCCAACCGATGAGCGAAGTTGCCGGACGGATGTCCACGCAGATCGCCGCCCATTATCTGGAAAAACCGGAGGGCGGACGCGGTATTTTGATGGGCGGCATTCCCGGCGTGAAACCCGCGCATGTCGTGATTCTGGGCGCGGGCACGGTGGGGACGCACGCCGCGATTGTCGCACTGGGCATGGGCGCGCGTGTCACTCTACTCGATGTGAATATGGATCGCCTGCGTTATCTGGATGAAGTCATGGGCAGCCGAGGCCGCCTGACAACCCTGAGTTCCAACGAGACCAACGTCGCTGATGCCATCACCACCGCTGATGCCGTGATTGGCGCGGTGCTGGTCACTGGCGCACGCGCACCGCGTTTGATTACGCGCGATATGCTCAGTCTGATGTTGAAAGGCAGCGTGATTGTGGACGTGGCAGTGGATCAGGGCGGCTGCGTCGAAACGACTCATGCCACCACCCACAGCGACCCGACCTACTTTGTCGATGGTGTGCTGCATTACGGTGTCGCCAATATGCCGGGAGCTGTGCCGCGTACCTCCAGCTTCGGCCTCGCCAACGCGACCCTGCGCTACATCATGAAAATTGCCGACAAAGGTATGCATGAAGCCCTGCGCGATGATCCCGGTCTGGCGAAAGGGCTGAACATTTACGAGGGCAGTGTGACCCATCCCGCCGTCGCCGAGACTTTCAATTTGCCATTGTCAAATCCCGAAGCCGTCGTCTGGGGCTAGGGGAAAGTGCTGAGTGCTGAGTAAAACATAAAATCCAGGGCGGGATATTTTCTCGCCCTTTTTCATTCATCAGCGGAGATTATCATATTTGGCGTCCCAGGTGTGGGGTTCGGTGGAGTCATCAAATCCCCCGGTTTTAAGTTCCTTTGAAGTCAACACCTTATCGACTTTCCCGAACATGATTTCAAACAAGTCGTACAGCATTTGCAGGTGCAGTTCTTTGCTCTCATCATTGAGTTCACCCAGACGATTGCTCAAAGCAAAGATTTGCTCCCCGCGTTCGCCCTGCTGCTCAAGCCGTGCGTTAATAAGCGTATCTTCAAGAAAGTAATTCCAGGGATGGGTAATCTGGAGGTAGGAACGAATAGTCGCATCGAACAACATCCA
Source organism: Chloroflexota bacterium (assembly GCA_039933955.1). GTDB lineage: Bacteria > Chloroflexota > Anaerolineae > Aggregatilineales > Phototrophicaceae > CFX2. The sequence goes on from JBDTNB010000077.1 coordinate 3,573, forward strand.
CAAGGCTTTATCGCGGCTTTTGTCGGGCGAAATTTCCACCTTAAAAATAGCTTCAAGATGTTTCAGAAGACGCGCGTAGTAATTCTTAAAATCCTCGTGTAAATGATATTTCCGTTTGGTCTCAATATAGGTTTGTACCAGGGTTTTGAAATCGTATTGTTTAGATGCCATAGTGGTGTTTTCAAAGTCCTATCAAAGAGAGGATATAAAACAGGGACGAAACCTTTACGATTTCATCCCCGTTATTGGATACTCATTAATCGACAGCGACCAACTACTGCTGCGGCAGCCACCACGACGGGAACAGGAAGTTACCCGCGTTGGTCAACTGCGTCGGATTGCTGCCATCGCTGTTCATCACAAATAACGCACTTTGCTTCTTCGTGCCGGATACAAAGGCGATCTGCTGACCATTCGGCCCCCAGGTCGGGTACTGATTGTCATTGTTATTATTGGTCAACTGGATGACGTTGCTGCCATCACTGTTCATTGCGAAAATCTGGATACTGCCCATACGGTCTGACGAAAACGCGATTTGCTTACCGTCCGGCGACCAGGCCGGATTACCGTCGTCAGTTGGGTTATTGGTGATGTTCCGCGCGCCTTTGCCATTCGCATCCATCACATAAATTTCGTAGTCCACATCGACATCGCTGACGTAAGCGATCTGCTCACCGTCTGGCGACCATGCAGGCGACCACTCTCTAGAGTCATTGTTGGTCAGTTGGCTTACGTTGCCCTGTAAATCCATCGTGTAGATGTCGTAATCGCCATCGTGATCTGACGAAAATGCAATCTGTTTGCCATCGGGCGACCAGGCCGGATAGGCGTTATTGAAACCATTATTCGTCAACTGGGTGACGTTCCCACCAGTGGCATCGGTGAGATAGATTTCCCAATTGCCGCTGCGATCCGAAGCAAATACGATCTCCTGACCGTCCGGTGACAACGACGGATAATTGTCGTTACCTTGCCCGTCCGAAATCGGGGTTGAAGTGCCCTTGAGGTCAATCAGGTTGATCTGTGAAACTCCATTGACCACCGACGTGTACGCAATCATCCCAGATTGATCCTGGGCATAAGCCGGAATAATGAACACCATTAAACCTGCCAGGAGCAAAAGCGTGGATGTGCGTTTTGTGAAGTTGAACATAATTAAAATCCGGTTCCCTCGTTTTTATCCACCTCGCGATGGATCATGGAAGAATCGCTCTATCCCCCACACTTTCAGAATAACCCGGTACTCGCTGCCCGTCTACCCCACTTTGCTGGGGGTATTGTGTTTCCATCGTTAAAAGTTAAAAGTGCAAAGTTAAAAGCGAAACCCGAATGATCACTTTTATCTTTTAACTCAGTATTTTGCTCACTGCTTCCACGATGTAAATACTTCGTTCTCAACGGAATTATCGGTCAGGAGCGTCACCTTTTTGCGGTCAGCCACTTCTACCAGATATAAATCGAAATCGCCATCGCGATCCGACGCAAAAACGATTTGCTTACCATCCGGTGACCAGGTTGGATAACGATCCGACGCCGGACTCTTGGTAAACGGAATAATGCCCGTTCCGTCGGCATCCATCACATACACATCCCAATTAGCCGCGCCGCCCTCAGTCGAAGCCCCTGGCAGTTCTGACGATCCCGGCAGCAAATCCGCACCCAAACGGCGTTCGCGATTGCTTTCAAAAGCGATTTGTGTTCCATCCGGCGACCACGCGGGCGACTCATTATCGCCGTTGTTGGAGGTCAACGGACGTGCATTATTGCCATTGCTGTCCATCAGATAAATGTCCCACACATCGCTGTCGCGGTTTGATGAAAAAGCAATTTCTGTGCCATCTGGCGACCACTTTGCGTAATCATCCTCACTGGGGGCATTCGTCAGATTATGGATGTTGCTCACGCCGACATTGGCGGGATCGCTAAAATCCACGTCCATGACAAAAATATCGGTATTGCCAGTTTCGACTTCGGCGGTGTAGGAGATTTGTTTGCCATCTGGCGACCAGGCTGGATAATGGCTGTTTTTGCTATCACTGGTAAGGCGCTGGACATTGCTGCCATCGGCGTTCATGACGTACAAGTCGAGGCCAGTTTCGCCGCGCTGCGTGAATGCAATCCGGCCCCCATCGGGCGACCAGACTGCCGGTGAATCGCTGGCAATCTGTCCCGGCAGGGTACGGGGGTTATTGCGCAAAATTTTCCCCAGCAAACCGGGAAATCCACCTTCGCTCACCAGCAAATTAGAGACCGATGTGCGCCCGGATGTGTAGGCGATCTGACCCTGGAATGGCGGCGCAGGGGTGGTTGCCAGCAGTCCCACCGCCAGCAGTATCACGACGGCGAAGGGGACGGCAATCAACCCCAAACGGCTGCGCGGTTTGGTATTGGCCGTCAACAGGCGCTTGCGTTCGGTGATTTCAATTTTGTCAGAAATCTGCTTGATGGCAGCGTTCAACTCGGTGAAGTTTTCAACCGTGATGCTGCCTTCGGACATATCGACATATTGGATTTGGCGCAGGAAATCCGGGATGTCTTTGACCGCCGCGATCCGCACCGGCAGCACTTCTTTACTCAGGCGTTTAGCCTCATCATGTTCCGCTTTACAGTAGGGCGAATTGGCGGAGTCATCTGACAGCAGGTACATGAAAATATCGCGCGTGGCGATTTGCTTGCGGATTTCATCCCACCAGTCTTCGCCGCCCCGGATATTTTCGTCGTACCACACCTGGTCAAAGCCATATACCCGGCGGAGCTGGTTGGCAAGCTGCCGGGTGAGTGGGCGGTCATCGCGGTCATAGCTGATAAAAATGCTGGTCATCGCTACTTATACCACTATTCTTGAAAGTGTATTCAGGTTCGTAGAGGCAGTTGTTACATCCCTGCCCCGACTATGCCGCTGTTATGGTAGAAATTGGAAGGGCGTTTTTGGTTCCCTTGTGTTTTCCAGTGTAGTACAAAATGCTGTTAAAAGGATAGTTACAACATGTATAAGCTTATTAACGCCCGCATCGGCATCGCGCACAACCCCAGAAACGTGGGGTTATGCTTTATAATGCAGCGACTCCGCCACCTGTCTACAAATGCTAGCCGCGTCCGCCGCGCAGCGCCGTTAGCTGGTCACAGGCTGGACAGGTTCCGTCAGCGCGGATAATCGCATATCCGGCCTGCGGGTCATCCTTGTCGTAGCGGTCAAAATCGACGTTGAACACAATAATCATGTTCACTTGGGCGCTCGACATTTGCGCCGCGACCTGAATCGCATCATGCAGCCACAACGCTTGTTCCTGTACGCTGGTATTGGCTGCCCAAGCGAATCCGCTCGGCAGCGGGCCGTAACCTTCTGGCGACAGATAACCGAGTTCGGTGAAGCACAGCGGAATATTTTGGTCGCGGAAAGGATAGGCCGCCCGCTGAATCATCAATGGCAGATAGCGTGTCGGATAATCCGGCTGGCGCGGGTCGCCGCCCTGCTGCTGCGGCGGGATGATGCCTTCATTGTAATGCACGCCGATGCAGTCGGCATACTGCGCCACACCGGCATTCGCCATACCCTGATAATAGCGGTCATCATTCCACACCCGCGCCAATCCGAACGCACCTTCTGCGCCAGTTGGAGCCAACGCGCCAGTAATCACTTTCACATCGGGATCAACCGCTTTGATGGCATCGTGCGCCTGATGCAGCATTTCGGTGTAAGCAACCGGGTCAATTTTGCCCTGCGGCCATTCACGATCCAGGTTCATTTCGTTCCAGACTTCAATCGCGTCGGGGTGCATCGCCGCAACTTGCCCCAGGAATGCCGCATATACCGGGTAATAAGCATCGCCCTGCGTCGCCAATTCATCGACCACGCCGGTGACGCTCAACAGCACATTGAATCCCGCTTTATGCGACCAGTTGATGCGATCCCGCGCGACATTAATCAGGTTAGCGTCGGCTGTCGAGTACGGAATCTGCCATTTCACCCAGGTCATACCCGCATTTTTCATCAGGGCGGCTGTCGTATCGGTGAAATACGTCACTTGCCCACCCACCGGGATCGGCAAATCATTAACCGGGTTCGGACGTGCGACGAGTTCCGGTTCGGCAGCAGCTTCTTCGGTGGCGAGGGGTTGTGATACGGGTGGTGTAGTCACGGTTTCACCCGATGGACGCTCCAATTCATTCGCCACGCGGATCGGCCCAACCATCGCGAACACACTCTCTCCCGAACGGAGTTGGACATGCAGCCGCAGTTGATAGATGCCATCGGGCACAAGCGTCGTCAACCATTGGTCAATCACGCCATCGGTGACCGGGGCGGTTTTGGGCAGCGTCACGGGAATCCATTGGCTGACTGCCTCGCCCACCGCGCCTGCTTCCAGAAAATACGATTGCAAATCGGGCGGGTTGACTGTCCCGCGTACATCCACCATACCCGCCACATCATAAACCGGCGGCGGCCAGCTAATCACCACATTCGCATCCTGGGCGGCGGCGGGCAAAATCATTAAAAAGAGGACGATCAAGAAGCCTAATTTACGCATATTTTCTCCCGATTATGCCTGCCAACACGACACAGAAATGTTGTTATATGTTGTTTTCTGAGCGATAAAAGTTGAATAGGGACGCAGCGGCGCTGCGTCCCTACACTTATACCTCATTACTCGTTACTCATCACTGCTTTTTACGGGCAGCCTGCCTTTTGCAGCACGTAAATCGCTTCCTTCACATTGTCGCCTTCGTTGGACTCGAACACCTGATTGGTCGAGTCAACGGTCATGACCAAACGGTGCTCTTCGTTGTAGTAGGTCGGCACTTTCAACGGGATTGGCCCGACGTTGACGGTCTGTCCAGCGCTGATGATCGGCAGCGCGCCGGAATTACCCAGTTGGAAGGTATTGTCCGCGCGGCGGAAGTCCTGGACACCCAGATAACCACCCCCACCGTAGGTCTGCGTCCCGAAGTTCGCCACGTCCATGTAGACGTTGAAGGTCTCATTACACTTCGGCGACGGCGGATCGAAACGGAAATTCCCGGCCACCAGATTGATGCTTGATGCAGCAGTTGGCGGCGGTGTCGGTGTAGAGGTAGCGGGCGGTGGTGGCGGCGCGACGCGAGGCACATTCCGCAGGTCGCCCAGAACCGTCACGACACTCGGCGCAATCCAACCGCGTGTGCCATTGGGTAGTTCAACATAATACCAGCCTGAGCCATAGCTGCTGATGCCGACAATGGTTGCGGTATCGCCATTGTCCAGCGAACCCACGACATCATAATTCGTGCCATCGCCCCGGCGGACATTGGCGTTGCGGTTGGCGGTCACGCGCGGGTTGGTATCGAAGGCAGTCGGTGTCGCCTGAAGGGTTGGCAACTGCTGCGGTGGAAGCGTCGGCTGGGCAACCGGGACTTCCGGCGTTTCGAATGGCGACGCTGTATTTTCGATCCGCAGCGGCGAAACCGGGAAATACATCGGTGTGCCGCCCGATACGTTGATGGTCAGCCGCATTTCGTAAACCCCATCGGGCGCGGTCAGCGTATTCCACACGCCCAGTACATCATTCTGCACGGCAGCCGTGCTGGGAAGTGTCGCGGGCGTCCACAGACCTTCTTCATCCGGCACGCTCAGGTCATCATTCAATTTGCGGAATTCAATAAAATAATTGGTCATGTTGGGCAGGTTCGCCGAACCGCGCAGGGTGAACTGCCCGCGCAGCACGTACACCGGCGGCGGCCAACTGATATTCGCGTTGGGGTTGACCTCAGCAGTCGGGTCAGTGCCCTGCGCCTGAACCGTCATGCCCATAACCAGAAGCAAAAGCGTTGTAATCCAAACCAATACAGGTTTTGTTCGTCGCATATCCTCATCCTTTCCTGTTTTCGACAGTACCGTAAATAGCTACCATCTGTCCTGAGTCTACTCGTACACCATCAGCATACCGAATAGGACATTATAGTTATATTTGAGGATATGACACTGAGGCCGGGGGCGCAAGACGGCTGGCCTACGCTTCACCGCCTTCTGGGAGGCTTAAATCAAACTGTCGTTACAATATTGTTCGATGCCTGAAGCGCGACCAACATGGATTTCGCCCATGCCTGAACATTTTCAATATAGTGATCCATGCCGCCCGCGACCACATCCCGCGCCGTCATCGTCCAGGTGACCGGATAGGCATACACGCTGTGCGAGTCGGGCCGCGCGCTAACTTTCCACTGGCGCTTGCCTGAATCGACCTGACCGCGAGTCTGTCTGTGCACAGTCTGCGGCGACAGCCCGTGTACTACAAAATCAATCAGCAGGGTTTTCGCGTTGTTCAATCCATCGGCTGAATACAATGAAGGGTGTTGCAGGTAATAACACAACACCATCAGATGATGCACCACCCACAAACTTGGCGTTTCCGTTTCCCAGAACAACATCTGGTGAAAATCATCCTCGCAGGTTTTGCCGTCATCCCATCTCGCCTGACATTCCCGGCAGCGATTTAAAAAGTCTTCCATGATGATGTGTCTCACGTCGCGAATATTTAAATTTAATTTTAAAAGTCTCTAAAGGGTCATACAAGACCAAAAATTTGGCGCTTTTATAGTGGCGGGAATGTCTCGCGCGTTTTTGAGTGGAGACTGGGTATATCGAAGCGAGGTATTTACCCGCGTGTGATGAAACGTTCCGCCAACTTGAGCGATCCCCAGATGATGAGCAGCGGCAGCACTATCGGCAGGATAAACTCGATGCCGAATTGCAGCGGCCAGGGAAGTTTCAAAAAGCGGATCAAATTCATGCCCATGAAGTAGAAGAAAGCAATTATCGCGGTAGCTATTACTGCCGAAGACCGCACCCGCAGACCGGCCCCGGCCATCACGCCCAACGCGCCGATCATGAACGGTTCCAGGATCAGCCGCAGCAGCGAGACGATCAGCCCCAGCACCATGCCCAGACGCGATAAAACCGGATACTGGGCGAGCGGCCAGATGGTGGCATACTGCGAAATCAGAATCGGCATACTGAACAAGCCTGCGGCAATAATCAGCAGGCCAAGATTTTCCACCTGTCGCCAGATGGCCGCCGCGATTTTGCTAGCGAGGATGGTTGGAAGATCAATCGGCGTAACACGCAGCAGGGTGAAAGTGTCGTAGCGCACTTCATCGGCGACGTTCACAGCGGCGGCATAGCCAATCGCAAATAAGACCTGCACATACATATAAATAGCAACTGGCAGCAGCAGAATTGAGGCAGTAATCGTGGGGAGCGCGAGATCAAATATGAAGGGGATGGGCAGGGAAACAACAACCAGACCAGCCTGAACCAGCACAATTTTGACCAAAAACCCCACATCGGGCAGGATTGTCTTCCAGTACATGCCCAGTTGTCGCCGGATGATCGGATGCGAACGGCGCGCCCAGGGTGGCAGGCGCTTATCCAGTTCTACTGATTTACGTTCGATAGCTCTGACAATGCGAACGTCGGGTGAAGTTCTTTCCACGTCCGTTTACTGCTTTCCTTGTGTCCAATTATGGTCAGTATACACCGAACCTGCCTATTTGGTTCAATTAATTTCGAAGGGGAATCAGCCTGTATATAGATGACGGGGCTGCGATTTGGAACATCGGCTATTGGAAGTAACAAACCACCGGAGTATTATGTCTCATTGGATTTACGGTCACAAAACAATGTACTTTTCAAGCTTCATGAGATCAGAAACGGAATTGTATTGAACCCGCTTTCGCGCTACTTTCGGGCTTTCATGACCACCTTACGTATGACCGTGCGCGGGCAGCAGCCTCCCGGTCTGCGCCATCCAGAACTCTACGCCTGGATCAAGCAGTTGACGATCCTGATTGCCGAACTTTCGACGGCGGTGGAACAGGCTGGTCTGGATAAGCAAAATATCATCGTGCGGCTGGATGGCCGCCGTTTAAGCCTCGACAAAGTGTTACAGATTTTTCATTTTCAGGCCGAGCAGGAATACCCATCTCTGCTTGCCACCAGCGCAGGCAGGCGCTTCAATATCGGCGCGATCCATGCTACCAATATGAATGACCGTTTCTGGTTGCTGCTCCTGCGTGAAGACACCAGCCTGCAAGATCCTGCCGTCCAGACAGCGTTCGCTCACCTGAACGCCCACCTGGATGCCATCCCAACCACGACTAAGCCGACCCAATCATCCTAATTTTCTCAAAAATTGGATTTGAAGACCTCATTATATTCTATAACAATTTACGTTTTTAGGTTTCAGGTATCAATAAAAACGAAAACATGAATTGAGAAAATTTTACTTGACGCATCATTGATTTTCATGATAAGTTCCTTAAAGGCACAAGCGTGCATTTATCATCATCATCTTTTTATTAGTGAGAGGATCTTATCATGTTGTACGTGCCACGTGAGGAAGGCCAGGGGTTGGTGGAATACGCCCTCATCCTGGTGCTTGTGGCGCTTGCTGTCATTGTCGTCCTGGCCCTGTTGGGGCCGGCAATTGGCAACATTTTCTCCAACGTCGTCAGGCTGCTCTAATCTTCCTCACACGGGGGCGGCGCAAGTCGCCCCAACCTTTCACTTCGCTGTTCGTTTCTCAAACCTAAACGCTTCACACCTTGACGTAAAATCCATCTGACCTTACCGTTAAACTATTATTTGCGTATTTTATCGCACATGTATTATTTCAGGAGTGTCATATCATGTTGTATCTCCCCCGTGAGACAGGTCAGGGTCTCGTAGAATATGCGTTGATTTTGGTATTGGTGGCCGTCGTCGTGATCGTTATCCTCGCGCTGCTCGGCCCTGCCATCGGCAACATCTTCTCCAATATCGTCAAAACACTCTAAGTTTGGAAACCGGGGCGGACAAAAGTCCGCCTCGTTTTATGCTCGGATATCCGCGTCCCATTTTCTGGCAAGTTTCTCGCAAGGCATCCTGCTCTACGCTATAATGGCCCGAACTGAGACTTAAAGGTTGCGATGATGGGAACTTATCACGATTCGATGGAGCGCTTCCATAAAACCCTGAAGATTGCGATGAAGAACGAGGCGCTGTTAATGGTTATGGATACCCTGATTAAGATGGCAGAACTGCTGACCGAAAAAGGCGAAAAAGAACGCGCCGCCGAAATCCTCACGATTGCCCTCCAATACCCCATGCGTCAGGGATCAAAAATGCGTGCTGAAACCCTGTACCAGGAATTAGAAGCTGAACTTTGCCCCCGTGCGATGCTCGACGCCAAAACCCTGGCTGACGAAATCACCCTCGATGATTTACTCGAAGTCATCCTCGGCAAAGAAAACAAAGAATAAGCCGTTTTCTCAACATAAAATCAAAATGCAGCGATAAAAACCGCTGCATTTTTGTTGATAGAACTTTGAATATTAGCCATTAGTATTCTCGGCGGTGAAGACATTTCTTCATTCTGGCTAATTGCTAACAGCTAAAAGCCAATCGCTTTTTCTACTGCGTCACCTTCGTCGCCACAAAATCAATTTGCAGCTTTACTTCATCGGACACATTGGCGACTCCAGGCGCATTCGGGATTTGCAGGTTATACATCGCCCGCGTAACCTGCGTCGTCGCTGTCCCTTCCAGCCGATCTTCAGCCGCCACCGTCGCGGTCACATCAAATGTGACTGAATTGGTGATGTCCCGAACTTTCAAATCGCCGGTAATCTGGAACGTCACAGCCTGTCCGATGGTGATTTGTGCAGGCAAACCACTGACCGCCGTCGGTGTGAAATCAATGAACTCATATTCGTCCTTGCTCGATTGCAAAATTTGAGCACGGATCGCCCGGTTACGGAATTCGCTATCGGTGGTCAGTGAGCGTGCGTCGATGCGGATCGTCCCGACTTTTGAGTTGGCGGGCGTATTGAAATCGACGAGGATGTCCCCGGCAACCTGATTGGTGACACCCGTTGGCGTCGTGGGCTGCCCATTCAGCGTTTCCGTGAGCATGAACTGCACTTTAGAGTTATCGGGCACGATGCGGAACAGCGTAGTAGTCGCAGCCGCCGATGCCGCAGAAGATGTATCGGCCTGGACAGCCGTGCTTTCTACGGTTGCATCGACAGTCGCCTCTGTGGTCACATCTGCCACAGGCGTTTGTGCCATGTCAACCCCCGTACTGCCCGCCACCAACGTTGAGTTAGCAGCCTGCAATACCGCCACCTGTGTTGATAAATCCGCCACCTGTGCAGCCAGTGGGTTCGGGGTATCCGTCGCCAGAGAAAGCGTTGGTGCGCTCAGGGGTTGGCTGGGTTCGCCCGAACCCCCAACCAGAAATGTATAGGCCAGAACACTCACGGCGCTCGTGATGCCCATTAAAACCAGGATACCAACAATATACATTAAATTTCGCCGAGACATTCTGACTCCTTAAACTTTCGACTTCGCGGGTAGTAATGTTGATGACAATGTGTTGACTGTGCTATCGCCGCGACACACGGCCCGATTAGCGCACGTATGATGCCGGGAAATGATTAATGAAACCTGAAATTGAAGTAAAGATTACGGGGAGCGAGACTTAGACCTCGCTCCTACGTTTAACTGCGAAGAGGTTTACTTGCCGCCTACAGGGACGACTTTACCGCTGTCCGGCGACAAAAAAGCCGAGTCGACGGTCACGAAAAGATTGCCATCTTTATCTTCGGCGATCCCATAGGGATAATTCAGCCCGTCCAGAACCACGCCGACATCCCCTTTCACAATCTTGACCACGCGGCCTGTGTTCGCATTATAGCCGGTGTCACCGTAGCCATTCGCCATTTCAACGGCGTATAGTGTGCCATCGGCTGTGACCAAAATATCTGTGACCAGTGTCAAATCAGGATAAGTTTCTTTCAGCGTTCCGTCGGTTCCATAACGCTCGATCCGCGCGCCTTTAGATGGAAAAGGGAAGCCCGACAGGAAACCGACATATATATCGCCTTCTGGCCCAATTGCCAGTGACGTTGGCACAGACTGAGGATCTGTATCATTCACCGGCCAGCTTGCAAACAATTTCAAGCCCGCCTCCGCCGTCCAGGTGAATAGACTGTTGCCGCTGGCATCCGCGATATATAACGTCCCATTCGACGCAAATGCCAGTGCCGACGGATTGGATACCATTTCCTGTGATCCGTCCGGATTGTTTTCCTTCTCATACTTGCTCATATCAATCGTCTGTTTGACTTCGCCGCTGGCTTTGTCAATCTGGACGACAGCCATCGTCAACGCGCCGTCTGCAATCGGTATTTCCATGCCCATACCCAGGCTGATCCAGTACGAGTCATCCGTTACCAAGACAGATGTGGGGCCTTCGATTTGTCCGAAACCTGCGTCCATGCTGACCAGATTCGGCACAACCACCGACTGTTTCCCATCGGGCGTGACAGCGCTGATTTGCGCGTTCTGTCCCGCTTTGACCGGCCCAAATGGGCCTTGTGCCTCAATGTCGCCCCCTTGTCCGGCTTCGGCGATATACAGTGTGCCGTCGCTGCCAAAAGAAATATGGCGCGGGTTATTTAATTTGGATGCAACTGCCGGGGCTAAAACTGCGGTTTCACCTGTGGTCGGCACTTCGGTGGTGGCGGGTTCTTCAGTCGTAGCGGGTTCGTCGGTGGTTTGCGGTGTATCCTGGGCAAACACCGCAGCAAACGATAGGCTGAATAATGCAGTGATAATGAATAGCAATAGCTTTCGCCGCATCAGAAAACTCCTTTTTGGTGAACACAAAATTGCTGGCACTTCCGATACGGAAGGATTATATAGCAAAAAAACTTTTATTCAGGATTAACATCTGATGAATACGAGCCACTGATCCGCGTGAATCGCCTGCTCTTTTTTGCTGTCCATCCGTTTATGTGCCATTATTACATCGATTCAACCGTGAGATGGTTCTATAGAGTTAATCGCTCAAATGTCGGGTTTTAGATTTATCGACATGCCGCAAAGAGAATAATTGTATTCTTTTTTGCTGCGTTATCAGGAGGCCACTTATGGCTCAAAGATTGGCCATTATCGGGTTTATTATCGCCGCAGTCGTGGCGATTTTTGCTTTTGGTCAACAGCAGCAGGCTGTCCAGCAGGCCAAAGTCGCCTTGTCCGCGCAAGCCGCAGCCCAGGATCAGGCCACCAGCGCCGCCGGACAGGTTGAAGTCGCGTCGGCTGCCCAGGCACAGGCCGAATCTGCACAGGCCACTGCCGCAAATCTGGCTGATGCCGCCGGAACTGCCCAGGCGCAAGCCCAGGCCAGCGCGGTAGCCGCCGCCGCGGATGCCCAACTTGCAGGGACAGCGCAGGCAAGGAGCGAAGCCACATCCCTGGCTCAAATGACTGAAATCGCGGGCACGGTTACAGCGGTCTCCAATGAAATCGGCACACAGCAAGCCCACAGCCAGGATGATCTGGCGACTGCCGGGGCACAGTTGATCGCCGATGCTACCGATGAGGTCATTTTCGCCCAAGCCTTAGGCACCGCTACCGCCCAGGTTGATCTAGCGCAGTTTGCCGCTTCCGCCGCCGAAGATGACCGTGCCGCAGCCTTAGCCCAGGCGCGCGCAGCCGAGACTCAAATTGCTCAGCTACAATCTGATCTGGCGACTGCCCAATTTCAATTGACCGGACTGCCGCCCGTGCCCACATCCGCTTTTACGGCACAACCGCCGCCGACATCCGTGCCCACAGCAGTACCCCCAACCCTGCCGCCACAGACCGAAGCCACCGCCGTCCAGGGCGATTCAGATCTGACTCAGCAGTTCACGTCAAAAGATGGATCGATTCAATTCAAATATCCAAGCGGTTGGTTGGTCGCCGAAACCAGCCAGGGGCCAATTGCCATCGTCAGCAGCCAGGATGTGGGTACACGCACCCAAAATGGCCTTACAACTGGTCAGGTTGAAGCGACGGTACTTATTATCCCCGGCAGCGGCATCACCGGTAAAACTGGCGGCACATCAACCCCAGGCGATGTAGCAGACAGCCTCGTAACCAGCATCGCAGGACAGAGCAACAGTCCCTTTACCCTGGAGGCTGCGACGGAAGTCGCTTTGGGCAGCCAGACGATTGGGCGCTCACAAGGCACAGATGGCGACAATGATGTCCTGCTGCTGGTTGTCGATGCCGGAAATGATCTGTTCGGCGTGCTCGTCGGGCGTACTGCCAGCGGCGAACGCGACCAATATGAACCAACCCTACGCGCAATTCTGCAAACCATTCAGATTATGACATCGACCAGTTAAATGACTAGCAGGTAGTCTTTTGTGGGGCGATCCGCTGGATTGCCCCACAAAAATCTGATCATAAGATTGTTGTAGAAGGCTCGATTAATTTTTTTATTATGCTTGGCGTCTTAGCAGTTTAAAATGCTGAATTATTTTTCTGACCAGCGGCGCACCATTCGAGGAACGAATCATGTCCACCAAACTCGCCTGGATTGAAACTGAACTCGCGACCCTCAAAGAGCAGGGCTTGTATAACAACATCCGCACGCTCTCCAGTCCACAGGATGCCTGGTTAGAGGTCGATGGGGAGCGCGTACTCAACTTTTGCTCGAATAATTATCTTGGCCTCGCCAATCACCCGCGTATGCGCCAAACCGCCAAAGTCGCCATCGACCAGATGGGCATTGGCCCTGCCGCCGTGCGCAGCATCGCCGGGACAACCGAATTACACCTCGAACTCGAACGGAAATTGGCCGAATTCAAAGGGGTAGAGGCCGCGCTCACCTTCCAGAGTGGTTTCAATGCCAATATCGCTGTCATTCCGGCGTTGGTCGGCAAGGGCGACATTATTTTCAGCGATGCCCTCAACCACGCCAGCATCATCGACGGCTGCCGCCTCAGCCGCGCGACCATCGTCGCCTACGAGCACAACAATGTAGACGACCTGCGCCGTAAAATCGCCGAAACCACCGAGTACGGACGGCGTATCATCATCAGCGATGGCGTTTTCAGCATGGACGGCGACATCGCCCCGCTGCCCGATTTATATACTGTCGCCGCCGAGCATGACATTCTGCTGATGGTGGACGACGCGCACGGCGAGGGTGTGCTGGGCAAAGGCGGGCGTGGCATCGTCGATCATTTTGATTTGCACGGCAAAGTCGATATTGAAGTTGGTACGATGTCCAAAGCTTTTGGCGCGGTAGGCGGCATTGTCGCCGGACGGCAAATTCTGGTCGATTGGCTCAAGCAGCGTGCGCGTCCGTTTTTATTCAGCAGCGCCATGACCGCGCCGGATGTCGCCGCCTGTCTGATGGCCGTCACCATCCTCGAAGAATCGACAGAGCTGGTGGATCGCCTGTGGGAAAATACCCGCACCCTCCGCGAAGCATTGCAAGCGCTGGGCTTCGATACCGGCGTCTCGCAAACCCCGATTGTGCCGATTATGTTAGGCGAAGCACCTCTGGCGCAGCAGTTCAGCAAGAAGCTGTTCGAGGAAGGTGTGTTCGCGATGGCGATTGGCTTCCCCACCGTGCCGAAAGGCAAAGCGCGCGTCCGTGTGATGAATTCCGCCGCCCACAGCCCGGAAGACCTGGAAACCGCCCTCGCCGCATTCGAGCGCGTCGGCAAATCCCTGGGCGTAATTTAGGGTCGAGGCAAAGTGAATTCTAATCGTGCTATCCTATTTTTGTCCTGAAGGCGACCTACGCAGTATACTGAGTCCATCAGGGGCAGGATGGACGGAGGCCGGAAATGCGCAGGCACGTCTTATGGATGGCAGCCACGATGTTGAGCGCGGTACTGTTGGCGCTGGGCATTGGGCATACCTTGCCGCGAGGCGAACAACTCCTCTTTTCATCTGCCGATAATTGGCAAGCAGATCACTGGAATATCTTTGTCCTGGATGTAGGTAGAGGTGTCACACAACGACTGCTAACCAGCCGCACCGATACCACACCCGGATTTCCGGTAGTGTGGTCGCCGGATGGGGCGCAAATTGCGTATCTTTCCAATCAGGCTAATCCGGAAACCTATCTGGCCGATTCGTTGGGCAAAGACCCGCGCCGTCTGACGGGCGACCCAACCGACAGCGAATACAATGCGGTCTGGTCGCCAGATGGAACCCAGTTGGCATTTATTGGTGAGCAGGACGGCCAACATGATGTGTATCTCGCGGCCAGAGACGGCAGCAATCCACAAAAACTGACGACAGGAACCCGAAGCTTTCGCAGCCTGGTTTGGTCGCCGGACAACCGCTATCTTGCGCTTGAATCGCTGGCGCTGGCCGATGTCGATATTTATAAATTGGACACCGAAAATGGTGACTTGACCAACCTGACGCGCTTCCCTGGCAACGAAGTACGGCCTTCATGGTCGCCGGATGGACAGCAAATCGCTTTTTTAGCCAGCCGTAACAGCGGCAATTTCGGCAACACCCGTTACGATTTATACATCATGGATAGTAATGGCGGTCATGTGCGGCGCTATACGACGACTTTCCCAGCCGATTTATCGTGGGGCATGAATTGGTCACCGGATGGCACACGCATCGTCCTGGGTTCGACATCCTGGCTGGGTGGTTCGGATATTTATCTGATTGATGTGGCTTATAAACTGGCGCGCAATATCACCCGCGACAACACACGGGATGGCAGCGCGGAATGGTCGCCGGACGGCAAGTGGATTGCATTTGAATCGCGGCAAACGGGGGTATGGCAAATTGATTTGATGAGCGCGGATGGCTGGAAGCGCCGCCAACTGACGCATGATGGGGTAGACAGCCGCCATCCGGTCTGGTCGCCCGATGGGCAGTCCGTGATTTACACATCAAACCCAAACCGCAATTGGGATTTATACCGGATGGATGTGCATTCGGTCAGTACGGAGCGTATGACCTTGAGCCGGACGATTGAATTTTTCCCGATATGGAGGCCGTAGCAGACAGCAATCGCGCCGGTAGAAACCGGCGTGATTGTTTTGAGTGTGATGTAGATTACGTTGAAGTCCCCTTATAGGGACTTTACCCCTGCGTATTTACAGGAGCGGTGTCGGATATGAGGTTGTTCGTCGCTGACAATCAAGGGCAGCTCCTTTACTCCACCATAACACCGACAATCTCATCCTAGTCCGGTTTTAATCTAGTGTCAATAAACTGAGTTTGCCTCACCGGATGCACCAGGACTGGATAATCGAGAGCCGACAATAAGCGTTCACATCGGCTAGATTCTGCGGCTAACGTAACCCAATGTGTCCCATTCTTTGTTCGCCCGGAAAGCAGATTAGCATGATAAGTTTATCCGCTAAATACAGCTTCCAAATGCATCCTGTGTTATGGAGTAGATGTGGTGGTCAGTTTTGGCCGGTCACATCTGGATACGTTTTGCCTATCTGACAACCATTATCTTCCAAATCAGCGCCTTTTAATAGTGAATTTTGTCACAAAAGAACACGGAAAATGGTAGTTGCAGAAAAAGATGGTCATGCGAAATTTTTCTCACCTGCGTAAACGGGGAATGAGAGGCGATTTTCGGGTGGGGCAAGCGGGCAAACCCAGCGGTAGTTGTAGACGCAAGAAGGGTTATAAGCATAATTGAAATCCAGGATCATGGTATCCAATGTCGCGCCCAGATCAGCGCCTTTGATGGTATCGAGCAGATAGCGGCCTGCACCATAGGTCTCGTGGCGATTGGTGGCATCGCCAAAAGGCAAAAATACACCCCCGCCATAACCTTCAATCCAGAACAGGCTTAAGCTGCCTGTTCCCATCGGCAGTTCGAAGCTGACGCGACCAAAACGGCGGTAGGAAAAGTGCCCGTCATCCTGTAACTGGACGGTCAGGACTTCGGGTTCAACATCGGTTTCGACATGGGCAATCACGCGATAAGCCGGATCATAATCAAAATAACTCAGGGGCGTAAAAGCGGCCTGCTGTTCCAAATCCAGCGCCGATTGCGGATGGGTACGAAACAAATCGTTGCGGGCAGCGCGGAAATCGGCACAGGCGGCGGGTTCGCCACCCGCAGCGCGGAGCACGCGGTACAAATCGGATACACGGCGGCGGTAATCCAGTAAATCGAGCATCATTTACTCCGGTAACAATCGAGGCATCACAGAATCCATGAGTGCCGCAGTATCTTCCATCGACTGGAAATCGTCGGCATAGGACAATACATCAAGTTGGGGATCATAACTCCAAAAGCCTACCGAATCATACAGATAGCGGATGTAGGTGTAGCAAATGCCGATCACAATCCGCGAGTAGATGCTGTAGGCCATATAGGGGAAAAACAGGATCACGCCCCGGTCATGGATGTAGAGCACGATTCCCAATTCCATATTGGGGTAATGGAGTTCGACATCACCGCTGGGGCCACGCACCGGAATTAACGTGGGGTCAAGGTTGAGCATCAGGCGGGCTAGTGCCTTCGGCTTGAGCCTGCGTACCGGCCAGAAGGCTTCCGGTTGGGTGGTGCTCTGGCCGTTTTCAAACAGCCATTCGAGCATTTGCGGGGTCAACGTCCCAGTTTTAGGGACGTACAGATGAATTTCATAGATCATAGTTGATGGTGGGTGGTCAATTTCCGTGCACATATACGGATAACTCGAATTCCATTGTACGTGTTTTAGCGGTGTGCGGAAAGCGTTTATCTCTGTATTGAATGTGCAAATTGTGTAAGGGTTGACTGCTGGATATAATCGGGGAACTTGCCCAGGGCATTAAATATAGAAAGCAGGATTGAGCGATGCAGGACGCAGACCAAATCACGCGATTTTTACACACCGTCCCGATGTTCCAGGGATTGAACGAACGCCAACTGAACCGCCTTGCCAAGCGTTTCAAAGAACGCAATTATGCGAAAGGCGAAACGATTGTCACCCAGGGGACACTAGGCATCGGCCTGTTCATCATCGAAAAAGGCAAGGTCGAGGCCGTGCGCGAACACACGGATGGTTCGAAATCGGTTGTAAATCAATTGGGTTCAACGGATTTCTTTGGCGAGCTGTCGCTGCTGGATGAATCGCCGCGCACAGCCCATGTCATTACAGTGGAGGACACGACCTGCCTGGTGCTGACCCAATTGGATTTCATGTCAGCGTTACAGGAAGATGCCGATATTCCGATTGTGATGTTAAAAGAACTCGCCAAGCGCTTCCGCCGGTTGATGGAAAATCTGTAGCTAAAAGTTGCCAGTTTTCAGTTTCCAGTAAAAGCCTGAAATGTTTAGGGGCGTTCAATTGAGAACGCCCCTTTTGCATATAGCCCTAAAAACGGACGACATATGTGTCGTCCTTAGAGGAAACCTGATTCTTGACGAGTTAGATTATTGGAAACGACCATCCGATCATTCTAATACTGGCGACTGGTCACTGGCAACTCTCCTGTAACAAAATCCTCTCGCAATATGAATAGGCTGTATAAGGTTTGTTTCGGTACCGAAAACAGGACAACCTATGAACCGTGCAAGTGAGAACTCCCGACTCAGGCAGTTCATCGCAGAAGATTCTGACGGTCTGCTCGGCACACTGCGTTATTACGTGTTTCGTGCTGGGTTAACTGGACAGGAACAACCGCTGGACGCAGCGGCGCATGAATTGTTGAATGAGGTCGTAATCGAGGCGCTGGAACACGAAGATAAATTCCGCGTCACCGGTCAGCCGCGAGCGTGGCTGTTGGGTATCGCCGCTAACCTGATTAAGCGCAAACAGGCCGATGTTGCCCGCCGACGACGGCGCGAACCTTTGGCACGCGACCTGTATCCTGGCGACCAGGATGCGTTGAGCGATGACGATCTGTTCGATTGGATGGCCTCGCTCAGTGGATCGAGCAGCGCGCAAGAACTGGAAAGCGACGAACAGGTCAACGCGATTATGGCGGGGGTATCGCCCGATGACCAGCATGTGCTGCGGCTGGCGATACTGCACGGTTTGGATGGCGAGGCGCTAGGAGAGGCACTGCGTGTGACTCCTGGGGCGGCGCGGGTACGACTGCACCGGGCATTAAACCGGCTGCGGGCGAGCTACCTGGCGCGAAAGGAAGTAGGCGATGAATAGACGTAAACCAATGACATCGCGTCAGATGGCGCGTGAAAAATTAGTGTTCCGCTACAGCAGCGCGTTGGAACGCGGCGATTTCGAGGTCATCAGTGCCGTGCTGCGCGAGGCCGAAAATGACCCGGTTCTGGAGCGGATGCTGCACGAAATGAACGACGTTTATCGTGCTGAACTTGCGCCACCGCCCGCTTTGCCATCCTTCTCAGCTAATCATAATCACCGCAATATGCGAGAGGATGCAACTATGAGTGTCACATATCCAAGTATACGGCGCGTTCCTATGCCCGGAGCATCGCGGGGACGCTGGTCGTCAACAGCGACTTTAGCTGCCGCGATTATCGCCATCATTTTGTTCGCCGCCGTGCTGATCGCCCGCAGGCCGCCGAATCAACCAGAACAAGGCAGCGTTTTACAGAATGAAACCGTGACGCCAACTTCATCACCCACCTGGACGATCACGCCCAGCGAACAGCCCACATCAACCTGGACGCCGACATTCATACCGGGGGGCGTCACGGCGACAACGGTTCAGGATGCGGGCATTATCTTCGCGACACTGCCGCCCGATATGCCGGTCATGTGCCAGGGAATCGTGAACAGCAGCGAGGCCGTTGATGGTGTGAACATATTCTCGGATTCAAGCACGAACAGTGTCTATATCGGGCGCATTCCGCTGGGTATGGCAGTCAATATCCTGGGATCGCGCGATACTTCAGGCGCATGGTATTACGTGCGCTCGGCATCGACTGAGGGATGGATGAGCGGTGCATTTATCGTATTGACAACGCAATGTTTGGATGCAAGTGGGCAGCCGATAGCCTACTATCCGTGCGGCACTAACTTTGCCGCGACCTTGATCCCGACTCAAGTTCAGGATTCGTCGATTAATCCGTTTGACGCGACGGCGACGTATGTTGTCGCTGGGGCAACTGGCACAGCCGCCGCCATGATACAGCCGACGACGATTCCGCCCTGCTCAACCGGCGCACAAGCCACTGCATTTGTCCCGTATCCAACGCCAACAGCCGTGTTCGATCTGGCGCTGCGCTCTGGCGGTTATGACTTAATTACGACGGGACAGATCGGGGATATTCCAGCCAACACACGGGTGCGAATCAACAGTGCTCAATTCGACGGCACGCAGTGGTTGTACGATGTGATCGCCAAAGATGGGCAGACGCGCGGTCTGGCTTACGATTATCAACTGACGTATGTTCCTGGCGTAACTCCCGGCGCGGCAACACCAACAGCTATTTTTGGGAGTTCGATTGGAACAGGTTTTTACAGCGCGGTCACGACGCAGCCAATTGGCGATATTCCAGCGGGGACAAAGGTGCATATTGGCTCGGCATGGTTCAACGGCGATGAATGGATTTATCAGATTCAGGATGATAACGGACACGCTTCGGATAGTGCGCGCGAGTCGCAGCTTTCCATCGCGCCCGGTTATGAACCGGGGATGCCCACGCCCACAGCGATGTTCTTTGGTAACGGTAATCTGGTGACGTTGGTGCAGGTGGGCGATATTCCGGCGAACACATTGGTGCAAACCACTTCCGGCTATTTCAATGGCGCAGAATGGGTGTACGGAATCGGGACACTCGATGGAAGCCAATACGCGAACGCCACTGATTCGCAGTTACGCTATGCAACAGCCAGCGATTACGGGCCGGGGTCGACACCCGTGCCCACCGAGACGGCGACGCCAACTCAAGGCCCATAAAGGCGAAGGTTATCCCCACCCCCTAACCCCCTCCCCACTTCGTAGAGAGGGGGAATGTATAGTACGATCCCAATTCTGTTGAAGAACTAGCAATAAAAGGTGAAGGTTATAAATTTCATACCGCAGAATTGAGGGACAAAAAGACCAGGGACGTGCAGCCCTGGTCTTTTATCGCCTAAATACGTTTGATTATAAAAATCAATTTCACATTTTTTTAAGATGAAATGTTTCATATGACTTGCGCTCTATTTCGCGTCATGCTACATTCAGTTAAAGAATTGTAACGTCCTGGTTAGGGAACGTTAGAAACGGGTCTACAGAAGGATATGGATATGGCGGAAAAAATCCTCGTCATTGATGACGAAGAAACCACCGTACAGCTCATCGCCATCTTGTTGGAACGGCGAGGATACGAAGTAATTAAAGCCTTCCGCGCCGAAGATGGTTTGCGTAAAGCCTATCGCCATCAGCCTGATCTGGTGCTGCTCGACATCATGATGCCGGATATGGACGGTTGGGAAGTTTGCAGGCGATTACGCGAGATGTCCGACGTACCGATCATTTTCCTCACGGCGCGCGGCGAAGTACGGGACGTAGTACGCGGACTGGAAATGGGCGCGGATGATTACGTCATCAAGCCTTATGAAAATGACGAACTGGTGGCGCGGGTACGGGCACATCTACGCCGTTCGCCCAGGCCGAATATCAGCGAAGAATTGGTGTTCAACGGCGGCGATTTCCGCGTGAATTTCATGAATCGCGAAGTCTGGGTGCGGAATGAATTGAAGCATCTGACGCCCAAAGAATTCAATCTTTTGGGCGTACTGGTTCGGAACGCAGGGCGCGTGGTGACCCGCACCGAACTAGTCACCGAAGCCTGGGGTGAAGAATACGGCGACGCCATCGACAGCCTGAAACTGTATGTGCATTATCTGCGCCAGAAATTAGAAATTGACCCGGATCGCCCCGAATACATCATGACTCTGCGCGGCGTGGGCTATCGGTTTGTAAATCGTTAGCCGGTGAACCCCTATCCCCCCAACCCCCTTTCCCCGTGTACAGAGAAAGGGGGAGTCAGGTTTGTGTATGCAAGTGTTAGCGTTCAGCGAAGAATGAAAAGCCTGTATCCAGAGCCAGCCATAATGAGTCGCGCACGTTTCATCAATCAAAGTAGACAGGGCTTGACCTGTCCCTGCGACCTCTTTTTTCGCGACTCCACCCCAAAATGTTGTTGATTCATCCAACATCATGATGACTCATGCTTCCGCCACCCGCGCCGAAACCACTGCCGATTATCTACGGCAGGCGATCAAAGATGGTCAGTATATGGGCGGGGAACGGATGATCGAGCAAACACTGGCGACGCAAATGAGCGTCAGTCAGAACACCATCCGCGACGCGCTGCGCATTTTGGAAGGCGAAGGTTGGGTGGTCAAAACCGCCCGACATGGCGTGTATGTGCGTTCCTTTAATCCCGCTGAAGCCGAAGAACTCTATACGTTGTGGGCGGTTGTCGAAGGGCTGGCGCTGGGCTGGGCGATGGAATCCCTGACGCGCAACGCGCTTAGCCATCTGCGGCGCTTGATCCAGGATGCCCGTAACCAGGCGCTCACGGGCGATTTTCGCGCAGCGATGGAAATATTATTCACGTTGCACGCCACCATTGCCTCGCTCAGTGGTCGGGTGCAAACAATGGAACTGCTCGCCAGCCTGCACAATCGGGCACGTCTGCTGGAAATCGTGCGGCAGATGCGCGCGCCGCGCAGCCTACACGCCCATCAAACCCAGATTATTTTGTACGAAAAACTGATCTCTTTGATGGAAGCGGGGGATGCTGAAGCCGCCCAACAACTGCATCATTATTTGATTATGGACGACTGCTCGACACTGCTGCCGCTGTTGGGATGAGGGCAAAGAAAGAGGGCGAAGCACCGCTTCGCCCCTACAGAAGCCATTCTATTGTTGGGATAATCGGTGCGGGAAGGGTCAGGCCGGGTTAAGTGATGGTCTTGACACACCCAACCAGACATGCTACTATGCAAACGTAACAACTTTATACACTCATCTAGAGCGGGTAAGGGAACGGCCCTATGACCCCGCAGCAACCCCCGAAGCGTCGGGAAGGTGCTAACTCCGACAGGATCAACCTGTGAAGATGAGCAGCGATAATACGATCAACCATCGCGCTCCTTCTCGTTGCTGAAGGGGCGCTTTTTATTTCCGGGAGGCAGGCATGGATTATCCAATCCTCGAATTTGATCCAACCCAGGAAGCGATTATCGAGCCGGGGCATCTACACAAAGCCATCGACATCCCGGAACGCTGCGTGCTGTGTTTCTTCCAGGAAGTGATTACAGATATTTGCGGCAATGGCGCGGGCAAACATGTCCATCACCTGGGCAGCGAAATCGGTCACAATCCAATTTATGAAATTGAGTTCAATGGGGAACGCTTGGCGGTGGTTCATCCTGGCGTGGGCGCACCGCTGGCGGCTGCGTTTCTAGACGAACTGATCGCGTTAGGCTGCAAAAAATTCATTGCGTGCGGCGGCGCGGGCGTGCTGAACCGGGAAATCGCCGTCGGCCACGTGATCGTGCCATCCAGCGCGATCCGCGATGAAGGCACATCCTATCACTACCTGCCACCCAGCCGGGAAGTTCCCGCAAGCGCGGACGGAATTGCGGCGATTGAGGCGGTTTTGCAAGCACACCAGGTTCCATATGTAGTTGGCAAGACCTGGACAACTGACGCCATTTACCGGGAAACACGGGCAAAGATGCAGCGACGCAAAGAGGAAGGCTGCGTCACAGTGGAGATGGAAGCCGCAGCTTTTTTTGCCGTTGCCCAGTTCCGAGGCGTGACCTTCGCGCAAATTTTGTACGGCGGCGATGACATCAGCGGCGACGAATGGGATCATCGCGGCTGGCAAAATCAGCCCTCAGCGCGTTCCAAGTTGTTCCAATTGGGGGCAGAAGCCTGTTTGCGCTTATGATAGGCGTTGGTGGGGCGTCCGGCGTACAATGGACGGATACGACGATACCACTTAATGAGGTTCTAAAAAATGGCGATTATCAACCCGGAGCTGCTGCGCCAGATTCCGTTGTTCGGACTGCTGGACAATGACGAACTGACCGCACTGGCTGCGCAGCTTGACCAGAAGCATTATTTGAAAGGCCAGATGATTTTCTCCGAGGGCGATCCCGGCGGCATGATGTACGTTGTGCAATCGGGCAAAGTCCAGGTGTTCATCAAGGATACTGGCGGTGAAAGTGTCATGCTGGATGATGTGGACACAGGCGAAATTTTTGGCGAGTTGTCGCTGCTGGACAATGAACCGCGTTCGGCCAATGCTAAAGCGATGGAAGATACCCAATTATTCGTGATTGATCGCCATGACTTGGAGATTTTGTTCCAGTCGCACCTGCACGCAGCTTTTGACGTGATGGCGATGCTCGGTAAACGCATCCGTCACGCAGATCGACTTGTCGGACAGCGGGTTGTTGCCCGGAATGTCAACGAAGAAATGGGCGCACCCAACAATTTTGGCGAACGCCTTTCAGATTTTCTGACCCTTCTGGCGGGTGATATTCGTTTTGTGTATTTCAATTTTTTCTGGTTCGCCATCTGGATGGTTTTGAATACCAATATTATTCCGGGTGTTATACCTTTCGATCCATTTCCGTTCGGTTTGCTGACGATGATTGTTTCCCTGGAAGCCATCTTCCTGTCGCTGTTCGTCCTCATCAGCCAGAACCGGGGCGCCGCGCGTGAAAAAGTTCGTAATGATATTGAGTACGACGTGAACATCAAGGCCGAGTTAGAAATCCGCGATCTGCACAACCGCGTGGAAGATTTGCAACAAATTTTGTTGGGGCATCTGGCGCGTATTGACAGCAATGTTGAAGCATCGGTGAAGATGCAGACGCAAACGGGTACAGCCCCGGCGGTGCGTGACAGTCTTAATGATGAATAGTGAAATACACTCCACCTAACCTCCTCTTCGATTCGTAGAGAGGGGGAATCAGAGGGAAATGTGGGCTAAGCAAGGTATCAGCATAAAGGCAATGATGGGCGATTACGCGACAGAAATAAAAGCACTGTGCGAGGCAGCGCATAAGCGGGAATGGGGAACATCCGTCGATACCCTGACAAGCTTATTTATGACGATGGAATTTTTCGCCGCCCTGGAAATCGCCGTGACACGCGCCTATAACCATTTATCGGTTTTCGAGGCAGCACACCCCGACGAGGGTTGGGCGCGTAGTTTACTGGTGTGGATTACATCGTATGGTGCTGCACCCGCCAACCTGCCGCAAGAAGCTGCCATGCCGCATAACAGCCCCGGCGCGGCCAATTTTATCGCCGCACTGATTGATGTGGCGCGCAGTGTCGAACGGCAGACGCCGCTGGAAAACCGGGTACGTTTTCTGGCAAATGTCGTAAGCAACGTGATTTTGGCGGAATTATCGTCCGCCTGGTACGGCGATCACCCCGATGCCTGGGAATTTCAGCAAAACGACGGCGACGAAATTGACGACGAAACCGGTCAGACCGTCCGCCAGATTATCCAGGCCGAATTCTGGCTGGACGAGAATACTGCTGCCCGCGACACGGCGGCATGGCTGGAAGTCGCTGCTGCGGTTGAACTGAAAATGTCAGGGGCGCGCTGCTCATGAATATCCCGCTCACGATGCAATAGCGCGGATCAAGCAAGAAATGCAGTAAAAATGGGCGTCCACCGGTATGGAATAATCGCCCTCAGCACGTCTATAGGAATGGATATTGCGTAGCATAGCCACTAGCGAGGAGCAAGTATGAGCACTGAAGATCGAACCCACGTCGTAAAATTTGATGTCCTCCTCGTGAAA
>JBDTNB010000078.1:0-28731 GCA_039933955.1 Chloroflexota bacterium
GTTAAGCGCTGACCATTCGTCGCTTGCCTGAAATGCTTTCCGGCATACAATGTAAGGTATGGCAATATCATCATCCTTCACCGACACCATCCCCGATTATGCGCGCCGCGCAGCCAAGTATGCGCCGGTCTCGGCTGCCCTGCGTGAAATGTACGGCTATCCGACCTGGCGGCAGGCCTATCCGCCCGTCGATGAACTGGTCGATTGCATCCTCAGCCAAAGCACAACCGACGCCAACAAAGACCGCGCTTTCGCCCTGCTCAAAGGCAAATATCCGACCTGGGAAGCTGTCCGCGATGCCCAAACCCACGAAGTGATTGAGACGATTCGTCCGGCAGGGTTGGCGAACCAAAAAGGCCCGCGTATCCAGGAGGTGCTGCGTTTCATCACCCAGGATCGCGGCCAAATCAACATCGACTTTCTCGCTGATCTGCCTATCGAAGAAGCCAAAGCATGGCTGACGCAAATGAACGGTGTTGGCCCCAAAACGGCGGCGATTGTGTTGTGTTTTGCTTTCAACCGCGCGGCCTTCCCCGTGGATACCCATGTTCACCGTCTCGGCCAGCGCATCGGCTTTTTGCCGGAAGGCATCAACGCTGACAGAGCACATGACGTGATGGAATCGATTGTGCCGCCAGCCGATTACTATCCGTTTCACTTGAATTTGATCCAGCATGGACGCGAAATTTGCAATGCCCGCGCGCCGCGCTGTTCGCTGTGCCCGATCACCGCGCACTGCGATTACTATCTGAATACGACGCGAGTTTCAGGAAAAAAATGAATAATCAGAATCCGACTACAGTTTCCGACCAGGAACTGTCCAGCATCCGCCAGAATGTGAACCTCATCCGCAGCCAGATTCTAGCGGGGCGCGTGGATGGTCAGTTTTTGCAAAAGCAAGTCGATGTGTTGAGTGATTTGCTCACCCGCGTGGATGGCGAACGCAAACAGCGCAAAAAAGAAGGCCGTTTCCAGGCGCTTTATAATGTCAGCCGCTTGATCGGTTCGTCGCTGGATTTACAGACTGTGCTCGATCAGGTGATGGACGCCATCATCCACCTGACCGCTGCCGAACGTGGCTTTTTGATGCTGCGCGACGACGATGGCGGCCTAACCGTTAAAGCCGCTCGCAACCTCGACCAGCAAACCCTGGGCAGCGAAAATTTTAAGTTCAGCCGGACGATCAGTAATGAAGTATTGGATGGCGGTAAAGCCGTCGTAACCACCGATGCAGCCGGTGATCCGCGCTTCGCCAATCAGGCCAGCATCATCGGGCAGGCCATCCGCAGCATTATGGCGACGCCCCTGCGCGCACGCGGCAATGTTATCGGCGTGGTTTACGTTGATAACCGCATGATGGCCGGGTTATTCAACGAAGATGACCTCGCCGCGTTGGATACTTTTGCGGGGCAAGCCGCCGTCGCCATCGACAATGCGCGACTTTTCAGCGAGACCGACCAGGAATTGGCCGCCCGCGTCGAAGAATTGCAGCAGTTACGGCGCATTGACGCCCAACTCAACGAAACCCTCGACTCCAACAAAGCGATGCAAATCACGCTGGAATGGGCCTGCCGTTTATCGGGCGCAACCAGCGGACATCTGGGCTTAATCGAAGGTGATCCGCCGCATGTGCGCGCCGTCAACCATTACGGTATCGACCTGACCGAAACCCAGGCCAACTTTCTCGAAAGCCAATATCCGCCGGTCATGACGGTCATTTCCACCGGCAAACCAATTACGACGGAATATGCAGGGCAAGCCATCGCCATTGTGCCGATTCACCGCGAGGCCACTGTCTTCGGTGTGGTGGTGATTCGCCGCAGCGGATTGGCTCCTTTCACCGCCGAGCAGCAGGATTTAATCGAGCGCATGGTCGCCCGTGCCGCCACCGCCATCGAAAATGCGCGCCTGTACGCCGCTGTCCAGGCTGCCGACAAAGCCAAAAGTGAATTCGTCGGTATTGTCGCCCACGACCTGAAAGTGCCGATGACCAGCATCGCCGGATACGCCGATTTGACACGCCTGCAAGGGGGTTTGAGCGAACGTCAGACCGAATTTGTGCAGCGGGTGAAAGACACCGTCAAGCGTATGGAAATGTTAGTTTCCGATTTGGCCGATGTCAGCCGCATCGAGACCGGACACTTCTTCATGAATGACAGCCGCGTGCATGTCGCCGATATTGTTCAGGCCGTGCGCGATGGCACAATGACCCAGATGCAAACCTACAGCCATGAGTATGTCGAGGAAATTGAACCCAATTTGCCTGACATGCGGGTGGATTATTATCGCCTGCTGCAAGTGCTGACCAATCTGGTGAGCAATGCCTATAAATACACCCCGGACGGCGGTCATATCACCCTACGCATCCGCCAGAAAAATGACCGGATTGAATTCAGCGTCAGCGACACGGGCATCGGGCTTTCGCCGGAAGCGATTGCCAAACTGGGCACGAAATTCTGGCGTGCGGAGGACGATTTCACCCGTTCCCGCCCCGGAACGGGACTGGGGTTCGCTATCACCCGCAGTCTGGTCGAATTGATGGGCAGCCATATCGAGATCGACAGCGAAATCGGCGAGGGGAGCACGTTTACTTTTAGCGTGGCTGTCGCCAAAGAGTAAATAACCTGTATTCGGGACAAAGGTTTTTCGTAGGGGAGGGTCTGAGACCCTCCCCTACATCAAAAAATCGCCGATTCAGAATCGGCAATCTCGCACAGAATCTTAAATACCCACCGGATCAACGCCAAATCCGGTCTTTCTTGAAAAATTGCTATAGGGACAATCTGCACCCTGTCCGACTAGCATAGCCAACGGAGGAGTCTGCTATGCACTTATTTTTATCACCACACTATGACGATGCCGTGTTAAGCTGCGGCGGTTTGATTCATAAGCTGGTTGGAGAAGGTAAACGGGTGGTCGTGCGGACGGTTATGGGCGGCGCGCCCTTGCCCAAAGACCTGCCGGACACACCCATCATACTTGCTTTGCACGAGCGTTGGGAAGCCGGTGAAAATCCGGTTGAGGCCCGCATTAAAGAGGATGAGGCGGCTGTCACCTCATTGGGCGCAAGCGCTGAACACATGGTGTATTGGATGGACTGCGTCTATCGCTTATCCCGTAAAGGAGAAGCGCTGTACAGCAGCGAAGCTTCATTGTGGGCAGATATTCATCCGGATGATGTGGCGGGTCAACTGCTGCCTACATTGGTCTTTTCGCCGCAGGATGTGATCCGGGGGTTGTATGTGCCGATGGGGGTTGGTAAACATGTTGACCACCGCATTGTGCGCAATTGGGCGTTAGAATTACGAAAGCAATATCCCTGGGTGGCGCTGAATTTTTACGAAGAGTATCCTTACATTGAAACAGCAGGCGCGGTTGACGAAGCACTGAAATATTTTGCGCAACTCCAACCGCCGCTGAAACTCGAAGCTGAAAATGTGCCGCTGCAAGAAGCGGATGTCGCCGCGAAAATCAAAGCGGTAGGTTTTTATACGTCGCAGATTGGCAGTTTTTGGCCGGATGCGGCTGCGATGGACACAGGGCTGCGTGCCATGCTCACCCAGACAGGTGGCGGACAAGCAGCGGAACGTTTGTGGAAAATTGTTTAATGAAGTGAGTGGGGATGGCTTCGCCAAACGCGACATATCCCTACCTAAAACAGCGAACAAGATAAATGGAGAACAAGTCCATGTCGGATGATGCGCAGGCGCAAGCACGAGCGTTGCTCGCCCAACTTACAGAAGACGCAAAAAAGGGAGCGATTATCCCTTTCCGTTTACCCGGCCAGCTTGAGGAAATTCTCGCGGCGATGGATCGTGCCAATGAAGCGGGCGCGGCGTCATCCAACAGCGGCGGCGGCGATATGGAAGGCTTCAAGAAAGATTTCGCGGACATCCTCTCGCACGGTTTCCACGATTTGCGCCTGCCGCTCACCAGCATTCGCGGTTATTCCGATATGCTCGGCACGCCGGGCATGGGCGAACTCAGCGCCATGCAGCAGCAGTTCCTCGCGACAGTTCGCGTCAACGCGCGCCGCCTGGAATCATTGATGATGGATATGAGCGACCTCAGCAAAATTTATCTGGGCACACTCAAAATCACGGCCAAAATGGATATGTTCAAAAACATCTCTATGATGCTGGAAAAAGCCAACCGCTCGCTGGCCGATGAACTGGGGCGGACGCTCACCTTTGATGTTCCATCGGGTCTGCCGATTCTCAATGTCGATGCTGAAATTCTCGCCAAAGCCTTGAACAAGTTGATCGAAAATGCGATTCGCTATGCCGCACCCGAAGGCGGTCAGGTGAATGTGGCGGCCTCCGCCGATGGCAGTATGCTCAAAATTGTGATTCAGGATAACGGAATCGGCATGACGCCCGAAGAATTGGGCAAGCTGGGTACGCCCTATTTCCGCAGCGACAATGAAATCGTGCTGGCCTTTAAAGGCAGCGGCCTGGGTATCCCGATTGCCTATAATATCATTCAATTGTTGGGCGGAACTGTCGATGTGGTCAGCGAACCCGGCCAGGGATCGCTCTTCACCGTTTCGCTGCCCGGTATGTCATAAGTATGGCGCAGCCGCTCAGTCTGAATCAGGCGCTGGACACCCTCGCCAAATTGCAGGCCGCCGCGCCCGTCGGGACTGCCAACAAGTTGGCACAGGTCGGTGACTTACTGCAAGCGCTCTCCGAAGAAAACGCCTATCTCAGCACCTTATTGGTCGATGATGGCATCGCGCCCACGTCACCAGCCAAATCCACATCCAAAACACCCATCGTCGAACCTTTGCCGATTCGTTCGACAGCGCAAACGCCGACTGTCACCTCGATGCTGCGCGAAATCAAAGCTGAAACCGAATCCGACCCGACGGCGGCGCTCATCATGGGTTTGAACGATGCGCTGCGCCCGCCGCTGGTCGCCATCCGGGGACGCGCCGAATTGGTGCAAAGCGGTTTGCTCGGACAAATTTCGCCGGAACAGGAGCAATGGCTGGGGTCGATCCATGAAAATACCGAACGCGCCTTCGCTGTCCTGGATGCCGTGCAGGAAATGATTCGCCTGCAAAAAGGGCAGGTCAAAATCAACTGGCTGAATTTTATTTCGACGGATTTGCTAACCGAAGCCTGGGGACGCCTGCGGGATCGCGCGCGTGCGCTCAACCATGAAATTACCATACAAGCGCCGGAAACCGTGCCACTGGCGCGCGGCGACTTCTATCAAACCTTGATTGTGCTGACGGATATGCTCGACAATGCTGTGCGCTACACACCGCCCGGTGGGCAAATCCGCATGTCTGTCGATAACCTGGGTACTCATGTGTTGTTCAGTGTGGTCGATAACGGTATCGGGCTGCGGCCTGAGGACATGGAAAAAGTTGGGCGGCCTTTCTGGCGCGGAGACCATCACCGCCTCGTGCGCCAGCATAACGGAACCGGACTGCGACTGCACCTCGCCAAGCAGGTTCTGGCACTCCAGGAAGGCGAGATGATTTTTTCGGGCGAGCCGGGATTAGGCAGTTCTTTCAGTTTTACGCTGCGAACACCGGATTAAGACGTTCCACACTATTTCGCAACGTCGTTTGCGTCTTTACAGTCTTTCGGTTTCATGCTATATTACACGCGGCAATGAAACCAACCAATGCGGGATGATCTGGCACAGCCTGGGCTGTGTTTTTTGTATTTTAGGCCATTAATTATCTACAATCATTTGAGGAGGCGGGTGCCGCAATGAGCGACGTACAATACCTGACGCCCGAAGGACTGAAAAATCTAGAGAGTCGGCTGAAACATCTGCATGAAGTTCGCCGCGCTGAGGTGGCTGAACGGCTGCGCCGTGCTCTCGAAGAAGGGGGCGACCTCAGCGAAAACGCCGAATACGAAGATGCCAAAAACGAGCAGGCTTTTGTTGAAGGTGAAATCAATCGCCTCGAACAAATTCTAAGTACCGCGCAGATTATCGAAGCCACCGGCAGCAAAGACCGCGTGTCTTTGGGTTCGGTCATCACGGTAACTGAAAAAGGCAGCAAGGACAAGGAAATTTACCATCTCGTTGGTTCGGCAGAAGCCAACCCGCGCGAAGGTAAAATTTCGATTGAAAGTCCGCTGGGCAAGGCGCTGGTCGGTGCGAAGATCGGCGAACAGGTCAAAGTGAACGCCCCGGATGGCGAGATTGTGTTTCTCATCAAGTCCATTGCATAAACACAACCACTAACCACCATCGAAACATGCGTGTCAGGGCGAGAAATTTCTCGCCCTGCTTTTTTGCGCGCGTCTCCAAATCTCCAGGCTGTTTTCTATAGGTATCCGATGTTATACTCCACACTATTCTTTAGCTGAATTTGTTTACAAAACATCCGCTAGTCCGCCATTTTGAGTTAGATCCGTGACCGAAACTCACCCAATGAGTACGCATACTCAACCATACATTCAACCCATGACCCGCAGCAGTAAGCTGACCCTAGTATTGATTGCGTTGAGCCTATGTGCGGCTGGACTGCTGCTCTTTATCACCAAAGATGGTGGGCTAGGCGTTACGCCGGATTCAATTCACTATCTTGCCGCCTCAAAAAGTCTGTTGGCGGGCGATGTGATGTCGCGTTTCTGGTGGCAGACGCCCTTTGCCAGTTGGCCGCCTTTATACCCCACGCTGTTGGCTGTTTTAGGGGTGTTCGCTCGCGCGGTAAACATCGACATTCTGGAAGCCGCACGATTGGCGCACACCCTGTTTGTCGGGCTGATCGTGTTCCTGTCGGGCTGTTTATTTCGGCGCTATCTGCGCTCCGGCATTCTGATTGTGATGGGAACCGTTTCAGTTGGGTTGGCGGCTCCGCTCGTGCAGGTCAGCATGTACGTATGGAATGAAACCTTTTATATTCTGTTGTCACTCATATTCCTGCTGTATTTGCCGGTCTTCCTGGAAGAACGCCGGATACATCAGTTTTTTGTGCTGGTGATCCTCGCGGCGATGGGCACGCTGGAACGTTATGCCAGTATCGCCATCATTCCCTTCGGCATGTTGGCAATCGCCCTCTTTATGCAAAATACCCATTGGATCAAGCGATGGGCAGTCGGGACGGCGTTTGCAATCAGTGCCATCCCCTATTTACTCTGGCTGATGTATATTCGCACGTTGAGCATTCCCACAATTGGCCCATCGGCAGACCCATTTGCGGAGATGATTCAGAATTTTACCGTCACGCCTAAATTAGTATCACAGTTGTTTGTCCCCCTTAATCTGCAAACCGACTTCATCGTGGGCTGCATTACAGTTGGCATCCTGCTCACGATTTTATTTGGATTCGTGACCTATTTTTCTGATAAGTCGGATCGCTTCGGGAAAACACTTTTACGAACCAGCCCTATTTTAGTTGCCCTGTATGTTGTGATGTATATGGCTTTTTATTATCTGAGCCATCTCCTGATTTACTCGCTTAATATTGACAACCGCCATCTGTCGGTTATGGTTCCGTTCCTGATGCTGTTGATCTTCTTCGGATTGGATCGTCTCGCCGTCCGTCTGGCAAAAGTTCGCTGGCTGTATGCCGCTTTTATAGCACTCCTGGCAATCTGGTTCATTTATCCCGCCAGCGCGATGGGCGAGCAAATCGTATTCCGCCAATACTGGTGCTGTCATGGGACAGTGCTGTACCGCGACCTGCCAATGATTGAATGGCTTAAAGCACATCAATCTCCTGGGCGTTACTTTAGTAACACACCGATTCCCCTGTTCTACACGCCCCTCACGGTCTATTCGGGAACGTGGATGGTTGTTGATTTGAATTTTTGGATACAAACCGCCGTCGACTCGAACAAAGATACCTACTTCATCTGGTTTCGAGATACAGCTAATCTGTTCCATCAGGGTGCAGACAAGTTTTATTACGATTACGATCCCGAAAAAGAGCTGGCAAACACTACCAGCCTTGAACTTGTTGCCACTTTTGCTGAAGGTAATGTTTATCGAGTCCGCAGCAAAAATTAATACTTTCCGACAAAGCTCAATGGCCTGATTGAAGGAGTAAAATGCCCAATGTGGCAACCGAATAAATTAGAAGAAGAACGCCTGCAAAAAGTTCAGGAAATTGAGGCGCGCGGGATCGAACCCTATCCGCGCCGGGTGCAGCGCACGCACACTGCTGCCCAAGCCATCGCCGCCTATGAAACGTTGGAACCGCAGGGACTCGAAGTCGCCGAAGCGCAGGAAGTGACCGTGACCGGGCGTATCCGCCGCGTCAATATCAAGGGAAAACTGTCTTTCCTGCACATCGAAGATGAGAGCGGACGCATCCAGTTGTTCCTGCGCATCAACGATATGGAGGAAGCCGCCTATAACCTCGTTAAAGACAAGCTGGTGGAGATGGATGATTTCGTCCAGGCCACTGGCACGCTCATGCGCACCAAAGCCGGTGAAATCAGCGTCCTCGTCCACGAGTTCACGCTGCTTGCCAAATCGCTCAGTCCGCTGCCGGTGATTAAGCAGCAGGTTCTGGAAGACGGTACGGTCAAAGAATACGGCGAATTCAGCGATGTTGAATCGCGCTACCGCCAGCGCTACGCCGACCTCGCCGTCAACCGCGAGGTGCAAAAAGTCTTCCGCCAGCGCGCGCAGATTATCGCCTCGCTGCGCCGTTTCTTCGACAGCGAGGGTTTCCTCGAAGTCGAAACGCCCATTTTGCAGACGATTTACGGCGGCGCGGCGGCGCGTCCCTTCGTCACGCATCACAACCAGCTCAAACAGGATTTGTACCTGCGCATCAGCTTCGAGTTGTATCTGAAACGTCTTCTGGTTGGCGGTTATGACGCGGTGTATGAGATCGGGCGCGACTTCCGCAACGAAGGCGTGAGTTGGAAACACAACCCAGAATTCACGATGTGCGAATTCTATAAAGCCTATATCGACTACAACGGCGTGATGGACATCACCGAACGGCTCCTGTCTACGATTGCCCAGGAAGTACATGGCACGACCCGCATTGCCTATCAGGGAAGTGAAGTTGAACTCGCGCCCGCCTGGAAACGCATCACCATGCGCGATGCGATCAAGGAACAGGCCGAAATTGACTACATGGATTACCAGGATGCGCCCTCGCTGGAAAAAGCGATTCGCGCCAACGGTGATAAAGTTGCGCCCAATCTACCCTGGGGTAAGTTGGTCAGCCATTTATTCGAGGAATACGTCGAGAAAAAGCTGATCCAGCCGACTTTCATCACCGATTATCCGCGTGATATTTCGCCGTTCGCCAAAAAGGTCGATTACGACGATTTGCACGTCGAGCGTTTCGAGTTTTATATCGCCGGGATGGAAATGGGCAACGCCTTCACCGAACTGAACGATCCGCGCGACCAGGAAGCCCGTTTCCTGGAAATGGCGAAGCTGTACAAAACGGATGACGACGACGCAACCCCGCTGGATGAAGATTATCTGCACGCCATGCGTTACGGGATGCCGCCCAATGGTGGTTGGGGCATGGGCATTGACCGGTTGGTCATGCTGCTGACCGATCAGAAAACCATCCGCGATGTGCTGCTGTATCCGCACCTGCGCAAAACGGAAGAGTAAACCTCACCCCTTAACAGTCAAATTTGGGCACGACCTGTGGGTGTCTAAAAAGTTCAATCGTGTCGCTTTCACCCCACCCCACGCCTTCGGCAGCCCTCCCCGAATTCAGGGGAGGGGCTTAAAAACAGCCTCTCTTGACCTTTTTGGGGTATGACTGAGATGCCGTAAAGAGAGTTTTTTTAACACCCTCATGTCGTGCCCCTACAAATCCAAATTCCACAATATCCCCTGAGGCGACAATTGTGCCTGTTTGTCGTTTAATCGGGGGTACGACGACGACAATTATGCCTATTTGTCGTTCGATTTCTTGACCCTGCTGTAGAAAAAACTGAGGCGTTCCTCTGAACGCCCCGCCCGCGATACTGATCCCTCAATTGTCCCGAACCCAACAGCGATAATCTCTTAAAATCTGTTCGTTTGTGGATGAATATTGTAGAACAAAATTTCTACTCCGTCAAGGGCGAGTTGTCCAGGTCAGATTAAAATGTGTTCTATGTGAATAGGCGACGTGGTCATTTTCAAGACGGACAGGGCAAGCCCTATCCCTACGAAATTTTCGCGTGGTTTATAGATCATGTGCCTTCAGCTCGACTTTATCCAATTTCAATTTCGTAAGGTCAGTAAGGGTGAAAAAAGGTTTGGGGTTGCGCCGCCAGACGCTAAAGCGATCCGGCTGCCGACGTGCCAAGCCCACTAAAGGGGCTACAAGAGGTCTTTGCGGGTCAATTGGTATTCTCGGTGGCATTGAAATTTGTAAGTTTCGTAATTGGATAAAGTCGAGTTCAGAACCTTCTTTTATCTTTTACTCATCCCTCGTACCTCATACCTTGATTCTGGTATTTACTCTGCACTTGGTACTCAGCACTCAGCACTTTCCTTCTCCCCCATCAGTACCGATGCCCTATTGTTCCGACGTTCGTTTTGCATTCTCATAGGACAATGTGAAAAAGGTAAAAATGGTGTAACTGGATGCTGAAATTATTCCGCGCCGCGCTGGCGCTTGTGCTACTGATCGTGAGTGCGGCCTGTGCTACCACTCAGACGGAAAATCCAACGGAGCCGGGTTCAGACGTGCGCGACATTGCGCCCGCCATGACCTTAGGACGCGGCTGGATCACCGATGTAAGCTGGTCGCCCGATCAAAAATCGCTGGCGGTTGCCAGTTCGGTAGGCGTATGGTTGTATGACCCCGCCGCGCTCAAGGATGCGCCTAAACTGCTGTCC
The DNA here is from genome assembly GCA_039933955.1 of Chloroflexota bacterium. Classification (GTDB taxonomy): domain Bacteria; phylum Chloroflexota; class Anaerolineae; order Aggregatilineales; family Phototrophicaceae; genus CFX2. The sequence continues at coordinate 10,783 of JBDTNB010000078.1, forward strand.
GCCCAGGATGATACGGTCAGCAGCGCTGTTTTTAGCCCCGACGGGCGCTTGATGGCTTCCGGCAGTTGGGATAACACCATCGTCATTTGGGATATGCAGAGCGGAAAAGCGCTGCATGTCCTGCGCGACTCCACCAGCGATGTCAACGCCCTGGCATTCAGTCCTGATGGCTTGAAGTTGGTCTCCGGCGGTGTGGACAATGTGGTACGCCTGTGGGACATACAAACCGGCAAACAAATCGCCGCGCTGGAAGGTCATCAGGATGCCATTGAAACCGTCGCTTTCAGCCCGGATGGGTCACTGATCGCTTCTGGCAGCCGCGACGGCAGCGTCCGTATCTGGGATGTCGGCAGCGCCGCGCAGGTGAACATCCTGCTGGGGCATAGCTATTGGGTTGATGCATTGGCCTTCAGCCCCGACGGGAAACAACTGGTATCGGGCAGCGCCGATAACACCGCCCGCCTATGGGATGTTGAAACCGGAACGACAATTGCGACCCTGGAAGGTCACGACAATGGCATTACTGCCCTGGCCTACAGCCCGGATGGGAAAACACTGGTCACAGGCAGTTTAGACAACACCGTGCGCCTGTGGAATGCCCAGACGGGCGCGGCAGAATCGTCATTAGATGGATTTACCGGCGCGGTACAAAGTTTAGCCTTCGCCCCACAGGACGGCACGTTGGCGATTGCTACCAATGACGGACTCGTGAAATTCTGGAACATCCAGACCCAGCAGGAAATTGCCGTTTTAGATGGGCACAGTGGCGCAGTCAACAGTGTGGCTTTCAGCCATGATGGGGCGCAGTTGGTCTCCGGCAGCGGCAACATCATCACACCCGACAACGCCGTGCGCATATGGGACGTAAAAACCGGTGCGGGCGAAGGCATGATGCACAGCGACCAGGGCAATGTGGATAGTGTGGCCTTCAGCCCGGATAATGGCTTGATCGCCTCCGGCACGGAACGCGGCGCGGTGGAATTGTGGGATGGTCACAGCGGGGCGCAAAAACAGGAAATTCCGGCGCATCAAGGCGATGTATTGAGCCTCGCATTCAGCCCGGACGGGGCGCAGTTGGCGTCCGGCAGTTCGGATACCACCGTCAAATTGTGGGACGTCATCAGCGGCCAGGAAATCGAGGATCAGCGCACCAAAGCCGAGACCGTCACAGTTTCGGAAGGCATGTTGGTGGCTTCCACCGGATTTACCGACCTGATTAAACTCCCCGGCCTGCAAAATGAACTGGCGAGCAGTCTGGTCTGTACCCCTGGCAGCGGCGTCACCAGCATGGCTTTCACGCCGGATCGCAAAATTATGGCCTCGGCCTTGTGGGATGATACGATTCGGCTGTGGGATATTTCAACCGTGACCGAAATCGCCACCTTGAAGGGTCACACCGACAATATCCTGTTTGTGAGTTTCAGCCCAGATGGGAAGCAGTTGGCTTCGGCAAGCCTGGATAAAACCGTGCGTTTGTGGGATGTCGCCAGTGGCACGGAAATCGCCATTCTGAAGGGACATTCGGGCTGGGTCAATGCCGTGACTTTCAGCCCGGATGGGACGATGCTGGCGTCCGGCAGTGATGACGGCACGGTCAAGCTCTGGCAGTTGAGTTAAAAAGCCATCATCCGCACACGCCAAGATATTTGCTGGTATTCCACCAGGGGTTCAAACAGCTCTGTTGCAAGGTTCTTCTATCCCCTCCCCCAACCCCTCCCCACTTCGTAGAGAGGGGCTTAAAAACGTCACCCTAATCCGTTTTGAAAATGGGATGTAACAAAATAAGAAAAACCATCTTTGCAACAGAGCTGGTTCAAACCCCTGGCTACCTATTCCGGCGGGAAGTGGGTTGAAACCGACTCAAATCCGCCGAGGAGCGTTTGCAGCTTGTAGCTCTCGCCTTTTAGCATAGATGTGGTTAGGTTATGTCCGTTGACTTGGCGTTCTCTGCATCTTGGCGTTTCAGTCTTAGAATTTTGCACTTTGATGCTACAATCTCGCTTGCTAAAGGGGAGAAAATAGGGAGAATCAATTTCCAATAACAGTCCTTATATATGGGGAAGTCGGATGAGCATACGAGTTTGTATCGCCGGGATCAGCGGATGGGCGGGATCAGTTTTAGCAAAAGGCATCAACCAGACAGATGATATTCAGGTTGTCGCCGGGGTATCGCGGCAGCACACAGGACACCCTTTGCGTGATGTGCTCGGTTTACCAAATTTAAGCGGCGTGATTAGCACATCGGCGGAAGAAGCGCTGGCGACTCCCTGCGACGTAATGGTCGAATACACCAAGCCGGATGTAGCGAAAGCCAATGTCCTGGCGGCACTGCGGCACGGCGCGCATGTCGTCATCGGGACATCGGGTTTGACCGATGCAGATTTTGTTGAAATCAATGAAGCGGCGCTGCAACAGGGCAAGGGTGTGCTGGCTGTCGGCAATTTTTCGATGGCGGTGGTGCTCATGCAAAAATGTGCCGAACTGGTCGCAAAATACATTCCGCAGTATGAAATCATTGATTATGCCAGCGCCGGTAAAAAAGACTCGCCGAGCGGGACAGCCCGCGAATTGGCCTACCGCCTGTCGCAAATCCAGCCGCCGCAGGTCAGCGTGCCGATTGACGAGACGCAGGGGCCAATCGAGAGTCGCGGTGTGACGCTGAACGGCGTCCAGGTGCATTCAATCCGGCTGCCGGGGCATGTCATTTCCGCCGAAGTGTTATTCGGCGACCTCGACCAGCGCTTGAGCATCCGCTACGACGCGGGCAGCAGTGCCGAAGCCTATGTGGAAGGCGCGTTACTGGCAATCCGCAAAGTTGGGACTTTCAGCGGATTAAAACGTGGCCTCGACAGCGTGATAGAATTTTAGAGGCAAGTCGTTAGTCTTTAGTCTATAGTCAAAAAACAAACACAGACGCTTGTCTGCGGTCAAAGGAAAGCATTTGTCTTTGGACTAAAAGCTAAAGACTATCGACTAAAAACTATTCCCCATGCCGCTTGGCGAAAAAACGCGCCTCGTTGGTGACAAAATCCACCGTACCGGAGATGGTCGGGTCGGGCGGCGTGTTCGCAGGCAAATCGAAGACGGCGTCGGCTAAAAGCTGCGGATCAGAATCGGTTCCGCCAATATAGGCTGTGCCCACCTGTCCGGATTCGACCCGCGCCAGATACAACAAATGACCGATCATGCGCGTGGTTGTATCGGCTGTCACGGAAATATGCAGTTTGGACAACCCCGCCAGGGTATCCGCCGATGGGCGCATATTTGGCGAAAATGTGGATAGAATCATGCCCTGATCCTGCCAGGGGTGATCGAAATCGACCAGCGCCATCCCCATTGCATTTTCAGCCAGTTTGGCGCGGCTTTCAGCAGACAAAATGCCGGTCACGTTGGCGGCGTGATAGCCCATCGCGTCCAGGGCAATGAGGGTCGAGCGTCCTTCTGTCGCCGTGCAGTGCCACACATCCGGCGCGCAGGAGTCACCCAAATCGAGCAGCAGAGTCCGCGCTGAAGGCGGTTGTACCGCGCACTGCATGACTTCGGCCTCATCTTCCGGCGCAAATTGGGCTAAATCTGCACGCAGCGATTTGAGGAAGGTGTACAAGGGCGGCAGCAGCGCCAGATCACCCCGGATATGGGCTGTGTAAAAGATCGACAGACTCACTTATTTTTCCATTCAGGTTTGCGCTTCTCGACAAAGGCTTTCATACCTTCGGCTTTGTCTTCCGTGCCGAACAGCAGATAAAAATTGCGCTTCTCGTAATTCAGGCTCTCGGCGAGGCTGAGTTCGTAAGCATGGTTGACGGCATCTTTAATCATTTTGGCCGCGACACCCGGCATGGCTGCTACTTTTTCCGCCAGCTTGACCGCTTCCGCTAAATAAGTTTCTACCGGATAGACCGCGTTCACCAACCCGTAATGCAGAGCTTCCTGGGCGGTCAGGCGGCGCTCGGTCAGGCAGATTTCCATCGCCAACGCTTTGCCCACCGCGCGCGTCAGACGCTGCGTGCCGCCCGCCCCCGGCATGATTCCAATGCTGATTTCCGGCTGTCCAAATTTCGCGGTTTCCGACACGACTATCATGTCGCACATCATCGCCATCTCGCAGCCGCCGCCCAATGCCCAACCGGACACCGCCGCGATGACCGGTTTACGCAGGCGTGTCAGGCGCGTCCAATCGGTGAAATCCTGTCCGGCGAACATGGTCACGGCGTCGATGTTTTCCATCTGCTTGATGTCCGCCCCGGCAGCGAAGGCTTTATCGCTCCCGGTCAGGATCATACATTTGATATTGTCGTCGGCGTCAAAAGCCTCTAAGGCGGTGAAAGCTTCACCGGTCATTTGCCCGTTCAAGGCATTCAGCGCTGTCGGGCGATTCAGGCGCACCAATCCCACGCCGGGAGCCGGTGTTTCGGCCAGAATGGTTTCGTAGGTCATGTTTCAATATTCCTTCGTGCTTGCCTTTTAACTTTCCACTTTTAACTCACATCAATCCAATAGCGGCGGATAGGTACAGGATAGCCCGCCAGCAGAATAATATTTTCGAGCACGCCGCCGTTGGCCTGAATGATTTTTGCCGAGGCGCTGTTGGTATCGTCACAGGTCACGAGCGCGCGCGTGATATTCACGGCTCTGGCTTTTTCCAGACCCAGGCCAAGCATCGACGTGCCATAACCCTGCCGCCGCTTGGTCGGGCGGATTTCATAGCCGATATGCCCGCCAAACTGCATCAGGCTCTCGGTCAAATGATGGCGCACAGAAATACGCCCGATAAAGGTTTCCTCTTCGATCATCCAGAAAGTTGATTCGGCAACTTGTCCCGGTTTGGGATTGGCCCTGCGGTCATACCAGCTTTGCAGGTAATACCGAAAATGATTCGTGAGATCATACAAATCGAGTTCCAGGTCGCGCGCTTCCTGATGAAACTCCCGCAGCGCGTCCAGATAGGTATCTTTGTAAAGCATGGACGGTTCGCTCAGGAAGAGCATGGCAGCGCTCAAATCGCTTCTCGGCATAGCGGCGTGCTACAGATTTTCAGAAGGCTTATCGGGCGACAAAGCGCGCAAGCGCCGCGCATTCTGGATCGCAAAGCCGATGCGTTTGTGACTGCCCACTTCGCAACCCAGCACGTAGCCATCTGCACGTTCTTTGCCGACGTTTTGTGGGTGGACAAACTCGATAAAATCCACGCCTTCGGTCAGCACCGAGGTATCGCCCTCGCCCCAGATTTCGCCGATGACCTGGCGCACGGCATCTTCTACCGGCTGCGGTTCGCCATCCACCATGATGATAAATTCGCGGTCATCGCGGAAACGCACGACCCCGATAAATACTTTGAGCAATCTTGCCCCCTTTAAAGTCGCTAGTCGTTAGCTACTAGTCTTTAGTCAAAAGCCAAATACAGTCGATTGACTGGAGATAAGCACCTAATTACACCTGCCAACAATCTGATTATTGCTAATCGCTTGATACTTTACATAGCCTTTAGTCAAAGGAATGTCTTTTAGCTAGAAGCTATGGACTAATGACTATCGACTTCATCACGTAAATTATGCCTGATTCTGAGGTGGATGTCACATGCCATTCTCGGCGTCCGTATAACGATTCGTGAAAATTACCAACAATTAACGATACATACGGGAATCTAATCTTCAGATTTTTATTCCGCCCTTATAATGAATGGAGTCACTATCAACAGTGTTAGGGGAATCGTATGGAACTTAAAAGCCAGCTAGCAGGTGATATTTCAATCGCACAACTCAGTGGGCGCTTCGACAGTTACGAAGCACCGCGTTTGACGACCTGGTTCGAGCAGGCCAACAGCAAAGTGGTCGTCAATCTGGCCGAAGTCAGTTTTGTCGATTCGAGCGCGCTGGCGCTGCTGGTCAAAGGCATGAAACACTGCCGCCAGCAAGGCGGTGATCTGGCGCTGTGCAGCTTACAGCAGCCGGTGAAAGTCATTTTTGAACTCACGCGCCTGGACAAAGCATTCGGCATTTACGCTACACAGGATGAGGCTTTACAGGCACTGCATGACAAGTTTGCTTAGCACGCTCCGCGCCGTCGCCAATCTGCTGGATGTAAACCACGACCTCCTGCAAGCAACCGCTCAAGCCTGGATTGGGACGGGCGCAACCTATTTTGGTGTCTGGCTGCAAGGTGACTTTATCGCATATTGGCCGGATGCTGCGCGGCCTGACGGTGAGGCTCTTGCTGCACCGCTGCGGTTAAATGGACTCACGCCGGAACTGCGCGTTTATGGGGTATCTGGCCCCGGCTGTCAGGCGCGACTGGATGCTGATGCGCGCTTGATCGGGCACGTCACCTCCCTCGAAGCTGAACTCAACACCATGACCCAGGAGTTGATCGACAACCAGGATCAACTGCTGGCGCTCTATGATCTGACACAATCGACACGCAGCAGCCTGGAAACCAGCGACGTTTTATTTGCGCTGACGCGGGAAGCAGCCCGGCTCATCAAAGCCCCTGCCGCCTGCGCGGTTCTTATCTCCAATCGTCCAGTTGAAATTGTCCATTTTCCGGAACCGATCCTCACCCAGCCGATGCTGATGGCCTTTTTTGGCGAACTGCAAGAGACCGGCAGCCGACTGCTGTTTCAGGGCGATGATGGAAAACGGCGTCCACCCGATGGCATTTCATCACTGCTGATGGAGCCGGTGCGGATACGCGGTCAGGTCATGGCGGCGCTGGTGTTCCTGAACAAAAATGTTGGCTTTAGCTCGCCGGATCTGAAATTGGTGCGCGCCATCGCCGATCAGGCAGGTGTGCAGCTTGAAAACGCCCAGATGTACCAGGAATCGCTGACCCAGGCGAAAATGCAGACGGAAATGGAACTGGCGCAAAATGTCCAGCTTCACCTGCTCCCACATGAGCCTCCTGAAGTTGCGGGCCTGGATATTTTTGCGGGTTCACTGCCTGCCTTACAGGTCGGCGGTGACTTTTACGATTATGTCTATCGACCCGGCGAACCGTTTGTTTTTACGGTGGGCGACATCACCGGCAAAGGGATGCCCGCCGCGCTGCTGATGACGATGACGCGGACTGTCATTCGTACCAAAGCCCGCTCGCTGGCAGACCCATCCCCGGCCAATATTGTCGGCTCATCCAACGACGATATGTACGAAGATTTCACCGAGGTGAGTATGTTCGCAACGGTTTTTGTCGGACAGTACCATCACCGGGATCAAACCTTGTATTATGCCAATGCAGGACACTCCCCCGTCATTTACTACCCGTTCGGTGGCAGTGCTTATCTGCTGGAAGCTGACAGTACACCCATGGGCGTACTCCCGATCAGCACCTGTGAAAACCATGCCCTGGCCTTAGGCCCCGGCGATATTCTGGTGGTCGCAACCGATGGTTTTTGCGAGGCGCAAAATCAGGCGGGGGAAATGTTTGGCTATGACCGCCTGCTCAGGAAAGTCGAAGACCTGGCTTCGGAGGCCGCCTGGGTCATCGGAACCGGCCTTTACGACGCTATATCGCAATTCAGTGCCGGACATTCTCAGGATGATGACCAAACCTTATTTGTGGTCAAAGGAGTGTGAGATGCAGACGGACGATGTCATTCGCCTGGATGTACCGGCGACCCACAAATACCTCAATTTAGTGAGTGCTTGTGTGGGCGAAATGCTCTCGCGCCTGGATAATCTGCCGGAGATGCAAGCCACCATCTACAACTTGCAGCTTGCCGTCCAGGAATGCTGTGCCAATATCGTCGATCACGCTTATGATGAAAGTGATGGTCGTCTCCTGGCGACGCTAACCCTGGTCTACGAGCCGCGCCGCATGGTCATCGAACTCCACGACAATGGCCGGCCATTTGAACCGGAAATTGTCCCCCAACCAACCTTAGACGAACCCCAGATTCGGGGCTATGGCTTATTTTTGATGCGTGAACTACTGGATGAAGTCGATTATTTCCCTGAGCCAGGCGATAACCGCTGGCGTCTGGTAAAACTGCTCTAACGAAAGGACGAACGGGGTATGGCTGTTATTTTGATTGTTGAAGATTATCCTGTGACCCAGCGTGTTTTGAGCCTGACCTTAAGAAACAATGGGCATGAAACGATCCTGGCTGGCAACGGGATCGAAGCCCTGGAAGTGCTGTCAGGAACATCCGTTGATCTCGCCTTAGTGGATATTGCCATGCCGGAAATGGATGGGATTGAACTGCTGCGTCATTTGCGCGAAGACTCCCGTTATCAGGCGCTCCCCGTCATTATGCTCACCGCCAGCGGACAGGACGATGATCGCTCGGTTGCCTTATCTGCCGGAGCCAACGGTTTTTTGACCAAGCCCGCGAGTTCGCGCGAGTTAATTGATGCGATAGCCCAATTCATCACCTAGTTCAGCGGAAGCTTTGGAATGTCCCCTTACAGGAACCTGTGTTATGTTTTTCGACCTCCGCAAGATCTGGCATACACTCACACGACCCTCGCCTGCGCTGACTCAACCTGACGCACGCCATCACGCTCGTTTGCTTTCTTCGCTGCTGATTACGCTAGTTGGATTGGGTATCGTCGCGCTGGCATCGCCGCTGCTGGTCAAGCAGAACTACAATTTTTTGGGAGATCCATCATTCCTGTCTCAACTTTTCATTGTGGGAATGCTGGCCGTGATCTATGTGATAAGCCGAAGCCGCCACTATAAAGTGGGGGTTTGGCTGACGATCATTCTGATATGGCTAGGGGTTTTCGGCGTTGCGGCACTCACCCCGGATAAGGCGGATGTTCGCGGCTTTTTGGCTTACATCCTGGTCGCCGTATTGTTGGGGAGCATGTTGCTATCCCTGCGCGCCACTTTTTGGATCGTTGTGGCGAGTATTATCGGAATCGTGTTTTTTCCTGCTCCATCGCAGCTAAATGCCTTTGCCAATCGGGTCTATCCGGCGATTTATGTGGCGGTTATATCGGGGATGATTTTCGTATTTATCCGCCACCGAGACCGGCTGGAATATGAACACCAGCGCCAGCTTGAAGAAAGCGAAAAACAAAATCGGGCAATGCTCAATGCCCTGCCCGACTTGATGTTCCGCGTCAGCCGCGAAGGTCGCTATCTGGATTACAAGGCAGGTAATCCGGCTGATTTATATGGAGCCAATTTCATCGGCCAACCGGTTGATAAGGTGCTGCCACAGCCCGTCGCCGGGATGATATTCGATTACATTCAGAAGACGCTGGATACCGGCCAGTTACAGGTGTTCGAGTATGAGCTGCCCATCGCCGGTCTGACACAAATTTTTGAAGGGCGTATGGTGGCAAGTGCCAGCGATGAAGTCGTGTATCTGGTGCGGAATATCACCGAACGCAAGCACGCCGAAAATCAACTGCGGGAATCGCGTGAACGGTGGCAATCATTAGTCGAAAATTTACCGGGTACGATTACCCTTATCAATCGCGATTCCAGGGTCTTATTTATCAACCATGTGATTTTGAAAGATTCTGTAGAGGATGTGATCGGGACGCCCATCTATGATGTTATACCTCCTGAGCAAAAGGAAATGGTGCAGGATCGAATCGCCAGGGTTTTGAAAACCGGAATGCCTCAGTCCTATGACCTTTCGGTTGTTGCTCCCAGTGGGCAAAAATTATGGTTTAGCACCCAGATTGCGCCGGTTTGGGACAAGGGGCAGGTGGAGAGTATGCTCTTCATCAGCGACGACATCACCGAACGCAAGATGGCTGATGAGGCCCTTCGCACGAGCGAGAACCGCTTCCGTGCCATGAATGATGCCTCGCCATTCGGGATTTTCCTGACCGATCCACAGGGAAATTGCTTATATACGAACCGCCGCTATCAGGACATCACCGGAATCACTTTTGAAGAAGCCTTAGGCAGCGGTTGGAGCAAAGCCATCTATTTGGATGATCGGTGGCGTGTCCTCGCGGAGTGGTACGAGTCTGCGCAGGCCGAAAGACCCTACGACAGCATGTTGCGCTTTCAACGTCCCGACAAAACAATAGTTTGGACTCACGTTCGCGCCGTAGAAATCCGCGATGGCGATACGCTGCGGGGATACGTGGGCACTGTCGAAGACATTACCGAACGCAGAGCGTCTGAGGAACTTCTGGCAAACGAGCGCAATTTGCTGCGCACATTAATTGACACCATCCCCGATTATGTTTTCGCCAAAGACCTCCAGGGTCACTTCATCCTGAATAATATGGCAAATGCGCAGTCGATGAACTCAACGCCAGAAGCGCTGCTCGGAAAGTCCGATTTCGATTTCTTCCCGGAGCATCTGGCAACACAGTATCGCGTGGACGACGAAAAAATATTCGCATCCGGGGAATCGATGCTCAACCAGGAAGAAGTGGTCGTTAGAGACGAGGGCACGATGGATTGGATGATCTCATCGACTTCCAAAGTGCCTTTACGAGACCGTGACGGAAAAATTATCGGTCTGGTCGGCATCGCCCGCGATATTACCGAACGGAAAGAGGTCGAAGAAACGCTGGCGAACGAGCGTAATTTGCTGCGCACCCTGATTGACGCCATCCCGGATTATGTATATGTGAAAGACCGTAACAGCCACTATATCCTGAATAATGTGGCTCATGCGCGTTCGATGAATGGTTTGCCAAATGATTTTGTAGGTAAGGGCGATTTCGACTCTTTCCCGCATGATCTGGCGGAACAATATTATAAGGATGAACAGCAGGTTTTTGAAACCGGTCAACCGATGCTGAACCAGGAAGAAGTAAGCATCAAGGACATCGACAGCCTGACCTTGATGATGGCTTCCAGCACCAAAGTGCCGCTGCGCGACAGCAACGGCGACATTATCGGTCTGGTGGGGATCACGCGCGATATTACCGAAGCCAAACAATTTGAAGCGGCTTTAGAAGAGGCGCGTGACCAGGCATTGGCGGCCTCCCGCTTGAAATCTGAATTCCTGGCGACCATGAGCCACGAAATCCGCACGCCGATGAATGGCATTATCGGCATGAGCGAACTCTTGCTCAACACTCAATTGGATGACGAACAGCAGGATTATGCCAAGATCGTTTTAGGGGAAGCTAATTCGCTGTTGGAGATCATCAATGACATTCTGGACTTCTCTAAAATTGAAGCCGGGAAGATGCTGGTCGAGTCGATTCCGTTTGAACTGTCGGACATTGTTGATCGCGTCGCGAACCTCATGCGGATACGCGCAGGCGAAAAAGGGCTGGCGCTGCATGTGGATATTGCACCAGACGTTCCGAACTCGGTACGCGGTGATCCGACACGGTTGCGCCAGATACTGCATAATCTGGTGGGCAACGCCGTGAAATTTACCCGCAGCGGCGAGATCAAAATCATTGTCAGCGTCGCAGGCGGAGACGAGCACGATCTGATGATAAAATTTGCAATCCAGGATACGGGTATTGGTCTTTCCGAGGTTGCCCGCAACCGGCTCTTTAAGCCTTTTACCCAGGCAGATGGCAGTACCACCCGCAAATATGGCGGAACCGGCCTGGGATTAGCCATTTCCAAACGGTTGGCAGAACTCATGGGCGGCACAATCGGTGTCGAAAGTGAAGAAGGGACGGGTTCAACCTTCTGGTTTACCGTCAACCTTGAAAAACATCTTCATGTCAGTCCGCTGCACGAGTCCGCCAACAGTCCAACGAATCCTCAATGGGGCGGGGCAAAAAACGATTTTATTGTCCTGGTGGCTGAAGATAACCCGACGACGCAATCTCTGGCGCTCAAGCAGCTTCGTTCGTTAGGGTATCGCGCGCGGCTGGTTGGCAATGGGCTGGAAGCGGTGGACGAAGTGGTCTCGCATCCCGGCCAATATGCGCTTGTTCTCATGGATTGCCAGATGCCGGTGATGGACGGTTACGAGGCGACCCGCCTGATCCGCACCGATGAACAAACCAGCGGGCGACACATTCCCATCGTTGCCATCACCGCCAGTGCGATGCTGGGTGTCCGCGAAAAATGCCTCGCTTCGGGCATGGATGATTACATCGCTAAACCAGTGTCGATGGATGTGCTCCAGACCACGCTCGAAAATTGGCTGGTCGAAGCGAAGTAGGGGGATCGCTTGACAGAAAATGAAAGCGTGTATATCCTCTTTGAAAAGTAGCTCAAGCAAACTGGGAAGTCCGCAATGCTGTTCGTCGAAGCCCAATCCTGTTGTATGGGTTGCATAGTAAGCCGCAGCCGAGGTATGCATTGTTAAGCGCTTTCTGATTTCCTGTTGATAACAATACGCCCCGGTTTGTATCGGGGTGTTTTATTTCTACAATCAGGTCTCGCCTGACCCATCGCACCCCGGCTGAATCAAGTTTGGGGTGTTTTTGTTTAAATCGTCTATAGGATCACGGTTAAGGAGGGTCTAGTATGGACTCATGTTGTAAAAGTGGACTTAAGCAGGTCTATTGTCGCCGGCTCGGAGAAGTCATGATGTAGTTGTCTGTTAAAACCTAAATTGAACGAGTGCTGAGGTACAAAACATGTTGAATCCACGTCCGACACATACCAAACGACTATTGGCTCTATTTGTCGGGATTGCTATCCTGGCGTTGTCCGCATTTTCTGTCGGCGCGCAGGATGCCACCGCAGAAGCCACCGCCGCCACCGGCGATCCGATTTTCATCGGCGTCAGCGGCCCGATCACCGGAGACCTTGCCCAGTACGGTGCGCAGTGGAAAAAAGGCTTTGACCTGGCGATCCAGGAAATTAACGACGCAGGCGGCGTTGAGGGACGCCCGCTGCAATACATTTTTGAAGATTCGCAAAGCGACCCCAAACAGTCAGTAGTCGTGGCGCAGAAATTCATCGCTGATGACCGCATCATCGTCGAACTCGGCGATTTCAGCAGCACGGCGTCGATGGCGGCGTCGGCGATTTATGCGCGCGGTGGGTTGGTACAGTTCGGTTTCACCAACTCGCATCCCGATTTCACCAAAGCCAACGACTATACCTGGAGCACATCGGTGACGCAGGCGCAGGAATCGCCAGCCCTGGCCGATTTCGCGGTGACGACATTGGGACTCAAGAAATTAGCCGTCTTCCAGATCAATAATGATTGGGGCAAGGCCACCAATGATTTATTTGCCCCGCGTGTGGCTGAACTCGGCGCTGAAATCGTGTCCTCGCAGGAATATCTGCCGGATGAAACCGATTTCCGTTCGGCCCTGACTACCGTTAAAGACGCTAACCCCGACGGCATCATTTTGCTCTCGTATCAGAACGACGGCGCGCTCATCGCCCAGCAAGCGCGCGAAGCCGGGATCACCGCCCCGTTTGTGGGCACAGCAACCCTGCAATCACCGGATTACATCAAGTTGGGCGGCGACGCGGTTGAAGGAACCTTCGTCCTGGGCGAATTCCTGCCGTCTGATCCGCGCCCCGAAGTGCAGACGTTCGTCGAGAAATTCAAGGCCACCTACAACGAAGACCCAGACTTGTTCGCATCGCTGGCCTACGACTCGATTTATCTGGTCGCCGCAGCGATAAAAGAGGGTGGCCCGACGCGCCAGGGCGTGCATGATGCGCTGCCGCTGCTCAAGGATGTACCGAGCGTGGTCTACGGCAAAGTGACCTTTAACCCGGAGACCCGCCGCGCCCAAAATCCCACCTATGAAGACCTGATCGTCAAAGGTGGCGATTTCGTGCCCTGGGTTCCTGACGAAAAATAAGGTCAAATTACCCCACCCCCTAACCCCCTCCCCGAATTCAAGGAGGGGGAATCAGAGACGATTTTGACCCCTCCCCCGAATTCGGGGGAGGATGGGAGGGGGTCTAGGAGAAAACGTTCCAAACATTTCATCCACAACAGAGGACTACAACGATGACTCAACTGTCCAAACGGGAGCGAGTCGATGCGGCCTTGAAGGGCGAAACGGTTGACCGCGTACCGGTTTCGGCGTGGCGGCATTTCATTGACGAGGAACGCGATCCGCAAAAACTAGCCGACATCAGCCTGCAACATCTGAAGGAGTTTGATTGGGACTGGCTGAAGATCAACCCGCGCGCGACCTATTATGCTGAAGCCTGGGGCGACCACTATGATTTCAACCAGTACGATTCGGTGCTGCCCAAGTTGATCGACGGGCCGCTGAATTCCCCGGCTGACCTGGAAAAAATCCAGCCGATTTCGCCGACAGCAGGTGTCTTTGGCGAACATCTGGAACTGGTCAAGCTGATTAAGGCTGGAATCGGCGATACCCACTTTATGCAAACCGTTTTTTCGCCGCTGTCGGTGCTGGCCTTTTTGGTCGCCCGCCCGCAGAATCACACCATCGGCGAGGCAGTTCAGGCGCAGCATGACGGACTGCACCGCTATTTCCGCGAGAATCCGGCAGGCGTACACGAAGCGTTGAAAAATATCACGGCGACACTCAGTCAATATGGTGCGGCGGCGGTGGATGCGGGCGCGAGTGGATTGTTTTTCGCCATCGTGAAATTGGCGCGGGAAGGCGTTTTGACCGAGGCCGAGTTTGAAGAATTCGGCAAGCCCTATGACCTGCAAGTGCTGAACACGGTACAGGGTGCGGACTTCAATATGCTGCACATCTGCGGGCCGTATGTGTATTTTGATGCAGTGACCGATTATCCGGTTCATGCGTTGAATTGGGCGACCATCGGTCAGCACAACCCCACCGTCGAGGAAGCGAGTCATAAAACACAGCTAGCGCTCGTGGGCGGCGTCGATGAATTGGGTTCGCTGCAAACCGGCACGCCCGATGAAGTGATTCAGGAAGCGCTGGCGGCGATTGAAATCACACAGGGCAAACATTTCCTGCTCACGCCCGGATGTGGTACAAATTCCGATGTTCCATCCGAGAATTTGCACGCACTGCGGAAGGCGGCGGACATCGCGCAACAGCAAACAGCGTGATGTGATCCTGTTTGGAAATTCAATTTTGAACCACCGATACACCGAGAACACTGAGAAAAATTGAAGAAAGAGATAGTTTTCTCCTGGTGGAAAAACATTCTGAATTATCAAACAACTCCTGTGCTATGTCGGGTGTTTGATTGCGCTCAAATACTTGTCTTTGACTATTGACTAGAAGCTAGCGACTAACGACTGAATTCATGGATCAATTTTTGCGGACTCTGTTCGATCAGACCGTCAACGGGTTGGTGATCGGCAACATTTATGCGCTGATTGCCGTCGGTCTGGCGATCATTTTTGGCGTCAGCAATCTGATTAATTTCGCGCACGGCTCGGTGTATATGATCGGCGCGTATGTCGGTTGGCTGTGTGTGATGCGCTGGGGGCTGCCGCTTCCTGTATCCTTTGTGATTGTCGCCATTGTTTGCGGCCTTTTGGGTATCCTGATCGAACGCCTCGGTCTGCGAGGTTTATCCAGTTCCAATCGAATTGCGCCGTTATTATCGACCATCGGCATCAGTCTGATGCTCGACCAACTCACCGAGATTTTGTTCTCGCCCAATCCACAGTCGTTTCCGAATCCGCTGCCGGGGGGACGCATCCCAATTGGGAATGGCAGCATCGGTTCGCTGGATATTCTGATCGCCGTCACGGGCGTGAGCATCGCTGGACTGATGTTCGCATTTTTGCGCTACACCAAACTGGGATGGGCGCTGCGGGCAACCGCACAGGATCGCGACGCCGCGCAGCAGATGGGCGTGGATGTCAACGCAGTCAACCGGACGACCTTCGCGCTGGCCTCGATTTTGGGCGGCATCGCCGGACTGCTGGTGGCGATGTACTTCCAGCGCGTGTACCCCACCATGAGTTCGCAGGCGGTACTCAAAGGCTTCACTGCCAATTTGTTGGGCGGATTGGGCAATATCCCCGGCGCGCTGGCGGGCGGGCTGGTGCTGGGCTTGATCGAGAGTTACGGCGTCGCGCTGTTCGGATCAGGCTACCGCAATTTATTTGCGTTCATCATTTTGTTGGCGGTGCTGGTGCTGCGTCCCAACGGTTTATTCAACCGTCAGCGTCAGCAGCCGCCCGAACCGCTGACCGGTACGTTCATCGCCAACCGCAAACCGGTGCATATACCCAAATGGCTGTTGGGCGGTGGAATCGTCGTGGCAATCGCGCTGCCTCTGGTCGTCAAAGACCCCTATTTGCTGCAAGTATTGACCAATGCGTGGCTGTTGGGCATGGTCGCCCTGAGCGTGACGCTGGTGACGGGAACCGCTGGACAAACCTCGCTCGGTCAGGCCGGATTTTTGGCGATTGGCGCTTATGCCTCGGCGCTGCTGGTGCTGCGGCTGCATTGGCCGTTTGAAATCGCCCTGATCGCCGCTGGCCTGATTAGCGGGGTTTTGGGGACATTATTGGTGCTGCCCGCCTTTCGGCTGCGCGCGCATTATGTGGCGATTGCCACGATTGCCGTCGGCGAGATCATCAACCAGATTATTTTGAATTGGGATTCGCTCACCAACGGCGCATTAGGGTTGACCAATATTCCGCCGCCAACCTTTCTCGGTATCCAGGCGGTTTTCCCGCGCGAGGTCTACTGGTATTCGCTGGCGCTGCTGCTGATTGTGATGCTGCTTCAGTGGCGGCTCGTAAAGTCATCTTTGGGACGAATCTGGCGGGCGCTGCGCGATGATGAAGTCGCCGCGCGCAGCTTTGGCATCAACCTGAACCGCTACAAAATTTTAGCCTTCGGGTCGAGCGCGTTTATCGCGGGACTTTCCGGCGCTTTCACCGCTCATATGTACACCTACATCAACAACGAAACTTTCACTAGTTCAACCTCGATTCTGGCGATCACGATGGCGATCCTGGGCGGCCTGGGCAGTATCGTCGGGGCGATTTTGGGCGCGCTGGCGCTGACCATTTTGCCGGAGCTTTTTCGCGGGTTGGTCGAATACCGCTATATTTTATACGGTTTGGTGCTGGTGCTGATGATCCGCTTCCGTCCGCAGGGCATTTTAGGAACGGAATAAAATAATTGGTTTTAGAATTCGGAAGTCACTTTTGTTCCCCCTCTCCATGCAATGGGGAGGGGGTTAGGGGGTGGGGATAATGCCACTCCTCGATATTCAAAATCTCTCGCGCCAGTTTGAAGGCGTGCTGGCTGTTGATGCGGTCAGTTTCGGAGTCAATTCCGGTGAATTCATCAGCGTGATTGGGCCGAACGGTGCAGGCAAAACCACGCTTTTCAACCTCATCACCGGGGTCGATCAACCAACTTCCGGCACAATTCAATTTGAAGGTCAATCGTTGGTCGGCTTACATCCCGATCAGATTGCAGGTCGGGGAATCGCCAGAACTTTTCAGCATGGGCGGGTTTTCGGCAATTTGAGTGTGCTCGATAATGTGCTGATCGGAGCGCATACCCGGCGGAAAGCCTCGCGTCCGCGCAACATCATCGGCGAGTTGTTCACGGCGCTTTTGCCCTTACCCGCTGTGCAGGCTGAGGAACGCGAACTTCGCCGCGATGCCGAGGCCATCATCGCACAATTTGGCGAACGGCTGACACCGCGTCTGAGCGATCCCGCTAGCAGCTTATCGTATGCTAACCGCCGCCGTGTCGAGTTGGCGCGGGCGTTGGCGCTGCATCCGCGTTTGCTGCTGCTCGATGAACCCACCGCCGGGATGAACCTGACCGAGACCGCCGAAATGCTGGACATTATTCACGGTCTCAAAAATCAGGGCTTAACCATTTTGCTGATCGAGCATAAATTGTCGCTGGTGATGCAGTTATCAGACCGCGTGATTGTGATGGACAACGGGCAGAAAGTCGCCGAAGGGACGCCGGGCGTGGTGCGCAATAATCCGCGCGTCATCGAGGCGTATTTGGGTAGAAAACAATCCGAATCGGGGTGAAATTGGGAAACGGACACGATATTGTAGGGGCACGACATGTCGTGCCCCTACCCAAAACGGCGTCTGTAGGGACGAAATATATTTCGTCCGCTTTGAAAATCCACACACAATTATTGGAATACGTCTGATGTGAATTCAAATGGCAAAAAAGGGAAACGTCCGTCAAGATAGGA
>JBDTNB010000079.1:0-28574 GCA_039933955.1 Chloroflexota bacterium
GCATCCGGTTCGGAAATGGCTAGAACCAATCGCGGTAGCGCCGCAGCGCCCAGGCGAGACACTGCTCAGTCATCTGGAAAACCAGGTCATTCTCGTCGGTGTGTTCGGGCTGACGTGCCAACAGGGTCTCGTGCATCTTCTGGAATGAGAAGAGCGGTTCTTCTTCCTTCATCACTACGTCATTCGTCACCAGGATACCGCCAATCACCAGCGGCAGGTAGACATCAGAGAACGTGAGCGGGCGGTTAGGTTGTTTAATCAGGTCAATCAAATATTCGGTATAGACGTAGGCTTCGTCGCGTGTACCAAGTTCTAAGCCCGTCACGGCGTGCAGCATGTTAATCCCATGCGTGATGGCATCGCGTAGCACGTCTTCGTAAAGCGGCCCCGCCAACGTCGCCGCCGGATTGGTCATCACCTGGGGGTCAACGCCGATCAAACCCAGCAGCGTCCGAGACCAGAAGGGCAGCGGAATTGGGCTGCCATCATGGGCATGACCACGCTGCCCCAGCCCGCCGACATGATACAATTCCTGGCCGGGATAATCATAAACTTTCGGTGGATTGGCTGCCGCCGCGACCACCGAAGTCAACAGCTTGGTCATGAACATGATTTCAAGTGACTGCACGACATAACTTTGTTTTTTGAGGTAGGTCTGTGTCGCCGAATAAAAAGGTCTGAATAAACTTTCGGCGGTGAGCAGCGGCAGGATTTCATCTGTCAGGGTATCGCGATGGCGTTCGAATAAAGGGCGTGCGTCGCTGCTGTCACCCATCGCCCATAAGCTGATCCAACCGGTCTTGGAATGGGTCAACTTGCCCATCTGCGCCGCACCGACGTTAAAACTGGTCTCCAAACCCGATCCCAGCATCCCGGTTTTGCCCAGAAAACGGGTCTTGCCCAGCAGCGCCGACGCCCCGGCCAGCACGCCTTTCGACCCTGCCGAAAATTCAAGTTCGCGCAGTTCCATCAGGCTGTCAATGGTTTCGTCGGTCAGGTAAAAATAATATTCCAGGTTGATTTCGTTGGTCACGCCGTTGACTTTGATCTGGCGGATGCGGCGCGGCTGCGCCATCGGGATCGCCCGCAAATCCACGCCCAATTTGTAATGATTGGCCGGGGCAGTATCCGGGTAAACGTAGATAGGCATCACCAGATAACCCACTTCAGCCGGGAGCAGCGTCACCACCTGATGATCGGGCTGCGCCACAAAGCGGCCTTTGACCCTTGCCGCATCTGCTGCGGGGAGTTGCAGCGAGGCCGTCACCTCGACATTTACATCGGTGGTGTTTTGCAGCATGATAATCGCCTCAAACGGCCTGCCAGCGGGCACAGTCTCCGGGCGTACACTCAGCGCAGCCTGAATCACGCTGACCAGCATTTGCTGCCCGTTGGTCACGTAACTCAGGATGTCCGGGTAATTCGGGGGGTAACTTTCCAAACCGCAGCTTGGCCTCAGCTTTGACCTGTTCTTAACCTTATTGTAGTACAGGTAAAAAAGGACATGGGTTGGAAAAAACAAACGTCAGCTACGAACGTAAGTATGAAGCACCGTTCACGTCAATGATTCCGCCTGTCAAAAATTCCGCGCCCGCCGACGCCAGAAACAAAACCGTATGCGCCACTTCGTCGGGTGTCGCCACTCGCCCCAACGGACTCTGGGCGCGGATGCCATCGCCGTCCGGCCCCGCCAGGTAATCGGTTGCCATATCGGTCTCGACCCATCCCGGCGCAACCGTCGTCACATAGATTCCGTGCGGCCCCAACGCCCGCGCCAGCGATTGCCCCATTGCGTTCATCGCCGCTTTGCTCGCGCCGTAGGCCGGTGCATCCGGTTCGCCCCGGAACGCCCCGCGCGACGACACGTTAATGATGCGCCCGCCACCGTGTTGTTTCATGTGCTGCGCCGCGCAGTAGGCCGCGTTCGCCGCGCCCAGCAGATTGGTTTGGATCGTTTTCAGCCAACTGACCTGCCAGAAATCATAATCGACTTCGGCGATTTTATGCTCCTCATAAATTCCGGCGTTGTTCACCAGCACATGCAAACCGCCCATCGTGTCGATAACCGTTTTTACCATGCGCTCGATGGCTTCCGCGTCGGCTAAATCGGCTTGCACAATCAGGTGTCCACTCCCTGGCAGCGAGGTCAATGTCTCATCCGCCGCCGCTTGATTGCTGTTGTAATGCACCGCTACCCGCGCGCCCTGTTCGGCGAACTGCCGCGCAATCGCCCGCCCGATCCCCCGCGACGCTCCCGTCACCAGCACAATTTGTGAGTCGAAATTCATGTTCAATGTTCCCTCAAAATAAGTCTCGCCCCACAATTATGAACCCCGAATCAAAAAGAGCAACCTCGCGGCTGCCTTGAGTGGCGCAGGATACAACCACTGTGCCCCATTTCATTTTGGCTCATGTTCAGATTGAGTGAAAAAAGGTCTTTGTAGGGGCGACCCGCTGGGTCGCCCGGACGGAAAATCACTTGTTTTGAACAAGAGCCTTCATTTTAAATTCCCCTTACCGAAAATAAACCGCAGCAGCACATAATCATCGTTTGAGCGCAGGGCAAGCGTATAGATCAATCAATTGTTCTATATGATAATCCAAGTTGTAATCTACAACTTCGGAGTGCATGACCATGATTCGCTACCATCGAGCGTTGAAGGTTTTTTTGTTGTGCGTGGCGGTGGGGGCATCCGCCTGTAACCTGAGCCTGAGCGGAAAGCCGTCCACGCCGACGGTTCAATTCCTGGCGACGAATACGCTGTCGCAGTTCCCAACCCAAACGGTGCGCCCCGCGACCAATACGCCTGCGCCGACTAATACCACTCAATCGCAGTCGCAGCAGTCAAACAATCTACCGCCGCCATATTCGGTACGGCAGTTAGTTCCCGGCCCGGTTTGTTCGGTGTCGCCCAATGTTGCTGCGGCGAATATCCGCAGCGGCCCTGGAGTCAATTTCCCGGTGTTAGGCGTGCTGCCCGCCAATAATTGGGTACTTGCCAGCCGTATTGAACCCGGTGGCTGGTATCAGATCAGCTACGCTGGGACGGTAGTGCATGGCGGCTGGATTTCCAGCACGGTTGCCAATCTGGCGCAGCCCTGTTCATGCGGGTCAAATAACTGTTCAGTAGTCAATCAACCGCCGCCTGCCACGTTC
This sequence comes from Chloroflexota bacterium, assembly GCA_039933955.1. Lineage (GTDB taxonomy): Bacteria > Chloroflexota > Anaerolineae > Aggregatilineales > Phototrophicaceae > CFX2. The sequence continues at coordinate 3,158 of JBDTNB010000079.1, forward strand.
ACGCCGCAGCCGACCAATACACTGCCACCCGAAAACTGTTACATTATGCCGCTGTCGGCGGGCGATACGATCAACGTGTATTATCAACCCAGCCTGGACGCGAATGTATGGGATAAGCTGCCATCCGGGGGCATGTTGGTGGGCGGACGGACGAGCGACGGTTGGTACGCGCTTGGCCCGCTGAATGGACAAGCGCCGATGGTCGGCATTTATACCTACCGCTGGGTACGGAGTGACGCCCACATCACACTCACCGGCGCGGCCTGCGGAATGCTCAAAACATTCGATATTTCGTATCCCCCACCATCAGGCTGTTCGGTCAGCCCGCTCAATATTTCCAGCATCCCAATTTATGCGCAGCACAGTTTTGACCTCCCGGCGGCGGGCACGCTGTCATCGGGTTCGTCCGCGCTGGCTGTGGGGCAGACACCGCCCAATTATTATGGCGCGCCCAACGGCTGGTATGCGATTGATCCAGGCGTTGCCCAGGCTGGAAATGTAGGTAAGTACCGGCTGCGCTGGATACCCATCGACAACAATGTGCAGTTGAACGGCGACTGCGGGATCGCTGGCCTGCCGACGGTCACGCTTGACCCCTAAATCATAAAAACTCGTTAAAAACCTTCTCTCGCTCAGGGGAGGTTTTTGATTTCTTAAGGGTGGACACGCGGCACAGAATTCCAATTCCCGTACAATGAAAACAGGTACTAACCAGCAGGAGGACACAAAATGGATGTTTCGATTCAATTTAACCCGGCTTTCTCGCTCGCGGTGATCAAACTCGCGGGGGATGAAACCATCAAAGTTGAACCAGGCGCGATGGTCAGCCACACCGATGGTATGAGCACCGAAACCAAAGCCGAAGGTGGGTTGTTCGGCGGTTTGAAGCGCATGGTGGCCGGTGAAAACTTCTTCCAGAACACCTGGAAAGCCCCGGCGAACGGCGGCGAAATCACCCTCGCGCCATCACTGCCGGGTGACATGATTACGCTCGATGTGAGCGGCAAAGATATGCTGCTCGCCAGCGGTGCGTATGTTGCCAGCGAGATGGGCGTGACGATGGACTCCAGTTGGGGCGGCGCAAAAGGTTTCTTCGGCGGTGGCGGACTTGTGCTGCTGAAAATCAGCGGCAAAGGTAGAGTCCTGGCGTGCAGCTACGGCGCGATTTTCGAACGTACATTGGCAGCGGGCGAAAAGTATATCGTCGATACCGATCATATCGTCGGCTTAGATTCGACCATCCAATTCGCCGTGCAAAAATCCGGCAGTTGGAAAGCGACCATCCTGGGCGGCGAAGGCTTGGTTTGCCAATTGACTGGGCCAGGGCGCGTGCTGATGCAATCGCGTTCGACGGGCGCGTTCCTGGGTTGGCTGCTGCCCAAAATTCCGAGCAAATCGTAGAAATCCCTCATAATAGATGGGGACACAAGCGCTTGTGTCCCCGTTTTAATCCCCTCCCCCAGCCCCTCCCCACTTCGTAGAGAGGGGAGCAAGATAGATACATTTGAGTAAGAAAACGCCTGCATTCCCAATAATGTTATGATATGAACTATTTACAGGGGACATGTAAAATCGTGTCCTCATATTTTGATGAGGCCACATTGACCGACTATACCCTACACACCCTGGCTGAACGGCCTGATCTGATTCGCGAAGCCGACCAAATGAACGGCGCAGGTTGGCCGGAATTCATGCTGCATGATCCGGTAGCCGATCAATATTTTGGGCAGTTATATAAACGCTTCGCTGACTATCAGGTGATTTTGCTTAATCCAGACGGCAAAGTAATCGCCTGCGGCAACACGATTCCGATCACCTGGGATGGCACGGTGGACGGCTTACCGGATCGCGGTTGGGACGCGGTGATGGAATTGGGCGTCCGCAATCACCAAAATGGCATTCCACCGACCACACTGTCGGCGATTCAGGCAGTCGTGTCGAAAGAACATCTGGGAGTAGGTTTGAGCCAGCACGTTCTGAAAGCGATGAAGGGCGCAGCGGCGAAACATGGTCTGAAAGCATTGGTCGCGCCGGTACGCCCGAACCTGAAACATCGCTATCCGCTGACGCCGATGGAACGTTACGTCACCTGGAAACATAGCGACGGCCTGCCGTTTGATCCCTGGCTGCGGACTCATGCCCGTTTGGGCGCGACCTTCATGAAAGTTTGCCCGCTGTCGATGACCATCCCAGCGAAGGTGGCGGACTGGGAAAAATGGACGGAGATGCGCTTTCCTGAGAGCGGAACCTTCGTGATTCCGGGCGCGCTGAACCCGATTGAAATTGATTTGGAAGCCGACACAGGCCGCTATATCGAGCCGAATGTATGGATGCGGCATGGAATAAGCGACTAGCTATTAGCAGTTAGCTTTTAGTCAAAAGATAAATTCAAAAACTTGACAACAGCGAAACTGCCGCCGAGGTGTGCGGCGGGAAGCACGGGAAGCGCCGCCGAGTGGCGGATTTTGTGGGCGAAAAATCGGCTGGAAATACGAGAAGCGCCGCCGCGTGGGCGAGAGTACGGCGGGAATAGGGGACGTATCCGCCGCTGCGGCGAGAATTGTAAATTTTACTATTGCACGGCGGAAATATGTGAACTTGCCGCCGAAATGCAAAAGATTTTCTACCACAGAGGCACTGAGAACACAGAGAGAATAGGAATATTTTTGAGCATAGATATGTCCTCAAAATAGACTAGTGAGAGTTCTATTTTAGAACAAAAGTTCGTATCTGCCAATTAGAATCTGGTTTGAATGTTGAGCCTCATCATGAAAAGTAATCATTAAGGGGATACCGGTATTTCAGACTTACAATCTCTATATGAGGTAAAAAGTACGCCGAAATTGGCGCTTTAGGTAGAACATTGTGAACCAGCGTAAGCCCGAACATACAGCATTGGACGACGAAAACGAGTCTCAATCCGTCCATCCCTTACTGCGCAAAGAAAAGCCCAAACGTAAGCCTGAAGCCGTTTTCATGGATGCCGTCGGTTTTTACGAGGATGATCTCAAAGCCAATCAAGCTGGTCAACTCAGCAAAGAGCAGTATCGGATATTGTATATTCGACGCAATACGTGGTTGGCCGGAATTTTTATGTCGGTGTCGGTGCTTATTATTCTATGGCTTGGCTTCAGGGCTGCTTTCCTGATTGCCCTGATCTCAGGTGGACTGTTTTATAGCTGCAACAAGTGGCTCATGTTCAATAAGGATATAAAATCCCGGCAAGCGGCGAACGTTGAAGGTCGTATTTCGCTGGACGTGAATGGACGAATTTACACGTTAACCCTTGAAAATATTAAGTTCAACATCAAAAAGGATGCTTTTCTGGCTTTCAAGAATGGCGATCCTTACCGTATCTTCTATACCCCCTATTCCAAACAACTCCTCTCCGCCGAATGGCTGCGTGACCAGGACTGATAATTGAACAACGGACGAGGCAGTGCCTCGTCCCTACATGAAATCGCCATTGATTGCAGCACGCATACTGAAGGTTTTGAAGCGAGTCGCAAACGGGCTACACTGTCCTTATTCAAAATTTAACAGAAATTACCGGTAAGTCGCTGGACTTGACCGGTTTTTGCGGCGTTTTACTGGAACAGAAGCGAGGCCGTTCATGGAATCCCCGGTTCGGAAAGTGACGCGATTCACGCGCTGGTTTATCCTCATCACCGGCTTTATGAACCTGACGGGCATCGGGATTATCAACCCGGTTGTGCCGTTCATTACCTCGTCCTATGTGGATCGCAAAGATGCCGCGTTCGTGGTGGCGCTGCTGTTCACCAGTTATTCACTGTGCCAATTCATCGCCGTGCCGACACTGGGCGCGCTGAGTGACCGTTTTGGCAGGCGTCCGGTTTTACTGGTGAGCTTGTTGGGGTCAGCGGTGGGTTATTTTCTGTTTGGCATCGGCGGGGCGCTGTGGATGCTGTTTCTGGGGCGCATCATCGACGGGCTGACGGGCGGCAATCTGGCGACGATTTATGCTTATGCGGCGGACATCACCGCGCCGGAAGAACGGACTAAATTTTTCGGTTTGATCGGGGCGTTTGCCGGGTTGGGATTTGTGGTCGGGCCAGCGCTGGGTGGGATTGTCTACGCGATCACCGGGAATGTGGCGTCGCCATTGTATTTTTCGGCATTGGTGACGCTGGCGAACACCGTCTGGGGTTATTTTGTCATGCCGGAAAGTTTAGCGCCGGAGCAGCGCGCGACTGAAATCCCGTTGGCGCGGCTCAATCCACTGACGCAGTTGACACAAGTTTTGAAACTTCCACAGCTACGTCTTCTGTTGATCGGCATCTTTTTGTGGGCGCTGGCTTTCGCCATGCTGCAATCGAATTTAAGTTATCTGACTGAGGATCGGCTGGGCTGGACACCGGACGGGACGAGCACGATTTTCTTCGTCGTCGGATTCGTGGGCATCTTAACACAGGGCGTGCTGGTGCGGCGTCTGCTGCCGATTTGGGGTGAACTCAAAATGGCGTTGTTCGGTTTTGGGTCGCTAGCAGTCGGTTTCGTCTTAATCGCGATTGTGACCAGCAACGCCTCGATTCCGCTGCTGTTCCTGGGCGTGGCGTTTGTCGCGCTGGGCAACGGACTCATCACGCCGTCAGTTACGGGACTCACGTCGCAGGCGGTAAGCGTTCGAGAGCAAGGCCGGGTGCAGGGTGGCAACCAATCGGCGCAGGCCCTGGGGCGCGTGATCGGGCCGCTGTGGGGCGGCTGGACATACGGCGCTGTCGGGCAAGGTGCGCCCTATGTATCGGGCGCGATTGGGTTGGCGCTGGGTGCGTTCACCGTTTTCGCAGCGGGGCGGCGGCTGAAAGCGTACCGGGAAAGCCCATCCATCCCGGCGACAGATGCGCCGCCCATCGTGGACTAGGAATAAGTGACGAGGGACTTTCATCAACATGCCCTCGCATCCATTACGTCTGTTTAAAGATCATCGGTCAGTTTATGTTGAGGGTTTTACCCATCGGGATAGCGCCGCGACCCCGTCGGCGTTTGTCCAGGACGAATTTATTCCGGTCAAAAGGATTATAACCCTGACCGGTATGCAGCCATTTGGCATAAGTTTCCAATTGGATGCGCAGCTCGGCCTCAACAACGTCGGGGTCATTCTGCATTTGCTGATAATACATATTGCGCAGCTTGATGACAGTCGTTTCGATGTTGGGGTCGTCACCAAATTCATTTTTTAAACGCCGCGCCTCGTCGTCGTAAGCACCGCTTTCGATCTTCTGGTTGAGCACCAACATGCCCTGACGCATCCCGTTCACGAACCCGGTTGTAGCCTCATCCCAGTTCGCATTATCCCAGGCCTGGATGCGCTGCTGTACATCGTTCGTCTGCCCCATTTCTAACTCGGCTTTTACACGGTCATGAAGTGCTACAATTTTTGTCCGTATACGCCCCTCATCGGTCAGCAGCCGCGTATCCGACGGGCCAACCTCGCCGCCCCGGAGTCCAGTAGAACCTTCCACGACCTCGCCTCTTCTATTCAACTGCATTCGTTTACCCTCTACCCCTTCTATGGCGTAGGTAACCCAGTCTTTGTACTCGTTGCCTTCAAGGGATTTGGGTAGTCCTTCGGGGGTCTGTTTGGTCACGGTGTCAAAGCCAGAGGTTTCAAGCGCAAGGTCGAGACCGACGGCACGCCCCGTTTCCGAATTGACGAAAATATTCTTGATATTCAGGTGATCCAACCGGTCTGAGTTGCCCATCATCATATCGGCGGCGTGAACCCGCCCCAGATCAAACCAGAAGGCGCTCGACCACATTCGATCCAGCATTCTGGAAAATTCGCCTATATCTTCAAAACCGCTGCCGTTGGCGATGTTTTGGAAGGTCTTCAGATTCTCGACTTTTTCCATCACGACAAAGCTATCAAAATCGGACGTTGGCAGTTTACCCCACTGTAGCAGGGCATTTTCGGTGGCTTTTTTTTGATTGATGAGTTTCTTGACGACTTTTCGGAGTTTTTTGTCCTCGGTTGAGTTAAAGGGAATATTGCGGATACCGCTGGTATCAACCCCCACATCCTTCATAATGGAGGTCGCCATCACCGAACGCGCGCCACGTCGTGCAGGCTTTATGACAAGCTGTTCGCCCGCTTTATTTGAAATGAAGAAAACGCCGGTCACGCCTTCAGTGCCGGGTTTTGTCGCATTGAGCGTTCTAGCCTCTTTCCAGTCTGTGTCGTTCAGTGTAAAAGCGCGTTGAATAGTATTCGTCTGCCGCTGCAACAGCGATTGTGTGGCGCGGTTGCCAATCGTGCGTTGAAGCTGCAAGATGGTTTGTGGATCGCGCTTACCGGTATTGAGGATGGTATTCAAATCCAGTTGTTGCGGAGGCCCAGAGATGTGTGAAGATTGGTCTTCAGATTCTTGATGTTTGGGTTTCGCGATTCGTCGGCGGAGGGTCATGCTATATTCCATTAATTAAAATGCATATTGCCACTATATCCCTCCACTATAATGCAAAATTGCACGACCGTCACTTAAATATTTTCATTTTTTACGGATTTAGGAAAGTGCTCAGTTTTGCAAGCGTTTAAGTCATGCATCGATAGTCGTCCGCTCAAAAAATCATTCGGATTGAAGGAAAATTCACGCTGTTTTTGTATTGGCTAATAACTATCGACTTAACAGCTTGGAACATTACTTGAGCAGCATCCCTAAATCGCCCTGGACTTCGAGACCGGCGTTGCGGCCTGTGCCATGAAAAATTTCGGGGTTTGATCCTTCGCGGTGTGAGAGGCAGATTTCAACCGTCGATTGCAGGGTTTCCATGACGCGCTTGTGCATTTCCGTGCGCGAAGGGGCATGGAGCAGACCGCCGCCGGAACGAGTCGCGAAGATTTCCAGGCGATGGTGTTGATCGCTGACGACCCAGGTGACGTGCTCGTCGGTGACGGCCAGTTTTTCGATTTTCGCGCCGGTATATTTCGCGAATTTATACAATGTTTTATCGTGCCAGACGCCGATAATATGACCGGGAAATTTGCGCCCTAACATCGGGATAACGGCGATAGATGCCGTCAGGCAGGTTCCCGGATAGCCGAAATGATTGGTTTGCATCCAGACCCAGGCCGATGGAAAGGATTGTCCCCAGTCTTTTTCGATATAACCGCGCCCGCCGTTGTAATCCAGCGTTTTGCCATCCAGCATCAGCGATCCGTTGATGATGTGATCCAGGCTGACCACGCCGTGATAACATTCCATGAACGTGACCCAGCCATACCAGCCCATGATCCCTGGCGCGGTCAGTGTCACCGGCCAGGGGGCGCGCCCGCTAAATTTAAGTTCCCCTTTGAGGGCGAGGGCATCGCCTTCGAGGTTGAGAGTCATGCAATCTGCGCCGAAGCTGTTGGGGCCAACCCGAATATCAAATTGATCGTCGGCAGCGAAGAACTGTTCCGTCGGATAAGTGAAATAGGCCGATCCGCCGGTTTGCCCGTCGAGCACCTGGACAAAGGCATGACGCTTTTCCGGGTCGTCGCTGAGGAAAATACCGGGGATTACAGCAAAACGATACTTCTCAGTGGCGTCAATCAGCTTGAAATACCAGCCTTCAAAAAAAGGTGGGCGCTTGCCATGTCCGTGATACCATTCCGGGTGCAGCACCTTCTGGAAAAAATTGGGCATGGCGGGCAATCCTCTGGGGCGTGGGATTCTAAATATGGTCAAATTATAGACGGAAATAGATCGAAGAAACGTAAGATAAATCAGCAAAGTTGACAAGGGTTACGCTTGTATTGTCAACTGACAAAAGCTAGCAAGTCGAGCCGTCTTATTGAAGCATGGGCGGCGCTCAAAACCGATTTCTCAGCCAAAGTGAATGGCCTCATACGGTCTTATCGTTATTTTGGCGATTCTGGCCTCATAATTACGAATGGTTTCAGGGAAGTTTGCTCCTCCCTGGAGCGTAGGCTCGCCAACTGATTGAGGAAATTGAATGCTGAAGTCTAAGCCATCCATCCAGCCGCTGTGGCAGGTGATTGTCGCCTTCGCTGCCGTATATACCGTGTGGGGTTCCAGCTATCTGGGCATCCGCATCGCCATGGAAACCCTGCCGCCGTTTCTGGTTTCCGGCATCCGCATGACCAGCGCCGGGATATTGTTGTATACACTGGCGCGGCGGGGCGGCGCTCCCCGCCCGACTCGTGCGCAGTGGCGTTCGGGCGCGATCCTGGGCTTTTTGATGTTTTTTGTCGCCAACGGTTGTTTGATGCTGGGCGAGAAAACCGTCGCGTCGGGGATGGCGGCGACGTTGTATGCGACTGTACCGTTGTGGTTCGCGCTGCTGAGTTGGTTGTGGCTGGGCGGGAAACGTCCGGGCGGGCGGGTGATTGTCGGTTTGATGATGGGACTGCTTGGCATCGCTTTATTGATGGGCTTGGGCGGGGCAGCCAACGGCGCGATTGATCCTTTTGGCGCGCTGTTGGTGTTGATTTCGGCGGCTTCCTGGGCAATCGGATCGCTGCTGTCACGGCGGGTAGTCATGCCGGAGTCGCCATTTTTGGGCGCGGCGCTGAATTTATTTTGCGGCGGCTTGATGCTGATGACCGTCAGCCTGATTACCGGTGAGCCGTTCCATGTTAATTGGGCAGCCGTATCACTGCGTTCGGTGCTGGCGATTGCTTATCTGGCGGTTGGGTCGTCAGTGATTGCCTTCGGTTCATATATGTGGCTGCTGACGAAGGTTTCACCCAATCGTTTGGGAACTTATGCTTATGTCAATCCGGTGGTGGCGGTGTTCCTGGGATGGGCGCTGGTGGGCGAACCCCTGACAGCGCGGACACTGGTCGCGGCGGCGGTGATTATCGGCGCGGTCTTCCTGATTACCACCGCGAATCCCAAAAGTGCCGAGGTTATGGATGTGAATGAAGGGATTGAAATTCAATCCAGGCCAACGCGAATCCGGGCGTTTGGCACGAGTGTTAAATCATTTGCCCTGCGTGTGGTCGGTGGACTTATGGTCATCTAACATCTGCGGCGATTTCTCCGTACAATGAGGCGTCGTCCATGAATCTCCAGGAGAATCACATATGCCTATCGTATTCACCCCACAAGAGCGGCGCGAACGTATTGACCAAATCCGCCGCTTCCCGGCTGAACTTGAAGCCGCCCTGCAAGGTTTGACCGACGAACAACTCACCACCCGTTATGATCCGACGGAATGGTCGGTAGCACAGAATGTTCACCATGTGGTCGATTCGCACATGAACGGTTACATCCGTATGCACCTGCTGCTGACCGAAGATCACGCCACCGTGCGCCCCTATAACCAGGTTGCCTGGGCAGAAATACCCGATGCTAAAATCGCCTTCCTCGATGATTCGCTGCTGATTATACGCGGTCTGCACGGGCGTTGGTCGCGTTTCCTGGACAATCTGAGCGACGCGGATTTTCGGCGCGTGGGCAAGCACCCAGACATTGAGGGCGATTACACCATTGACGACATCCTCAATATTTATTCGCGGCACGGGAAGGGGCATATCGAGCAGTTGGGTCGGCAGTTGGCAGCGGGTGGGGTGAGATAAGCAGTTAAAAGTAGAAAGTTAAAAGTTAAAAGCAAGAGATAAGACAAGAAAAAGCATAACACAATCTCATAGGGAGGCTGCGCACAGGCGGGAAGCAATCCGAGAAAAAGCAGAACATAAAATTTATCCATCGTCATCAAAACGGGATTTGTTGCACGGATAAATCCCGTTTTAATTTTCATACGTTCAATTTTCCCCAGAATTATTTTCATGTAATAATGGCTGAAAATTTAAAATATCAAAATGGATTATAGTCATGTCTACCCAACGATTAAGTATCATTGGCGTTATCATCGCTATCGCGCTCGCACTTTTTGCTTTTACGCGCCAACAGCAGGCCGCCACTAACGAGGCTGCGGCTGTCGCCCATGCGGATGCCGCTTCCGCGTCCCAGGCTGAGTCGGAGGCCGAACGCGGGACGGCTGTCGCGCAGGCCAATGCGGGCGGGACAGCCCAGGCACAAGCGCAGCAATCTGAAGCCACAGCCGTTATGCAGGCCAACATACAGGCGACTGCCCAGGCTGACGCGCAATCAGCCCAGGCTTCCGCCATCGCTCAAGCAAACACCCAGGCCACCGCGCAATCCGAAGCTGAATCGGCACAAGCGAGTGCCATCGCTCAGGCTAATGCCGCGATAAACGCTCAGGCACAAGCCGTATCCGCGCAGACTCATGCTGAAGCGACTCGCGCGGCAGCGGTTGAAAATGCGCAGGCGGCGGCGACGGAAGCGCAGAACCAGGCGGCTACCGCGACAGTGGCGCAAGGTGAGGCCATTTTACAAGCACAAATTGCCCAATCAGCGGTTGATATGGCGACCAACAGCGCAGCGACAGCCAGTGCGCGTCAACAATCGGCGCGGGCGACAGCGGCAGCGATCCAGGGCGAAAACGCGGCGATTATACAAACCGCGACGGCGCAGGCGGGCGACTTAGCAATAACGCAGACTGCGCTTATCCAATTCGCCGGGACGCTGGAATCAGCCCTCACGCCGGTTGCCCGCATGAATCAGACCCCCGAAGACACGATGCGGTTCTTAATTGATAACCGCGCTATTGATACTTTTGGTGGGCATGTGGACGCCCGGTTAGAAACCAGTATTGATCTCAAGGGACGCGATAATTGGAACAGTTGGGAAACATTTGCCGGGAAATATACCGATTTCGTGGTTTCAGCCGATATTTTTTGGGGCGGCGGGGCAGAAGAAGACCAGTGTGGACTGATGCTGCGCGGGCAGGACAACAAAAATTATTATGTCCTGCTGTTTGATCGCTACGGTTATTTGAACCTGCTCAGGCGAATCGACGGCGACTGGCAGCATGATTTTCCGTTCAAGCCCAGCCGCGCGATCCGCACCGGCAAAGATGATGTCAATCATGTGGTCATGATTGTCCAGAAGGACGAATTTCTCGTATATATCAACGATCAACCGGCAGGCTTGTATATTGACAAAACCCTGAGCCAGGGCGAGGTGGGTCTCTTCGCGACCACTTACGATCACAGCGATAAGGCGGGGTGCAATTTTAAAAATGGCTGGATATGGACTCTGGGAAACAATGCGCCAACGGTGACACCGATTTCAGCACCCGCTGTTGCGTTGGCTCCGACTATCATGCCAGCTTATGCCGCGCCCCCCTTGACCCAAACATACACCTATTCAAATCACTCTTTCTCGCTCCTGTATCCCAGCAACTGGATTACCGGTGAATACAAAGATGGTACGATGTCGCTGGCAAGCAGTTCGAAGGCTTCAGACTTGACCAGCGGCAAAGGATCAGGCGAAATCTGGCTGACCATTGGGACTTATCCAATCGAAGCTTTACAAGGACTGTCCTTCCACGAACTGCTGACAACCGTCAGCGACAATACCCGTGATTCCTTCGGATCAGACACGCCCATTGATTTTGGCGAGCCTGAACTGTTCCAACTCGGCGACTATGCAGCCATACGAGCCATTGGGAAAAGCAATAAGTTCGACATCGAAATCATCGTCTATGGGAAAGATAAAGGCATTGTGCTCATTTATGCGATATGCGGAGCGGGCGAGATGAGCCACTGCGAACCAACGGCCTACGCCATCGCCGAAACCGTTATCTATCACTCCAGCGGCGACGCTAACGAAAACAGTTTTTGGAATATAAGCTAATCAGCGAAAAATTACTTGAGCCAGTGACTCATACCGGGGTCGAAATAATCATATCGCGACCCCGGTATGGCTGATGGTTCAGCCGATTACGCGGTAATTTTTTCGGCGGCGTAGGTCGAAAGGGTCATGATATTCGCGAATAGTTGTCGTGGATTGAGTTGTTTCGGTATCAGAGGGTCTATCGAGAGCCGCCGCCGAAATAGTGGTTAGCCGTTCGCTTTTTGTGCAGGGTATGATCCCTTAATCCGTTCTTTGTTGTCTCGTTGTGCCTGAGTATTTTCAAAATACGCGCTAATCAGCCGACTGCGTGCGAGTGATGCGCGGTTCTGAATCGACCATTGTGGCTTCCGAGATATGGAATGGGCCGCGTGCCGTGATCAGTCCCCAGGATACGCCGCATACGGCAAAGATCGCTGCACCAACAACCGCCAGTGTCATCGGCGAACTGCCCGCTTGCAGCGCAAGCCCGAAGAACAGTGTTGAGAACCCCGATCCGAGTGTGCCAAGCCCGCCATTGACGGACAATACCCGCCCCCGCAGCCGATCCGGTGTTGTGATCTGGAGCAGTATGCTGCCCACCGCCCAAGCGACTCCACCGCCGAAATGCGCAATCATCAGCGCGAAGAATGCCAGCCACAAGCTATCGTGCCAACCGGCATAGGCGACGATCAGGTAGCCAATAGCGGCCAACACAAATGACAACCAGACCGCATTGCGCAGCTTCCTGATGTCGTTTCCGGCAACGGCGGGCACTACAAACGGGCCAATCAGCACACCCAGCCCCCGCCCTGCGTAAAGAATCCCGATTCCGGCATCTCCCGCCTGGAAAATCTGTGTTCCGAGCACACTCAGCAGAACCACGACCCCAACTCCAAAACCCCAACCCAACTCGATCCCCACCAGCGCCAGTGATGGCAGATTCTCGCGCAGATAGCGCATCCCCTCGATGAAATCCTTGACCGGGGTCATCCGTTTGGTGGTCGCCTTCGGACTTGGAACCTCGATCAGTGCGATCAGGCCAGCAGCAATCAAGAAGGACAGTGCGTTAATGATAAATGCCGTGTCACGGCCAAAAAGTGTCGAGGCAATCCCGCCCAGGGCTGAACCAACCATCACCATGATTCCCCAGGACGCACCGCCCAGCGCATTGGCGGAAAACAACTCGCCGCGCGTCACAATGTTGGGGATACTGGCCGCACTCGCCGGGTTAAAAAACGAGGCCGAGACGATCAGTAAAATACTGGCGACGTACAGCAACCAGACCATATCTTCCGTTTTGACGAGGAGGAACAGGAGGGCGACCACTGCCGAGAAAAGATTGGCGAGGATCATTAACATACGCCGGTCAAAACGATCCGCCACTGGCCCCGCGATGGGGATCAGGAAGAACATGGGGACTGTGCTTGCCAGCAGAACCAAGCTCGCTCCGAAACCGCTGCGCGTAAGCTGCAAGACCAAACCCAATACGGCTACACTGTTGAACCAGTCACCCCCCGATGAGATAAGCTGTGCTATCCACAGCGTCCGAAAGCGTGGATTCTGTTTGAGAAGCTGCCAGTAGCCAACAGGCCGATCTGGATCATACGCTGCGTTATGCGCAACAGTCATAAGCTCTTGGCTTTCATTTATTACCTATATCACCATTATGCCTTGCCGCCGTCTGTCCCGTTTCCAGCCAAACGGCATTGCTCTCCTGAATAGCAAGATCAATGAAGGTTGCCGCTGACCAGCCATACATCGGCGCAGATTTGGGTGGGCGTTCACCCGTGAGGGGGTTGTAATATTCATAGATGTCCTGATGCTCCATCACCAGCGCCAGTGTTTTCTGACGTAATTGACGCGCCAGATCATGCATTCCGTTACGGGTCAATGCCTCAACAAACAGGTAATTGATATTCGTCCAGGTCGGCCCACGCCACATCTGCATGGGGTCAAACTTCGGATCGGAAACCGAGACCGTGGGAATCGGCCACTGCGGCCAGAAATGAGCAGGATCGGTCAAGCGCTGTATCAACCGTTCGGTCACTGCGGATGGCAGGCGGGCTGTCCAGATCGGCAGCAGATTGAACGGCGTAATGGTGTTCACAGGCTTGCCCAAATGGGTCGCCCAAAACAGCCCTTCTTCTTCCGACCACAGATGTTCCAACATCAATTGGGCGAGTTGGTCAGCATCGCGCCGGAACTGCTCCGCCTCTGCTGGAAGCCCAATCAGATCAGCAATGCGTGCCAGACTTTCCTGTTGGATACACAAATACGTGTTCAAGTCCGGCGCGACCACCGGCATTCCGTCGTCCCATAAGGGGCTGTCATCCAAACCGGATGAGAATGGATGACGGTACTCCGCGAGATGATTGGCATTCACGCTCTCGGTCATCCACCAGCTATTCCACCGCACCAATGGCTGGTAGATTTCTTCAAGGAAATCCAGGTGACCGGATTTTTCATATAACTTGAGCGCCGTCCACGCGGCCAGCGGCGGCTTAGTCACATCCTCATCAACCGGCAGTGTCAGATGCGTCACCGTGCCTTCGTCAAAAATGGCATCGGGCAGCATTCCGTTGGGGCGTTGATGGTCGAGCACGATGCGGAGCTGATCTTCAGCCAGACGGGTGTCTACATGGCGAAAAGCAATCGCATGGAAAAACTGATCCCAATGCCAGACCCCGACATAGTGAATTTTAGAAGGCACGAGCGCTTCGCGCGTGAAATAGAAACGCTGGTTGAGCAAACCGGAGCGCATCATCCACCAGGCATATTCGTACTGCGAGCGATAGGCATCCAATACCGGCGGCGCTGCGTCAAACCACGCTTGCCACTGCTGTCGAACCGTTTCGATGGCGGCATCGGCGGGCGGGATCGAACGGTTGAAACCGAGCCGAGGCGTAATGTTGAGCAGCAGCGCATCGCCATCCTGGGACTCGACCATTATCCTGACCTGGAAATGTCCATTTTCGATTCTCTCGATCTGATTGCTGACCAGATGGGCATTCGCGGTATATATCACACTACGCATCCCTTTCAGGATGCCGCCGCGCCGGTCAGCCTCGCCCTGATCGGCCTGCACGCTGAATGCAAATCCAAAGCGCCCTTTTGGCAGGCGCAGCAGTAAGGTTTCCGGGTCAAAAAAAGTGAGCGCGAATGTACCCTCAGCCGTCAGTAACCGCACCACATAAGGATAACTATCAACCTCAAAATGCAGCGGATTGCCGCTTCCATCCAGCAAAGTGAAATGATCCACAAGGGGCTGTCGTTGGCGGTAGTGACCAAATTCCTTTTCACGCTTTGTCCAGCGTTCTGCCAGCCGAATATTGAGTTCGTCGGCCTTACGAAAAACCAATAGGCGCGAACCGCGTTCGGTATAGGGGATGTGGGTGAGGTCAATACGATTGTGTAAACGATCCATAAGGTTCTCCGGATTTTAGAATAGGCTGGGCAACCCCAAAATGCTCTATATCGTTTTCCGGGAGAACGCTTGGGTTTTAGGCTCATCTCGCATCAATATAGAGGTCTGCTGATGCAAGCGGGTGTTAGCTAGGTGGAATATCTTCGATGAAGTTCCAGGTGATGCTGTCCATCGTGACGACGATTTGATAGCGTTTTTTGCCCGTGCCATAAAAACCGGGTTCCTCGTCGCCGCTGATGGTGAAGCGATCCACAATCATGTTGTAGGGGAAGGTGGCCTCGCGGCTGTTGAAGTTCCACCATGAGTCATCGAAGCCGCCGTTGATCGGAAACTGAGAATTATTTTTATTGCCAGCGTTGCCCGATTGGCGATATTCGCCCTCGATGACCGAGAGTTTATACACGTTATTGAAATTCAGAATCAGCAGCGACGGGTACAGCTTGACCAATGGCCCGCGCACGGCGACAGTATCGCCATAAACTTTGTAGTTTTGAGGCACGCCGAGGGGCGGGTTGTCTGCCGAACCGCTGTCCTGGGGGTTGAAAATATGCAGCAGCGCCGATTGATAAGCGTAGGGCGTGAACTGAATGTCCATATATTGGCCGTTTTCGTCGGATTGGATCGGCCCCATCACGACTTCGGCAACTGGAATTTCGCGGGTGAGTGCCGTGAAGGTTTGCAAAAACAGCGCCAGCGCCAATCCAGCAATTCCCGATGCGACAATAGCGACGATAATCGCGAGAATCAGGATTGTCCTAAAAGGATGGAAGCGCCGTCTGCGTTTGGGCTGCGGCAGTGGTTGATTGGGCTGGGTTTTCTGATTAGGGTTCGTGTTCGTGGTCATGTGTTGTTGGTTTTTAGTTGTTGGTTGTCAGGATCAGATATTCATTATCGCTGTTTTGAAGTTTACACACTAATTATAAGATGTGTGTTTTACAGGCGCGCATTCCGGTGTAACACCCCTACGAGGCCGAACGTGATTCCGACGGGATGGCGGGCAGCGAAAAAGTAAAAATGCTGCCCTGTCCGGGCACGCTCGTGACCGTGACGGTTCCATTGTGCGCCTCGGCGATCATTTTGACCATGCTCAGTCCCAGACCAACACCGCCCGATTCGAGCGAGCGCGAAGGATCGGCACGGTAAAAAACATCGAAAATATTGTCTATGTCATCGTCGTCGATGCCGATGCCGCTGTCGCGGATTTCCACCGAGACCATTTTATTGGCCTGATAGGTGCGCACATTGACCTTGCCGCCCTCCGGTGTGTAATTGATGGCGTTGGTCAGCAGTTGATTTACGGCGCGTTGAATTTCGCCAATATCGGCCATGACGGGCGATAGATAAAGTTCCGGTGTAAAAGTCAGGGCGATATGTTTGTGCTGCGCCGCCGGAACCTGCCCCAAAATCAGATCATTGACCAGCTTATTCATAATGCTGGTCTCGGTTTTGGGGGCGATCAACGCCGACAGCATATGCAGATTTTCCAACTGCTCCGTCAAATGGACAACCGACTGCTGGATCGTCTCCAGACGGGTCTGGGTTTTCGGCGGCTCGATGGAGTCAAAGGTTTTTTCGATCAGGTAACGGTTGGTTTCGATGGTTGCCAGCGAGGTACGGAAATCGTGGGAAACCGCCTGGACAAAATCGCCGATCACGCCCATGCGCCCCTGTTGAACGGCCATATTCAGCTTTTGTGCTTCGACCTCGCGGTGCTGGGTCACATCCTGAGCGACGGCATAAAAGCGCACCACCCGCTTTTTTTCGATGTCCCAGACCGGCTGACGGGTGATCCGCATCCAGCGCTCGTGACCGTCTTTGGTGATAATCAGATATTCGTTGGTGACGGCTTCCCCACGCAGTACCCGTTTGACATCCTCGGCAGCCTGCTCGCTGTAATCGGGATGAAATAAGATGTACTGGTCGAGTTCTTCCCAGGTATACCCGGTCACATTGGCGAACGAACCGGTAATCCAGTCTTCGTGCAGGCCGCCGTCGGCATCGACGGTATAGGAATAGGCGTAGTCAGAAATGAGTTCGGAGACGATGCGATAACGGGTTTCGCTGTCTGCAAGACGCTCATTTTTTTGCGTTTCCAGGCGCACGCGATACCAGGCGAATACCACGACTGTCACCGTCAAGACCAGGTTGAAACTCAGCGGCCCTTCGGTGATACGGATTATCGAATAACTCGGCGCGGCGATGGGGAGCAAAGCCAGCATCGCAATATGCGTAACAAAAATGATGATGGCGGTTCGAAAATTCAGGAATAGACCGGCAAAAATACCAATCACAGTCAGATAATACAGGGTGCGCATCCCGGTGGCTGGCCCCAGTATGATAGCCGTGAGCGTGATCAATAGGGTCGCCAGGATTATCACGATGGTGATAGCGGCCTGGGTGCGCCCTCGGCGTGCCAGTAGATATGCACCTACCACAATGATGAAGCCAAGACCCGCAGAAACGAGGCGAACCGGCGTTTGAGCATCGCGGGTCGTGATATAGCGCAGAGGTAAAATAGTGCCGATAATAAACGCCAGCAGCAGCAGGATCCCGGACAGGAGATGCGAAAGATAACGTTGATCTGCGTCCTGAACCTGAGGGAATGGTTCCGTCAGGCGATTCCAGAGTTGGAACATAAAGCGAAGGCGACTTTGAAGCGCCACAAATACTCCCGTTGAGAAAGCGGTCTATCTCCTGTTATCATAACATGTAAGTCGCTAATTGAATGGGAAGATGACCAAGCTTTTAAGTGACCTATTGAAAAGAAGCCAAAAGCGCTCTATTGGGCGCACCGATAAGATCGCGGCGTTTTCGTTTCATTCATCGCCAATTCTGGGATGGAAAAACCAGCATGAAAATTTCCTTCTGGCAGCAGTTCAGCAGCAACCACAGCGCCAGTTTTACGGTGGTGGGTGTATTCGAGAATCGGGATCAGGCATACAAAGCATGGGCAGAGCTAAAGCAAATTCTGGAAACTATCGAAAAATGGCATCTTGAGAATCCTGAAAAATCAGATGCGTGGTATAAAGCGTGGGAAGACGACGGTTGGCCGAACATCCCTTCGGAAATCGAAGTGGAATTAGGCAAGCAGTACGGAGTGCAATGGACAACTGGAATTGACTGGTATTCGCAGGCCGACATAACGATTGCCCTCGACCATATTATTCTGCTCGGTACTGAATATCATTGTGAG
Source organism: Chloroflexota bacterium (assembly GCA_039933955.1). Classification (GTDB taxonomy): domain Bacteria; phylum Chloroflexota; class Anaerolineae; order Aggregatilineales; family Phototrophicaceae; genus CFX2. The sequence goes on from JBDTNB010000079.1 coordinate 21,441, forward strand.
GGTCGCCCACATCCATTTGATCGGTTGATGGAAAAGTTAGGCGGCTTGGGAATGATGGTTGGATCAGATACAGGTGGGGTTTTTGGCGAGATTATGTTTGATGTTTCTTGCGATGCACCCGACAAAAGCACTGCCGACTTAATTGAGCGAGAGCAAGCAAGTAGGGACAAAAAAGTTACGCGATTTAAGAACCATCTCAGTTTTGAATGGGAATACGCGCGGGTAGGATTTGATTTGTGGGAGTTCATCCCGTATCTGAAAAGTCACAACTGCCGCCGAATATCATATTATCTTCAGGGAAAAAATTACGTCGAGACCAAACGCATCTTTTTAGACGGAGAGGAAAAGAATTAGCTCATGCGCATCTCGATCTGGCAGCAATTCAGTAGCAATCACAGCGCGAGTTTTACTATCGCTGGAAAATTTGAGTCGACTGAGAGAGCCGAGGCCGTTGCTCACGAATTGCGGCATATTCTGCAAACCATCTCAAATTATTGGCAACAGTATGGCAACAAAGAACGAACAACTATTGAGAACCGACTCATTGAAACCGAGCAGCTTACCCCTCCTGAAATAGCATTCAGGGATCAGTATCAAGTCGGTTGGACAGAATACTTTGGCTCAGGCAAAACTTTTCCGTTAGATTGGGTGCATGGCGATTGGGCGCTAGAAGGGGTTCGGGTATTTCGAAATATCGTGTACTTGGAGCCACCGGGTAATACCTACGCAGGGCCAAAACCTTTTGACGCAATAATGGAAAAATTAGGAGGACAGCTAGCTGTTTGGGAAGAAGTTGGGGATGGGGCGCTGGTCGTGTCAATCAAGTTTTCTACTCCCAACCAGGAAATAGCGGATGCCGTTGATCGACGAATCACCCGATATGAAGATTCCAGTATATGGTTTCTAAAACTACCTATTTTTGGCAATAAGACGGCAGGTCAATTCCATCGGGATGGATTGGCGATGGAATTTCACGATGTATATTTATCCTGGGCAGGATTAGATTTTGATTATTTTGTAAACTTTCAAAAGCTCGTTGCTTTCATTGAAGATAATAACTGTATAGTGGTAGATTATGAGTTTAATATTATCCCTTACCAAGATAAATAACGGAGCAGATGTTTTAGCACCATGGACATCACGATAGAATTTGAAGTCGATGACCGGCCTGTGGAGCCGGAAGAAGTCGAAGACGAATACCTCGCGGAGATGCTGCGCTATACGGGCGAACAAATCCGCGAGGATGTGGGGCGCAAATTGGAAAATGCCTTCTGCCCGGAGCACAACCTGCCGCCGCGCGTGACCGTCACCAGCACCTATGACACCGCCGCCGAACAAATGGAATTGTCGTATCATGTCGATAGCTGCTGTCAGATGGGTTTGCTGCGGGCAGTCAGTGCCTTGAATCATTAGGGTCAGGTGATACCCCATCAACATCATAACAATACATCCCAGTAAGAACCACGACAGGGTATCACCTCTATAGAATAATCGCAGATGGGCAGGTCATTGGATTGCCTTGAAGCGGAATTCTACGAAGATTCTCATGTAGGCAGGTTTATAATCCAATTATGATCGACAACCAGTGGGACGACCTTGAACCGCAGCCTGAATTAGCGCAACCGCGCTGGACAGTACGCAAGGTAATTTATTTGTCGATTATTTTGCTGACGCTTATCATTTTTGTGCTCTATACCTTGTGGCCGGTGTTCTTCCCGCCCGCGCGCCCACTCCCCATCCCTTTGCCCCACCAACAGGTCTGAGTCAAAGACAGCAATTTTGTGAAAGATTTTGGCCGCACACGGGTTTATACTTTTTGAAGTGGAAACGAAGTACCTGAGAATCACGACCTATGCCTGAAAAAGACCGGAGTTCGCTGCGGCATCATCAAGGGCTGAATATCAGCTTTTTACAGGCATATCAACGGGAACGGGGTTATCCGCGCCACAGCCATGATTATTATGTCATCGCGGTGGTCGATAGTGGCTTGCAATCGTTCCTGCATGGTGGGACGCGCTATGTGACGCCGGTAGATGGCCTGATTTTGGATAAAGTGAATTGAAGTAGCTCTGTTGCAAGGTTCTATAATCCCCTCCCTAAATCCCTCCCCACTACATGTAGAGGGACTTTTCATGCTGTCCGTCAACCTATATTTCGGCGGTTCATGAATTAAGAAAATATCTTTGCAACACAGCGACTTCAGTGCGCTTGTCCTTTCGGCAGCCGGACGTTTTAACTTCTGGTTGCGCAACCGGCGAAAATTGATTTGCAGGCACGCTTTCGCGCCAACCACTTTTTTTTACACACTGGCAACAATTCGATAACGACTCGGCGAAATTCCAGTCTTACAATGGTTAAAGATGATCGAATTGAAGGGGAAAAACTCATGAAATCAAAGATGCTGATCCTGGCGCTGCTCTGTATAGTCGGGCTGGCGGCTTGCAACCGGGGCGAAGTGACCGATGTGCAGCGTGACCCATCCGGCGGCCTCGACATCACCGCCCAACTGACCGAAACCGACATCAGCGCCGCCATTGCCGACGCGCTCGCGATTCAAAATCCGCTGCTGCGGGATCCAAAAGTGGATTTGCAACCCGGTCAGATTGTCATCACCGGCACACATGACAAACGTGATGGAACCGGCACGGTCAGCGGCACAATGACCGTCACCCTGTCCGTCGATAACGGCGCGATTTTGCCGCAGGTCACGCAAATTGACATTGAAGGCATCAAGCCGTCCGACGAGCAGGTCACGAATATGAACCAGCGCATCGCCGAGCGTGTCACCCAGCGCGCCGATAAACAAGGCCGCCAGATCACCGTCAAATCCGTTGATGTCACCGACACCGCCGTCGTCGTCATTTTCAACCTCAAAAAGGCATAACCCGTCAGTAACCTCGAATGTTTCCGTAGGGGCTTGTCGGCGAAAAGCCCTATGAAAATTTTAGAGCCGATCCATTTGCACAACTAAAAACCCCCTTCTCATACAAGCGAGAAGGGGGCCAGCTACCATTAAATCCGTATCCTTACAATAATCACATACTGGGGGGCATCAGCACGCCGTCGATGACGTGGATGATGCCGTTGCTGGCCGCCACATCAGGCGTCACAACGGTGGCATCATTGACCATCACCTTGCCATCCACAACTTTGATTGTGACCGTCGTGCCAGGGAGCAGCGTCGCAACTTTGACACCATCCGGCGAAGCCGAGGCGACAGCAATCACGGTTGCGGCGGAGAATTTGCCAGGGATGACGTGATACAGCAGGATGTTGGTCAGGTTAGCCTGGTCGGCCAGCACATCTGCCGGTTTCACATTCATTGCGGTGAAGGCGGCGCTAAAAGCAGCGTCGGTGGGCGCAAAAACCGTGTACGAGCCTGAATTAGACAGGGTCGTCAGCACGGCAGGATCGGCGGCCTGGACAGCAGCCAACAGGGTCGAAAATTCCGGTGTTGAAGCGCTGGCCGACATGACAACCGTGTCGGCAATCGAACCCGCCGGGGTCGCCATCGGGTCAGGCGTCATTTCCATCATGGTGGTCATCTGAGCGGCGATGTCAGTCACATTAGCCGGAACCAGCACTTTGTCGATGACATGCACCACGCCGTTCGCGGCCTTCACATCAGCGGTCACAACGGTTGCGTCATTGACCATGACTTTACCGTCTGCAACCTTGATCGACAGAGCATTTTCCGGCAGCGCTGTGCCGAGCAGTGCGCCGTCCAGTTTTGTGACGCTGGCAGCATCAAATACGCCAGGGACGACATGATAGGACAGCACCGTATCCAGCAGGGCCGTATTCGCCAGCAAATCGGCGGCGCTCATATTCAGGCTGGTGAGCAGTTCGTTGAAAGCCGCGTCGGTGGGCGCAAACACGGTGACGTGCGCTGTCGGGTCGGACAGCGTTTGCAGGAAAGCTGGGTCAGCCGCTTGTACCGCCGCCAGCAGCGTGGTGAATTCCGGGGTTGAAGCCGTAGTTGAGGCCACCACCAGATCGGCGATGGTGTCGGTAGGCATGGCTTCCGGGGTCGCATCCTGTGCAAAAATCGGGGCGACGCCTAGAGCCAAAACGGTGAACAAACACAATAGGACGATTACTTTACGCATGTTTCGCTTCTCCTTGAAATAAAATAAGATTGTGACAAGCTGTTGTATAGCTTATGTACAGGTATATTGCCGCATAAATATGAACATAAACCTAACAAAGGATGAACGATTTATGAGATTGTTTGAGGTAGAAGCTTTTTACCGAAGGAACAACCACATGGGCTGTTCCTGGTTATTTAGAGGAAAAAATCCCGCAGCGCGTCGCGCACTTCATCGACAAGTTCTTCCCAGGAGACATCCGGGTCGCGGGTGATAAGCAGCGTGTGTTCGCTGATGGTCAATGCCCGGATACCCCGGATGCCATCGAACAACATCTGGGCGATAGGACTGCCCTCATCGCCCGCTTCAAAAGTGTCGTAAACCTCGTCGCCTTCAGTGGTGAGGGTCATGTTGGTGCTGAGTTCCAGGACATCCGGGTCGTCGGTAGCCTGGGCTTCAACGGTGACATATTCGGACATATTTACGCCTGCTGCAACACTTTCACGGGATCGCCCACGCGCACGACACCGCCGGTAATCACCCGCGCCATCACGCCCAAATGGCCTTCGCACTGTTTGACCGAGCGTTTCTGCAACCGTTCAAATTTGGCGCAGCCCGTGCGCGGCTTAACGACCTCAATGATTGCGACTTTCCCCAGTTGCAACCGCGCCCCTTTTGCCAAATGATCGACATCCAGTTGATGAATCACAATCTGTTCGCCCATCTGCCCCGGTTCGGTGTAAAAACCCTGCCCGCGCAGATTGGTCAATGTCTCGTAGGACATGATGTTCAATTGGCGATCCGGGTGACCGCCTTTCATATCGCCGTCAATCCCATAACCGGCGATCAGAGTCGCTTCATCCAGGTCAACGCGCAGGTAGTCATCATCCGGTTCGTCCACACCGGCGGGTTTGAAAACAATGCTGGCAATCTGAGTCATGTTCGTGCCTTCCGTGCAGCTAGCGGGCAGCCATTCCACCTGCCCAATACCTTATCAAATACATCGCTCATTATACCATTTGAACGCCCGCCAACCGTTGACAACCATCCATACATATGGAGAAACTAAACCGGATTTGAACAACTTGTGCATCTCGTCTGCATATTTTCCGGGCAATATACGAGACAAGTACGGCGCTGTACGACTAGTTGTAACAGAACACACGCTAAGGAATAACATGATGTATAAGAAACTATGGGTCGGGATGGTTGTGGCGGCAACGGTTTTGAGCACGGCGGTAGCATCTGCCAGCACGGGCAAAGTCATTCAAGTACCCACCGACGACGGCTCACTCACCGCGATTGACGATGGCCGCATCAACGCCTTCGACATTGGCGCGCCAGTTGTGGTCTTCTACGATACCCAGGCAACCACCCTCGATGACGGCACAGTCGCCGCAGCACCCGATGGAATTGATCTCTTGGCCGTGAATCAGGCCACCAACAATGGCAATCTGGTGCTGCACGCCAGCACCACCGACATTCAGAAGTTGCTCGGCGGCAAGGAAAGCACTCTGTCGGCGAACGGCTACACCCTGAATTACAACAGCAAAAATGGCTGGTTTTGGATCAGCGCCCCGGCGGACAGCGAGGGCAAAGTCTACACCTTCGCCTGGGAGAATACCGCTTTCCAGGCACAATAATGCGTAAAGTATCGGCGGAATCGGCGCGCTGACACTTTGCACCAAACCCTACCATGCCGGTCAATCTACCCATGAGAGCCGGTCAGTTACACCCCTCGTCGCTGACCGGCTCTCTCATGTTTTGCTTATCTTTCTACACCCGCCCTCACCGTGCGTTTTTCCCTCAAAATCGGCTGCTGTCAAAAGTATATTACGCAATATGGGCGAAATATTCTCTTGTCTAAAGGCCGCTTGTTCATGTTTTTCTTAAAAACTGCCGACACTTATCTAACACCAGCATGATACCAATAGGAGCGTCGATGAAAACCCTATGCATAGGTTCGACAGTCAACAGGTTCTATTGTAAGGAAATTTCTACTGTAATTGGATGGAAACAAGGAGAAATCAGAATGTCTAAAAAAGCTTTGATCGTAATCATGGCCGCAGTGCTGGCAGTTGGCGCACTCAGTGTCATGGCGCAGGATGGCCCCGGTGTGATTAACATTAACCTCCCGGATGGCAAGAGTGTCCCAGTGTTTACCGATGGTCGCCTGAACGCCTTTGATCTGGCCGCCCCGGTAGTGGTTTACTACACCGCCGCCAACGGTTCAATCGTGAACCCTGATTACACCAGCGGCACGCAGCCCGACCTGTCAAATTTGAACTTCACCACCACAGCCGATATGAACTTGGCGAATACCACCAGTGCCACGACCACCCAGCCTGATTCCAATGGGCTGATTGATAAGCTGGAAGTGCTGGCGATTGATCCGGCGACCAGCAATGGTGATCTGGTCTTGAATCCGACAGTTGACGATTTGCTCAGCCTGGTAAGTGGCTCGAAGAACAGCATTGCCGCCCAGGGTTACAGCGTGAATTTTGACCCGAAGTCGAACTACTTCTGGGTGCAATCTCCCGCGAACTTTGAAGGCAAGGTCTACACCTTCGCTTGGCCGAATAACCTGTTCCCGTTGAGCATGGTTGGTCAGCACACACAGACGACTGTCAAGGCACAAGCCAGCGCTCAACCGTCGCAATCACAGTCGCAGGTCACCCCTGAGCCGACTCAGGCGCAGAACACGACTCAGCCAACCGCCCAACCAACGGCTTCGGCCTAAGCCCCGGCTGATAAATGGCTGACCCGAAATAGCCAGCCAGTCATATAAACTCAAGAAATCCGGCAGACTCCGCACGAGGCCTGCCGGATTTCTTTTTGTCTGCAATTTCGTCCTTTTTCTCATTTTTCTTGGCGCTCTTGGGGTCTTGGCGGTTGATGAAATTACCCTGTCCCTCTACGTCCATTCCCTGTTGCACCCGCAACCGGAGCGCTACAATTAGTCAAAATATGACATTTCAAAAGGAGTTTTAAGATGCATCAAGTGGCGCTGGTGGGCTGCGCGCATATTCACACGCCCGGTTTTATT
>JBDTNB010000080.1:0-28330 GCA_039933955.1 Chloroflexota bacterium
GCCGCGATTTCGTCACCCCAGGGTGGAATACTATCCAACAAGGAGTCCCAGAATTCGGGCTTCATTGTGTAACGATCACCGGGGCGAATGCGCGTGGGATTTTGCGCTTTGTCGCTTTCTTTCGAACCGGATACCCGCCCGGTAACAGGTTTGGTGCTGGTGGGTTTTTGTTGTGCCACTAATTGAAGAACCTCAACCACCATTGACTGGATATATGTCAATTATAAACCGTTTTGGCTTGGTTTGCTTAATGTCTGATAGGCTTCTAATACAAAAGGCCAGGTTAGTGTTACCTGGCCTTACTGAATCACAATCGTATTATGAAGTTTAGCCATTCAAGCGCAGACTCAGTCCTAGTCGGCGAGCGCGGCTGTCGATACTCAATACCCGTGCAACCACTTTCTGGCCTTCGTTTACGACATTCCGAGGGTGTAGAAAATGTCCTTCGGCCAATTCGGAAACATGAATAAGACCCTCAAGTCCTTCTTCAATGCAGGCGAATGCACCGAAATCGACAACGTTAGTAATTGTTCCCTCAACGGTCTCGCCAATCTTATAGCGTTCCGTAACTGTTGCCCAGGGATCAGGATGCAGTCGTTTTAAACTTAAGGCGATTCGTCCGGCATCCCGGTCAATATCGAGGACGTAAACCTGTACGGTTTGTCCACGTTGTAGGATGTCCGCCGGATGACCAACACGCCCCCAGCTTAATTCACTGATATGGATCAAACCTTCTAGTCCGCCGAGGTCAACAAATGCACCAAAATCACATAAATTGGTGACAGTTCCATATGCAGTATCATTGGGTTTCAAACGCCGTAAGATGTCAGCTCGTTCCCCAGCCTCAACCCGCGCGGCACGTTCCGATAAAATCAGTCTATTCTGCTCACTGTTTAATTCGATTACCCGCAGTTTTAATTTTTGCCCGACCCAGAACATCAGGGCATTACGCCGCGCGATGCCATTGGTCGTAACCGGAAAATCGGTGAGTTGGCTGGCTGGCACAAATCCGTGCAGCGTCCGCCATTCAACGAGCAACCCCCCTCGATTGTAGCTGATGACGGAAAGTTCGACGACTTCATCGTTTTCCATTAGGCGTTGGATTTCTAGCCAATCGGATTCAATGCCGCTGTTGTCGTTTGTGGCGAGAGTGTCATATTGAAGGTCGGACGCATAATCGGCGGATAAATCAACTTCGGCTTCGTTACCGTTCGATGGTGCTTCTGAATTTTCCCCTTCGTGCAATAAAGCTGACCAATATCCCTCATCAGGCGGTGGTGGTAAGGCGGAATCTTGCCGCTGCACATTAATCGACATCCTCTTCCCTCTGAAATCACACTAACAATATTTCGAAAAAATAATAGGAATCAGGTTAATTGCAAATTGAAATAAACCTACTCCATGACGCGATTATACCACCTACTTTAAAAAATAAAGCGAAATTTTACGTTCGTAGACTTCACAGGTCGTGGATGGATTGTGGTTTGCTTAGGCGGCCTCTCCACGCTCCATATCAATGATGGTATTGGCAACAGCTTCTATAGCGAACCGCTGTTTGCGGAATAGATCTGGTTCACTCATTGCTAGCCGGATGGCAACTTCACTCACTTTATGGCGTTCAACAAACCGCTCCACCAATATGTTATAGAATGTCCATTCTGGGCTGGTAAATTTGCGCTCACCTTCCGGTTTCTGATGGTCAATAGCTTGCCGCAATACAGACCGCAGCGCCCGAACCGGGTTGTCTTCATTTTCGCTCATGGCTTTTTTGACAATGCGCAATTCAAGCAGACGTGTGCTGGTTAATCCTGGGCCACCCCAAAAGTGCCGGAGCGCTGCTCTCACCAGTTCGATGAACTGCTCGCGATCCCCGATCCCATTTTCATCTGCTTTTCGCTGCTCACGCCCAGGTCTATATTCCAACTCTTCCGCACGGGTTCGCGTAACCGTAATTTGGGGCAACAGTCCTTCCAGTGAACCATATATTTCGCTTTGCAGAGTCATATCGTCGAGTGTTTCAGCGGCACGGCGCACGAAACCTCGGAACATTAATAATTCATCCGCACTGAGGTCTACCTCAGATGAACGGGCTTGTATGCCCATAAAACCGATGAGGATACGCTCTCCAGACTCGGTGATGAGGCGTTTACTGTGAAGGGGAACAATCCAATAGGAATGCCATTTTTGAAGCTGACGGTCTTCCAGGGTTGTATCACTACTGGAATATTTGAATAACTCGTGTAGCCAATTATTTTCTTCTTCAAGTAATTTGGGGTTCGGGCGTGTTGGCCCAACCGCCGATACCAATTCCGGTTTGGATTCGTTCAGGGATGCCGCAAAAGCAGTATTGACCTGAAGGTAATCGCAGCTTGATGCCAGAATAGCATCAAGTAGTTGAAGTAGATCGGATCTCGTGAGCAATCGTTCACTCAGAGTTTGCAGTTTTGTGAGCTGGTCGTCATCTTCGCCGGAATAAATCAGCCATTTTTCCAGACTCGGCAGGATAATCGCGACAAACCACTGCCATAATAGCACGACTGATACGACGGCGAACGGCATAAAACTATTGCCCGGTAGTCCGATGATACGCTCGGCTGGTGTTGTGAAATTGATGACCGCTAACGCAAGCAAACCTGTCGCTGGGCCGCGCAGCATAAAGCGCAGTAAATCTGCTTTGACCACGCGATCTGGTAGGCGCGATCCAAAAAATGACAGTGGATACGAGAGGAAGAGCAGCATGAAAATCAAAACGAGATTGGCTGCGTTTACGAGTATCAACATGCCAACAGACCCGGTTTCGCTTAGTCCAAGAAGCACCGAGTAGGGGAAAATGCCCAGGGCAGGGGTTAACATTGCGACTTGAAGATAACCCATACGGCGGCGGGTGTCGCGTGTCAGACAGCGATTTCGCGCACGTTGTACGTTTATGAAGGCGACGCTGATTCCAACAATAAAAAATGTTAAATATACGGGAAATAATGGCCCGCTAACAATATCCCCCAGATGATTCTCAACAAAGATCGGATGAATCAATATATCGCTGAACGCAGCGGTGAGGATAAATACCACACTAATCAGATACATCAGACGCGCGACACGCCGCCGCCGTCCACGGGAAGGAAGACCGGTGGTCGCCAGCAGCGCATCCGATAGATGAAAAGTCGCAGCGGGGATAAATGCAATCCCAATCCACTGTACGCGTACTGTTGCATCTAGTGTTCCGAGGCTGGGTTCAAGCGATACAAACACATCGCACAGAGAGACGATTGTGACGCAAGCAAGTACCACGCTGGATGTCCGGGCAACCCGGTTGCGTAGATTGCGTGTCAGATTATACAGCAGCATGGATGCCGCGACCACGACAATGGCTGCCGTGAGTGTTTCGTTCACCAAACTCAAAAAGGTGGCGAATACATCGGACATTCGCGCCCTACCTTAAAGACTGGCTGAAGAAAACTGCAATATCCTGGTTGGGAAAATATTGGTCATTGAAACCACAGAACTTGAAGCCCAATTGTTGGCAAAAGGCGATTCCGGGGTAGTTCTGGGTGCTGTTTTCGATAGTCACTTGAATCAGACCATATTCTTTTGCCCATTGTCGAGCGATGTTGACAAGTCGCGTACCAATCCGCCTTCGTCGATAAGGAGATGATACTACCACATCCTGTATCCATGCTGCATGGTAAACCGGATCATGCCGCATGGTAATGTATCCCAGAATATCGGGTGTATCTTTGGCAATGGCCACCAGAAAGCACTGCTCTTTTGGCAAAGATAACCGAAGGCGGTGTTCATCGGCTTCGTAATGCGCTTCCAGGGTACGGGGCAGTCGTTGCGGATTGAACGCGATGCTCCATTGCCCAGCACGCTCTTCAATATTCATTTGCCAGACAAAATCAGTTGTGTAATGGTGGTCAAGACCCAGACACGCGGATATATCAGTTTCCAGGCCGTCGCGGATCAAAAAACCGAGCGATGTTGACATAGTGATTTTCAGGTTAAATAGGCGTCACCGAATGTCCCGCCAATAACAATTCCCACCACCGGAGCATTTTCTTCGGCATCATATGCTTCAAATATGCCAGTTTCAATTTCGGCATAACGGCGTTCGTCGGCGTGGACTTTAAACAACCGCCCGCTTTGTACCGTAACCCGCGTTCGGTAGCCAACCGGGGTAATGATATGGATGTTCCCCAATGTCGAGCGAACTTTGATTTCACCCAGGGCTTCAGACGGCGCGACCAGACGTATGTCGCCTATTCCCGTCCCAATATTCACTTCCTGAATAATTAAACTCGATAAATCCAGATTGACCTGACCCAGATGCGTGCTCACCAGTATTTGCCAGGGCAGGTCATGGGCCAACCCCATTTCCCAGTCAGCGAATGACAACCAGGGGGTGCTGGCACGATCCATCTTCAGGTAAGTGTGGGTTTCATTGACGCGCAGAGCAGGCCGGGCATTACTGGCGAATTGACCGGCGATCAAACGCCCTTCCTGCTGTAAGGCCCGGATCATCACGTCGATTTCGCCGCTGTTGATTTCAAGCGTTGCGAGTTCCACACTGCCGCGCGTAATCCCAAATGTTCTGCTGTCTGTGCTGGGCGCGAAATCCCCACGCAGGAGGATAATCGCGCCCAGCACCACCAGCAGCAGCGGCCAAAGTGCCGTTACATTGAAATCCCCCAGAAGGAGGAAATTATTGAGGAGCAGCAGTACACCGATGACCGTTAACGTCAGCGGAAATACCCAGGGGCCGCGTGATCCTTTTGCAGGCAAGGGTTTTACTCCTCGTACAGGTAATCCCGCAGGATCACGTGAGCCGACGACTGGCGTAAGCGATTGAGCGCCTGCGCTTCAAGCTGGCGCACCCGTTCACGGGTCACGCCGATTGCTTGACCAACTTCTTCGAGCGTATATACCCGACCATCTTCAAGACCATACCGCAGTTTCAAAATTTGCGCCTCGCGTGGTGGAAGGCGGTTGAGCGCACGGTCTAGCTGCTCGTGCAGCAGATGCGTGGCAACTTCCTCCGTTGGGGCCGGACTGCTCACATCTTCGACAAAATCACCGAAAGTCGAATCGCCTTCTTCATCTATCGGCGTTTCCAGGCTCACCGGATGACGTGCAATTTCCAGCAGATTTTCGATTTTGTCAGGCGTGGTTTCCATGCCTACCGCCAACTCTTCGAGTGACGGTTCACGTCCCAATTCCTGAATCAAATTCAGTTGTACGCGCCGCATCCGGTTCAGTTGGTCGCCCATATGAACTGGCACGCGGATAGTACGACCTTGATCGGCGACGGCACGGCTCACGGCTTGTCGAATCCACCAGGTAGCATAGGTGCTGAACTTATGTCCTCGTTGATACTCGAACTTATTGGTCGCGCGAATTAACCCGATATTCCCTTCCTGAATCAAATCCAGGAAAGGCACACCGCGTCCAATATACTTTTTGGCGACGCTGATGACGAGCCGTGCATTAGCCCGTACCAGATGTTCCTGTGCGGCTTCACCATCAGCGACCAGTTCACGCAGAGTGTAGGCATCGTCCATCGGCAAATCGTCTTCGTATTCTTCGAGCTGCGATTTTGCCAGCAAACCGGATTCCATACGTTTGGCTAACGACACTTCTTCGTCAGCAGTCAGCAGCGGAACCCGTCCGGCCTCTTTCAGATACAGTCCTACCACATCATCAGTGTCGATGGCCTGTTGGTAACCTGCATCTTCGGTTAAATCGTCGTCGATTTCCATCAGAGCGAATTCGTCGTCTTCGTCGTCTTGAAAACTGCCGTTCAGATCAGGTGTACTTAACTCATCTTCTGGAATCGAAGGCTCGGACGGTGTGTTAGGGACGACTTCAATCCCGGCTTCCACCAGGCTATCCATTAAATCATCCAGCAGCGCAATATCCCGCTCGGCTTCTGGCAGGAGTGCCAGAATGTCGTCGTAGGTGATTACGCCTTGCTCCTGAGCTTTTTTGAGCAGTTGAGCACGTACATGCTCTTTTTTGTCTTGTGCCATTACCATCAACATACGTTATTTGACCAAGCCTTGTTACTGTATTGTAACAAGGTTCTAAAAAACCTATCGTTTGGAATTACCTTCAATTATGACGCAATTTTTGCGGTTGGCGACGTTCGAGGTCAGCAGGCAGCAAAAAAAGAGATGATGAGTCTGCCATCAACCCACTTCATTACATTATCGCGCGTTTTTTCGCTTGTCAAGTTAATGGAGGCTTAGCCACCAGAGATTTGAGATAATCTACTGCGCCGCGCTGGATCAGAAGCACTTGTGGTTTGTCATCAACAAGCACATAATATTCCAATCCGTTGGGTGAAAGACCGCCTACGGCGATAGCATGACCCTCGCTGGTATGGTTGAGAACGATATCAACCAACAGACTTCCGTTGGGTAGGAAACCATACTGCGTAAGATCAGGATTTACTTCAAGACTGACAGATTGGCTATAGGGCATCGCCACTACGGTCTTTGCAATATTAGACGCTGCGGTAGTGTCTAAACTTCCTTCGCTATCCGGTGCTGTCCAATTTCCGTTGGCGTCCCGGCTGATGACAAACGATTTGTCAGATTGCGGATCCCGCAGCCGAATTGCTTGTATGTCGAGCACTGTCATATTCAAATCGCGTCCGATAAAGGACGTAAAGCGATCCTGCGTAGGTATCACCGGTGCTGTGGGTCGGCTCTGCAAATAAGTAATCCCGATGAGCACGGCAAACACGACTCCTAAAACAAGCAGAATACGTCTGTTCATTGTCGTGTTCGCCTTTGCCAGACCACTATGCCCGCGACCAGTACAATCCCTGGCATCAGAATAACGGTAATGAATGCAACGATATCAAGTTGCTGTCCGCTGATGAAAATGAATGGAAGCCCTGTATTATAGGCTTGTGGCGCAAAGTTGATCCGTTCGCCGAAGCCCGTGAGCCATGACAAGGCATCGGTGAATAGAATGCTGTTGCCGCCTGAAAGAACCAGACTGTTGGTTGCAAAATCGCTGTCGCCGATCAGCACAATTCTACCCTGAGTCTTTTGGTTATAGGCATACGCGACCAATGTTAACGGCCCTTGAATATCTTTTCCCGCATCATATTGATACGTGTTGGTTTCACTCAGGGTTTTGAGGTCAGTTTCAGCATAGCTTTGCGGGGAAGTCATGACAACGCGCCCGTTTGGGGTATCGGCGGGCGGCTTATCGTTAACCTCAATCGCGCGTGCGACACTGAATAGAGTAGGGGCATTTTGCTCATCCAGTCGTTTTGCAATCGCGTTGTCAGGGAATATGGCGGCGCTGATGGGATCAAGGGGTGTTTGACCGCTGGAAGCGGGATCAACGACCACTGCATCCAATGCCCGTATCCCATAATTCTCCCAGAGATATTGATTGAATGCGCCATCTTGCTTCATGAATGCATCCTGGTTGAAAAGTGCATCCGCCATGATGAAAAGCGCGCCACCATTTTTTAGGTAGGCGTCGATAATGCTGATTTCGGCCTGCGAAAAATCGGTGGTGGGACGCGCCAGAATGACCGCTGATGCATCATTGGGGATTGCTCCACCCTTTGACGCTAATTCAGCAATATTCAGCGGAGCCGTAATCAATCCACTTTCTTTGATGCCATTGTTGACACCCAACAATCCAGTTTGTGAACTGTCTGTTGCATCACGTTCACCATGACTGGTCTCGAAATATACTTTCAGCGACCCCGAAATCAGGAGTCGCGCAATCGCTTCGGACATATCCCGTTCCTGGCCGCCGCTCCGGGGTACGCGCGCAACCGTATTGAAATCGACGCTGCCCTCTGCGGTCAGATACGAAATATAAACGTCGCCTTCACTTCCAGCATTGAATTTTTGGGCCAGCGCGGGCTGCTCGTTCGGATCAATGTAGTTGCGGGTGATGAGATCATTGGTTTCCACGCTGTATAGGCGAAAGAATTGGTCATCCACTTGCCGCAAATCAAGCGACTGCGATGAGTAGAATCCCGTGATGCGAATCGGGCGAGTGACACGCTTCAATACTGCCAGGGTTTCATTGCTCAACGTGAAGCGCTGGCCTTCTGTCATGTCCAATGTGATTACGGCGCGTGCCAGCACAACGTAAGTCATGGAGACGATTCCAACCAGCAGCAGCGTCGCGAAAACAGCAGTGGTGCTGTGGCGTACCTGCCGTCCGCTAATGAACCCTCGGAATTCAGCGGGTGTGGCGATTGCCCAAAGCCCAATCCCAATAATTCCAGCGACCAGCGTAACAATTACTACGGGTGATAGACCGCCCTGCCATATAAAGCCAATGATGCCGAGCAGTAGTGCCGCGCCACCTATATAACTTGCCCATTGTCCAATATGATTGCGTGTGACGACGATTGATTCGTTGCGCATTATCGCCACCTGTGTGATTCAACAACTCGAATTGCGATGAACAGCATAATCGCTATGATCCCCGCGTAAAACGCGACATCCTCAGCACGTACCAGACCCACAGCGAACGATGTGGTGAAATGTCCTTGCAGCGTAATCTGCCGGATGACCAAGGCGATATCGAGGTTAGTCACGATTTGCCCAACCAATTCCGCAAACCACAAAAACAGCAGCACGGCCATGCTCAAAAATGCCGCGATAATCTGGTTTTCAGTGACAGCCGAGAATAGGATGCCAACAGCCAGCGTGGCCCCCCCGTATAGCCAGATTCCGATATAAGCACAAATGGCGTGCCCCAGATCGGGTTGGGTGATAGCAACAAGGATAACTTGATAAATGAACGTGAGTGCGAGCAAAACCGTGTAAAAGAACCACGCGCTCAGGAACTTGCCCACGACAATTGCACCGTCGTTTACCGGGGCAGTCAACAGTAATTCTAATGTTCCTTCACGGCTTTCTTCCGCCAGCATCCGCATCGTAAGCAGCGGCGCGCAAAAAACCATCGCGAACGCTAGAAAATTGGGGATGAGCGCCGGGTCAGATGGCCGGACAGTAGCCGCATAATTCAAATCGCCATAAAACATGATGCCCGTAATCAGCAATATTGCGAAGGCGATCATGTAGGCGACGGGCGACGCGAAATATTGACCGAGTTCGCGCCGAAAAATAATCCATGTTCCACTCATCAGGCACGCTCCCGGCTGACTACATCCAGGAAGATGTCTTCGAGAGTCATGGCGGTGGGGCGGAATTCCAGCAGCGCATAGCCTGCACCTATCACATGTTGGGAAACGTCGGCACGAATGTCCAGTCCTTCTCTGGTGCGCAGGGTATAACCGGAACCCTTTGACTGCACGAGTTCAACACCATCAATGCTTTCTAGCAGGCGACGCGCGCTGGCCTCATCTGCACCGCCAACCTCGACATACAGGTGTCCCCCTGGTTGAAGCTGTTTTCGCAGCGTGGCGGGCGCGCCTTGTGCCACAATATGCCCTTTGTGGATGATGACGACTCGATCACAAACTTGTTCGGCTTCAGATAGGATATGGGTGCTGAACAAAACGGTGTGCTTTTCGCCTAACTGCCGCACACTTTCCCGCACTTCAATCACCTGCTGTGGATCAATACCAATTGTTGGTTCGTCCAGGATTACGACCTGTGGGTCATGTACCAGCGCCTGCGCCAATCCCAATCGCTGCCGCATTCCTTTGGAGAGGTTGCGTACCAATGTGTTGCGCCGGTCATAAAGTTGAACCTGCTCCAGCACGCGGTCTGCTTGTTTGCGGGCATTTTTTACACCGCGCAGTTCTGCCCAGAATTTGACATAACCTTTTACGGTCATATCGGGATATACCGGCACATGCTCCGGCAGATAACCGACTCGTTTGCGGACTTCGATGGAGTCCGACATCACATCAAAACCGGCAATTTTTGCACTGCCTTCGCTCGGCGGCATGAACCCGGTGAGGATGCGCATGGTCGTGGTTTTTCCAGCACCGTTCGGCCCTAATAACCCTACAATTTCGCCTGCTTGTGCCTCAAATGATATGTTGTCAACTGCCGGGTGATTGCCATATCGCTTGGTTAGATTTTGAACTTCAATCATATATACCTGGGAAATGAGGGTAAGACATATATCACTTTAGCTGAGGGTGGAGTGATGGTCTGTGCACTAGTGTGGCAGCAGACAACAATTTCACATCCCTATTTTGCATCCTACAGCCGATAGCGAAGTGCGTCAAGCGGATGTGAATGATTTTAGACAAGCGTTAAGAATCATACTCAAATCACTTGAAGATTTTAGACGATTGCGATGGTATTAGTCTCAGATGGTTCAGAGAGTGGTCGCAGTCCTGGGCGAAGATTACACCCCAGCAGGAATAGCTTGCACCTTTGCCCGGTTCTTCATAACCTCATCGGCGGCTTTTTTGACCAGCACATCGGTGCTCTTGAGCGCCTGCTGCAAAATATCCTCGGCAACAGTGGTACCGGCTGAACCCGTATCGTCGGCCATCAGACTCGTCGTAACACGTACAATCTGCGCTTTGACGGCGCTGTCTTGTTCCAAGTTGTATGCGCGCCGCAGGATACCGGCTGTGCGTTCGTGCCGCATCCAGGCCAGCGGCCAAGTGACGGCTGTTCGTACTTCTGGCATATCGTCCAGGAGGGCGGTCTCCAAGGCATCAATCATCAAATCGGCAGCTTTAGTTTTTGCTACGTCGATTTTCAGGTAGTTACTCGCGTGGAAGAATCCGCGTAACACCTGATGGCGGGTCTCGCCGCTGGTTCGTCCAATCACACCGGATAATTCATCCAGCCAGGATTCGCCGGAGAGTTCGAGCAGGCTTAAGGTCGCCGCATATTTGACATCCGGTTCAGGATCGTTCATAGCATTACGCACGATTGGCATAGCTTCCGGTGTGTCGTTGGCTCCAAGCGATTCCAAAGCCTTGATCCGAACTTCAGGGTCTTTGGCTTCCAGGACAATTTTCAGTACCGGAACGGCTGCCGAATCCTGACAGTCCCGTAAGCCCCAGGCCGCTGCGGCACGAACATCATCCTCTTCGTTTTTGAGGATTTCAACCATGAGTTGATAGGCGTTCATTTCGCGCAAATCGCACAGGGCATAAATCGCCCCTTCGCGCACCCGTGCATCTTTGTCTTTTAGTGCTAATGTAATCAATGGTTCGGCAGCAAACCACGAGAACCCATACAAATGGCGCGCTACAGTCGCCCGTGAACGGGGTTCACCATTGGTCAGCACTTCCTGCATAATCAGGCGGGCTTCGCGGTCTCCACGACGGCTCAACATCTTGGCCGCATTGTAACGCACGAAGAATTCTTCATTGCGCAGCATTTCCGCTGCTGCATCCAGCGAAATGGCCTCCGGCGGCAGAACGTTTAGCATAGTCGCCAGATGGCGCAGCGATAAGCGCCGCTTGCCTTGTTTGGTGTTGTTAACAGCGAGTCGTGGTTCGCGTCCGGTAATTTTTGTTTCGACAGTCATATACGCTCCCTAACGCAGTGTAACCACAACAACATTATCAACTAAGGTTTTGTTGAGCTGCAAATCAGTCACTTTCATCCGCAACTGCCGTCGGTCATCAATTGAAAACTCGGCTTTTAGGCGGTCTTCACCGGGCTTGCCGGTTGGCTCAAGTTTTGCCAGCATGTCCAGCGCTTTTGCCTCGTTCAATGGGACAATTTGCTGCCCACTTGAATCGGCCTGCGCGACGAATACGGCTTGTCCATTTTCATACTGCACTTCGATCATGGCAAGCGCGTCGGTGTCGATTTCGCCAATCACGAACTCGATTTCTTTTTGACCGTCATGGGCTGCACACAGTGTCACCGCAACCGGTTGTTCACTGGGATATCGGCTTCCCATCGGGATAATTTCGTCATATTGGTGTTCGCCGGTTTCTGGGTCAAGATGCCGGATGCCATAGCTGTGTACCAGATAATCTTCCAGACCAAATCCGGCGGCTACTTGCAGCGCACCCTCGGCAACCGAGGTGAAGGGTTTGTCGGAATGGATAGCCATATCGGTGAAATATTGGCCGAGCGTTTTTTTCACGGATGGCATGAGCGAAGTTCCGCCAACCATCAGGACGTAGTGAATATCTTCTTTGAAAATGCCACGCTGGCGGGCAACATGCATCACTTTATCAACCACGCGCCGTAGTGAACTGTAGAAGCCATTTTCTTCGAGCATCGCTTCCAATTCTGCGCGTGTGAAGGTGATGGTGTATGGTTTGGCCGATGCGTCAAATTGGATGTCGGCTTTCTCATCAGTGGAGAGTGCAATTTTCGCTTGTTCGCAGCGCGTAAGCAAAATCGGATAATCGTTGCCCAGGTCTTTGGTGGTGAGTTTCGTGCGTTTGAGCACATCCGCCACCATCCACTGGTCAATATCGCTGCCGCCGATAATGCGCCCCGCTTTGGCGATTACTTTGGCCGAATGTTGTGTCGAATTGCCCTTGAGTAATTTTTGTAGAATGCCGCCCGTTTTTTCGCGGTTTTCCGGTAACTGCACCAGCGACAGATCAAGCGTCCCGCCACCAAAATCGAATACCAGCACTATCGCGCCCGGTTTCGTGACAGCATATCCGAGCGCTGCCGCAGTGGATTCATCCACGACACGGATTTTTTCCGGCGCGATTTCGTCGATGACGCCGTTCAGCCAGGAGAGATAGCCTTCAAAGGATGCTACTGGAGCGGTCAACACCAGTTGGTCAATGTCTTTGTCGCCGTTTGGCAGTGATTCAACCACCCGTTTCACAAAGCTGCGTCCCGCGTTGCGGTCTGCCCATTGCACGCCATCAATTTCGCGCGGTTCCGGTGCGGGTGCGGTAACAATCCCACGTTTGAAATTGCGGAACAGTCGATTATCTTGCTGTTGGTCGAGTTTGCCCTCACGTACTGCTTGACCCAGCGTTACCTTGCCATCTTTACCGTCATTCACATATAGCAAAGAAGGGACAAGGGTTGGCCGACCATCAGAACCGTCCGTGCATATTCCGGGAATTGATACGACTTCCGATGCGCCTTTTTCTTCGTTCCATCGTGCGATGACCGTATTGGTTGTTCCGAAGTCGATGGCAAATTTGTAGCCCATTCAACCAACCTATTCTTTACTTTTTCAACCGATTTCTCATTATTGTAGCATTGGTATGTTTATTCAAACCTTTAGCTATTGTCTGAATTTCCATGCATTTCTCCTGGATGATATTCATGAAGACTGGATGCCCCGATGAATTCGCGCAAAAGAGATGTGTCGGGAATCATGGCCTGTTGGGTTATCGACAATGGCTGTACCCATCGCAAAAAGGACAGCAGTCGGTTGGCTTCGATATGGGGTGGGGTGGCCGGTTCAACTTGTAAGAGCAGCGGCTCCGCCAAGGCGCGCAGCGCGGCCAATTCGTAAACCAATGCGGAATTAAACATGGCATCAGCATTGTCCTGGTAGGGGAAGATATTTTTTTTCTCCCCGTTTCGAACACTCGGCCAACGCATGATGGTGTCGGTAGCGGTATAGCCGCGATGTTGGGCATCCCGCGCGATTCTGCGCAGCAGGCGTACATCAGTGGTGGATACCCGGTTGTGATTGTCGGTATTCAACTGGGTTAAAGCCGAAACATATACCCGATAAATTTTGTCCGAAGGAATCGCCGGGACGAGTTCCGGATTCAACCCATGTATACCCTCAATGATGGTGATTTGATTTGGTTTGAGCTGTACCTTTAATCCTGGGATGCTCTTTCCATGCACGAAGTCAAACAAAGGTAGCTGCACATGATTTCCTGCCATGAGTTGCAGCAGTTGTTCGTTGAAAAGTTCGCGGTTAATGGCATGGATGGACTCGAAATCATAATCACCGTTTGCGTCTTTGGGTGTGAGTTCTCGGTCTACAAAGTAGTTATCCAATTCAACCGTGAATGGGCGCAAACCGTGCGCGAATAATTGGATCGCTAGCCGTTTAGCAAAGGTGGTTTTGCCGGATGAGGATGGCCCCGCGATCAGCACCAGTTGGACGCCTTTGGTCTCATGCTGTTCGCGGATTTCATTCGCAATATGGGCGATATGTTGTTCGTGCAGCGCCTCTGCAACCAGAATCAATTCATGCGCACGATCTTCTCTCACAATCCGGTTAAGCTGTCCAATATCTTCCACATCCATGCGTTCCAGCCAGTCATCGGCTTGGCGGAAGACATCCACAATTTTGCTGAATGTATTGATGGGTTTGACGACAGTCGGATTTTCCTTCTGGGGATATTGAAGGATGAAACCGCCGTTGACACTAATCAACTGAAAATAGCGTAGATACCCTGTAGAAGGCAGCATATAGCCATAATAATAATCTTCTCGTCCCCGCAGTCCATACAATGTAAGGCTGTTACGGGTGCGCTGTTCCAGCAGGCGAATTTTGTCATCTTCTTCGCGTGAAGTGAATAATGTCGTGGCTTCTTCAAGGGGTACGATGCGCTTCATAATTGCTTCATTCGCTGTAACAATCAGGCGCATATGAGTATCGAGCGCTTGTAATTCTGCTTGGGTGAAGGCTTCATGGTTGAGCAGTTTGCAATAAAATCCGCCTTCCGGAATCGAATAGCGGACGCTGACTTTTACGCCAGGAAATAATTCTTCAGCCGCGGTGCTCATCAGCATGACCAGAGAACGCCGATAAATACGCCCTCCATCACTGCTCGACAATAAAACTTGTTCGAGAGTTCCATCACGCATAACTGGATAAGCCAACTCGCGCAAACGCCCGTCCAGGATGCCTCCCATGAGCAGGCTGGCATCGCTGCCATTTTGTGCCAAATACATCTCTAGAAATGCTTCGATAGGAGTGCCAACCGCTCCCTCTAATACTGTGCCATCCTTAAATGTTATCCGGACGGCCTCGCGCGGTTGCGAGATGGAGATAGTGGTTGATAGAGGTTGGCTGACCATAGCATCGATCCTTAATTGACCTGCATAAGCAGTCTGTATTATAAATCACGTTACGACGATGTGAACCCTGAACGCCGCGTTGAGTTATTTCTTATCATAATGCTATAATCCTCCCATTCACTGCTTAAGGATGATGTATGCAAGCCTATGAAAAGTATCTGCAAGAGATATTGATTGACGAAAATACACTGCAAAAGCGCATTTCAGAACTCGGCCAACAAATATCCGCCGAATACGCTGACTGCAAGGACTTGCTTTTACTCTGCATCCTCAAAGGTGGAGTGATGTTTTTGTGTGATTTAACACGTCATATCACCGTCCCCCATGAAATTGATTTCCTCGCTATCTCCAGCTATGGCAAAGGCGTGCGTGAATCGACAGGAAATGTGCGTATTGATATGGACTTATCGCAGGGTGTGGAAGGGCGGCATCTGCTGATTGTTGAAGACATTATCGACAGCGGTCAAACACTCCGCTTTGTCATGGACGTGCTAAAAGCACGCCGTCCCGCCAGTTTGAAACTCTGTACCCTTCTGGATAAACCTTCAAAACGCACGGTTGAAATCCCGATTGACTATACAGGATTTGAAATCCCCAATAAATTTGTATTCGGCTATGGCCTCGATCTGGATGAAAAATTCCGCAATTTGCCCTTTATCGGGGTTGTGAATCTGGACTCTTTCAATGAGTGAACTCTCGCCTCGTCAGCCGCAGCGCCCTTTGTTTTGGCCGGACATTATTTTCCAGTTAAAAGAATTTCTAGCGGAGACGAAAGACGAAATTTATATCGTCGGCGGGGCAGTCCGCGATGCATTGCTGCATCGTCCTCTCAAAGATATTGATCTGGCAACATCGGGCGATGGCCTGAAGCTTGCGCGCAGAATCGCCAATCACTTTGATGGGGATTTTTTTGCGCTCGACAGCGAACGCGATGTAGGTCGCGCCCTCGTGGATACCCCTGATGGCCGTCTAATGTTTGATGTCGCTCGATTTCGCGGCGAAGGCTTGCTCAATGACTTGCGAGACCGCGATTTTACGCTCAATGCAATGGCTGTCGATACGCATGGCGACTTATCTCTCTTAATTGACCCCCTCAACGGTGAGTCAGATATTGGTGTAAGAACGGTGCGTCGTTGCACCCCCTATGCATTGGCGAGTGATCCTATCCGAGTGATGCGTGCTATCCGCCAGAGTCTTCAATTAGGGATGCGAATCGAGCCTGAAACCCTCGCTGACATTCGCCAGGTCAGCCCGCAACTGGTGAATGTTTCCCCTGAACGTCTGCGCGATGAATGGTTTAAACTTCTGGCGCTGCCTAAACCCGCTGCCATGCTGCGTGTTGCCGATGTCATTGGCGTGCTGAAATTTGTTTTGCCGGAAGTAGACGCGCTGCATGGGGTCAAACAGAGCCTGCCTCATGTACGCGATGCTTGGGAACATACCTTAGCAGTCGTTGATGATGTATCCAATATCTTGTCCGTGCTCGATTATCACCGTTCAGACAATCTGACCTCCTCATTTAGTATGGGGTCAATGGCTGTCCAGTTGGACGGTTTTCGCGCCCATGTTCGTACTCATATGGAAACCCAGTGGCCGAATGAGCGTTCGCATCGCGCCTTGTTGGTGTTCGCTGCAATTTTGCACGATGTAGGCAAACTGGCGACTGCCAATCAAGACGAAGCGGGCGAGTGGCGTTTCCTCGAACATGAGCAGGTTGGCGCATACATGGCTGATGAACGTGCTACAGCTTTGCGCTTGAGCAATGCTGAGCGGGAATGGCTGGTCGCCATCGTTCGGAATCATATGCGGCCGCTTTTGTTGGAAGCGCTGACACCGCGCACAATTTACCGATTCTGGAAACAAACAGGTGCAGCGGGTGTTGACATCTGTTTGTTATCGCTTGCTGATTATCTCGGAACGCGCGCCGAACATCTTAATCAGGGGGATTGGCTGAAGTTTGTGGAGAAAATACGGATTCTATTGGAAGCCTATTTTGAACGCTATGACAAGCTGGTCGAGCCGCCAACCTTAGTAGACGGCAATCAACTCATGCGTATTCTGAATCTAAAACCAGGTCGGGTCATAGGGGAATTGTTGGAACTGATTAAAGAATCCCAGGCGGCTGGCGAAGTTCAGACCATGGATGACGCCTTGCAACTGGCCCGGAAATATTTAGACGATAAACCCGCGACGAATTAAGCCGTCCCCTCAAGTTCTTTCAATCGCTGGCGCGCATCCTCCTCCGGGACTTCGAAGTGCATACTCATGGTGATAGGTGTCCGCGCGCCCGCGCTCAAAGCTTTTACCATGTCGGCAGGCATAATCAGCATCCGCGCAAATACCCGTAACAGCTCTTCATTTTTATCTTGTTTGAGCAGGTCTTGTAGACCGCGCCCTTTTCCCCAATCGCTTTGAACGATGTGCCGCGCTAACAGTCGCGCCAGGGACATACGGGGCGAAAAATGACCGCCGGTCTTGAGAAACCCAACCGATAATTCAGTAATATCAACTTCTTCCCACATATCTGGCTTGGGGCGTTGCAGCATGATTTCTATTGGAATAGGCGGGTTTTCAATATCAAATGTTTTAATCAATTCACTGGCGATGGCTTCGAGTTGTTTCAAATCGGTCATGTAGATTTCTCCTGCGGTGCGTCGCTGTCCGGTTCTTGTTGGGTTGCAGCGAAGAACCATAATAAGGTGTTGCCGTATCGCCGTTGGTCAACTGTTTCCAGATATTCCAGTGCGATGGGTGCTGATTCAGATGGGTCAATTTGGACAATGATATTGCTGCCCGCATGAACCCATCCTGGATTTAAATCAAGTGCTTGTAAAATTTCCTGCCACATGCCCTTATATTGAGGTGGGGCGATATAGATGAAATCAAATACTTGTGTCGGTTCTTGCTTCAGAAAATTAAACGCATTATCTCTTCGAATGGTCGCCTTATCGCCAAATTTGGTAACCGTGATATTGTCCTGAATAGTTTGAATGGCCTTGCGTTCCATATCGATAAATACGGCGTGTTTTGCGCCCCGACTTAAAGCTTCAATCCCGACGCTCCCCGTTCCCGCAAATAAATCCAAAAAGGTGGCGTCGATGATGTTCCGACCAATAATATTAAAAAGCGATTCTTTGACACGATCCATGACCGGGCGGGTCGTATCACCCGGAACTAATTTCAGTTTTCGGCCTTTTGCGCTTCCGGCAATTACACGAATAGACACTTAAGTTCCTACCGTCTCGACCACTTCGCGCACCGTGCGGATATTGGATAGCGGCGATGTAACCAGGATTGCGCACCCGGATCCTAGAATAAACCGGCGACTGCTGGTCACTTTCATTGCTACGCGCGCCTGTTCGCGTATGACGTTTGGCGTCCCATGATGGATATGCTGCCAACGTGAAAGCCCACCGCATACAGCCCCGTTAAAGCTCAACCTACCTTGTGCAAGGTCAGGCTCAGTTTCCTGATCGTGCCAGTTGATGGCCTGAATCGGCAGTTGGCTGCATAACTTGAACATCGGTGCATCACCGTGTAAATGTAAAATATTCAGCCACCATTTTTCGGGCAAGGCTTCTAAAATCTTGCGGTCATAGGGTAGGCCAAACTGTCGATACTCTTCTTCCGACATCATATCATAGCTGGCGTGTTGGATCGCATAATAAATCCCAACAATTGTATTTCGCTTGAGCGCATCAATGAAACGGAGTGTGCTTTCTGTGATGGCGTTTAAACCTGTATGAACGCGATCCGGATGCGTTCGCATATGGCGAAGCAGCAACTCATTGCCGCTCAGATATTTTGCCTGAGCCAGCGGACTGAAGATCGTTTGAATGATCGGGGCATCCTCGTTTCGCAGCCCATCTCCAATTAACTTTACACACTCGATTTGCCGACCCAGTGCGCCCTTGAGCGGATCAAGAGGACGTAACTCTGTCCAATCTAACGAGCGATACACCACACGCTTCGTGATGGTGCGTGTGCCTTCTAGATGGCCTTCCCATTCATCGTGCAAGCCATAATCCGACACACAAAAACTGCTTGCTGGCGTCACTTTCACGAAATCCCAATCATAGGATTTTTGAAACTCGACTACAGAGCGAGCGAGGTCTGCCGCGCGTTGGTCATCGCCGGGAAAATGACGCCAAAGTGACACAGGCACGCGATCAGTCGGTTCGCCCGCCAGGGTTTTGATGAGGCGTTCCTGTTTATTCATTCAGAAAATATTTCGCTTAAGTTTTAAGCGTCGCGTTGGTCTCATCCAACCGCTGCTTTAACATCCGCGTGAGCATCATGTAGCGATCATCTTCGGCGGTGTTCGGCTTGATGCGCTCGGTCTGGAAGTCGTTGGCCGCCGCATCGCGCGCAATACGTCCCGCAGTATCTTTCGTATCCACGATGTCAAGCGCGTGCTGAAAATATTCAGCGGCGGCCTGAGGATGGCCTGCACTGCGTTGTGCAAGTCCCATTCCATAGTTGGCATCAATATCATCAGGGTCTTGGCGGAGAATTTTTTCAAATTCTTTTACTGCGCTATCGGCCTGTCCCTCGCGTTGAAAACGCCACGCACGCCCCACTTGCGATGCAATAGTTTCGTTGCCCATGTCACAAATGCTCCTTAAGAATCGGCCAGCTTGCCCAATTGTACAAACCCATATTGAGAAACACAAGCAAAATCAGCCGGATATTGCCAGCAGTGTTGGCAGCGTAAGTTGCGTCCCTAAAACCTGACCGTTGATATTAAAGAATGTGAGCAGGCCATCGGAATCACATGCCAATTTACAAAGATTAGCTTCCACATTAATTTGGTAATTTCCCGGTGTCATATCAGGCTCAAGTTGGAAGTGATAATCATCTCTGACATATAACCCCGATTTCCAACGGCGTGTCGGGTAAAATCCCGGTTCGTGCCACTGTGTGTAATTCCAGACACTCCCATCTCGGTTATTTATAAAGTGGACTCGAACCCGATAATTTTCAATCAGTGAACGCTGAGCTTGCCAGAATAACGTCAGATCAACGGTTTGTCCGGGCTGAAACCGATTATTATCCAGGCGAAATGCCAATAAATTCATGCCGCTGTCGGTTCGGTTCTGCACGACAGTGCTGTTTTGTAATTCATAGCCGGATTTCATGCGCAGGGAGAGCGGGAGGCTTACATCATTAAAAGCATAAATAATCGCTGCACATAACAGCAGCACCAACGCTGCCAAACGGATTTCCCGATAGGATAATAATTCGTTTTCATTATAAATAGGGCGTGAACGACGTAAGCGACCCCAGGTAACAACCGCCAGGATGAGTAATAAATCCCAGGTGATGATCCAGCTTGCCGTGCGGATGGGCGTTGAACCTAATACAATCGAGAGTTCATTGTTGGTTGTGGTGGGTACACTCGCCCGCATTAGACCGGTTTCGGGGTTTAATGTCAGTGGAATGGTATGGTCTGACAGGAATGCTTTCCATCCCGGAAAATAGGCGGTGAGGATGTCTAATGTGATGGGGCCGTTTGTCCTTAGTTGATAGGTGTCACTATGGGTATTATGATCCAGGAGACCCAGTTGAATTGCACTGTTTAGCTGTGAAGGCGTGATTTTATTGATAACACCCGCTTGGTAGCCTTCAAACAAAAAACGGTTCGGCGCTAGATTATCCGGGACAGTAGATGGAATCGCTTGGTTGGGTGGCACAACTGCGACCCCATAACCTTGCTGTTCATATTCGACCTGCGCTACAGCGTCAGTATCACCAAACGGCTCATGGGTAACAGGCGGCAGCCATACTGGCGATGACACAATCCAAATCAGAATGAGTAAGCTCGATAAGAACAATCCTTTCCAGCGGGTGGGTAGTTGCGTTCGAAATTGGGCGACTGCGCTTCCACCAATAGACAGACACAGGGCAATCGGGCCTAAAAGCCAGACTTCATGTGGCATCAGCACTAAAGCAAATGCTGTGAGAATGATTCCACACACCAGAAACAAGATTTGAAAACAAACCCGTGCGCGAAATCGAAGCGCGCTAATGACCCCAGCTATGCTAAAGCCGATTCCACTCATGCCAATCGTCAATTGTGGTGCGTGTATCATCTCCCCAATATCAACCTGAAGTAATGGAGAGAAAAGCGACGGGAGGGCGAGTTGATAATCTTGAGTAAGACGTGGAATCAGCCAATGCACCCCGTTTTCTTCAAGCAAAACCGGAATCCAGTAAAACCCGGCGATTCCAATACCGAGCAGAAATCCCCCCAAGATGAATAATATATGTGCGTTTTGACGGATAGTGCTTTTGTGCCAGATCAGCAACACGATAGCTAAAAATAGACTCGCCATAGCGGCTTGAATATTTGTTAGAAAAAGAGCGCTGGTTGTAAGTGTGACAAGTGCAAAATCAATCGGTTTGTTGTGGATAACAAGGCGATCTGTACTCCATAACAGCATGGGCATCAGCGCCAGTGACATTACGACGGGTAAATCTCCGAGAATTTGTGGTGCTGTTAAACCGACATAAGGGCTATAAACATATAAAATCCCCGCCAATAGACCCGCAGTCGCATTTACACGTCGCGTGACCAGCAGATAGACCATTGTACCGGCCACACCTAATGAAAGTGCATACAAAATTCGAACAGCCAGAACCGGATCGTTGGTGAAAAGCACCTGGATAACTGCGGCGGCGTATCCGGCACCCGGTAGAAAATAATGAGGAATGGGTGCGCCATAACCGCCGAAAACATTCGCTGACCAACGCGGATATAGGCGACCCTCTTGCAATGCTGCCGCATAATCTGCGGAACGATACACATAATTTTCGCTGGCATTCGTATGAGGTAAATCGTTTTGAGTCAGAAATGGCATCGCGATGGTCAGGCTGAAAGCAAAGATGAGCACAATACCCCAATCAACGCCCTGGCGTGCCTGCCGCATCCAATCCGGCCAATCCTTTGGTAACACTTCAATTGTTGTTGTCATGGTAGATATTGTATATCACACGCTTGCTTTGCGTGTTTCTCAGTGCTATCCTGTTTTGCAATTTGAGTGATGGATAATGCAAGTCCTGACAATCCGCGCAGCCACCTTAACTGACCTTCCTGACTTAACGCGCCTCTGGCACGAAAAAATGGTCTTACAGCAGCAGTTTGATCGCCGTTTTAGCCTTAGGCCGGATGCAAAGACGCTTTGGACACAAGCCGTTTCTGAATGGCTGTCTGATTCTAATTGTAGAATAGAAATCGCACATCACAATGATACCCTGACGGGATATGCCATTGCATGGATTAGACCGTCGCCGCCGGGAGTTTTTCCAACACACATGGGTTTTGTTGAAGAAATTGTGGTTGACCCTCATTGTCATCAAGGTGGAGTAGGGCGGCAGTTGTTGGACGCGCTGAAAGTATGGTTTTTCGAGCGGAAAATTCAGAATGTCGTTGCCTATGTGCCGCGCGTAGGGGCGGTTGAGCAGGCTTTCTGGCGTGCGCAAGGAGCCGTGGAATGGGTAGACTTAATGTGGATAAAATAGTGATCCGTCCAGTAACAGCCAGTGATGCGCCTGCGATTGCTGAATTATGGGAAGCATTGGTCGCTTATCATCAGGCACTTGATGAGTCACTGCCCGGTGCTGCGCCTAATGGTTCTGGACGTTATACCAAACGCCTGTTGCAGCATCTCGACGATCAATATACGCGGGCATTTGTTGCTGAAGCTGACGGAAAGGTCATTGGTTTTATCCTCGGCATGATTGTCGATTTGCTGCCTGACATTTTTGCTCAGGAACCGGGTGGCTTTTTGGCCGATATTTATGTGGATACTGCCTATCGCCGGAGCGGGATTGGTCGTTCATTGGTCGAGGCTTTAATCCAATGGTTTCGTGAGCAGGATGTCATTCATTTTGACTGGCATGTTGCCGCTCATAATCCTGATGCAATCGCTTTCTGGCATTCAATGGGTGGTCGCGAGGTCATGCTGCGGATGCGCTCCAGCTTAGGAGAGAAAAAATGACCGAATTGTTGTATCAAACCGATAGTTATCTACGTGAGTTCACGGCGCAGGTCGTAGGTATTGATGCTGAACAAAACGGCATCCTTTTAGATCGCACAGCTTTTTATCCTGGCGGCGGCGGTCAACCACACGATCTGGGACAAATCATTGCTGGTGATAAAACTTACACCCTTTCGAAAATTGCACGCGGCAATGTTCACATTATTGAGGGTGATTTGCCCTCAGTTGGCACGCAAATTCAAGGGGTATTGGACTGGGATCGACGTTATAAACTGATGCGCACGCATACCGCAATGCACATTTTATGCGGCACAGTCTGGCGCTATTATGGCGCGAGTGTGACCGGCGGCAACATGGAACCGCTTCAAGGCCGCATGGACTTTGAATTTGAGCGCCTGCAAAAAGAATTGGTCGCGGAAATCGAAGCACGGATTAATGTCGAGGTCGAAGCCGCCCGTGACATCCGCGTTAAAATTCTGCCGCGTGATGAAGCCTTCAAAATCCCGGATTTGATTCGCACAAAAATCAATTTGCTGCCAGAGGGCATTCCCGAAGTACGCACGGTTGAAATTGTCGGCCTCGATTTGCAGGCCGATGGCGGCACACACGTTGCCAATACCCGCGAGGTCGGGCGCATCCATATTACCGATTACAAGAGCAAGGGCGGTATTAACAAGCGGCTCTACGTGGAATTGGATGCCTGATTTTCATGCGTCAGATTCACCCGTCCAGCCTGCAAGAAAAATTTGTCGCCAGTGGTGTCTATACCCATTACCGCGACGACGAACCGTCGGGCTTGGTCGAACACTGGACGATCCACGAACTCCCTGACCAATCGCAGCTTGTGCGCGTCGATTGGGATGGGCGGGACGACGAGGTTCACGGGGACACCATGCTGTTGGAGGCGCTGTATAGTGCTGGTCTACCGGGCGAAAAGTTGGAGCGGATTGAGGTTCGCGCGTTCGGTGCGGTTTCACCTCCGTATAAAGATGTCAACGTGGACACCGTCAAAGCCACCTATACATTTTTTGGGGATCACCTTCAGATGATCCGTATATTGGATAACCAGCCGTCTTTGATTGATGAGTTGGAATGGTCATCAGAATGGGTAGTGCGCGCCGCCGGAACGCACCTCTTGATGGGGTTTGCCATCGCACAATATGCGCTTCAACCGGATAAGAAGGTCGCGACATTTTTCTACGAGCCGCATTACAAGGATAATACCGCTTTTGAAGGTTATTTCTGTGAAGAGATCGTTCGAATTCTTGGCGAAGAATCAGTAGAGATTGCTGGTAAAATCTATCCGGCTAGAAAAGTCGAATGGTTGACGCCAGAAACTTTGAAACCTGAATCGCTCGTATGGCTGGATGAACACAACATACTTTTGCGCCATAAATCCCTATGGGTTGACGGCGAAGCTATACTCACGCAATATGCGCGGAGACCTGAGTTACACAAATCATGATTAGACAGATTCAACTTTTCCTCGGCCCTGCACGTATTCGTGCGTTGATGCTCCTGTTTGCCATCACCGGCCTCATTAGCCTGATGTTGAACGCCATCGTCAACCAATACGACTGGGTACGTCTTGCACAATCCGGGTTGGTTTTGGTTTTCATTGTCGGCGCAGCCATTATCGTCAGCGGGCGGATGCAAAAAGAAGAACGTGGACGCTGGGTTGCGATTCTGCTTCCGGCCATCATCGCAGTCGCGATTGCCTTGTTCATTGCGCCGCAATATGGTGCAGTGCTTGTGGGTGGCGCGCTCGGTTGGATTGTCGCCGCTTTGTTCCTCACGCGCAGTCCCATGCCAATGGAATATAAAGAAGCGGTCAAATATCTCCGTAAATTTGAATATGCCGAAACCATCAAAGTCATGGATCGGGTTATCAATGCCGATCAGAAAGAACCGAATCATTATCGTTTTCGGGCGGAAGTGTACCGCGTATGGGGCAAGCTTGGCCCCGCCGTCCGCGATTATACGACGATGACGAAACTGGCTCCTGATTCGCCGGTTGCCTACAATGGCCTGGCCGAAGTCTACTTGCAACGGGGTGAATTCCCTCAGGCATTGGAAGCAGCCGAAAAAGCGAATCAACTTGCGCCCAACGATTGGGTGACACTTTACAATCTGGGTATGATCGAAGACCGTTTGAATGCTTCTGAAGCTGTTCTTGAACATCTACAAAAGGCGCTGGCACTCAAAGTGAAAGATGCGCGCCACCGGGTGCTCATTCATTTTTATCTGGCGCGCGCTTATAGCCGCCTCGGCCAAACCGATGCAGCGGGCGAACAGGTCGCGGCAATTAAGCGTCTCAATCGCGGATTAGAAGAATGGCAGACTATCCTGGATGACAAACAAGCCGATACCTTACGTGCGGTTTTGGGTGATGATGTGCAGGCTGCACAGGCTTTGGCAAACGGTCAGCTCCTTCCTGCTGATTTAGTAGCAGAGGAGTAAGTCTTTGAGCGGACGTTTGCGGCTAATTTTTCTCTATGTGACTTTGATTTTGGGTTTCATCGGCGGCGGCGTATTTGTCGGCGGCCTGCTGATAGAACTTTTTAGCGTTCACGAACAGTCAATCGGCGCGATTTCACCTTCGATTCAAATTGCCTTGTTGGGATTATGTCTTGCTGGTGTGATGTTTGCGTTCTGGTTTGTAGGGGTTGGTTGGCTGTTGGCGCGTCAATCGCGTGAACAGGGATCAGGTTATGGAGACGCTTATCGCCTCATTGAGGCCTTTCGCTTCCGCGAGGCGATCCCGCTCTTGGAACGCTCTATTACAGAGGGGAAAGAAACCGCCGAAGTGCTCATGCTGCTGACCAGCGCCTATGCATATGCTGGACAGTTAGGTAAAGCGCAGGCTACGGCAGATCGTGCCGTCCGACTTTTTCCAAACGATCCCGGTTCATATATCACTTTAGCCAATGGCTATCGTTTGCAAGCTGCCTACGAAGAAGCCGCTCGTGCCCTCATGCTGGCGGCTGAATTGGAACCCGATCAGCCTATCATCTGGGCGGAACTGGGTTTTGTGCAGCGTTTTGCGGGCGATTTCACGACGGCACTTCAGTCGTTCCGTAAAGCTGCCGTCTATGCCATGCCAGCCATGTATGGCGTTCGTGTCTATTATCATTTAGCTCAACAATTCCTGGCCGATGACGATCCAAAGCAGGCGGTCAGCGCAACGGCCAAGATGATGAGTGCGCGCGATGGCTTGGCGACCTGGCAGTCCGGTTTGAACGCTTTAGAAGGCACGGCCTATGGGCAGGCACTCTCCCGCGAAATTTCAGCGATTCAGGCAGCGATAGCCGAAGCCGATTCGGGAAACTTAGGATAAAGATATGACCCGTCTTTCTGCTTATGTCATTCGCCGTTTCCGCGCCTGGGATGCGCCATCCCGTTTTGCCTTGTTAAGCGCTTTAGGTCTCCTGCTTGTTACCCTCCTCGTGCTGGCAGTTGGCCCAGAAAATATCAGACAGCCGTCGCTTATTGGCTTTGTCGGTCTGATTATAGTGATTCAAATCATATTTATGTGGGGCAATCGGGGGATGATTACGCCTTTTACGCGGGCACAGCGCTATTATCTCGCGGAAGAATTTGAATCAGCGCGTCAGGTATTAGAAAACCTTAATGTCAATGGAAAACCTGACGCTCAATCACTAACCTTGCTCGGAAATACTTATCGCCAGCTTGGAATGCTCGACGAAAGTGAGGAAGTCTTAACAAAAGCTTTAGAATTGCGACCTTTGGATCACTTTCCTCTATACGGAATCGGGCGTACACTGCTTGTTAAGGGACAGTACGCTCAAGCTGCTGCTAAAATAAAACAAGCATTGGATGCTGCCGCACCATTAATCGTCCAGTTCGATTTGGGTGAGGCTCTGTACCGGCTCGGAAAAACGGATGAAGCAAAGTTGATGTTAAAGGCAGCCGCAGATGTTGCCCAGGAACCTCATCGCACACTCATGTCGCAATACCTGTTATATCGGCTCGGAGCGGGGCAGCCGCCAACAAGCGATTTAATTGCTAGCGGCTTGCCCTACTGGCAGGACAATGCAATCCGTTTTCAAGAAACGCCGTATGGTCAACTGCTTGCTGACGATATTCAGCAAATGCAAGCGTTCATAGAGGAGAGATAAATGTTAGGTCGTGACGGAAATATTTCAGTTATTCGTGTTGGTACACTCGCCGCGATTATTGGCGTACTCTTCATCGTTGGCGCAATAGCTTTTTTCTTTATTGACCGCGCATCACATCAAGTGCCGCTTGAAATTGATCCTTTTCCCGGTGCATCTGTCGGCGGTAAAGTTCCGCATTCGAAAACCTCGCAAACTGAATATTTCCAGATTCCAAATACCTCAGCCGAAGATGTTGTCGCCTATTACCAGGATAAAATGGATAGTTTTTACGGCTCTGGCACCGAAAAAGAACTCCGCGAATGTAAGCGTTTTCCCGCTGCGGGTGAACAGTTAGAATATCAACAGGGCAAGCCCGGAATTACCCCATATCAATATACCTGCTTATTTGATCGTTCCGGCTTTTTCGTCAGTCAGACGACGACGGTCATCATCCAGCCCGGCATTGATAAAAATAAAGGCACAACAATTGTCGCACACGACCAAACCTGGGAATCCTGATTCCGAACCCGAAATAGATGAGGAACAGGCAGATGCGGTTACAGGTCGGCGTACAGTTCCATTGCGGGTTATTTTACTGGGTGTAATCGCGCTGTTGCTGGCTGTTTTCATCGGTACACAGGTCTTGGGCGTGTTGTATGTGATAGTTTTTCCGCCAGCGCCGCCGTTGCCCGGCGACCTGACTTTGATGAGCCACACCAATACGGACTACGGGGTCGATGATTGGCTATATGACAGCCGTCAAAAGCCATGTGACATCGTAACCTATTATACGAACAGTGGTGGGCAGTGTCGGTTGGCACTATTCCAATGTGGGAATACTCAAGCCAACTCGACAAGTGAGAATGATCAACCGCTACCTGGTGATAATGTTGCGCGCTGTGTAGGCGAGTCCAAAATTTCGATTTTTGCCATGCGTTGGCAGGCCAATATCGCGACTGGGCCTTCCGCCGACGTGCCGACTGAATTCCGTATCAGCCGCGAAATTTACTGGACGGGAGCAGCTCCTCCTATACCCCAACCCGTATCGCCGTAGATTGGCCGAGGGGTAAGATCAGGCTTGCCCCTCGCGTCTCCTTTTTAGGCAACTTTTCCCTACCGCAAAGCTTCGATTTAAGCCATAATAGACCTGTTCTCGAACCATAATTGCATTGACATCTTATCTTGGGGAGGTGTGACCGCGATGGTGAGGTATTTTCTACTCACGTTGCGGCTGATTGCCCGTCAGGAACGAATAGTCTGTTGATCGTTTTTCACTCTGATCTATCCGTATCCGACGTAACGATGGAGAATGACC
>JBDTNB010000081.1:0-28320 GCA_039933955.1 Chloroflexota bacterium
TAGCAAAATGGTTTCTCATGGCGACTTGTGTCTTAATTATTGAAGATGACAAAGAAATGTCGCGTCTCCTCCAGCTTGACCTTCAACGGAATGGTTATGAGGCGGCGACAGCAGGCAATGGTTTGGAGGGACTGCGGCTCTTCCATGACCTTAAGCCCGATTTGG
This sequence comes from Chloroflexota bacterium, assembly GCA_039933955.1. Classification (GTDB taxonomy): domain Bacteria; phylum Chloroflexota; class Anaerolineae; order Aggregatilineales; family Phototrophicaceae; genus CFX2. Next base: position 166 of record JBDTNB010000081.1, read on the forward strand.
TCGTGCTGGATGTTGCGCTTCCGCTAATGGACGGGATGACCGTTTGCCAGCGCATCCGCGAATTGTCCGACGTGCCCATCCTCATGATGACGGCTCACGCCGTTTCGGAAGAAGAAATTGCCGAGGGGTTGAATCTGGGTGCGGATGAATTCATGCTCAAGCCGCTGCGCAATATTGAATTCCATGCCCGTGTCCGTGCCTTGCTGCGCCGTGCCCGCGTTGATTCCGACGACAAAGAGCGCGTGCTGGGCTATACCGATGAATATCTCTCAGTTGATCTGGGCAAGCGTCATGTCCATGTGGGTGGCGAAGAAATCCGCTTGACGCCCACCGAGTTCAAATTGCTGGCGACTTTTGTCAAAAATCCGGGCAAGGTGATGACCTTCCAGCAGTTGCTCGAACAAGTGTGGGGCGTGGAATACACCAGCGAACATCACTATCCCCGTATTTATGTGTCGCATCTGCGCCGCAAAATTGAGCCGGACATCAAAACGCCGACCTATATCCAGAACGAATATGGCATCGGCTATCGTTTTGTCGGGCAGGGGAAGTAAAGCAATTCACTATTAGGTAAATCAAAAGACACAGAGGATTTTAATTTCTCTGTGTCTTTTTTTATTCTTTACACCCTGATTATTAATTGGTCTTATCGAGCGTCAGGCTGTAATCCCCGGCGCTGAGACCCACATTTTCCTGATAGCGTGTCGCGATAATCGTGTAGTTTCCGTCTGCTGGGACGCTAAAGCTGTCAATCAGTGCATCGCGTGTTTCCTGACCGCTTGTGTCGTCGTTGCGCGTAAGCTCGTTGCCAGCGGCGTCAAGGACAATAATTTGCGGGTCAAGGTCGCCAGAGTCGCGGCTCATCTTGATGCTCACCACATCGCCCGATTGTGCCGCAAAGGTATAACGCCCGCCGGCCACGTCGCCACCAATCGTGCCTTTCATCGTGTTACCGTAACTGATTCCAATCGCCTCGTTGAAAGCTGCCGGTGAAGTCGGGGTCGGCGCGGGCGGTGCAACAGCGGAGTCTAGACTGTAAACAAACGCATCGCTGAAGGTGCAGTCGCTTTTATCGCTGCTCTCATATGTACCGCCCATCAACCCGACCAGTCCATTTTTGAGTGTGTCGTCCTGGAACTGTGCGGAGTAATGTCCATTTATATAGACTGAGAAGGTATCGCCAACAGCAACGAGAATCAATTCGTTAGTATCGCTGGCGTCAATTTTGACGAATTCGCCGTTGCCATAATTGTTGTCACCCCAAACGCTGTCGGTCAATTCCGCGAACCATAAGCGCCCCAGACGATTGATATGGACAGCGTACAGCGTATTTTTGTCGCCGTCTTGATTAATGTCGCGGAAAGTGAAGCCACAGTAATCATCTGTCGCGCCTTCGCCCCAACCAATCGTCGCGGCGAGCACAAAGTCGCTGTAGGTGTTGTCAAGGCGGTTCCAACTCACCAGATTGTCCTGACCGGAATTGTCAACTGTATCCTGGCGTTTTTCCTCGGCCAGATAGCCGGTATCCTGCGCTACACCCACTTCTCCAAGCACTGCGCTGACATACTGTGGGACACCCGCTGTTGGCGACGGAATTGGGGTGCGCGTTGCAGTTGAGGTTTCAGTTGCAGCCAGAGTTTCGGTTGCAGTTGGCGTAAATGTTGCCGTTTCGGTAGCGGTAGCTGTCAGCGTCGATGTTGCGGCAGGTGTATCGGTGGGGGTATTGGTTGGTTCGAGCGCCACAGACACGCCCGCGATGTTGCCGAAGGTGGTCACAACCGCGCTTGACGATGCCAGCCAGCCCAGGGTTCCATCGCTGAGTTTAACCTGATACCAGCTTCCATCTTCGCTGATGCCGGTGATTTCCAACTGGGCATTCGCATCCAGTGTGCCAACAACTGGATAACTCGATCCCGGCCCGCCGCGCACCGACATGCTGCGAACGGCCTGCGCCATCGGCACAGACGAGGTAGGGGTGAGTGTTTCGGTTGGAGTCTGGGTGATTGGCAGGGGGCTGCTGGTCGGCATCCGTGTCGGCACTTTCGCGCCTGCGGTGGCCGATGGGACGATCACGACGACGGTGGGTGTCTTGTTGCCGTTGCACGCCGCCATTAGTAGCAGCATCGCCAGCATTATACTCAATTCGCGCACGCGCAATTTCACAGCGCATCTCCCCCTACGGTCAAAAATATAATTCCATTGTAGTGGTATCCAGTAATCCTGGCTAATTCGTCGGTTTGGATTGTGTTGGTGTGCGCATCTTGCCTTTGACACCTTTCAATCCTCCGCGCGATCGTGTCAGTTCGATCAAACCCGTCTGATAATTATAGGTGCTGCGCCGCTTTTCCGCGTGGGCATCCCGTGCCAACTCGACCAATTCATGGACAATATCGCGCGGCGAGAGACCATCTTCCTGCCACAGATAAAACGCCAGCGATCCCGGCATCGTATTGAGTTCGTTCAAATAAACTTCGTTCTGGTCGAGCTTCACCAGGAAGTCGATGCGCGCCGTACCCCGTCCATCTATCGCGCGGAACCCCTGAATCGCCATTTGCTTGATTTGCTCGGTCAGTTCCGCGCTAATGGGCGCGGGGATAATTCGTTCGGCGCTTTTCATGCCTTCGCCGCCGCGCATGTATTTTTCTTCATAGGTCAAAAATTGATCCCAGGTGACGGGCTGTTCCAATACCGACGCGCGGATATTCTCACCATTGCCCATGACCGCGCAGTTAATTTCGACGCTATCGGTCACGGCGGCTTCAACCAGAATCCGGCGGTCAAGATTGGTTGCTACGTCAATTGCCGCCCGCAGCATGGCTTCATCCGCTGCTTTGCTGATGCCGATGCTTGATCCCAGTGTCGCCGGTTTCACAAACACCGGATAGGGCAGTTCGTGGATGATATGGCTGATGACATTATCCGGCGCTTCCAGCCATTCACTGCGGCTGAAGGATACGCCTTCTACCACCGGGACACCTTGCTGGCTCAGGGCGATTTTGGTCATGATTTTGTCGTTGGCGAGTGCGGATGCCAGCACCGCACAGCCAACATAGGCGATGTCTGCCAATTCCAACAGACCTTGCAGCGTGCCGTCTTCGCCGTGTGACCCGTGAACCGCCGGGAAAACCACATCCAGTCGCTTGACTTCGCTTTTTTCGAAGCGCCCGGAAGCTGGGTTCACAATCAGGCCATGATGCTGTACGCTCGGCGAAATGATGGCGCTGTCCACGCCTTTTAAACTTGCGACCTCATTTTTGAAATTGTTGAGGTCGAGCAGTGGTTCGCCTGTGAACCATTTGCCGTCGCGGTCAATATAAATCGGCACGACTTCGTACCGTTCCGGGTCGAAAGCTTTCATCACCTGCTGTCCGGTGATGACCGATACATCATGCTCCACACTGCGTCCGCCAAATATCACGCCGACGGTTGTTTTGCGTTTTGCGCTCATAATAACGCCTTTCTTCAGGCCAGCGATTAATTATTAGCTATTGATGATTGCCGAAATCAAATTTGCTTTTTCTTTTACCAACAATCAATCACTAATCAGCATTTTCTTGCTACAGGCTAAAAGCTCATTGCTAACGGCTATCCGCTACCCGTTGTCGCCAGACTCACGAGATACACCACGAAGACCGCGATACTGGACGCACTTTCGACAATGTAACCCAGGACGAACATTGTAGCGGCAGATTGCCCCGCCTGTAAAGCCTTCTGCATATTGCGGAAGTGAATCATCTCGAACACCAGCGCCCCGATGACCGCACCAATCAAGGTTCCACAAAGCGGTATGGGGATCAAAAATGTCGCGATCAATCCACCGACCAGACTGCCAATTGCGCCCAAGCAGGTTAGACCGCCGGTTTTGATGCCCAACGCAGGCAGCCAGAAATCGCTGCTGACGCTGAAAATCATGATTGCCGTCGCTGCGATGCCTGCCGCCGGGGTGAAGCGCGACCACGTTGTAATGAAGCCAATGGCGATGGCCGCGATCCATACAATCACCGTCCCTGGTAGGATTGGAATGAAGGACACGATCAACGCTGCGACCATTAAAATAGTGCCGAAGAGTACAATTCCCTGTTGGGTTATATCCATCAAATCTCGATTCTACTTTTCCAAATGATGCCGCCAGGAAAACTGCGGCTCATAACCCAGCACTTTTCGCGCCTTGTCCACGCTCAACAGCGTATCAAATTCGCCCACGCCCTCGCGCAGCGCTACGCCCGGAAAGACTTCGGCCATGAGTTCGCGGTTGGGGCGCGTCATCACCGTGTCACCTGCTGCGATGATGAAGTGATCTGCGCCCTGGAAATCGGCTTCTAAGCCCAGGCGGCAGCTTTGCGCCACATCGCGCGCGTCCACGTACCCCCACAAATTCCACTTGCGCAGCCGCGCATCATTCCAGAAAGTCGGGAAGCGTTCGTAATCGTGTGGTTCCATGATGTTGGAGAAGCGCAGCCCGATGAACGGAATGCCCGTCCAACGGTTCATCTGTCGCGCCATTTCTTCGCTCAAAATCTTCGACAGCGCGTAACTCGATTCGGGATAAAGCGGATGATTCTCGTCAATCGGCGCATAGGCCGGTTGCTCCCGGTCAAATGGCAAACCGAGCGTCGTTTCACTCGATGCCCATACCACCCGCTGCAATTTCAAATGGGTGGCCGCCGAGAAAATGTTATAGGTGCTGTCTATGTTGATGCGGAAGGTGGTTTCGTCAGTTTGCAATCCTGGCGCGGGGATCGCCGCCAGATGCACGACGGCATCCGCATCGCGCAGCGCTTCATAGGCTTGTCCTAGGTCGGTTAGGTCGGCTTTGAGGAAAGGGGCTAAATGTTCTTTCGGCGGATTCAGATCAACATTCAACACCGTATAGCCGTGCTCGACCAGATCGCGCACCACCGCGCGCCCCGCTTTTCCGCTGCCCCCGGTCACGACAATTTTCTTCATCACGCGCTCCCCAATGTTTTTATGATGCTATTCTATCGGGGCAGCCGCATTCTCACCAGAACCGGAACTGTTTTTCAAATGTAATTCCCTTGAACGTTTACTTCGGAACGCTAATTTTGTATACCGATAGAGTGTCGGTATCCTGAAAATAAATCGCAAGGGTATCTGCTTCGACAGCAATCCAACTGCCACCAATTGCGCCAGGAGCATATAACAATTCGGTTTTCTTGGGCGACTCGAATTGGATCAAGCCAATTTCTTCGCCATTATGGACATTCAATAGGTGTAATTTGGCGTCTGAATCGAGCACATACATGACATCATTTTTTCGGACGGCATTTGAAATAATGCGATGGGCCTTAAGTGTCGATAAGATTTGGCTGACTTGTGGATCAACTGTGGCAACAAACCCTGAATTGGGCGTTGCAATAACAATCGGATGCTCTGAAAGTTCACCTGAATCGGGGTCGATATACCAGCCCCGATTTGTTTTAACCGTCAGTTGACCGTCTTCTCCTATCAGAACACGAAGGGTTTCCCCTCGGTATTGATCTGAGACGTTTCTCCAAATAGTAGTGCCGTCCGAAATTGAGATAGCCCGAATTTCGTTGTCGCCAGATACATATATTTGATGGCGAATGTAATCCAGTGCGAGATTTTCAGGATTATTAATTGCATTAAAGCGTTTTTGTGCTGCATCATCTTGCTCAGTTTTCCAGACCACTTCACCTGATTGCAGTTTAAACGCTGTGACCTATTGCAACCATATCGCGCGGCGATGAGTAATTCAGGTGTGCTGACCATCGGCAAGGATTGTTCAAAATTTTCGAGATGAACCCCTTTAATTCCCCATAGCCTTTCGATTGGGATTGTGCTTTGGATGATCGGTCTGATGGGACTTTTTTCGATGTTGCAATTTGCTGGATGGGATAATCCCGTGTCAGGATGAGAATAAAAACCACCAGTGCAACAATAGAAATCAATATGGAGAGCGGACTTTGCAGTGTAACCTTATACATGTCAGGTTTCGTTTCAAAATTCGAACCGAATGTTCAAACAAATGTTTCACATCTGGGTTCAAATACCTTGTAAAATGATCTTATCATACGACCTATAGGGAATGGTTATGGATTGGCAGAGGTTGGCAGAAAATTAGCATAATCGAGGTTGTCTGGCGACCACGACAACGGCGACAACCCCAACACTGAGAATTCGCCAACTGCGCCACCGCCGCAGCGGCGCTAATCTCCCGTGTTCCCGCCGATTAACTGCCAACACGGTGGCTGTCCCCGGCCTTCCCGCCGCACACATTCGCCACAACGGCGGCGCTTCTCGTGCTTCCCGCCGCACACTCCGGCGACAATTTTGCACTTTGCGCCTTTGCTTTGAATCTTTTTCTTTTAACTCTTAACTTTCAACTTTTAACTTGTGTATGTATCCGGTAGATCATTCAAAAACAGCACCGTATCGCCCGCTTTCAAGTTCGCCTGATACCACGCCACCGACTCAGCCAGCGTATCCACGACCTGTAAATGATCCGCTGGGAAACCCGCTGCCTGAAGTCCTGTTTTGATCGGCGCAGTCTGCTGCTGACCGACCAGGATCACATCCGTCGCGTGGTCTGCCGCAATTTCGCCCAATTTGCGGTTCTCGGCCTCCATCACCGACCCCAATTCCACCATGCCCGGTGTGATAAGCAGTCGCCGCCCGGTCTGGTGCAGGGATAAGACCTGTAATGCGCTCACCACGCCCGCCGGATTCGCGCTGTAGGCATCGTTGATAATCGTGATTCCTTCAGCCGAAACCCGCCGCACGAGGCGACTTTCTGCCGGTTGCAGGCTGCGCACCCGCCGCGCCACATCCTTGAGTGACATCCCCTCGTGGATGGCTACGGCTGTCGCCAGCAAAAGGTTGGTCACATTATGTTGACCGAGCAGGGGTGTTTCAAAAATTTCTTGACTGCCCGTTTGTGTATCCGTCACGGTGAAGCGCAGGCCATCCAGCCCTTCGCTCACATCCGAAGCGATGAAGCGCGGCCCGCCCGCTGGGATGTTCGCCGGGTCAACTTCCCGGCTGACCGCGATCCGATTTTGCGGATAACCTTTCTCGTACATGGCGCGCACATAAGGGTTATCCCAATTGAACACGCCTAATCCATCGGCAGGCAGCGCCTTGATGAGTTCGTACTTGGCCGTCGCGGTATTTTCCAATGTGCCAAAACGTTCCAGATGCTGCGGCCCGATCTCGATTACGATGCCGATGCTCGGTTGCGTCAGGTCGGCGATGCGCTCAATCTCGCCGGGGATATAAGCGCCCATCTCGCAAATGAAATACTCGACGCTGTGGTCGCCCGCCAAATCGTTGTTGATCGCCATACTCACGCCCATGAGTGTGTTGTAACTCTTGGGTGTCGGATAAGTTTTGTAGCGTCCATTCAGGATATTTGCCAGATAGGTTTTGGTGCTGGTCTTGCCGTAACTCCCTGTAATACCGATGACTTTGGGCTGCACATCGTCCAGCACCCCCCGCGCTCGGTTGATGAACTGCCGCCGGAAAAAGGCTTCCACCGGAGTCATCAATAAATTTCCAGCGATCAGGATGAACGGCGCGCTCAAAAACAGGAATAACCCGACGAATCCATAAACTCCAAAACGGATTGCGCCCATGTCCGGGATAGGTAATTTGCTCAGGATGAACAGGTACAACACGAGATCGAACGTCGCCACTACGAACGCCGCACCTAGCATCCGTTTTGCGCGTGGAGTAGACCGGAACGCTTTCTTGATTTCACCCTCATCAGGCGGCCAGACGGCAATGATTGCGCTGATGATGCCGATAATCATGAGCAGCACATCTCCGGGCGCTTCGCTCAACACGAAACCGATTACACCAGCGCCAATCCAGGCCATGATCGGACGCCGGAGCAGCCAGCGTTCGCGCCGCGCGAAAGTCCAGTGCAGGTAACGCCCGCCCATGTATTCTTCAATCTGGAAAAATCGCGCCTGCTTATAGATGCGGAAACACGTTCCGATAAGCCAGATAAGCGCGATGATGAGGAGAGGAAGATTCATATTTTTATTGCGTGCTACTTCCAATAGTCAATTGCTTGATTCCACATTGCGTTATATTCAGCTTTACGTCTTGCCACAAGACGTTGAGCGCCTGGATTTAGTTTTTGAGAAGTTGGTGGGTATAGATCGTCGTATTGCAAGTTCAGGAGAAATTGAAGGATCAACTCTTGCTGTTCTTCGCTAAAAAGTTTTCGGAATTTTTCCGATTTGGGTTGTTCTCCGCCCAAATACCGAACCAGATTTTCTTTAACGTCAGTCGTGACTTTTTCGGGGTACTCAAGTATCGCAACCATAAAGGCTTGTAAATAATAGATCAATCCATTCGGATCAAACCATAGGAGAAAGCCGGAGTTTCGGTTTAGGTCATCAAATCTAATTTCTTCCCAACGCTTACCTAAAAACTCTGTAAGCTCTTCTTTGTCGCCAATCTTATTTCCAGGGAAAGGGGTTTTTTTGAACGCCTTCTTGATTTTGATAACGAGTTCGGCTCTTTTATTTTCAGGCATCATGAGATTATTCCAAGTATTAATTTCTGAAGAAATGATCCATCACCCGCGCGGTATCGGCCAGTCGTTCCAGATAACTGTAATGGCCTGCGCCTTCCCAAACCACGAGTCCAGCATCGGGGATGGTTTTTTCGAGCAGTTGACCTTGTGATAAGGGCGTGTCGGCATCCTGGTCGCCCCAGAACAGCAGCGTCGAAGGTTTCACCCGCGCAGCGAAGGGCAGCAGGTCTTCGTTGACCACCTTGACGAAGGTCTCACGCATGATGCCCTTCGCGGCCTTGTAATCCGCCGAGCCATATTTGTCGGTATACCATTCGCGCAGATTGTCCGCCTGACCGCTCATGCCAATTTTTCGCAAGCTGTTCTGAACGAATCGAAAAGTCTTCAACCGCATTTGCCCGCTGCTCGATGGTTTTTCGCGGACACCCGCGCTGTCGGCCAACGCCATTTTGATGATCCGTTCGGGATGCTCCGCGCCCAATACCAGACTCAGTCGCCCGCCAAAGGAGTGTCCGAATAGATAGATTTTGTCGAGTTGATAATAATCCAGGTACGCCAGCACAAAATTCACATAGTCATGGACTGACCACGCCGCCGGAGGATTTTCACTGTCACCAAATCCCGGTAAATCCAGCACATACACTTTATAGCCCAGCGTCACCAACCGCTCCGCCAGCGGCCACACCAAACTGATATTAGCACCCCAGCCGTGTAATAGGAGTACCGGCAGTCCTTCACCAGCGATTTTTTGGACGATTTTGATACTGTCAATTTCAATAGTGGATATCTGTTGCTGATAACTGGCAACTGGTAACTGACTACTCAATAGCAATCTCCGCGCCCAAACCTTGCAATTTTTTTAACACACCCGCGAACTGCCGCTCTAGCACCTGCGCGTTGTCAATCACTGAGTCGCCGCTCGCCGCCAGCGCCGCGCCCAACATGCCCAGACCGGCACGAACATCCGGCGTATCCATATAGATGCCATGCAAAGGGGTCGCACCCATCACAATCGCCCGGTGCGGATCGGCCAGGACAATTTGCGCGCCCATCGCCTTCAGTTTATCGACAAACAACAGGCGATTATTGAACAGCTTTTCATGAATCATCACCGTTCCCCGCGCCTGTGTGACCGCAACGGTGGCAATCGCCGTCAAATCCGACGGGAAAGCCGGCCAGGGTGAGGTTTCAATCGTCAGATCAACATCTTCTTCGCGGCTGGATAACGTGAGCGCTTCATGTTTGGGGACGAATATCACTGTATCATCAGTATCGAGTTGGATTCCCATCTGGCGGTAGGTTTTGATAATCATCTGCATATCGTTGCGCCGGATGCCGTCGATTTGCACCCGTCCGCCGCACAACGCGCTAATCGCTGCGATGCTGGCTGCTTCAATATGATCCGATCCCGTGACGGCTTCCGCTTCGTTCAATTCGGGTGGGCTGATAATACGCAGCACATTCGAGCCGATTCCCTCAATGTGTGCGCCCATTTCGCAGAGCAGATTTGCCAGTTCTTGCACATGCGGTTCGCAGGCTGCATTATAGACAATCGTTTCTTTGCCCAAACGCGCCGCTAGCATCATGACAATCGCCGTCGCGATGACGCTGGTTTGCATTAATGTAATTTCTTTGCGATCCCAATTCACCGCGCGGCATTCAATCGCCCCGGTGGTAGTGGTTACATCCTGACCTAAATCACGCAGAGCTTCCAAATGTGTGCGAATCCGGCTGAGCGGGAAGTCAAATTCAATGCGAATATGCTGTCTGCGGACGAGCATTGACGGTAGAAACAGCATCATCCCGACCAACCCATTGGTATCATCCTGCGTAAGGACGCGCTTGCAAACTTGCTCGGTTTTGATGGTAACGGTTTCTTCATCATGCCAATCAAAACTCGCACCCAATTCCTTTGCAATAGCGAGCATCGCCTGCATATTGACCGTGTGTGGAATGTTCGATAATTTGATGGGTTTCTCGGTTAGCAGTGCCGCAGCCAACATCGCCATTGCTGCGTTGGTATTGCCAGATGGGGTATACGTGCCGTTCAGCGGATGTTTGCCCGCTACGCGAATTCGCATCATGCCTCAATTCTCCGAAATCGCGTTGGATTATACCAGATCAGGCATAGTGGTCTATGAAAAATTTTGCGTAATACGACGGCCAGGGAGTAGCGGGCGCGTTGGTTGCGTGTTCTTTGCTCAACTGGGTGAGCAATTCAGCTAACTCATTTTTCGCGAAGGATTTTCCCTTAAGCGAGGGGAATTTATCCATCAGATATTCGGCGTACCAGATCGGCCAATCGTCATCCGCGCCATCCACCGCCGCAAATGCCTCATGGTGGGCTTTTCCGGTTTGCTCAAAAAGTGCTGTAAGTTGGTCAGTTAGACTATTCATTTCAATTCAGCCTGAATTCTCTTAAGATTTAACTTCCTGAAGCCATGCGTATTTATGTGCTATCTCTTCGATGGATATTCTATCAATCATCCAACTTCTCAGTATGATGCGTGCCTCGTTAAGTGAAGACGTTATCCCTTCATACTTCCGAGCCGTCAAGTTTCTTTGATCGATGGTCTCATAGACCCAAACTATGTAACCCGGTTGATAATGAGTTCCTACTCGTACACCTCGATCATATCTTTTCTGGAACTCAGACATCGTTCGCCCAGAGGTCGGCCACTTATACTCGAACTCCCTGAGTTGCTCGATTGATGAATCATCGAATTCACTTAGCAGAGCTTCGCTAAGGCTTGAATGGACTTTCAGTTCCGGTAATTGCCCTAGAATATTATTCCAGTGCATTTCCTCAAACTTATCATGCTTTTCGTCATTTAGCCTTCGTGTCTCGCGATTGTAATCATCCGTATCTAACAATGCTTCAATAACTTCCGAAAAATCTTCAGCGCTCTTTAAAATCGCATCGCACCATTTTACAAAATCATCTGGGATTCCGAACGACACTCTTTCTCCGGCCTCTTTGAGAATCCCAGCAATTCCTTGAATGGATGGGATGTATCTCTTATAGGCGTACCGAAGCAAACTTAGTTTTTCCTCAGGAGATGAATTTCCGTATTGAGAGCGAATCTCATCATAATGTGACATGAGCTTTCCTACGGCATCAGCGCCACATTCGACACACGCTCACCATTGTCACCCGCGCGTTTGCGATCTCCGATGGGTTTTACCGGTGGGCATTCCCAGGCCATTGCTTCGGTCTGCGAACGTTCTTCTTTGAACTTCGGCAAAATGCCGCAGGCGAAGCATTTGTCCCGGCAGTCCACGCGGGTTTCGCCCTTGATGCTCATCAGATAATCGTCTTTCAGGAACTTTTTATGCACCGCCGCGTCGATGTGATCCCAGGGGAACACTTCATCCAATCCCCGTTCGCGGTGAGTATAGAACCGGGGTGTGAGGCCATTTTCTTCCAAAGCTTGCAGCCATAAATCATGTTTATGACCGTCCGTCCAGGCGTCAAATTTGCAGCCCATTTCCCATGCCTGCTGAATCACACGACCCAAACGGCGGTCTCCCCGGCTCATGATGCCCTCAAACTCGCTGTCCTCAATATGATTCCAGCGCAGATGCAGGCCATGACCCCGCAGTTGATCTTTCAAAATGCGGTGCTTGGCAAGCACCTGATCGTGGTTATCCTGCGAAACCCACTGGAAGGGTGTGTGCGGCTTGGGAATAAAAGTGCTGACTCCAACATTCACATTGGCCTTGCCGCCCAATAATTTTTGGCCTTCTCGCAACACAGCTTTGCACAAATCGACAATCGCCTGCACATCGTCTAAGGTTTCTTCCGGGTGTCCGATCATAAAGTAGAGTTTTATCGTCCGCCAGCCGCGTGAATAAACCGCACGGGCGGCTTCCAAAACCTGCTCGTCCGGCACATATTTGTTGATGATGTCGCGCATTCGTTCGCTGGCGGCTTCTGGCGCGAAGGTGAATCCACCCCGGCGCGTATCGCCTAACTTGTCGAGCAGATCGGCGCTGGTGCTTTCGATTCGCAGGCTCGGCAGGCTCAAACTCAAGCCCGAATCGTGGTATTTATCATGTACCGCCTGCGTCAGTTCGTGGACATAGACGTAATCTGATGAGGACAAACTGAGCAGGCTGATTTCTTCAAAACCGGTGTTGGTGATGATCTCGCTGATGGCTTCCATTACTTCCGCAACCGGGCGTTCGCGCACCGGACGGGTAATCATCCCCGCGTGGCAGAAACGGCATCCGCGTGTGCAGCCACGCATGATTTCAATCGGCGCGCGGTTGTGAACGGTGTCAATGTTCGGGACAAGAAATTTGGTAAATGGCTTGGGCAGCACCGGCACAATCCGCTTGAGGACGCGCTTGGGTACGTCCGGCACATTCGGCGTTGTCGATGCTAACGTCCCATCTTCGTTGTAGGTTACGTCGTAAAAACGCGGCACATACATTCCCTGGATGCGGGAAACTGCCCGCAGTTGTTCATGACGAGTTTCGCCGCGCATCGCCTGCACCGTCCGCGCAACCTCGACGATAATTTCTTCACCTTCACCGATCACAAAAGCGTCGATGAAGTCGGCCATCGGCTCCGGGTTGTAACACGAATGACCACCTGCGATCACCAGCGGATAGGTTTCGTCGCGATCCAGGCTGCGAACTGGCATCTCAGCTAAGTTCAACAGGTTCAGGACATTGGTATAAAGCTGCTCATACGGTAAACTGATTCCCAGCAAATCGAATTCGCGGATGGGGCGCTTGTTTTCCAATGAATACAACGGAACGCCCTCGGCGCGCATCAGGTCTTCCATGTCCGTCCAGGGGCTGAAGACCCGTTCGGCCAGCATATCCGGCTGATTGTTGATTTGCTCATACAGAATCATGATGCCCAGATTGGACATGCCCAGGTCGTAGATGTCCGGGAAGGCCAGCGCCACCTTGAAATCCGTGCTGTCCCAGTCTTTAGCGAGGCTGTTATATTCGCCGCCGACGTAGCGCCCCGGTTTGGCGACCTTGAGCAGAATGCGGCTGAGTTTGCGTTCAATCTGGTCGGGGTGCATGATTGCACTCCTTATAGAATAATTTCGCTGATGGTGATTGGCATTATACCTGTTGTCGCTTGGAGCGGGTAGGTGAGATGAAATTGAAACGCTTTTCCTGGATATTCCTTATTGCTTTGTTAACGATTTTCCCCGCAGCCGCGCAGGACAGTTCTGCGCCCGTTATTGACGCGACCAATATCCGCCAATTGCAATCCATCGCCCAGATCAATTTTGCTGACTTGTCGGAAGAAGCGGGCGTCGTCGATAAGGGTTGGTTTGCTCTGAGTGCGAACGGTAATCGACTCGTAGTTATGAATCGTCAAAATGTGCTCGTAACTTTGAATAACATGGGACAGGTGTTAGATGTTATTGCGGTTATCAGTGGCAAAATTCGGCTTTCGTCTATTGATGCTGTTTTTAGTTCTGATGGCGAATTACACGCATCGCTTCAAGTGGAAAACGGCAAATATCAAGTTAATTGGCGTTGGATAGGAAATAATCTAGGAGAGCAGCATATCGTTGATTCACTAGATGTTCCGATTCGCCTATGGTTTGATGATGTTGATACTAAAATTTGGCTAGAGATACTATCAGGCGATTCAACGGAAATGGCTTATGTAACCCAGATTATCCCGTCTAGCATGGAGCTTTACTCCTCTATGGGGCGGGAAATTGCTAATGCAGATGTTATCACTCTACCCTCTGGCCCAGAAAACGATCCCGACTCGTTTATGCGGATTGGGCGTATTGATCCGCCGCGGGCGATAACGGCTACAAAAGAAGCCCTGTTGAAACTGTGGAATCTGGAAACCGGCGAAGTCACGGCAGCAGTCCAACTTGACTCTTTGCCTGCAGCCGGTCAGGTCAATTCTGACGGCAGTTCTTTTGCCTGGGTCGATCAGAAATTTGCATCCCTTCATTTACTGAATTTTGAAACAGGCGAAGATCAGGTAATAGCGCCACTTGGAGGTACTTATATCCCGTTCCTCTTGCTATCAGCGAAATCTGATGTAATTATTGGGGTGAATGTCGGACTTGAACCGGATGTGGTTGCCTGGGACATATCGACTGGTGAACGCATTGATTTAGGCAAATATCGCACCTGCAACCGCCAGCCGGACTTGGTGCGCCTCAGTAAAGATGGCTCCACATTGGTGATTGGCTGTGATAGCGGCTTGGATATTTGGCGCGTGCCTGAAACCCCTTAAGCAATTTCACGGCGTAAATCCAACCTAATAATATGTTTTAGGGGTTTTGTAATGTATCTAGACTTATATTTTGCAAAGCGTGGTATACAATGAGTATAGTGGATGTATTTCGCCAATTGCCAGAATAAAAATTTCTTCTTAGGTGAGCAGTGAAAGGCTGAAGTTTATGGATTGGTTTGAACGGCTGGCGGGAAATCGCTATATTGATGTGTTGCTGCTTGCAAACAATCAGGGACGTTTATTGCGCTCGTCGCGGCCCATTAGCAGTGACGATGACCTGCTGCCGTCAATGCTGCAAGCCTTCGAGGTGTTGGCGCAAACACTTTCTACCGAATTTGCCTGTGGAACGGCAAAGATGATCCAGATTTCGACTGATCTGGGGCATATTATGCTCTTTCCCCTCATTAATTCGAATTACTATGTAGTCGTGATGGTGGAACGGGCTGCGCCGTTGATGCTGATTATGGTCGAGTTGGATCGCACGCTTTCCCGGCTGCGGCAGGAAGAATTTGATCCGTTCGAGGAAGCAATTCTGTTATCCGATCAACCGTCTGACCTGAATGCCGATGAAATTATCGAAGCCGTGCAGGAATGGCTCCGCCAGCGTCCGCTAGGTTGAAAGCGGTTGCAATTTTTGGGATATTTTTAGGATTTCACCGTAAACTTGGATCGTTGTATCCAATTATAATCTAATTAGAGTTCATTTATCTTTCAGTTGTTAGGAAAGTTAAATTGTCCGAACGTAAAGACCAAACATCACGCTACGAAGCCAACAACTCACAGCAGTCGCCGATGTGTCCTTATTGCCAACGCCGCTTTGCGAGTTTGGATGATTTGACTCTGCATATCGTTACACGTCATACCCAAAACGGTAAAGGACGCGGTGTTGCCCAGGCTGGCTCAAAATCCTGAGGATTTGTGATCATCTAGAGTGATTGCATTTGAGCAATACAATCTTGGTAACGGCGATCACGCTCGGCGAAGTTGATTACTCCTGGATTAACTACACCTACTCCCTCGATACAAAAAGATGCGGCTACCGCACCCGCAGCTCCAGCTTCAACCAGCGTTTTCCTGGCAGCTAATCCCCATAAAAGACCCCCGCAATAGGTGTTACCTGCCCCGGTTTGATCGACCACTGCTTTGACCGGAACCGCCGGAATATACAAATGTTCACTGCTGTTGCATTGGGCAACAATCGAACCTTGCTCACCCATCCGTAACGCGATTCCTCTCGCGCCGTCATCGAATATTGCATTGATGATTTCTGTAGGCGATTTCTGACCATACACAGCTTCAGCTTCTTGTAGGTTAGGTGAGATGATGCTGATAGGGAACTCTTGCAAGATTGCGCGGATGGTTGCGCGGTTGCCTGGGATCATGATTTGTTGCAAAGGTTCCCATAATACGATGCCCTTTATGGTGGCACACCATGCGCGAACCCCATCGAATCCTTGCAGCAAGTAATACCCTTGTGAACCGTGATATTGTGTTGGCAAATCAGGTGGTTGTGCGCCTCGTATGAAAGGTTCAACATCCTTTACGCGATAGAGTTCGCGCCGCGTGCTGTCTTCCTCGAATAGCTGCCATGCGCGGATTTGTGGAATGTCGAGTCGAATTAACCCGGTTGTATCGAGACTGTTTTTCAGGCGAACCAATGCTTCGTCTGGCAGCCCGTTCCCGATGACGGCGTTGATTCCGGGACGTTCGCCCCAGATAGCCGCTCCCATCAGAGCATGAACGACACCGCCGCCAAGCTGTGCCATATAGGTTTGGCCGGTAGGCAGCACAATATCATCAATAAAAACCGCGCCTACCCCAACGATGCGCGGCTTCGGTTGGTCATCCGCCATCATGCTTGAAATGCTAGGAGTTCACGCGCGATTTGCCCGCCTACACGCGCATTATTGACCAACAGAGCTACATTGGCGCGCCGTGACTCGCCCTCCGTGAGTTCTGCGACTCGTTTCAAGATAAAAGGTGTCACATATTTACCATGAATCCCTTGTGCTGCTGCTTCATCTGTCGCTTTTTGAATGGCATTTTCGGCAATTTCGGAGGGCAACTCTTCGCCGTCCGGAACAGGTACAGCAACTAGAATCCCGTGCTGCATTTGCAAGCGCTGCCCCGCAGCAATGATTTGTGCGACCAACTGAGGCGTTTCGACACAGGTATCAATCGGCAGGCCGCTGCTGCGGCTGTAAAAGGCTGGTAATGTATCAGTATTCAGGCCAATTACTGGCACGCCTTGCGTCTCTAAAACTTCAAGGGTTAAAGGAAGATCAAGAATCGACTTTGCACCGGAGCAAACGACGGCTACCGGTGTGCGTCCCAATTCAATCAGGTCGGCTGATACATCAAAGGGTTGCCCGCGATGAACGCCGCCGATTCCGCCTGTAGAAAAGACGTGGATTCCGGCCTGATTTGCCACAATCATGGTTCCAGCGACGGTGGTAGCCGCGTCTTCTCCCAGGCCAACAGCAATCGCGAAGTCACGGCGGCTGCACTTTCTGACGGAACCCGTTGGTAAGGAACCCAGCCGTTCAATATCGTCAATACTGAGACCTACAGTGATTTGGCCTTTCAGAATGGCGATGGTTGCCGGAATTGCGCCGCTTTCGCGTACAGCCGCCTCCATTGCCAGGGCGGTTTCTACGTTGGCCGGGTAAGGTAATCCGTGCGTAATTAAGGTCGATTCCAGCGCGACAACGGCCTGCTTGTTGCCCAGTGCAGCCGCGACTTCGGGGTTGATGTGAATCTGTGATTTCATGAGACTTGCTAAACCTTTCAATAATAAAGCGTATTTTACCATGCGCACCCTATAATGAAACTGACCCACCTATTAGGCGGGTCAGTTCGTGTAATACCGGATTTTCAGGGATATCTCTCGCGAGAGATATCCTCGCGACACTAGGGGATGATTTTCAGCCCGTCAATCCTGAGATTGCGACCATAATCACGGTTTTCGATCACGACTTCATGATCCACCAGTGAGCCGAAACCGTAGAATGCGACAGGGGTGAAGTACGTCAGTTTAGCCGAGTATTGAGAGAATTCTGAACATTCTTCTCCCAGTACACTCCTCACGCATACCCGTACCCATTTGCTTCCGGTTGTGTTGGCGGTCTGGTACAGGATGAAACCATTGCCATTCATGTCGAATTGAGCGATTGCACCCGCCTTCGTGGAAGCGTGCTCTGTCTGGTTCCAGGGGCCGAGGGTTGGGCCTTTTGGAGTTGTATTACTTGACCAGAATGCACTCGGCTCATATCGAATACCCGCTGCGGTGTCATCATAGAACTGACCGTTAGGTGCAGAGGCCAATGCCGGCGGCGGGACGGACGGGACGGTAATGTCGCTGAAGATGGCGATGGCGTCAATCTTCAGGCGGTCAGTCGCAAGCAGCGAGGTGTCAATCAGCGTCACTTGCACCTTGTAGCTGTCGTTTGACGTTCCTCTCGGATCGCGTCTCAGGTTGTGAACGGTGAAGCCATATTGATAAGCGATAGCTGGCTTGGGTTGATTATCATTTTTCGCTGACCAATCTGCCACAGTGGTATTGGTGTCGGTGGTTACGATCTGGCAGCCTTCAAGCCGGTTGTCTTTTGTGTAACTGCCAGTGTTGTCCACACCGTCAAACGTTCCATCGAACCCGTCTGCGGCAGCGTAGCAGATTTTCAGATCAACGCCCAGGCTGTCGGCGGTGGTGATGATCGAGAAACCGGTTCCAACGAACTGGAACGACAGCGTTGGATCGTCGAGGGGTGAGTTGGTGCTCTGCGCGATGGCCTGTGTACCACCATAAGCTGCGGCCAATTTGGCAGTTGTTGCGGGTGTCAGAGTCCATGTACCAGCGCCGACGTTGGTTGTCTGGATGGCAGCAGAGGGGCCAAACAGGAAATCGTCATAGATGCCTGCGGTGAGCGTTGTCCCCTGGATGACCTGGAACCCGTCTATGCGGAACAACCCCGGTGTGAGTGAGCGGAATGTCAGTGTGACAGTTCCTGCGCTCGCTGTCCCCAGAGTAGACAGTTTTGTGCCGTCCAGAACAACTTGGTTGGATGTCCGCAGGTCAGTCACAATGATACAGTCCGGGCCGGGTGTCGTTTCGTTTCCATCGACGTTGTTGGCACACACCAGCAAACGGTTGGTGTTCGTCGAGATAGCTGCGCCAGTGTAAAGAACAACCGTTACACCACCTGTTGCTGGTCGTTGCACGCGCAGGGTTGCGCTTGGCCCGCCATAGGTTGCGACCAGTCTCTTCCCATTATCCACGACGCCAACGTAACTTGAATTGCTAAATGCCTTTGCTACTGTCCCACTGAAGCTGTTCCAGCGTTCTGCCGGGAGCAGTTGCAGATAGGGAACGCCGCCTGTCGTTGCATCTTCGTTGTATAGACCGCCTACTGTGACTACCGGAGGCAGGGTTGCATTAAAGATATTCACGTAGTCGATGCGCAGTTTGCTCACCGCATACGCAGCGAGGCGTGGGGTGTTGGGCGCGACAGTGGCAGGGATGGTTGTGAATCCATCTTCGGTGTGCCGCACTCGTACCTGATAGGTATTCAAGGGGAGACCCGTCACGCTGCGGCTGACGAGATTGCTCACAAGGGTAGACTCGTTCTCATAGGTGAAGCATGTACTTGGCGAGCCAACGCCATAGCACACTTGCATTTCGCCACCGAAACGGTCAATGCCTGTGCCAATTTCGAAACCAGTTCCAGTAAAGGTGAACGACAGAATGTCACCAGTTGTTGGATTTGCACCCGTAGTCTGGTGTACGCTGCCGCCACTATATGCGGTACTGAATACGGTTGTCCACGCGCCGTTCCCCGTTCCCGCATTATCGGTGAATTTCAGGCCAGGATAGGTGTCATCATAGTGGCCAGCCGTGAGCGCCGAAGATGAATTGGCGATCTCAATCGCATCGAGAGCGAAGCTGCCACCGTCAACTGTGACGATAGACACGCGCTGAGCGCCTGTATAACCCGTTGTATTTAACGCCACACTGAACGCTTGCTGATAGCCCGCGCTGCCGTTGTTCTGGACGATTGTGCAGGTGCGTGCGCCTGTGTCAACACGGGTTCCGCAAACCTCTACCGGAGCATAGCCTGCTGCTGTCTGGCGGTACAGTATGATCGAATCCGCATTGTTGGTGCTGAACATGATGCCAGCGCCAATGACATTTGTAATGCGATCATAATTCGAGCCAGAGTATAGTCGGGCCGCTGTGCCAGAGTATGATAGCCAGCCAGTGCCGTAGTACAGGAACGTCTTGTCCGCATCGCGGTTGGTATAGCTGGTCTCATAGCGTGTCCCCAGTGTGTTCAGTACGTTCGTCGGCAGCGGATTGTCGTTATAGATTTGCACTGCGTCAATCTGCATGGTGAGCGGCGTTGTCGCTGCCGTATGCACTGCTGGGATACCGTTATCATCCAGCATCTGGACAGCAACCGTGTAATTGCTCTGCGCCAATCCCAGGATCGTCCGCGCCGCTTTGTAGCGGACAGCAGCACTCTGGTTATCGTAGGTCTGGCATGTTCCGCTCGTTAGCACTGCCGTCACTTTGGCGGTATCAAAGGTTACTGGGCTGCCTCCATCATTCGTCCAGCAAATCTTCACAGCATCAGCCTTGTTATCCAGGCTAAACACTGTGGAGAAGCCTGTCCCATAGAACTGGAATGCCATGCCTTCGTACAGGTTATTCTTATCGTCAACTTTGGGCAATGACACCAGATCGGAATCTTCATTCAGAACACGGACGCTGCCACCCGATGCTGCCGCTGCTGTCAGGTTGGTGAAGTTCCCGAAGTCGCCAGAGGGGAGCAGCGTGATGTCATTGTGGTTTCCGGTGGTGGTTTCATCTTCGGTGAACCAGCGCAGCATCGGCTGAGTCTCTTCATAGTAACCTGCGGTGAGCGGTGCGCCGACGATAGTGGGACGTATGAAGTCCAATGGCATGATTTTGCCATCAGCATTGCGGAGGATGACCCACTTGATGCCCGTTCCGTTGTTGATACTCACCGTCTGCGATTTCTGATAGCCAACCGGCGCGACAGTGTTGCTGATGGGGTTCGTGGATGTAATGCTGAGCGTGCAGGTGTTCCCTGTGCCGGAAATACTTCCTAATCCGCCGGAGCAAACCTGAACGTTGCCATAGCTGGCTAATGTCTGTCGCACATATTCCAAGTCGATTGTGCCAGCGGCATTGTTGATCTCAAAGTAAGCCACAGAACCTTGAATTGCCAAAGTGCTCTGGTTACCGCCAGATGCGGCTGCCGAGGCGACGATTTTCGAGACGCCGAATGGGAAGTAGATGATGCGCGGGTCAGTATTTTCGATATTACCCGTGATCGTATTTCCAATTTGCTCAGCGCCTGTCAGTGCCCCCAGGATGTCCACACGGTCAACGATCAACGCATGAGTTGTAACCGCGTCGGTATTGGTCAGGCGAACCGTATAATTCCCATTCGTTAGTCCGACATAGGTGAGCGCCACCAACCGGTGTCCTGCCGTAGGTGTGACCGGTGTGAGTGGCGTGCTGGCAATAACAGAGCAGGTAGCATTTCCAACCGTGAGACCGCCATCAACGCAGATGCTATAAGACTGGCTGGTTGTGGTACTTTCGGATAGGACAATGCTGAAGCCAGTACCGTTGAAGGCGAATTCTAGTTTAGCGCCGTTGACCTTTGTGTTCTTGGCGACCTTGTCCGTCGCAAGTACTTCCGCCGCGCTTGTCCACGCCCCTGTGAAGGTCAGGCCAGGATTATTTTCCTGGTAGATGCCTTCTGCCAGCGCAGCCGTATTGAACACACCAATCGCATCCACATAGAAGGGCAGGTTGTGCTTCAGATTGGTAATGCTGACATAGTAGTGACCCACCCCGCTGAAGGGTGCTGTGAAGGTTGTATTGCTCTTGCCTGCCAAACTTTGTGTGTCACAAGTGCGGGTTGATGTGCCGAACTTAACGGCACACACCTGGACGGCTGAAGTTGTTGAACTGGTATGGAAAAGCGTGACCGCATTTGCGTTCTGAATCTCGAACGTGACTTCCGCGCCGTAGCGTAACGTATAGTGGTTCGTCTGGTTCAGGTGCAGCGGCGCTAATGTACCCGTCTTGGTTGTCCAAATCGTGTTGCTTGGCCCGTAGGACAGATACAAATCGCCGTTCACATCGGTCGCATTGTCATCATATAGACCCGGATTCATCAATTTCAATGGATCGTAGCCAGTCGGATCACTCGTGCCGTAAATCTCGACTCCATCAACCGTGAAACGACGGCGTTTGGTCGGTGACGTTGTGTCATTTTCCGTGATGGTGACCGTATAGGTGTCCTTCGGCAGGCCGGTGATGCTGTGCGACGATTTGTAAATCGCCGCTGCATTGTAGCTGTTCAAGGCCACGGTGTAGTCATTTGCCCCAGTCCCGTCTATTACGGCATTCAAGCTGCCGCTGTAGGCATCAAACTGTGTGATGAGCGAGAAGCCTGTCCCTGTGAAGGTGAATTGGACGCTGGCATGATCGCTGACCGCTGCCGCAAGCTGCGATTGCATCGCGCCGCCGTCCTGATATAAAGTGCTGGGAATATCTTTCCAGTGCGCATATATCGGGTTGTTGGAATTGCTTGTGTTGCTGTAGATCAGCGCTGGATTGTTTTCGTCGTATACGCCGGGTTGCAGAGGCGTATTCGATACACCGATTGCATCCAGGTTGAACGTCCCGAAGTCTGTCGTGACGATACTCACAGTATGTGCCGTATTGTCAAACAACGGGACAACGATGGGCTGTTGATAACCGGTTCCGCCATTGTTGTTGATGATGGTGCAGCGACGATTGCCAGACGATTGCTGGACGACGCACACTTGCATGGGCGCGAAACCAACACGGGTATCACGATAAATGACGACGTTTGCGGCATTGTTGGTTTGGAACACAACGCCCGCGCCAATCACGTTAACAATGCTGTCGTAATTTGAACCCGAATAGAGTTTCGCGGCGGTTCCAGTCACAGATTTCCAACCTGCACCCAGATACAGGAAACGACCATCAACTGCCTGGTTGGTGAAGCTGGTCTCGTAACGTGTGCCTGGTACGTTCAAAACGTTTGTGGGCAGCGGGTTGTTGTAGACCTGCACGGCGTCAATTGCCATACTGATGGGCAGGGTGGAAGCTATGACGTGCAGTGACGGTTCACCTTCGTCAGCCAACATTTGCACGACGACGCTGTAGTTGCTGGCCGTCAGACCGGCAATCGTGCGTGCGGCTTTATAACGAATAGCGGCACTTTGATTGTCGAAAGTCTGGCAAGTGCCTGTCGCGAGGACAGAACTCACAAGTGCATCGTTAATGGTGGCAGGAGATCCGCCGTCATTCTTCCAACAGATTCGTACAGCGTCAGCTTTCGAATCGAAGTTGAAGTACACGGAGAATCCCGTACCATTAAATTGGAAGAGCATTCCTTCATTTAAGTTCTGGGTATCTACACCGGGTGCGACGTTATCCGCCTTAAGCAACCGATATTTGCCCCCTGATGCCGCCGCATACTTGACCTCGGTGAAGTTGGCGAGGTCGCCCGGAAGACCTACTGTATAACCGCCGCCACTTTCGCTGAAATAGCGCAGGTTGCGGACATCTTCTTCATAGTAACCGGCTGTGAGCGGCCCATCGGTGTCGATGACCTGGATTTTGTCGAGATTGAAATTCTCGTTGGACAAGCTGGAGATTTCAACCGTATGCGTACCCGCCGGCCAAACGGTGCGGAACATTCCTTCACTGATGGTCAATGGGTTAGTCGAGGTCGAAATTGGCGTTGGATCGTTCCCAAGCGTGCCGTTGGTTGAGACCTGCTGATAGATGCCCGTGCGGGTGTTCATGACGATACAGTTGCCGAATTCCGATGGTGTAACGTTAAATTTGGCTCGGTCAACGCAGATGAGCGCCTGGGTGGTCTCCACAGTCGGGGAAGCCTGGAACCAATTAAAGGTATCGGCTGCGGCCGGAATCTGGAAGCTGATGAACGGGCCAATCTTCGGCACTGTCGAGATAATGCTGGTCAGGCTCTTGTTTGAGGCGGCAGCATAGTTGGTGTTGATTAACCATGTATCGTCCAATCCACCGCCGAATACAATCGGCCCCAGATTGTCATCTTCAGTGATACCGTTTGGCAGGATAGCAGTCGGTGTTTGGTTGAAGACCACAATAGAGTCTACGTAGAACTTCATCTTGACCGGCGCAGCCGTCGTCCCGCTGTAGTTGGGGATATTGGTGATGTCTACCGACACATCATAGGTTTGCGTCGGGTCGAACCCGATGAATGGACGATAAACCTTATAGAGCAGTTTTGTGGTCGCACCAATGCTGTTGTCAAAATTTTGGCAGACCTTGTTGGTCGGGTCAGCCGGGGGAGTGATGTTGGCGACGCATATCTTGTATTGCACGCCTGCTGCTTGCCCCAGGGGGATAGCGAGGGCACTCTTTTGTAGAGCCGTGCCGAGTGCGAAGCCTGTGCCCTGGAAACGGAAGTTGAAATCTGAAGCTGTGCTGGAAGTGTAGACAGCCTTCTGTCCGATAGCATACGTATCGGTGACAGGTGTCCAACCGTTGAAGAAGGTCGGGAGCAATTGAGCTTCAGTAACTTCATGAACGCCCGGTTGCAGCGGATCTGTATCCGTTAGCAGACCGATAGCATCGATGTTCAATTGTTTAGCAGCCTGTTTCTGGACGACGATAACTTTGTTCGCCTCACCGTCCAGGAAACCGTTACAGGAAACCACGTAAGGTTGGTTAGCGTTGTAATTCGACAGTTGTTCGGGGTGTCCAACCACTGCTGCTGCACTTGTGCGGCACATAAGTCCGCCGACAGTCGATTGCAACTGACCGGTGACGCCGGGAACCGCTGACCAACTCAAACTTTGAGGTGCACCTGCGTTCTCAAGTTTGACTTCGTATGCGCCGCCCAGTGTACTGCCCTGCATATAGAGAGCAAAGCCGATACCGTCGAACAGGAATTCCGATGTATCGTTCAAGGTAGTCGATTGATGCAGCGTGTTGTTGATGGAGCCTTCACTATAGATTGGCAGCCAACCACCGACATCAGTATCATTCAAACCGTGATAATCGAACGAGAAACTGGTATCGTCGTGTAGACCTTTATCCGGCAGTGAACCGACCACAACAATGCGTATGATGTTGCCACTACTACTGCTGCTGCCGGCGTCAGTTGCATTGTAGCTGATGGGGAAGCAGCCAACCTGACCTGTGACGGGGCTTACAGTCATAATACCGTTCGCAGCAAATTGAGTGCGTAAATATGCACGACTGCTGCTGCCGTCAACAGCAGCGCCAAACAATTGTGGATTATAATCCGTGCCGCATGTCGTAGTCCCATTTGGGAATGCAATAGCGTCAGAGGCGTTTAAGCTAAAGGTATACGGATACTGTGCTTCCATCGAGCCAGCTTGTCCGTCTTGTGAAGAGGGACGACTTGAATCTCCTGGCGCGGCCAGACGGAAGTTGCCAAAGCGTGCATAAGGCCGGAGTCGGATGTCAATGCCTGTCGGCGGTTCCGTCAATACCCCGATGGCGCTGTAAGGCGGCAGTGCAGTCGTGAGCGCCGTATCTACGGTTGGAGTGATGTTGACTGCCACCGCAAGGGGCGCACTGAAGTTGCCAGCGCCGTCACGTACACGATATTGGAAGGTGACGAGTGCCGCAGGATCAGCAATGCCCTGGTTGTAGAAGTGACGCGGCGGACAGTACAGCGCACGACCCTGATTTGCATTAATGTCAAAGAAATTTGGATCGTAGAAGATCGGTTGACCGCCGCACGCATTGGATGTGTCGGTGCTGTAATTGAGCGGCGTACTGACAATTTCAAAGGTATATGAGCCATACCCACCGCTCGCGACCAACGGAATCTGAATCACCGGCTTGGTTGGCGTGGGCGTGATGCTGACCGCTTCAATGACATCTTCGGCACGAACCACTGGATTTTCCGGGTTCGGGCCAGCCGTTACGGGTTTGTATTCATACGCGCCGAGATCTACCGTGCCATTCTTGCGGGCTTTACCTAGCGCATCCACTCCACTGATGAGGCTGGCATTCGCATTGTTAATTAGCGTTTCACTAGAGGCATCAATACCGAAAGCAATGGCCTTTAATTGGTATGGATCATCTGGCGCAATGGTTGCCCCAACAAATTCGGAGGCTGAATTCGTGTAAGGGTCGCCGGGGTCATGAGCCTGGATCGAGTTGCCATTACTAGGGAATGATTGCTCGCAAGCGCCGGAACCATTACCGCTGTTATAGCTCCAGTTGTATCGTGCGCCGTTTTGCGAACCCCCATCGTTAGAGTTGCAGGTTGATAAATCACCTAAATCTATGACCAGCGAACCAGAACTGTTGTCATAGAAGACATTATTGTCAATATCCAGCCGCGCATTACCATTGGCGGGTGTGGCATCGCCAATAAGAATCACAGCAGATTGAACAGCGATGTTTTTGTTCCCGGCTACTGTATTGTTGACAAAACGAAAATGGCGTCCTGGATACAAATGGACGATTGGCCCCTGGTGAGTGTCGTTTTGGGTGAACGAATTGCCAAAAACCTGTACTTCTGGCGATGTTGTAATAACGGGAGCCGGTCCTGACCCGTCATCGACCAGGATAATGGACTTTGTTTGGTTGGCGTTGAAACGGTTGTTATAGATATTGACGCGCGCATCAAAAATCTTAATGGTCGGATTATTTGATGTGCTTGTACCGCTAGACAAATTGCCTTTGAAGAAGTTCCGCTGTACGGTGATCGGCGTGCCAGGACTGCCAAACTGGGTTGTTTCAATGCGCAAGGCTGCGCCATTGTCAGCATCATTACCCGTGAAAATATTGTTCTGGATCGTAATGTTCTGGCTGTCTTGTACCAGCATTGTAGTAGAAAGCTGGGCGCCAGCACCGCTGGTGAATCCGGTAAACGTATTCCCACTGATGGTACTTCCGTTACTCGTGACTTGAAGCGCGAATGGTCGGAGATAGGAAAATCCAGCACTATTATGACTAAGATCGTATGGATTGGATTGTAGAAATGTGAATCCTTCAACCGAAAGATTGACATTGTTGATGGAAATACCCGCCCCGCTGCCACCGCTTAAATCATTGTTTGTCCAGATTACAGTTGGGTTGTCTTGTCCAGCGTTAGCGGAGTCATATGAGCGGAACCGAACACCAGTCGCCACGGCGGTGCTGTTCAGGTTAATACCACTCACATATTCTCCGGGCATGACCACAACGCAGCCATTGGTGGGCGCATCGGCCAGCGCATCGGCTATATGCACATAGGGATTAGAAACCGTACCCAGGCCGGATAAAGTGGTGGCTGCTGGATTATTGTTCGCAACATAGAGGAGGCTCGGACAAGCCGGGTCTCCAACCGCAGGGGTGGGGGGCGTAATGGGAAGTGCTCCTAAATTAAATGCCGGATAAGTCGGTGCAGGATTGCCGAGTACGGCCAAACCCGCGCCAAACTTCGTGTCAAATCCATCAGGTTGGGAGCCACTCCATAGGTCGATAGTATGTGACAGTAGATACTTGGTAACAGATGCTGAAGTAGCCGTGCCTGCGTTGATATTCGCATTGCCATTCGAGCGGATGAGCGCGGCTTCAGCAGCAATATAAGCTGCCGCTGCCGAAGTGCCGCTAAATCCATTGGTGTTACCATCTCGACAGGAGTTCAAATCGCCTGTTCTTGTCAGTAAATTAGTGCTGATCGAAACATCGGCTGGGCCGACCAGATTGGGTTTCAAGGTTAAGGGATTGGTCGCTGCGGCGGCTGAGCCTGTGCCGTTGGCTGCGAAAACCGGCCCGACTGAGCTTTCGCGCAGCAGCGGGTAATTAAAGCTGGGACGGGCGCATACTGCACCGACGGCTAATACATTGGCTGCATCTGCTGGGCGAGCAATGTTGCCGGTGTTAAACTGAACTGTACCACCACCCGTTACAGCATCGGCATCCATCAAGCCTTCGCCAATAATTTGTACCTGGAATAAGACGCTTGCGGCGTCACCGACGGAAGCGCTACCAGGGCCACCAATCCGCAAAGTGGCATTACAATATCCATCCACGTAACCAGGGTTGTTACTGTCAGTACAGACGGCGGGGATATCGCCACCGCCCACCGGATATATTTCGCCCGGAGCGGCGGATCGGTTTGCGATGGCAGTATTTATAGGCTCCGTGGCGGGTATTGAGGGTGCGCTCGCCGGCACTAGATTAATGGTGAAATCTTCAGGTATAGCTCCTCCGGGATTCCCACTCCAGTCACTCCACCCGATGCGGATACTATCGCCCACTTTGATCTTGACGGGGATGTTGATAGTTGCGCTGCCCAGGGGATAGCTCACGCTG
>JBDTNB010000082.1:0-28081 GCA_039933955.1 Chloroflexota bacterium
ATCCTGCTTATTCTGCCCTATTTTTCCTGCCTGTCATGTGCAAAGTCCAGCTTAGCTAATTGAATGTTGACGAAATGATTCGGTAAACGGTGCAAAGCGGACATGATATATCATGTCCCTACAATTTCCGGGACTGTAGGGACGAAATATATTTCGTCCGTTTTACGGAATTAAATTCTCAACTCACCTTACGCACTTGACCCTCATCCTAAATCCTTCTCCCTCAGGGCGAAGGACTTTCAAACAACCGCATGATTTTTCATCTTTTCTCTTCAGGGAGCAAAAGCACTAAAACCCTCGTGGTGCGTAAGGTGAGTTCTCAATTTTCAAACAGCTAATGACTTCAGAAATTACTTGCGATCTGGCGCATAGATCATCGCCACCACGCCGCCACCGAGGGGGCGGGCTTCCACCAGTTTGAGGGTTGCAGCGGTTCCTTCTGTGAAGAGCCGCTTGCCCGTACCCACAATCACTGGGTAGACCAACAACCGGTAACTGTCCACAAGATCATGCTGCATCAGCGTTTGAATCAGTGTGGCGCTGCCGTGAACGATGATATCGTTGCCGTCCTGCTGCTTGAGTTTGGTGATAGCATCAACCACGTTGTTTTGAATGAGGGTGGAGTTGTTCCATTCGGCCTTATCCAGCGTCGTGGACACCACATATTTACGCACGCCGTTAAAGTAAGGCGCGCCTTGATCGGTGCTTTGGGGCCACGCCGCCGCAAACCCTTGATAGGTTACACGCCCCAGCAGCAAGGCGTCGCTGGCCGTTGATTCTTCGCCTTTGAAGGCCGCGATCTCGTCATTCCAATACGGGAATGTCCAGGCGGGATTTTCCATCACGCCATCCAGGGACAAAAATTCGGTGACTACTAATTTACGCATGACAATTCTCCTTTGAAATCGGGTGTTCAAAATGCTGGGACAGTATCGTATTACAATGAGCCGGTCTGAAGTGCGCCGTTGTATTGATAAGTCGCGATGATGACACCGGTAGTCGAAATTTTACTGTCAACCAGTTTGAAGTTGGATGGCGTCGTGCCTTCGCCAAAAAAGCGCTTGCCGCTGCCGATGGCAACCGGGAAAATCAACAGGTGCATCTCGTCGATCAGGTTATGCTGCAACAGCGTTTGAATGAGATTGGCGCTGCCATGCACCTGCAACTCCGGCGCGTCTAATTGCTTGAGCTTGGCGACTTCTGTGGCAACATCGCCCTTAATCAGCGTGGAGTTGTTCCAATCAACCGTGTCCAGGGTTCGCGAAGCCACATATTTTTTGGCGTTGTTCATGTTGTCCGCACCGGGTTCGTCGGTATGCGGCCAATAAGCGTTCATGATTTCATAAGTCTTGCGACCTAATAAAATTTCGGGCTGTTTGGCAAAAACGTCGCCCATCGCTTGCCCTACGCTGTCATCCCAGGAGGGAACCAGCCAGCCGCCATTTTTAAAGTTGCCACTCGCGTCCTCGGTGGGGCCGCCGGGGCTTTGCATAATGCCATCCAGGGTGATGAAGGTGCTGGTCACTAATTTTCGCATGGTCGCTGCTCCTTGTGTGAATGTCTCTGATGAACTCAGGATATAGCAGCACCAGGATAGGGTCTTGTACAAAACCGACAGCGCTATTCAGGTTGATTTAATTTGAGGATTTGCGCGGGGGTTTGTCCCATGAGGCGTTTCAGGTAGCGGTTGAGATGCGGTTGGTCGAAATAGCCGGTTTGCTCCACCACATCCAGGATCGACACACCTTGTTCCAGCAGCGCTGCCGCCTGTCGGGCGCGTTCGATCTGCAAGATTGCGCCTTGCGATAAACCGGTGGCCTGCACGAAACGCCGCTCCAACGAACGCGGCGACAGCGCCGGACGCTGATTTTGGAGCACCGCCGTCACAATATCGTCCCGCAGCAGTATCCCTTCGCGCACCAGTCGGGCGAGGAAAGTATCAGCGTTTTCAAAAGTTGGCATTTCCCAGGCCGCGCCATGCAGCCAGAAAGATTTGTTCGAGGCTTCCGGCAGATTGACTGGGTTATCGACCAGGTTTTTGGCGGGCAGCGGCGACAAAAATGTGCCGTGCTTCAACACAATTCCAAAAATTTCCGCGTCTTCAGGGATGGGCGCAGGCGTGGCGATAGTTTCCGGCCCTCGCACCGTGAAGCATAGTTTGTCCCGTTCTTGGGTGACGACCAGTTCATGGTGTGTGAAAGCCACCGACGTAAACGATCCACCGTTGGTATGCGTTTGCCAAATCGCTTCGACAAACGGCGAATCCGATGGCCGTTCCTGAATATCAAATGCCATCCTGCCCCCTCAAAGATTCCCGCCGAGATTTGAAAATATCCAGGATACAGCCGCTTCGTTATTGTAACCTTAAAGGATATTTGCCCTAGCGCGCGAAGCGCTGCGCCGAACGGATTTTCGCTTTGGCGGCGACTTCGGCGCGGTTGCGCGGCGGGGCGGTGGTTTCCAATGAGGTCATGAGGGATTTTGAGACCGCCGTGATGGCATCTATCGCCGCGTTAAAGGCCGCTTCGTTGGCCTTCGAGGGCTTGTTGAAACCCGTAATTTTGCGGACATATTGCAGTGCCGCCGCACGCACTTCGTCGTCATTCACGGGCGGCTCAAAATTGAACAGCGGCTTGATGTTCCGGCACATAATCAACCCTCAAAAAGCTAACCCACACGTTACTCCCAAGCCTAATCGCCCTGGAATAAATTGTCAAGAACAGATTTTCTATGAGGGATTTATGGGGAAACGTAGGGACGAGGAACTGCCTCGTCCGTTTCGAAATCGCAATTCAGGAGATTATTTTTTGCGGTGCTTACGACTCGCCCAGCTTTTCGACGATTCCGGAGATACGGCGTTCGCGGGTGTCCTGTGCTTTGGCCTCGACCACCTGCCGCACGAATTCCTTGCGCTTCGAAAAAGCCAGTTTCTCAAAGGCATTCACAGCCCCGGCTTTTGCCGACAACGCCGCCATCAAATCGGCGGGGACTTCGATGGTGCGCGGGGCATCGTCCAATTCGAGGGTGACATCAATCGGGTCGCCACCTTTGATGCCGGATGCGTCGCGGTTGGCCTTGCTGAACGAGATCATAAATTTGCCGCCCATGACGGCGACGGTGCTGCTGTAGGTGTAAGCATTGACCGTCACGATTACCGGCGGCTTCTTGGACGAACCCAACTCGGCGATGATCTCTGGCGGCACTTCGATTCCGGTGTTGTTCCCGGCGATTTTCAATTTGGTCTTGAAGGTTGCTTTCACCGTGATATGCTCCTTTTAATTCCCCCTCTCTACGAAGTGGGGAGGGGACAGGGGGAGGGGATTGGACTTTCTATTTATTGTATACCCGTTTGGACTTAGATCGTGTTCGCGGCCTGTGCCAGCAGTTTCCCGAAAAGTGTGTAATCCACCGCTTGCCCTTCGCGGATTTTGACGGTTTTGCGCTCAGGATCGCCTGCTTCGAACAAGCCTTCCGGCCCTTCAACCGATTTCGCGTTGAAAATCGTGAAGCTCACCCAACCTTTTGCCGTGCCGACCACCGCCGCGTACTTGCCCTTCTTCAAAAAGTGCGGTTTGCCATATTGGATGCGTTCTTCCACATCGGGGATCGCCTTCAGGATAATTTCGCGTAGCTGCGTGCAAATCTCCGCCTGCCAGGGCAGTTTGACAGCCTCGATATATTCAGTCACTTGTTGATTCATGATCGTTTCCCTTCCATATATTGAAAACATTTTAACCGCCAAGACGAGGAGAACGCCAAGAGATGAGTTCATTCTTCTATTCTTGGCGCATTTGGCGTCTGTGCGAAGCCTCCCTGTGGATGACGGTTCATGATTGTTTTTTACGACTCGAAAAATTCCACCAGCACCGGGGCAATCGCCGCCGGATCGACATTATGCGCCTGACCCGCCAGCGTGCGTCGTGAGCCATCCACAAGAGCATCTGCGACGGCATTGGCGGCGGTGCTCATCCAGGGTGTTTGACCGCCGTCAATCACCAGGGTCGGTGCTTTAATCGCCGCCAAGCGCTGCGTCGGCAGTGAATAATCGCCCATCACATCGGCTTCATAGACGATGACATGCGCCATATTTTCCATGTAGCCCCAGAAGGGCGACTGACGCATCGGCGCGACAAATTGGGCGGGCATTCCCACAATCTGCGTCATAAAATATTCCAGCGCATCACCCCGGCGGTTGTCAGCGATCATCGCGCTCAACTGGGCTTTGTAATCCTTGGGGATCGCAGGGCGGCTGTCGTCGGTGACGAACGGCGCTTCCCACAGCGCTAACTTTGTGATATTCAGCCCGCATGACGCCGCCAAAATGGCGAAGGCCGCGCCGCTGGATGTACCGTACACATAGGCCGATCCACCCGCCGCCTGAATCAGCGCGTCCAGGTCTTCGACTTCGCGATCCGGCGAATAGGGTTCGGTCATGCCGCTGCCACCGCGTCCCCGGCGATCATAATTAATCACGGTAAAATGCGATTCGAGCAAGGCCGCCAGCGGTGTATTGGCTGAACGGTCATTGGGGCCACCGCCGATCAGGATAACGGCTGGCCCGGTTCCGGTTTGGTCGAAGGCGATGCTTGTGCCGTCTTTGGAAGTGATTGTCTGCATGGTGATTTTTCCTTTTTGGTGACTTGTATATCTGTATGATAAATCAACCTGCGACTGCCGTCTTGAACAAAAACGACAGCCGTTATTCCCCCTCTCTGCGAAGCGGGGAGGGGATGCTCTACGACACCTTCTTCAGCATGATCGCTTGGGTAGTGGCAAAACCTTCATCAGTGTAGACCGACTGCGCGCGGACGTTGCTGGCGGTGACATACAATTGGACACGCGCCAGATTTTTCGTCTCTGCCCAGGCATAAGCCCGGTTGAGCAGGCTACGCGCGATGCCCATACGCCGATGACTGTCCGCTACGTACACCGCCTGCACCTCAACCCACTGGCGATGCCGGAACAACGGCGAATCGGTGTGGACGCCCGCGATGAGCAGGCCGACAGCTTCGTCGCCATCCTTAACCAACAGCCACATCATGTTTGGATCATCATACGTCGCGCGGAATTCGTCCCTCAAAATGGTCTCCCAGCCGTCCGACAAAGCGAACTGCGGATCGAGCGAGGCATTATAGCGGTGTAAGGCTTCGAAAAGCGCCGCCACCGCATCCTCATCGCTGGGCTGCGCCGTGACGAACCGTACCGAATGGATTGCTCATCATTCACGAAATAGCTTGTTTCCGGGGTTTCAATCAGGTTTTGTACGGTCATGGCGCTGCTCCTAAAACACAGGTGGACAGTTGAGTTTCGCGAACCGAAATCGTTCATCGTTCATATAGGTATGATATTTCAAAAGGGGAGTGCGGTCTTGAACAAAAACGACACTTTTGATGACATCGACAAGGGGTTGTAGGGCATGTCGCCGCCATGCCCCATAGGGAGAAAGTTAAGGGCTATCCCTATCGCTGGATGTTCAAAACATCCAGCTACGAAAAGATTTTTAAACCTCTGAAGAGGTTGGGGAGACGTGTTTTAACCTCTTCAGAGGTTTCCAGTTTTTCGGTTAGCAGAGGGTTTTGAACCCTCTGCGGCACTGTGCCGAATAATCTCTATAAAGCGGCCTTCACCGGCTGCGGGTTGGTACGCCGCACGGTCACGACGACCATCAACACCGCCGCGAACAGCATCAATGCCGCGCAAATCCCGGCGGAGGTGACAAAGGCCTGGGCGAAGGCATGGTGCGCCGCTCCCAGCAGTTGAGCGCCAACGTCGGGCGGTAGATCACGCGCCGCCGCAACCGCCCCGCCCAGTGTTTCGCCAGCGATTAATGCGGATTCGGGTGTCACGCCCGCCGGGATTGCGCCCGCCATAGCAGATCGGTAGACGGCAACGCCGACACTGCCCAACAGCGCCAGCCCCAGCGCGCCGCCAAATTCTACGCTTGTGGATGAAATCGACGCGGCTGATCCCGCCGTTTCCGCCGGAGCCGAACCGACAACCACGTCCGGGATGAGCGCCGACAGCGGCCCCGCGCCCAATCCGGTGATGACCGAACCGATAACCAGCGCCGCCAATCCGCCGCTCCCGACTAGCATCAGCACGCCGAATCCCAGCGCGCAAATCACGAGTCCGGCGATGATGACCGTCGTTTTTGACGCATACTGCACCAGCCTGGGAACGAGCGTCGTCCCGATGATGACGCTGACCGCTGACGGCAGTGTCCAGAGTCCCGCGTGCAGCGGCGATAAACCCAGCACAAGCTGAAAATACTGTGCCGCGAAAAA
The DNA here is from genome assembly GCA_039933955.1 of Chloroflexota bacterium. GTDB lineage: Bacteria > Chloroflexota > Anaerolineae > Aggregatilineales > Phototrophicaceae > CFX2. Next base: position 6,285 of record JBDTNB010000082.1, read on the forward strand.
CGAGGCTGCGAACATCACAAAAGCGTTGAGCATGAATACAATCAGTGTCGCGCTGAAGGCCGGGACGCGGAACAATTTCAGGTCGATGAGTGGGTGCTCAAGATGCTGCTGCCTGCGAATAAATAGGATGCCCAATACCAGCCCCAGCGCGATAGACAATACCGAGATGAGTCCCAAACCGTCCTGCGCGAACTGTTTGAGTCCATAAATCACGGTCAGCACCGCCAGAATCGACAGTAATGCGCTGATGATGTCCAGCCGCCCCGCGTTCGGATCGCGATATTCCGGCAAAAGTCGCGGCCCCAGAATCAACAGCAGTACCATGATGGGAACCGGAACCAGGAACACCGCGCCCCACCAGAAATGTTCGAGCAAAAAGCCGCCCACCAGCGGGCCGAGCGCGCTCCCGGCGGCGAAACTCGTCCCCCAGAGGGCGATGGCTTGCGTGCGCTGTTGTGCATCATGGAACATGCTGCGGATCAGCGACAATGTGGATGGAGCCAGCGTCGCCCCGGCAATTCCCAGGAGCGCGCGGGCGACAATCAGCATCCCAGCGCTGGTCGAAAAGGCTCCCAGCACCGAGGCCGCCGCGAAAGCCGCCCCGCCGATCAGCAGCAGTTTGCGCCGCCCAATTCTATCGCCCAGCGTCCCCATCGTGATGAGCGAACCCGCCAGCAGGAACCCGTAAATATCGACAATCCACAGCATTTGCGATGGCGAAGGCTGAAGATCAACTGTGATGGTCGGGATCGCCAGATGCAGCACCGTCAAATCCATGACCACGACCATACAGGGCAGCGCAATCGCCAATAATCCAATCCACTCGCGCCGTGTCGCCTTCACTTCGATGACCGTCGCAGCCATGCTGATTTCCTCCCATCGTTATTGAGTCCCAGACGGACAAGGCGTGCCTTGTCCCTACAAAAACCCATTGGCCGCTGTGCGACTGTCAGACCAACCCTTAACTTTCGTTATTTCATCAGGGTGTTGGAAGTGAAAAATTCCATCACAACCGGCGCGACCACTGCCGGGACAATATCGTGGGTCTGACCAGCTAATGTCCGGCGCTGCGCGTGCGGCAAAACATCCACCATCGCCTGCGCCGATTGGTGCAGAATCGTTGGACTGTTTTCGCCGTCCATGACCAGCGTTGGCACGGGCGTGACTGGCAGCGCTTCGCTCAGAATCGTCTCTTCATAAACCAGCGTGTGCGCCACTTTTTCCAAACCCGGCCAGAAGGGCATGTTGCGGAACTGTGCTGTCATGGCTTCCGGGATGCCCACACCTTTTTGGAACCGCGCGACAGCATCGCCCCGGCGATTTTCGGCGACCAATCGCGCCAACTCCGCCGCCATGTGTCCCGCTTCCGGGCCGACGGGTGGCGGTTCGTATAACGCCAATTTCGGGATGTTTGAGCCATTCGCTGCCGCTCTCAACGCCAGTACCGCACCCGACGAATAACCGAATACCAGCGCTGATCCACCGGCTTGGGCAATCATGGCGTCCAGGTCTTCGATTTCGCGCTCGACGGCATAGGGCAGTGTATCGCCGCTGTCACCTTTGCCGCGCCGGTCATAATTGAACACCGTAAAATGCTGCCCCAACAATTCGGTCAGCGGTTTTCCCGTGTTGCGGTCATTGAATGCGCCCACCACCAAAATCAGCGGCGCACCTGTGCCCGCCACTTCATAGGCGATGCTCGTGCCGTCTTTTGAACGTACTGTTTGCATGTCGAGTCTCCTTTTTGTTGAACACCCTTCCATCGTATGCCAACAAAAGGCCGCTGTCTTGAACTGTTTGGCAAATCATTTGCACCGGTAAATATCAAGATGCAACTTCACCTAAGCGCATTTCGCTCCCCCTCTCTATTTGATAGACAGGGGGCTGGGGGGTGAGGTTTTGGGCGATTTCGGCGGGGGTGTAACCAATGTAGCGGCGCAGGGAGCGAGTCATATGCGGTTGGTCGGCGTAGCCCGCCTGATCGACAGCATCCAGAATCGGGACGCCGTTTTCTAATAGCGCAGTCGCTCGTTTGGCACGCGCAATTTGTTGAATTTTGCTGTGCGTCAGACCCGTCGCTCGCAGGAAACGATGGCGCACTGTGCGCGGAGCCATTGCCGCTTGTGGGCGCTCGCCGATGACCGCCTCGACGACGGGTTCATAGACTAGCAAACCGTCCCGCACCAACCGCTCGACAAACGTGTCTGCATTGTCATAATCCGGGATTTCCCAGGCGGCGCTGTCCAGCCAGAATTTTTGACTCGTCGCCTCCGGCAGCAGCATCCCGGAATCGACCAGATGGTTGACCGGCAGTTTGGGCATAAATCCGCCCAATTTGAAACGGATGAACAGAAATTCCGCGCCCACTGGAAAGGTCATGAGCGCCGCTTTCGTTTCCGGCCCCCAAACCGTGAAAACTGTTTTGCCCAGATGCTTCACAACCATGAAATTCCAGAACACGTCGGCGGCGCACAATTGCGAATATGCGCCTTCAATACAGAAGTGCCCGATCTTTTCCACATAGGGCGAGTCGGAGGATCGTTCTTCATAAATTCTGCCCATGGAGTGCCTGCTTCCCATCAGAATTGCGCCGACATATCCCGCAATTATAGCACGGATTTCGCACATTAGTTCTATGCCGCGACCAGCCATGCCATCTTAATTCCCCCGCCTTGAATTCGGGGAGGGGGCTGGGGGTGGGGTCAATTGGACAAAAACTCCACCACAACCGGCGCAATCACCTTCATGTCGATATTGGTGTGGCTCAATCCGGGCAGCGTCCGATGCTGGGCATTGGGTAAAATTTTCGCGACAGCTTGTGCCGCATTGCGGATAGATGCAACGGCTTTCTCGCCATCCAAGACCAGAGTCGGCATCGTGATGTTTTTCCAGGTTCCAGCGGGCAGCGGTTTGCCGTTCATATAACCGTCCACCATGCGCGCATCGTAGGGCAGCGTGTTCGCTACCGCCGTCAATCGAGGCCACACCCCCGGCATAAAACGCATCATTGTGACGACGAATCCCGGCGCGCCCATACCCTTCGTCATAAAATACCGTACCGCCTCGCCGCGTTTGTCCTGCGTGATCAAATCCGTCACATGCTGGATGAAATCGGCTGGCGGCAGCGGATCATCAGGGCTTACCCGCATGGCCGGATCGTACAGCACCAATTTAGTGATATTCAGGCCGCAGTCCGCCGCCTTGAGTGCCAGCACCGCGCCCGACGACAACCCCCACACATAGGCTGATCCGCCCGCCGCCTGAATCAGCGCGTCGAGGTCTTCAATTTCACGTTCGACAGCGTAGGGCTGTGTGTCGCCGCTGTCACCGCGTCCGCGCCGGTCATAATTGATGACGGTGAAATGGGGCGACAACAATTCGGCCAGTTCCAGCGCGCCGGGGAAGTTACGGTAGCTGAACGCGCCGTTGACCAGGATGGCCGCTGGGCCACTTCCAGTCTGATCGTAAGCGATGCTTGTGCCATCTTTGGATCGTACTGTTTTCATGCTGTGCTCCTGAACGCGGCTTGCGTCCCTAAAACTCGGTCAGAAAGTCGTTCTTCCGCGTAGGGCGACCCAGCGGGTCTCCCCTACAACTACACAACCCGATCATCTTGCCCCGTTGCTTTACTCCCCTCTCCACATGTGGAGAGGGGCGGGGGTGAGGTTTCAATTATGAGGCTGCGGGCGCTGGCGCATCCAGGAAGGGCGTGATAATCGGCAGCAGCAAATCGGTGCGCGACAAGATGGTGAAGTGGATCGTGTTCGGCAGGATGGCAAGCTGGTTCTGAACCGGCGCGACCATGCCACCAGCTACCGCGCCGCCCAGCAGTTCATACATTTCCTCGGCGTGGGCGGGGCTGATGAAGTCATTGTCGCCCGCCACAATCAGCGTCGGCGTCGTGATCTTTTTGACAGCATCCGTCCAATCGTAATCCTGCCGCAGTAAATCGCCGCTTTTGCCCACCAGTGTCGGCCAGTTTTCCAGCTTGGGCGCAACACTCGAATAATACTGGTACATCGGCGTCTGCTGCATCGAGTCGGCGGCTGCGGCGCTCATCGCATCCATACCAGCCAGGAATTCGGCATGAATGTCGGCACGTTTGTAAGCTGTCGAGATGAATACCGCTTTGCGGATGACATCCGGATGGCGGATCACGGTTTGCAGCGCCACGCCGCCGCCCAACGAATAACCCATGATGTCCACTTGTTTGTAACCAAGCTGCCCAATCAGCGCAGCGATGTCATCGGCCATCGACTCGTAACTGAAAGGGCGATCAATGTCGGCGGTGTGTCCGTGACCTTGTAATTCAACCGCGATCACCTGCCGGGTTTTGGCAAGTTCGGGGATAATCTGTGCATACTCGATGATGCCGCCCAGGCCGCCATGCAGCAGGATGATCGGGTCGCCTGTGCCGTGAACTTCATAATACATGTCCACTCCATTCACAGACGCATATTTACCCTCAACCGCTGTGGCATCCTGGGCATTGACCCCCGGCGCAATCGCGAATCCCAGCGCAATCAGGCTGATGATGAATTGAAGGACGATTTTCTTGCTCATGTTCAGGCTCCTCATGTTGTAAATTGAACATCTCTATCCTATTTCAATCGACATCTGGGGTCTTGAACAAAAACGACATTGGTGATGGATGTTAAAAGTGGGATTGTGAGGTTGTAGGGGCATGTCGGCGACATGCCCTTTTTTGCGGGGAATTCTGAGATGGACGGTTGGTCTTGTCTTAACCATCTGATGGTGCGAACGCGATTTTGATGTCCACAATCGGCGTACCGTCGATGGCTTCCAATGGTGCTACCCGCAGCCGCATCCCGGCGATTTCCAGCAGCGTCACGCGATGCAAGCCTATCGGATTAGGGCGATCTGGCGAACGAGTCGCAAACACACCCGTAAATGGGTTATTGGGATCGCTGCGCGGATGCACTTGCAGCACGCCGCGATCCGCAAGGTGAAACCATGTCAGCAGCATCAACATATCGCCGACGACCAGTCCGTCCATCGCTTGCGCCATATCAGCATTGAGTTCCAGCCACGCTTCGGGAGCGCCTTCATAACCCTGGCGCGGTGCAGCATCCAAATCGACCAATTCCGAACGGATCACCCCAACCGGATTCATTGTAAAGTTCTTTTCGGCCATCATTTATCCTCCTGAGTCGCTCAAATTACTTCGAAAAAGATTCTACTCGTGAATCAATAAAGGCGTTCATTTGAACGCCTCTAATAAGATACGGCTGGGTGGATTCTATCCTTTTTTCGCGGGCTGGAAGGTCAGCGCCACAACCCCTAATTTGAATGTCCGGCTGTCCACCAATTGCAGCGGAATCCTGTCCAGACCATCCTGAAATAAGCGTTTCCCGCGTCCCACAACAATCGGATGTATCATCAGTTGCAGTTCATCGACCAGACCGGCTCCCAACAGGGTTTGAACCAGGGTCACGCTGCCAGTGACGCCCATAATTCCATCCCCTTCCTGCTTCGCTTTGGCGACGCCAGCCGCCACATCGCCGCTGATGATCGTGGTATTTTTCCAATCGACCTTTTTCAGTGTGTTGCTGACGACGAATTTGGGTGTGTTGTTCAGGTTTTTGGCGATGTCGTCATCAGCGTCCGTTTCCGGGGCGTTCGGCCAATAGCTGGAAAAAATGTCATAGGTCACACGCCCTAAAAGCAGCGATGTGTTCGCCGCAATATTCGCGTTTGTATAGCCTTGTGCCTCATCGTCGATATAGGGAAAATGCCAGGTTTCCGGCGCTTCCACAACCCCATCCAGCGATATAAATTCCGAAACGACGATTTTCCGCATGGTCATGCTCCTTCAGTTGGTTTTTCAATATGCTGATGATACGTCGGGCGACCCTGCGGGGTCTTGAACAAAAACGCCATTTTGGGGGAGGTGCTGGCGAGGAATGGAATTGATTTGTAGGGCATGTCACTGACACACCCTACCAGGAAAAGATGAGGTTGTTAGCCTTTGTGATACGTCAGGCCAACCATGCCGCTGCTGAAACCTTTGGCCTCCACCAGCGTGAGGGTTTTGGTCGGGATGCCATCTTTGAACAGTTTTTTACCCACGCCCAGCACCACCGGGCACAGGAATAATTTCAGTTCATCCAGCAGGTCATTTTCCAGCAGCGATGCCACCAGTGTGCCGCTGCCCGACATACCGATGTCTTTACCGGGCTGCTGCTTGAGTTTGGTGATTTCCTCGACCAGATTGCCCTGAATCAGGGTCGAATTTTTCCACTCCGCCGTGTTCAGTGTGGTCGAAACCACATATTTTTTCCCGCTGTTCATGCGCTGGCTGAAGGGATCGTCTTCCGGCACGTTGGGCCAGAAGGCCGCGAATCCGTCATAGGTGACGCGCCCCAACAGCAGTGCATCCGTCGAGTCCATCTGGCTCATAATCGCCATGCCGACTTCTTCGTTGGTGTAGGGCATCGACCAGCCGCGTTTGCCGGGAAGGGTCGTGTCGCCATCGCCGGGGGCTTCGAAAACACCGTCAAGTGTGATGAATAGTCCTGCGCGAATTTGTCTCATGTTTTGCTCCTGCTCCTGTAAACCGTACATTTACATGATAATCCATGTGCAATGGCGGGTCTTGTACAAAAACGACACTTGCAGAGTTTATGGTTGATCGTAGATTGTCAATTTTTCGCGGGTAACAAAACGGGGCAACAATTTCCAAAATCGAGGTATGTTTTTCACGTAGGGGCACGACATAAGGGTGTTTAAACACTTTCATGTCGTGCCCCTACAAGCTGCATGTGAGGAGGGTTAGAGAGGCTTAATCCCCGGCGATAGCCACGCTGCGCACGTCAATATCAATGTCCTCAACCTCAGGTGTTTCATCCTGAATGACAAGGTTTGCAGGCAGGGCGACGAAGACCAAAATCGCCCCCAAACCGGCAATCACCGCGCCGATGAGCATGGCCTGGTTCGTCCCGGTGACAAAGGCGGTGTTCGCCGTCTCCACGATCACCCGCGCCGCTTCTGCTGGAAGTGTGGCGGCAATCGCGTGCGCACCCTGGATACTGCTCGCCACTTCCTGAAGCATCTCAGGACTCAGTTGCGGCAGGAGCGTCCCAAGCTGTTGTAAACCCGCACGGTAGCTGGCGAACATGATCGCGCCCAGAATCGCGACTCCCAAAGCGCCGCCAACTTCGCGCGTCGTATCATTGACCGCCGAGCCGACCCCGGCCTTGTCGCGCGGTACAGAACTCATGATGACGTTGGTGGCAGGGCTGATCGCCACCGCCATGCCAATCCAGGTGAACATCTGGCCGATCATCGTTTCCAGGTAAGTCGTGTCCAACCGGAAGGTGAGCGCCATAATCAACATACCCAGCGATGTCATACCGATGCCCAGAGCGATGGATTGTTTGGCATTGAAACGCTTACTGATACGCACCGCCTGCTGCGAGACGAAAAAGAACGTCAGCGCCGGGGGCAAAAGCGCCAACCCCGCCGTTAAGGTATCGTAGCCGCGTATCGTTTGATAATATTGGCTGACGAAGAAACCGGTTCCCGCCAGGGCGAAAACCGTCAGTGTCACGGCGAGGCTGGCTGCCGTAAACGAGCGATTTTTGAACACCGACAGCGGCAGCATCGCGTTTGGATTGTGATTTTCCCACCAGGCGAAGATGCCCAGCGTGACCACCGCCACAGCCAGCCCCGCCAGCACTGTCGAGTCGCCCCAACCGCGCGCACCAGCTTCGATAATGGCGTAAATCAGCGTGAATAAACCGATAGCTGACAGAATGATTCCGAGGAAATCAAATTTCGCCTGATGCGGATCGCGCGATTCAGGCAGATAGCGGTAGCCGCCAATCACGGCGACGGCGATGACCGGCAGATTTACGAGGAAAACTAGCTGCCACGAACCATGTTGCAGCAAAAATCCGCCGATGATCGGGCCGACAGCAAAACCCAGGCTGAAAATCGACGCCCAGATCGAGAACGCTCGTAAACGTTCCGGGCCATCAAAAGTCGTCGTGATAATCGACAGCGTTGACGGCAGCACCATCGCCCCAGCAATGCCCAGGAAGCCACGCGCCAGAATCAGGGTCAGTGTCGAATTCGCCAGCGCTGCCCCGGTAGAACCCACTCCAAATAAAACCAGTCCGGTCAGGAGCATCCGCTTACGTCCGAAGCGGTCACTGAGTGTCCCGGTTGTTAGCAGGAGTGCCGCGAACACCAGCACATACGCATCCACGATCCACTGTAAATCACTGGCGCTGGCATTGAGCGCCTGGGAAAGCGTGGGTAATGCCACGTTGAGAACCGTATTGTCGATAGCGATGACCACAACACAAACACTTATGAAGACCAGTCCTATCCAGCGCGTGTTGTAACCCGGTTTTTCCGATGCGTTAGCCTGTGTTTGCAAAGTCACGTCCTTTAAGTTCCGTTACGTTAACTTGCATTTTGCAAGTTAAAAAAGTATAATGGTTTTTGAGTGGAAAGTCAAGAACAGATTTTCTATGCGCAATCCTGGTTTCCAACCAGAAAAATCCATTTTTGTAGGGAGAAGGCACGCCTTGTCCGTCTGGAAAACGTTGCGACTACTACCGACAATCCCTTATAAAGATATACAGATTAGGATATTGAGAATTTTTACCCTATGAAGAAGCAAGTAAGACGCTCCGACTGCCCGATCAATTTTTCGTTGGAGACGTTTGGAGATCGCTGGTCGCTGCTCATCATCCGCGACATGGTGTACTTCGGCAAGAAAACCTACGGCGAATTTCTAAACTCGGACGAATGTATTGCGACTAACATCCTCGCCAGCCGCCTGCTGCAATTGGAGCAAGACGGTATCCTCGTGAAAAGCCCCTGTGAAACCGATAAGCGCAAAGAGTTCTACACACTCACCGAAAAGGGACTGGACTTAATCCCCGTACTATTTGAAATGGCCTGCTGGGGCGCGCAGCACGATCCGCAAACCGGCGCACCGCAAGTCTGGCTTGATATGGTGTTGACAGACCGCGACAATATCATCAAAGTGGTTCGCGCGGGCGTGCAAAACGGACAGTCCATTTTTGCTGGTGAGAACAGTATTTTTAGCCAGCTTACCCGCTAAAAATAACTGCTTCCCAACGACAAACACTCAAACACACTGGGATGAATGCCAATTATTGGACTGACAGTGGATGCCTGATCTTACCGAGTCGCTCGATAAGGTCGATGATATTCCCTGTAGGAGCTTATCGCCGATAAACCCCTACTCAGTCCGAACTTTATTTCACCTACACGAGAAGTCTACTTCACCACCCGATATTTCAAGTGTGTGATACCCACGCCTGCGATCATCTGGGTACTTTCCAACTCGATTTGCGCTGGTTCCAGATGGTCAAATAAGCGTATCCCGTCGCCAATGAGCATCGGCACAACCGTGATCTGAATTTCGTCCAGCAGTCCAGCGTTGAGATACTGCTGCACGGTACTCGCGCCGCCGAAAATATACACCGCTTTGTCCCCGGCGGCAGCCTGTGCCTTCTTCAGTGCGCTTTTAATTCCGTCACAGATGAAAGTGATTGCCACGTCATCTTGCACGAAACTTGGGCGGGATTCATGCGTCAGGACAAAGGTCGGCAGTTGGAACAGGGCGCTTTCGCCAATGCCTTTGAACGATCCATTCCCGACAATCACCGCGCCCGCATTGTGGATGAATTCCCGAAAAAATTCCGCGCTGCTCACTGAGGTCAGATGAAACGTGAATCCCCCCATCGTGAGTGGAACGCTGCCGCCAAAAACCCAGTTGTGTAAGCCGGGATCGCTGCCGTCTGGCCTGCCCACAAATCCATCCAGCGTCACCGACATATCTGTCATTACCTTACCCATACTACCTCACACATCAACTGATTTTGTTTGTGTTTTACAAGTGAAATTATACAACATTTCCGCGTAAAAGTAAAACAAATGTTCTGTTTATAACAGAATTGTTTGATGTAGGGTGTCACACTAAACGGTGGGTAGTCATTTTTCCAAAATCTAAAGAGTTTTTAGATCGCACTATCTCAAAAACTGAGTTTTGAGCCCCCTCTACACGAAGTGGGGAGGGGGTTTGGGGGGAGGGGATGGACTGAAAAACTACGCCTACTACTTAGCGCAGCCCAACCATTGAAAAAGCTCAGATTAATTCCGCAGATATTGACCCGTCAGCGAGTCCTCGGCCTGGAGAATGTCTTGGGGCGTGCCTTCAAACATGATTTGCCCGCCTTTGTTGCCGCCCTCCGGCCCCATGTCGATAATCCAATCGGCATTGCGGATCACATCCAGGTTGTGCTCAATCACGATGACCGTGTTGCCGCCATCGACCAGACGGTTCATGATCTTGAGCAAATGGGTGATGTCCGACATATGCAGACCCGTCGTCGGCTCGTCCATCACGTAGATGCTGCCCTTTTTGTGGAGTTCACTGGCGAGTTTGAGCCGTTGACATTCGCCGCCGGAAAGCGAACTGAGCGGCTGCCCCAATGTCAGATAATCAATGCCCACATCGCTCATCGCTTGCAGCTTATTCGTGATTTTGCTGATGTCGAAGAATTCAAGCGCCTGCTGTATTGTCATCGCCAGCACGTCGGTGATTGACTTGCCATTGAGTTTATAGGCCAGCACTTCATCCTTGAAGCGTTTGCCTTCGCAGATTTCGCACGGGGATTTGACTTCGCCCAACGCTGCCAGTTCGGTATAAATCACGCCCAAACCCTGGCAATTTTCGCAAGCCCCTTCAGAGTTGAAGCTGAACAACGACGCGCTGACATTATTGGCCGTCGCGAAGGCTTTACGCACATCATCCAGAATTCCGGTGTAGGTCGCCGGGTTGGAACGGGTGTTGGCTCCGACGGGCGATTGGTCGATCACCACTGCGTCGGAATGCTGTGTCAGGAAAACCTCGTTGATGAGCGAGCTTTTGCCGGAACCCGCCACACCGGTGATGAGTGTCAGTGTCCCCATCGGAATATCGACGCTGACATTCCGCAGATTATTCACCTTCGCATTTTTGATCGGCAATTTGCCCTTGCCCGGACGGAAACTGTCTTTAATCGGCAGCGCCCGATTCATAAATTTTCCGGTCAGGGTATCAGCTTTGAGCAGCCCATCGAAGCTGCCTTCATAGACAATCGTGCCGCCGTTGCTGCCTGCGCGCGGGCCAACATCGACAATATGGTCGGCGACTCGAATCACATCGGGATCATGTTCGACCACCAGCACCGTATTACCCCGGTCACGCAGTTGTTGCAGCAGTTCATTCAGGCGATGCACATCACGCGGGTGCAAACCGACACTTGGCTCGTCAAAGATATACATCACATCGGTGAGGCTGCTGCTCAGGTGTTTGACGATTTTGACACGCTGCGATTCGCCGCCGGATAACGTGTCAGTCTCGCGGTTGAGGCTCAGATATTCCAGGCCAATATCGACCAGATATTGCAGCCGTTGAATCAGCGTTTCGACAATCGGCGCGGCCTTCGGGTCTTGGATACTCTGAATCACGCCCAGCAGATCACCGACTTCCATCGCCGACATTTCGGCGATGTTCAAGCCATTGATTTTGCAACTCAGCGCCGCCTGACTCAGCCGCGCCCCACGACACAGCGGGCAGGGCTGCATGGTGATGTAAGGTTCGACGGATTTCTGCGTCCGCTCCGACATGGTTTTGACATCGCGGGTGATGTACTTGGACGTGAACTTGTCGATGATCCCGTCTAAAGTCATATTCACGGATTTGTTTCCGATCATCATTTTGACCTTAGAGGGTTTGCCGTGCAGCAGCCGTTCCATTTCTTCGTCGCTGTAGTCGTCCAGTTTTTTGTCAGCGTCAAACAGGCCGGATTGCATGACGATGTTCCAACCCCAGCTATCGACGGCATATTCCGGGTACAGGATCGCGCCTTCCTGGAGCGATTTAGACCTATCCAGAAACAAATTCAGATCGACGCCTATTTTGCGCCCCAGTCCGTTGCATTCGGGACACATGCCCTGCGGATCATTGAACGAAAACATATTGGTATGGCCGACGTAGGGCTGACCGACATATGAGAACATCCGCCGCAGCACGGCATAGATGTCAGTGATCGTCCCCATTGTCGAGTGCGATCCGCCGCCCAGCCGTTTCTGATCGACCACAATCGGCATATTCAGGTTTTCAATGGCGTCGGCGTCAGGCTGGGAATATCGGGGCAGGAAGGTGCGGATGAACATACTGAAATTTTCATTGAGCAGGCGTTGGGCTTCATTGGCAATCGTGTCGAACACAATCGACGATTTGCCCGAACCCGATACCCCCGTGAAGATGGTGATTTTGCGCTTGGGGATGCGCAACGACACATTTTTCAGATTATTTTCACGCGCGCCGCGAATCTCGATATACTCCTGAGACACTCTGCACTCCTTCTTCTGTTTGACACAGACGAATTTTTGGGCGGCCTATTATAGACTATTTTGACCGACTTTGACCAGCCCTGACCTGTAGCCGGGAACGTGACCATCCCTTAGTATAGAACACTCGGTCTATTCCGTAAAGGACAAAATACATTGGTAGGACTACCTTAAGTGGTGGGCGCGGGTTTTAAGGCTATCCCCTCCCCCAAACCCCCTCCCCACTGCGTAGAGAGGGGGCTTAAAACGCCGCTTCTGAGCCTTTGTGACCTAAATCTTCGAAGCGAATCAGCCAAAATTCACCACCCACCTTTTAGTGTAGTGCTACCAATACATTTCACCCGCCAAGACCGCAAAGGAATTGAACCACCGAGACACGAAGGGCACAGAGAGAATTTTTTAAATCCCTTCGCCGCGTTCACGGTGTCTCGATAGTTCGTTTTTGCTGTTTACCCCTCGAAAAATTTGATCAGCAGCGGAGCCAGCGCCTCCGGCCTGACCTCGTGTGTCTGACCTTCCAAGACGCGGTACTCTGCATGGGGGATGGCCTTCGCCAGTCTTTTCCCGGATTCAGGCATGAACGGATAGGACTCGCCGCCGTTGATGACCAGCGCCGGAATCCGCAATGTGGACGCGCGTTCCGCTGGCACTGCCGCCTCGTCACCGACAGCGGCGGCGTCATAAGCAATTGTCGGCGCGACGGCTTCCAACAGCGGCCACATGGGAATCTGGCGCATCCCGTCCAGATGTTCGGCGGGCATTCCGGTCTGCAACATAAACAGCCCTACCGCATCGCCGCCGCGACCTTCGTTCAGCGCCGTTTGCAGTTGCGTTCTGAACTGCTTCCATGACGCGCGGGCATCAGGATCATCGTTATAAGGCGGGTCATACAGCGCGACTTTTTTTACCTTACCGTCCAGCGCCAAGGCCGCCTCAAATGCCAGCGATGCGCCGGAGGAAATGCCGGACAGAAATGCGCTTCCGCCCGCCGCGTCAATCAACGCTTCGATGTCTTCCACCTCGCGCTGGACGGCATAGGGCAAGGTATCGCCGCTGTCACCGCGCCCGCGACGGTCATAGTGATAGACCGTGAAATGCTGCTTCAGTTCGGGAAATACCGCCAGCAGCGCGGTATCGGATTCAAACGCCCGCTGTTCGAACATGCCGCCGACCAGAATCAGCGTAGGGCCGTTCCCCGTCTGATCGTAGGCAATTTTTGTACCGTCTTTTGAGGTTACTGTTTTCATAGGGTTTCTCCTGTTGATAATTTTGTAGGACTTGTCAGCGACAAGCCCCTACGGATGAATCAGGCATCCAGGAATGGAATGGCAGCCGCAGCCAGCGCGGGCGAGTTGAAAATCGTGTAGTGCGTGATCCCCGGCAGAATCGCCAAGCGCGCCTTCGACATGCCCGATCCATCCCAACTGCCATCTTTTTGACCGCCGCCCAGCCGTTCAAAAAATTCCACCGCGTGGGCAGTGCGGACGCTGTCGGCATCGCCAATCACGATCAAGGTAGGTGCTTGGATCGAAGCCACCTCTTTTGACCAGTCATAATCCCGGTGCAGCAGGTCGCCCATCTTGGTCAGCAGCACCGGCCAATCGGCGACACGCGGGGCGACCTGGGCATAAAGCTGATACATCGGGGTTTGCTTCATGGGTTCGGCTGCCGCTGCGCCCATCTGCGCCATCCCGGCCACGATTTCGGGATACCAGCCGTCCCGTCTATAGGGAAACGAGACTGTGACAAGCTTGCGGACAACCTCCGGGTGACGGATGGCGGTTTGTACGGCTGTCCCGCCGCCCATCGAGTAACCCATGACATCGGCTTTCGCGAAACCGAGATGCAGGATCAGCGCGGCGATGTCGTCACCCATCGTCTCCAACGCCAGCGGACGATCCACATCGAGGGTGCGCCCATGTGCCTGCAAATCTACCGCGATGACCTGCCGCCCTGCTGCCAGCAGCGGCAAAACCTCGCCGAACATTTCGATTGCGCCGACTCCGCCGTGCAGCAAAATCAGCGGTTCGCCCACACCCGGCGTGCCGTGAACCTCGTAATACAAATTGATGCCGTTGACCTGGGCGTAACTTCCTTTGTTCATATCTGTTCCTTTCAAATCTTTCTCTTACTTACCCCTCTCTGTACACGGGGAGGGGGCTAGGGGGAGGGGTTGACTATTTCGCCCGTGTCGCGCTGGACTGATAACCGCCGCCGCCGGGATACACCCATTCGCCGTTGAGACTGTCGCCATCGGCGCTGAACGTTCCTTTGTAATAGGCCGGGGAACCTTTCATGCCGCCCCAAATCGTGAGCGTATCACCTTCCATTTCGTAGACGTAATCGAAAGTCTCGCCGCCGCTGCCATAGTAGCGTGACATCATGTCTGCGCCCGGTTCCTCGCCAAACGCCTGGAGATGCCCAATGACCTCCAGCCCCTTGATCGGGCGACCATCGCTGACCATATTGATGTGTTGCAGCAGGAAAAAGCCGCCGTCCATCCATTCGTAGCGGATTTGCCCCTGCGTCCCGCCGGATACTGTCCAGGTTCCGATCAACCGATCCAGCGCTATGAGGTCGGGATTCGGTGCTGCTTGATCTGTCATGTTGCTGCTCCTTTTATTTGACGATCCGGTATTTCAAATGAGTCACGCCTTTTCCCATGACGGCATAGATGGGTTCCAGGGTAATGGCTCTCAGGCCGCCGAGATTTTCAAACAGCCGCACGCCGCCGTTCAGCAAAACCGGTGTGACACTCAGCACAATCTCGTCGAGCAAACCGACCTGGATGCTCTGCTGGGCGATACTCGCGCTCGAAATCGAAACATTTTTGTCCCCGGCGGCTTGCTTGGCCTGGGCGACAGCGCTTTCAACCCCATCCGTGACGAAGGTGAACGGCGAATCGGGTTTGATCCATTCCTGCGGCGGGTGATGCGTCATGATGAAGCACGGGCCGCCGCCAGGGGGATACCCGCCCCAGGCGCGGGCGATGTCGAACATGCGCCGTCCAGCGACCATTGCCCCCAGCTTGCCCCATTCGTCTTTGAACAGATCGGCGCTGGCCTGGGAAACCTTGAACGACATATCCGTCCCTGGCAGCGGAAAATCGACATCGCCGTTCTGATACCACGCAAAGAGCGCCTCGCCGCCGTCGCCCAACCCATTTTCCGGGTTGTCGTTCGGCCCTGCGACGTAACCGTCCAGCGAAACACTGGTTTCGAAAATGACTGTTCCCATGTTCATCCTCCTATTACCGGGCAAAGTTAAGCTATAGCTCGTGAATCGAGCCGCGATTAATCAGACTGATTAAAACCGGATAGATTGATTTTTTCGGATGATTGCTTGGATTATTTTTTGAGCAATCACTATTCAGACGGCGAACGCTATTTGAACCCAGAGAAGTTGTTGTAGGGGCATGACATGTCATGCCCTGCTTATGCTTAGGTCACATTCGCTTGAGCACTTCGTCGAAGCGATCCCAGCCCTCGGCAGCGCCGCCTTCCATGCCGGATTGCAGCATCCCATCGCGGTCTGCAACCGATTGAAAAACAGCCGAGTCGGTCAGGCGGGTTTTGCCGTCGTGCTCTTCAAAGGTGACGGTCTCCATCATTACATGACCGGGCATTCCTTCAAATTCAAAGGTGTAAACCATCCGGTCAGGGGCGCTGATTTCATGATAGACACCATGAAAGGCCCACTCGCTGCCCTGGTCGTCGCGCTGCACGTAGCGCCAGATGCCGCCTTTGCGGACTTCCATCTGATCGACAACCGTTTTATATTGTCCCGGCCCCCACCACTGCGGGATCAATTCCGGGTCGCACAGCGCCTTGAAGACCAATTCGCGCGGCGCATTAAAATCGCGCGTCATCAGGATTTCGTGTTTTCCAGGTTCGGCGATTACATTAAGTTTGCCCATCGTCGTGCTCCTTTTTTTGCAGTTTGTCTAACAGACTGTCGAGACGGTTGTAGCGCCCTTCCCACAGGCTGCGGTAGGGTGACAACCACGTATCCACCTCGGCCAGCGGTTCGGTGCGGAGTTCATACCAATGCCGCTGGGCATCCTGGCGCACATTCACCAATCCAACCTCGCGCAGGACGCGCAAATGCTTCGAGAGCAGCGGTTGGCTGATCCCCAGCAGCGTGACCATTTCGCCGACCAACCGGGGCTTCTCGCGCAGCAAATCCAGAATGTTTCTGCGCGTCGGTTCAGCCAACGCCTCGTAGATTGTCATCATAGAACAAATATACCACATCAGTTATATAACTGTCAAGTTATATAAGCCTTTAAAATCAAATTGAATCGCGATTCTAACGAACCGATTATTTTAACACTGATGCATCAGCCTGTGGAAACCAGAGCACTTCTGCGGGGAGATTGAGCATCCCAAACCGCGATGACATTGGCGAATTTATTTACGATAGGTTTTGTGGGGGCACGATAGTCAATATCGTAATTCTGTCGATAACTTGAAACATTTTTGCAGACGCAATTTTCGCGCCCTATTCCTTCGCGAACGACAAGCCCTTCGCTTCCAGGGCAGCGCGGAGGTCTTTGATGCTTTTGGGGCCGAAGCCATGCAGCTTCAAGAGGTCAGCCTCGGTGACTTTGCTCAACTGCTCCAGCCGTATGTATCCCGCCCCGGCCAGTGCGCGCTGGGCGGGCTGCGACAAATTTGGAAAATCATTGGTGGGCATGTCAGGCTGTTTCGTCATCGTTTTTCACCTCATTTAAAAATAGGATTTTTATGGACTCCCCACAAGTTTCCGCCTTGTTCCCTCTCTGTACACAGGGAGGGGCTAGGGGAGGGGTTCATCCTCATACAACAGCAGCGATTTATACAAATAACCCAGCGGTTCCAGCGTGCTATCCCGGATGATTTGCGCGGGCGTTTGCCCGATCATGTGCTTGAGCGTCCGTGTCAGATGCGGTTGGTCGGCGTATCCCAGCCGCTCCACCACATCGAGAATTCCTGACCCATTTTGCAACAACAGCGTTGCCTGTCGGGCACGTTCAATCTGCCGCAGCGACCCGTGTGACAACCCTGTCGATTGCACAAAACGGCGCTGTGTCGAACGCAAAGACAGGTCTTGCACCTGTCCCTGCAAGGCCGCATCGACGACGTTTTCCCGCACCAGCAGCCCTTCGCGAATTAAGCGCTCCACAAACGTATCGGCGTTATCAAAATCGGGGTATTCCCAGGCTTTGCCTTGCAGCCAGAAGGATTGACTTCCGGCTTCGGGCAGGTTCGCGTCCTGGCGATCCATGACCATGTTGGCGGGCAAATGGGGTATGAATGTGCCCGGTTTAAAGACGATGCCGCACCACTCGGCGTTGGGCGGGCCGTAAGCGGGCGTAGCTTTGGTCTCCGGCCCGCGCACGGTGATGAAGGTTTTGCCTTCTAATTTCGTCACCACGATCCCGTAATTGATCGACGCAATCGAGACGAACTCACTCGCTGCTTCGCTGTAACTGCGCCAAATCCGTTCCACCAATGGCGACTCAGCCGGTCTTTCTTCAAACTGAAGATTCACGTAGTACCGTCCCTGATCCATCCTACCGGACGATTTCAACAGCGCTATCATAGCAAAAATAGCGTTCGCGTTCCATTTACAGTCACGCACACCTGTTCTATTTTAGCATAAAATCGCTGGGTTGGTAGCACCACATTAAACGCTGGGCGGTCAAAATTTACACATTTAGCTGTCATAAATGTGACTATAATGGTTCACAGAAGGTCATTAAAGCCCCCTCTCCACTTGTGGGAGAGGGGGTTGGGGGTGAGGGGATAGCCTGCAATCACTCACCCACCACCTAATGTAGTCCTACCGTTTGGTTGGTAGGACGATGTTAAAGCGGAGATTATTTCTCGTCCTGCTCCGCCAGAGGTTCAAACCTCCGGCTGCCGAAAAGCCAAGTCTACTGAAGTAGCTGTGTTGCAAAGATGGTTTTTCTTATCTTGTGACATCCCATTTTCAAAACGGATTTGGGAAAAGGGTGACGTTTTTAAGCCCCACGCTACGAAGTGGTGTGGGGATAGAAGAACCTTGCAACACAGCTACTTCAGTGGACTAAAGAGAATAACACGCGGTTTTTCAGTCCTCTTGAGCTGGACTTGGCACTTTGGCAGCCGGACACTTGAGTGTCTGGTGGGGCTTGGCGGTTCAATATATTTTTGACATGATGATCCGTCTACAAACATTTTTTACACCTGCACTTTTTAACGCAATCTGTCATAATGGATGAATTATTTTTTTGCCTTGAATAATGCTTTTACCGATAAGAAAGAGACAATTTTGATGAAACCCGCTTCCAAATTTCTGCATCTGTTTTCGTGGCTGACGCTCGTGTCGCTGTCGTCGTGGACGCTGCTCACGACCCGCGCCCAGGACACGACAGCGCAGGTGTTCATCAACGGCGATGCCCTGCCCGATGCACCCGCCCTCGCGCCGCGCGGCAGTTTTCATGTCGGCGTGCGCACGCTGCAAGTCACGCACGCCGATCAGGTGGATGTCCTCAGCCGCATGTCGGGCAAGGCCGACGCCCGCTATGATCGCCCGCTCACGCTCGAAGTCTGGTATCCGGCGCTGATTCCAGATGGGCAAGTTGAGCAGACCACTTATGACAATATGATCCCAGCTTCCGACACCCAGGCCGCGATTCCTTTCACCGTCCCCGGACGTGCCCTACGCGACGCCGATCCCGATGCCAGCGCCAAGCCTTATCCGTTGGTGGTGGTCTCGCACGGCTACCCCGGTTCGCGCGTCCAGATGGCCTACCTGAACGAAAATCTGGCCTCCAAAGGCTATGTCGTGGTCGCCATCGACCATACCGATTCCGTCAACGTCAATGTGGGCGCGTTCCAGAGCACCTTGATGAACCGTCCGCTCGACATCCGCTTCACCATTGACCAGATGGAGCAAATGAGCGCCGTCAACGACAGCAACACCTCATTTTTGAGCGGCCTCGTCGATACCGCGAATACTGGCCTCGTCGGCTACTCGATGGGCGGTTATGGCGCGCTCAATGTGGTCGGCGCGGGTTACAACAAAATATTGAGCGGTTTCGTGGGCAGTTATGCCGCGCCACTGCTGCAAGGCGATCCCGATTATGCGCCCGACAGCCGCGTCAAGGCCGTGCTGGCGTTGGCTCCTTTCGGCGCAGATTTGAGCGCTGCGGGCGCGCCCGGACGCGGTTTCTGGGATGATGATGGCTTGGCTGGGATTCACATTCCGGTGTTATTCGTGGCGGGCAATCTGGATGATGTCGCCGGTTACGAAAAAGGGGTACGCCATATTTTCGAGGGAGCCGTCAACAGTGACCGTTACCTGCTCACATTTGATAATGCCCGCCATAACGTCGCCGCTCCGCCGCCGCCAGCCGTCGCCACCACCTACGACAATTGGGTGCGCTATGGCGATTCGGTCTGGGACAACCGCCGCATGAACAACATTGTCCAGCATTTCGCGACAGCCTTTTTCGACATTCAGCTCAAGGGCGCTGCCGACGAACAGCACTATCTCGATGGCACAACCGGCACGGCCTGGGACGGCTTTTTACCGCGTTCGTCTGTTGGTTTACAGATGGAACATACGACGCCATAAAGCGGTTTATGTTCTTTGCAGAAATGTTTCGGATACCTGCTGCGCACAGCAAAATAGCCCTCTTCGAGAGGGCTTAAAATCGTCCAGATATTGAGTGCGTAGCCTTTGCCCACCGTGCGCTAACGCTCCGCCACAAAGTTGACGATTTCATCGCGCTCATTGAAATGAAACACCACCGAAACTGTCCAACTGGGCGTATTCAGATACACGCGGGCAGAGCGGTTATCGACTGCTTCCCCGCGAATCAAGTCACTCAGCAGCGCCGATGCAGTTTGCAAAAAGTGATCGTTATCCACTGGCGGATGCTAAAAGCCCTCCAGCGGAAAATAGAGCGCAACATTGCTCCTATAAGGCGTCCCCCTAGCCGGTTCTGGCTTTCTGCGCGACGGGCAAAGCCGCTTTGTTGTTGTAAGCCTTCATTTCCTGTGTGACCTGACCGCGCGCTTTGTCCGCGTCGTTGGATTTGATGGGCACGAAGGGTTGGGTTTCTTCTTCGCCGATGCCCTGGATGAACGGGACGAGTCCGGCGTAATCGTCCACCACTTTGACGACACTGGAACAGGTTTCCGAAAATGAGTGATGCCCTTTGCAGCCGCTTTCACCACAGTAGTACAGACTCATGACTCCAACCCTCTTCAAAACACTTTTTATACGATGTTGTATTTATACTCACAAGAGTATGCAAATTCTTACCTCGCATAATCCCCATTTATTGGGGGAAGTTGCTTCCCAGAAGTTAGTTGGGCAAAGTGGCGCACCCGCTAATAACCGTTACAATCGGAGTGAATGTGCATTAAAAGTTAGCGGATAGAGTGCAGCTTTTCACGAGGTGGGGATAGTCAGGGAAGAGGATCGGCAATGAAAGTTTTAATTCTCGGTGGGACGCAATTCCTGGGGCGGCATTTAACCGAAAGCGCCCTGAAGGCCGGACACGAAGTCACCTTGTTCAACCGGGGCAAAACCAATCCCGGCCTGTTCAAAAATGTCGAATATCTGCGCGGAGACCGTGACACGGGCGATTTAAACGCGCTCAAAGGCCGCAAATGGGACGCGGTGATCGACACCAGCGGTTATATCCCGCGCATAGTACGCGAATCGGTGGAACTGCTGGCGGATGCCGTCGCCCATTACACCTTCATCTCGACCATCTCGGTCTACAGCGACACCACTATCCACAACATGGATGAAGACGGGCCGGTGGCGATTCTCGCGGACGAAACCCGCGAAGATGTAACCGGCGAAACTTATGGCGCGCTCAAGGTGCTGTGCGAAAAAGCAGCGGAAGCGGTTATGCCGGGGCGCGTGCTGCACGCCCGTTCCGGTTTGATTGTCGGGCCGCATGACCCCACAGATCGCTTCACTTACTGGCCGGTGCGGGTAGCGCTGGGCGGCGAAATCCTCGCGCCGGGAGGCCCGAATATGCATGTGCAGTTCATCGACGGACGCGATGAAGCCGACTGGGTGCTGGCGATGGCGGTGGCGCGCAAAGCGGGTGTCTATAACCTGACCGGCCCGGATTATACGCTGACGATGGGCAAGCTGCTGGACACCTGCAAAAATGTCAGCCGCAGCAACGCGACTTTCACCTGGGTTCCCGATGAATTCCTGATCGAAAATGAAGTCGGCCCCTTCACCGAACTGCCGCTGTGGATACCCGAAACCTATAACGGCCTGCAAACGCTGAATATCAATAAGGCGCTGGCTGATGGCCTGTCCTTCCGTCCATTGGAAGATACGATCCGCGACACGCTCAAATGGAACAACCTGCGTACCGGCGCGGACAGCAGCATCAAACC
>JBDTNB010000083.1:0-27662 GCA_039933955.1 Chloroflexota bacterium
TGGCGACGCGCTGCTGCATCCCGCCGGACAACTGCCAGGGATAATGTTTTCCAAAATTGCCGAGTTCAACCAGTTCGAGCATTTCCTGGGCGCGGTGTTTGCGGATATGATGCGGATAGCCCATGATTTCCAGGGGAAGCTGTACGTTCTTCGTCACCGTGCGCCAATCGTACAGTGTCGCGGCCTGGAATACCATCCCGTATTCACGGTTCAAGCGCGCCTGATGCGGCGTTTTGTCGTTGACCTTTAGGCTGCCGTCGCTGGGTTGGAGCAGATCGGCGATCAAACGCAGCAGGGTCGATTTGCCGCAGCCGGATGGGCCGATCAGCGACACAAACTCGCCCGCGTAAATATCGAGGTTGATATTTTGCAGGGCGATGACCTGTTCTTCGCTGCCTGCGTTGAAAACTTTGTTGATGTCCCGCACTGCGATGACGGGCGCTGCCGATTGTGCTGCTGCCATGATCTGCCCCACAAAACCAGTTGAAAGTGCAAAGTTAAACGTTAAAAGGAAAACGGATATATCAGGATTTCACTTGGGCGCTCATTCAAAATCGGCGAAAATCTATCTTGATAAGGGCGGCCCGCCGGGTCGCCCCTACGAAGATGTATATTCCCTTGAATTTGAGCCTAAGCCCTGCTTTTAACTTTTAACTTTGTACTTTTAACTTCACTAGATACCTTGAACTTTGCCACCTAAGACGGCGCGTTCGGCCATGCCAATGACCACAAAAAAGGCGATGCCAACCAGCGCCGCGATGAAAATCGCGCCCCACAACTTGGCGGGATCGGAGGTGTAATACTGATTAAAGTTCAAAATCGCGCCGCCCAGACCATCACGGATGCCCGATGGCAGTTCGCCGATGATCGCGCCGACCACGCTGGAGGTTGCCGAGACTTTGAGCGCGGTGAAAATATAGGGTAGCGCCGCCGGAAAACGCAATTTCCACATCACCGTCCATTTGCTGGCGGCATACGAGCGCATGAGTTCCAGCGCTGTTGGCTCCGGCGAATTCAACCCGCGCAGGGTATTGATCGTGACCGGGAAGAAGGTCAGATAGGCCGAGATGACGGCTACCGCTCCAGCCCCCGCGCCTAACCAGAGCACGACAATCGGCGCAATCGCCAGAATCGGCACGGTTTGCGACATGACGACATACGGCAGCAGCCCGCGCTCCATCAAACGTGAGTGGGCGAACAATGCGCCGAGTATGAAGCCCAGAAATGCGCCGCTGGTAAAACCGATAGCGGCTTCCGACCAGGTGAACAGCGCCGCCGCGCCGAGAATCCGCACCAGCAGCACCGGCCCCTGCCGCCGCGCCGGTTGTAAGAGCACTTCGGCGATGGTTTGCAAATGGGGCATATTCAGGTCGTTGGTGATTTTCAAATCCAGCAGCACGAGATTACGCGGCGCGGACAGGAATTTCTGGTCGGCAAAATCGCCCGCTAGCGCACCGAGCGGCTGCCCAACCAATTCGCCAATCGAATGCCATTTCGCGGCATCTGCGGCGCGCGCGACGACCACTAAACGCCCTGGAAAATCGGGTCTCACCGACAGGCCGAGGATTTGACTGGTCGTGTCCAGTCCAGCCAGGATGCGTAAATCAGGATGTGCCAGCGAGTTGGGGTCTACATCGCCTTCAGGATAGGGTGGAATGTCATCTTCGACATCATTTTTATCCACCACGGCTGCGGCAATATCGCCAGATTTAACCGCCGCCAGGGTTTCGTCAATCGACTCGTAGGTTTTGTATGTCCAACCAGCTTGCGGCAGGGTAATCTGATAATTGGTCGCCGTGCCAAAGGCTTTCATAACTTCCCAGGACATCAGCAGCGCGGAGAGCACCACCATGAAGCCCATGAATTTGGTCACTTTTCCCGGCGAGAAAAACAAGGCGATGAGCAGTAAGAAAAGCGACACCAACAAGAAGCCGAGGGTACTGTCGCCTTCCAGCCAGGGAATGAAGAAAATCAGGCTGTCCAGGCCAATCAAGGCGGCTAACAGCGCAGCTCGTGTCCAGCGCGTGCCGAAGACCAGTCCCAGCGTGCCCAGCGTCGCCATCAGCGCGACTACGCCGCAAAATATGACCATGATCGAGCGCACGGCGTTCAAAGCGGTGGTTTGATCCAGCGTCGGTTGGCCGAGCGAGGCCGCCCACTGTTTGGCGACCTGCCCTAACAGCGCTTCGGGATTTTCGACGGCGGATTGTTCCACCATCCACAATGAGAGTTGGCCGAGGGTCGATGCGACCAGAATGGGCTGGGGTTCAGCCGTATCGACAAACGCATTTTGGTAGATGATGGCGAGTGAGGCGGCCAGCAGCGCTGCCGCCGCGGCGATGACGATTAACAGCACGCGAAGGGGACTTAGACCCTGCCGCATTGGCCGGGTCATGTCAACGCCGAGAATCGGCAAATTTTCGCGGGCGGAGTCGGCCATAAGCAAAAACTTCCTGTGGATCGCTGCCTTGTGTGGGCAAGTAAGAGACTATTCTATAGTCCATTGGTCAATTGCGCCAATTGGCACAATTGCCTATCTTCCTTACCTATTCGTTGTAAAGTTTTCAATTCTAGCGCGTCCTGCCTCGTCGTCAATATCGTGCATATAGAACAAAAGCTGGGTTGTTTATGAAAAGTGACCAAAGAATAGTGATGAGTAACGAGTAATGAGTGCAGAGAAAAGACAAGGCAGTGATTGGGTAGGGCTTGTTACCGACAAGCCTGTTGGGGTATTGGCCGAAGTGAATGAGTCAGGTCTCATCCCTACGAGACTCGTGTGCGACATAAAATTGGGTCGTTGACGTTGTAACGGTAATTCGTCAAATCGCAGCTATAATGGGGAAGTTTTGTGCATAATGATATGCATAATTTTGCGTGTGTTCTGTATACTGACGGTATACTGTAATTTTCAACAATAGTTCCACTGTTTTTGATAAAGGACGTTCATAATGGCTGATGATGACCTGAAAATTGGTGTCCTGGCGACTCTGGTTGGGCCGTATGCAGCGATGGGGGAAGATGGCATTCGCGGTGTCAATCTTGCTGTCGCCGAGTTTGCGTGGTCGGTTGCCGGACGCAACATCAAAATCATCAAAGAAAGCACTAACGCCCTCCCCGACAGCGCTGAACTCATGGCCGATTTGCTGCTCGACCAGCACAAAGTTGATTTTATTATCGGGCCGCTGTCTGGCAACGAGGGGCTTGCCATCCGCGATTATGCCAAAACCCGGCCGGATAAAGCCTTCGTCAATGGAATCGCCGGGGCGCAGGATATGACCCTGCGCGATCCGGCTGAAAATCTTTTTAGTTTTACGACCAACGGCGTGCAGTGGATCACCGGATTGGCGGACTACGCCTACAATAATATGGGCTATAAGCGCATCGCGACCCTGGCCGAAGATTACAGTTATCCGCATGGGCAAATCGGCGGTTTCACCATCCAATATTGCAAGCTGGGCGGCAAAATCATCCAGAAATTGTGGGTTCCACTAGGGACTGTGGATTACAGCACGGTTATCAAGGATATGCCCACCGATATTGATGCGATTTTTGTGGCGTTGGGTGGCGCGGACGCGGTGAATTTTTTGCAGCAGTATGAGGCTACCGGGCGTAAAACGCCGCTCATCGCCGGTTCGATCACCATCGATCAGACGGTGTTGGGCGTCAAGGGGACACTCTCGGATAGGCTGGTGGGTACGATCACGTCCGGCCCGATTTCGGACGACAATCCTGATCCGGTGTGGCAAGCGTTCGTCCAGGCGTATCGCGGCAAATATCCGCGCGCCTTGTCGTCGCCCTCGTTGTTCGCCTGGGGTTACTACGTAAATACGAAGGCTGCATTATTGGCGCTGCAATCCATTCGGGCGGATTTGTCTGACAAGCAGGCTAAATTTCAGGCCACGCTGCGCAAGTTGGAATTCGATGCGCCGACGGGGCGAGTGAAGTTGGATCATAACCGCAACGCAATTGGGAATATGTTCATTAACGAGGTGGCGAAGCACAGCGATGGAACCTTGTATACCCGGTTGGTCAAAACCATCCCGCATGTCGATCAGACCTTTGGCATCCCGGAAGCTGAATACCTCAAAATCGGGATGTTCAACCGGGGGAATCCGTCGCCGTGCCCGTAGGAAATGATCCTCTGGCTCATGGGGCGCATGGATGTAAAATGATGGATAAAACCATCAGGAATAAAACTCTATGAACTCAACAGAGCGCATCGCACTCGTGACGGGTGCTGGCACTGGGATTGGCAAACGGACATCACTGCTGCTCCTCGAAGCGGGGTATTCAGTCGTGCTGGCAGGTCGCCGGATTGAACCACTGCAACAGACCATTAAGGAATCGGGCGCGCCCGATTCACGCACGCTGGTGATGTCCGCCGATGTGACCGACCCAGCGGCGGTATCGGCATTATTCGCGGCGACGGTGGAAAAATTTGGGCGGCTGGATGTTTTATTCAACAATGCGGGGCTGGGTGCGCCCGCCATCCCGCTCGAAGACCTGAGTTTTGAACAGTGGCGGACGGTACTGGATACCTGCGTGACGGGAACTTTTCTTTGCACGCAGCACGCCATCAGAATCATGAAGCAGCAAAACCCGCGCGGCGGGCGCATCATCAACAATGGGTCGATTTCCGCCCATACCCCACGCCCCAATTCCGCCCCGTATACGGCTGCCAAACATGCCATCACCGGCCTCACCAAATCCACCGCGCTGGATGGTCGTCCATTTGACATCACTTGCGGGCAGATCGACATCGGTAACGCGGCTACCGAGATGACAGCCCGCATGAAAGAAGGTGTACTGCAAGCCGATGGCACGATTGCCGTTGAACCGACAATGGATGTCGATCACGCTGCGCGGGCGGTTATCTATATGGCGAACCTGCCACTGGATGTCAACGTGCCGTTTATGACCGTGATGGCTGCCGGGATGCCGTTTATGGGTCGCGGATAAGCTTCCGCCTATTCCAATTTACGGTTTACAACCGCCGAGAAATTTGACCCAATTCAGGCCGAGAATTTGATCGGCGACGGCGACCCGCAAAATGCCATCATCGCCGAGGCTGTGCCATTCCAGCGAACGATTATCGCCATAAATCTGCATCCGATTGCACACCGCGCCGCCTTCGGTTTGAAAAGCCATGATATGACCGAAGGTGGTCGTCAGCAGCAGCACATTGCCAACCTGTTCCAGCGAAGCTGCGCCGCCGAGTGCGCCAGTATCGACCTGCCATACGGGTGTGCCATTGCTGTCGAAGGCATATAAAACCGGCTGTGCGTCACCGCTCAACAAAAACGAACGCCCATCATCCGTCCGCAGCGCGGCACTCGATTCGCCTCCGGGAGGAGCATCTTCTTTCATAATCGCCCAGGTTCCAGTTTTGTCGATTTGCCACAAACCACCCTCGACATACGCCAATAAATTGCCGCCAGGGGCTGTTCCCATGCTGCCCAATCCATTCAACTGTGCCTGATCTAAGAGTTTGCCATCCAGCGAAATCGACAACATCAGATTACCGTCGGTCATCACGCCGATGAGATTCGGCGCGGCGAAAATGCGGCGAATGGGCGGCACATTCTCCAGCCTCCACGCGACACTTTTGCGATCCGCCGCGAAGGCGATCAGCGCATTATCCGGTGATTGAAACAGCAGCAAATCGCCCGCGATGGTCGGTGCGCCTTCTAACGCAACGTTCGTTGCCCAGCGTTCGCCCAACGTGCCGTCAAAATTGACAGGCTGCATGGTTCCGTCGGCATAAGACAGGAGCGGAGCGTTATTCAGCCAGGATAAGCCCACTCCGGGTTTATCGAGGTTGATGCGCCACAACACGCGGCCATCGGGCGTTGAATCGCGCAAACGACTCGAATCCAGAAATAATAAACTGTGGTCGGGGAGTTCCAACGGCGCGGCGATTAAATTGCTGACCGCGTCCAGATGCCACGCCTGCGCGGGCGACAACCAGGCTGTCCAATCCTGGACGAATTTGCTGGCTTTGCGCCAACCGAGGTCGCTGGGCGATGTAAATGTATAACCGGGGCCGGGAACATCGGGTTGGTTGACGCGAATTTCAAAGTGCAGATGAGGTGCGGGGCGCGCGTTGCCCACCACACCGACGATGTCACCGGCCTTGATGCAGCCGTAACGTGCCGGGAAAGGATGGGTATCAGTTTCTTCCATGTGCCCGTACATGCTGTAGGCTATCGATCCGTCAGGAAAAGTGTGCTCGATGATGACCACGCCGCCATCGCGTCCCCAGCCAGTGGGCGCGGAATAGGTCACGCGGCCATCGGCGATGGCATGAACCGGCTGCCCGTAACTGGTTCCCCGTCCGCCGTACCAATCCTCGCCCGTATGATAGCGTCCCTGATGGCGCGGGCTGGGTGCGCTGAAATCCTGGACGATGTGAAAGGCGCTGGTGTCCACCGGAAAAGCGATGCTGTGTACCACGCCGCATTGAGCCTGGGCTGCGGCGGCGATGGGCGCGGCGAGAAGAAGAGCAAGAAAGCTGCCAGTCACCAGTTTCCAGTTTCCAGTTAAGACAGAAAAAATCTGCCTGAACGGTATGCCGCGTATTTTGTGGCGTATATGGACAATGAAGTTCAGGAGGGGATATGCATTTTGGTTTTTAACTGGCAACTGGTAACTGGTGACTGGCAACTCACTGTTTTTAACTGGCAACTGGTAACTGGCAACTGGTAAATGTCTGGTTTTTACTGGCAACTTCATACAAATCTCAGCCTTAAGCCTAATGTTCAGGACGGAAAATCAACGTACAATGGAGTTGTATCAAAAAATCTCACATTCAGCTAGCAAAGGATACTTAGCCATGTTCGCACGATGGGGGCGGAGTTGGGAATTGGTCAAAGCGAGTTGGGCCATTCTGCGTTCCGATAAAGAACTGATTATTTTTCCGATCATCTCGGCGGTGGGCTGCTTCCTGGTTACGATTACATTTTTTATCCCGATGCTCGTCAGCGGCGCGTTCGACAAGGTAGGACGCAATGGATCGAGCGGCATCGGCCTGGGACAGTTGATTATCCTGTTCGTCTTTTACTTTGTGACCTATACCGTGATTATTTTTTGCAGTTCGGCGCTGGTCGGCGCGGCCATGATCCGGCTGGATGGCGGCAACCCATCCCTGAGCGATGGCTTTAACATTGCCAAGTCACGTCTGCCGCAAATTGTGGGCTACGCGCTGATTTCGGCGACTGTCGGGTTGATTTTGCAACTGCTGTCGAACGCCGCGCGCAATAACCGAAATCTTGTGGGGGCGATTGTCGGGCAGATCATCATTGGTCTACTTGGAGCCGCGTGGAGCATCGCGACTTTCCTGGCTGTGCCGGTGCTGGTGGTGGAAGGCGTTGGCCCGATTGAAGCTGTGAAACGCAGTACCGTGCTTCTCAAACAAACCTGGGGCGAACAGTTGATGGGCGATTTCAGCATCGGCGGTATCTTCGGTCTCATCACGTTGGGCGTGATTTTGCTAGCGGTTATCTTGGGCGTACTGTTCATCAATGTACCCGCGCTGCTGATATTGGTTATCCTGGTGGCAGTTGTGGCGGTTGTCTGTCTGAGCATCGTTAGTTCGGCACTGAGCGCGATTTTCCGCGCCGCGCTGTATCGTTATGCCCATGATGGCAAGACCACCGACTTTTATGCGCCGGAAATGATCCAGGGCGCGTTCAAGGCCAAGAACGGGTAGTCTATTACCCCCGATTATCGGTAGGGACGCGGCGCCGCGTCCCTACACATCCCCTCATCTGATATTGAATCCCCTCCGTATCCCTTAAAATAGGCTGAATATTCACTCCCTAGTGGTCTGCATATTTATCAAATCTTATGACAATTATGGAATGACAGATATTGAAATTTGTCATTCCATGTGCGATACTGGACTTGTCTGGAGTGAATAGGAGAAAAAACAATGAAGACAAGCACACTTGGGAGTGATGGGTTAAAGGTTTCGGCACTGGGTCTGGGTTTGATGGGCATGTCCGGCGCATATGGCCCTTCAGACGAAACCGAAAGTATTGCGACGATTCATGCAGCACTGGATGCTGGTATCACCCTGCTGGATACGGGTGATTTTTACGGCATGGGGCATAGTGAAATGCTGCTGCGGGATGCGCTGCGTGGGCGCAAACGCGAGCAGGCCATCATCAGCGTTAAATTCGGGATGATGCGCGACCCGGCCAGTAATTTCGTTGGCGCGGATGCCCGTCCGGCGGCAGTCAAAAATTTTCTGGCCTACAGCTTGCAACGCCTGGGCACGGATTATATCGACATTTACCGTCCGGCACGGGTTGACACGGCAGTGCCGATTGAGGATACCATCGGCGCGATTGCCGATATGGTGAATGCCGGTTACGTGCGGCATATCGGTTTGTCCGAGGTAGGCGTAGAGACCATTCGCCGTGCGCAGGCGGTGCATCCGATCACCGATTTGCAAATCGAATATTCGCTGATTTCACGCGGAATCGAGTCGGCTATTTTGCCCGTCTGCCGCGAATTGGGCATCGGTATCACGGCCTACGGTGTGCTGTCGCGCGGGCTTTTAAGCGGCTACTGGTCGAAGGGACGGGCGGCTAATCGCAGCGATTTCCGTAATTTCAACCCACGCTTCAGCGGCGAAAACCTGGATCATAATCTGGCGTTGGTCGAGGCGCTGCGTAAAGTCGCCGATGAAAAAGGCACGACGGTGGCGCAGATCGCGATTGCCTGGGTACTGGCGCAGGGCGAAGATATTGTCCCGGTGATTGGGGGGCGGAGTCGCGAGCGGCTCAATGATACATTGGCGGCGCTGGACTTTACGTTGACGGCGGACGATTTGGCGCAAATTGAAGCCGCGATCCCGGTTGGCGCGGCGGCAGGTGACCGCTATAATGCCAATCAAATGGCAATATTGGACAGCGAACGGTAATACAACATGAACGACTCGGTACTCACTGAAGAACGGATTCTTGACGCGGCGGAAGAGGTCTTGCGGCGCTATGGGCCAGCCAAGACGACAGTGGTTGATGTCGCGCGCGCGTTGGGTGTTAGTCATGGAAGTGTGTACCGGCATTTTCCCAGCAAAGTGGCGCTGCGCGATGCAGTAACCGAACGCTGGTTGGCTGAAGTGTCTAACCCGCTGGAAGCTGTCGCCGCAGAAACAGGGCCAGCGCCAGAACGCCTGCGCCGCTGGTTCGACCTGCTGATCTCAACCAAACAGCGACGGGCATTGGACGATCCTGAATTGTTCGCCATGTATCATGAACTGGCCGCTGAATCGCGTGAGGTCATCACCGCCCATGTTGATATTATCATTGGGCAGCTTACGCGCATCATCACCGATGGCGTGGCACGCGGAGAATTTAAGGTACATGATCCGGCGCAGGCGGCGCGGGCTGCCTTCGACGCCACTGTCCTTTTCCATAAACCAATGCACGCTTCACAATGGAGCGATCCCGGCATTCGTGATGCGTTTGAGGGCGTGTGGTCGTTCATCATGGCGGGGTTAGGGGTTCAGGGAGCCGACGGCGGGCGCTGAACGTTCGGAATATACTTTCCTAAAATCAGGTCGGATAGCACGCAGGGCGACCCAGCGGGTCGCCCCTCCACAAAATCTCCGAAGCAAAACTTAATCTACCGCGAGTCCGACCACCTCCATGTCGCGGTGGGCAATCCTGCCCTCAGCACGGGCTTTGATGCCCAGCAGCATTTTGCGCTCCATCACAAAATTGATCGGTTCCATGAACACGCGCCATAACAGCCAGTTGGTGAAATTTGCAGGGGCAAAATCCTGACGGGCGTGGACAATTAAACGGGTTGTGGCGTTCGGGTATGGGACCAGACAAAAACTCCACGAAAAGTTGGCATATGGGGCGGGCATGGGATCGGTGATCGACGCAACCTGCTCGGAAACGGGATCAGCTCCGGCGAACTCTATGAATCGCTCTGGTTCCTGGGCAACCACCTTGAACAGCGGATAACCTTTCGGCCCCAGGCGCATGGTGCTGCCAATGTCGAGATGCTGCCATTCCGGGACGATGCAGTCAACATTGTGCATATGGCAGCCGATCAGATTTTCCAGCGGTTCATAGCTGTAGAGGCCGCCGCGCTCCTGTCCCAACTGTACCAGCCAGGGCCAGATTTGCACCGGGAGGGCGCGGATGGTGACCGCGCGCGTGTAGCCCAGGCGAGGCCGCCGCACTCGCTCATCGCCCGGCAGCGGATTTTTGAACTCCACCGCTGCTGCGCGCCAATGGTTATACCAACCGCGCAGCAGTGGGCTTAATACAATGCAAACGCCGATTGCCAGCGCTGCACCGATGGATTCGATAACTGATTTCCATTTGGATTCAATCATTGCATACGCTCCACTTGGCTTTTATCCCGTTCCCTTCATGAGGAAGGTCAAGACCAGATTAATCACAATTTTGGCAACGCCCAGGATGGCGAGGGCGATGATGGCTTCATGTTCGCCACCGATCAACGGGAGTTTTATGCCGACCAGGACGGCGGCAGGGATGAGCAGCATCAAAACACCCAGCACCGCGCCAATGATAAAACCGGGACTCGTCCAGCCGTATTTGGCGAGGGTTGGGGTGATGCCGCCCACGGCGCACATCGCCATGCCAATCACGACCAGAAGAATCATCACCGTCCGTTCATCACTGATTAATGGAACCGGACGGTTGCTTACGGCGGCGAAAATCAACAGCGCGGCAATGATGCCCAGCCCGACGAGGAGTAAAGTGTTATTTTCAGCAGGTTTGATATTTTCAGACATATTTTTTGCTCTTTTTATCTAAACGATCCTGTAAATTTTTTCAGAACGGGCAACCCGGCGGATTGCCCAACAAATGATGCGAAACCGATTCATTACGCGGGGGTGGCAAGCTGCTCCACCAGGCTTTGCGCCCAGGCCGCCGCCCGATCCAGTTCACCGATGCGCAGCGGGCCTTCGGCTTCTTCAACGTAGAAGCTTTGCGGCTCGACGACAATATGAGCGCCTTTTTCATTTAGCAAACTGCTGAGTTTCTGTGCCGCCGAACCGCTGAACCAACGCGGTGTGGTGAAACGGGTATCGAAGGTGGCGGTGGGCAGTCCCATGAGTGCCTGCGGTGGGATCGTGTCCAGGAGTTTCAACATTCCTTGGCTGATGTTGTGTTTCTGAGTCGGACAACCGATGATTAATAAATTGACCTTATGGGCATTCACCAGGGTATAAATATCCGCTTCATCAACTGAGACCGCGTGTACCACACCGTAATTCTTCAGCGCGAGCGTCATGGCCTGGACGACATTGCCGGTGTTACCGAATTTTGAGTCGTAGATAATCAGGGTGTTCATATTACTCACTTTCATATGGACGAGGATTATCTCCATTATCGCAGGGGAATATTCATGAACGATACTGTAGTTCATCACGAGTGGGGGGGATGTTCCTCACGTCTTTCTTAATGGAAGTAGGAAGATCGAGGTAAGGTTTGTGGGCGGACAATTTCAGGGCAGTTGGAGGGTTTGCGAATCGCCAATGCGTTCGACCACCCAACCGACAGCCGTGCTCGGCAGCAGCACGCGCCACCACGTGTAACCACCGGCTTCGGTTGGCCCATCGGTGATGGTCACGAGCGTGCCACCGGGCAAAATTTCCACAACCGGTGCGTTGGTGTCGGGCGTCGCGCGGACATTGAGGGCTTGAACATCTGGGTTGACGATGACCTGCTCATTGATGGTGAACGTCGGCGGTGTCGCGCTTGGGGCGATTACTGTGGGGAGCGGCGTAAAAATCTGTTGGACTGCGCCAGATGGATTCACGGTATTGAGCACAAAAGTGTTCATATCTGATCCGACGCGGCGGACTTTCCCGGTGCTGAAACCCAATTGATAGAGTTCGACTTTAGAATAATCGTCGGTTTTATAATTGCCGCCAGCGATGTCCTGAAGACTGATCGTGCCGTCGATGAGCGCCGTCGCCCAATCGTCAGGGTTGGGAACCTGGCTGAAGACCACGCCAGTCCCATCGGCTAACCCGTAAATATTCCCGATTCCATAGGCTTCCGCCGTATAAATCTGGGTCTCAATTCCGGTGGAAAAATTAAAACGGTGCAGAGTGACGGTATAGCGTTCCAGATGGGGTTGAAAATTGTTGGCTTGCAAGGCGCTGACAATGTTGTCGGGCAGGGTTATGGGTTCAACCAATGCGCGGGTGCTGTAAAATAAATCGCTGCTCCCCGGCGGCGCAAAACCAAGCCGATCTGGTTGGACAGCGGTCACATATTCCGTCGAAATCTTGCCGTCGGCGATGCGCGCAAAACCATTCATGCGCGTGGTGAACATCTGCGAACGATCCTGCGGCATGAACGCGCCGTAAGTGACATTGGAATCGCCGTTGAGCAGGCTGGATATCTCTTCCGGGCTGCAAGCGGCGTTATGGACGATGCCCCAGGGTGTCGCGGCGAGAATCGTGCGGACATAGCGCATGGCATTGGTTTCGCGCATGTAGTTAATTTGCGCCGGATCGTAACCCGCGCCACCACCGCAGCCCGCAGCATACTCAAAACTGCCCTGATAGTCCGGTATGGCTCCGGCCTGTGGACGCACACTGTATACGTCGATTTTTTGAATCAGATCGTCGGGCGTGGGGTCAGGGATGACGGTCAGACCATAAACCAGACTGCCATCGGGCGCGAAACTTACCGGGAAGTCGAGATAACCCATGATGAGTTCAATGGGCGGGCGTCCTGTTGAATCGGTGATGTAAATACTGGTGGGATTGTCACCTGTGGATGGGCCGACAAAAGCCAGCACCGTCCCATCGGGACTCCACAACAGATTATGAAACCCACGTCCTTCGCTGACTTTTAGACCGCGCCCATTGAGATCATACAGCCAGACATTCCCGCTGGTGATGGCCGCAATCGGATACTCGCCGTTGGTTTGCGCCCAGGCCGGGGCGATCAGAACCACAAACAGCAGAATAATCAGCGGCAACGCGCGATAGACGAGTCGGGTTTTGGGCATCATCTGCTTTATGAAAAACGCTTATAGGCTGCGATTTCGCCGTCGTCATCAATGAAATAACCGGGATCGGCTTCGACAGTTTCCAGGCGGCCGGTGTCACGTTTGCGTTTTCCCGCGCTTTTGCTGGTGGGCAGCAAAACGCCGCTGAATTTGTGCGTACCAACGGCGACCCAATGCAGCATCCGCACGCTGATAAGGCGCATGTCGATGGTCAGCGGTGCGAGCACCAACACTTCCAGAGCCAGCAGCGGCAGGATTAAAAAAGCGGCAGAAATGGTCATTATGCCGATGGGCAGTTTGAGCAGTAAATAAATCAGGCTGCGCCAGGTCGTGCCGCTGCCCAGATACATCCCCAGCCGTTCGCCCAGGTTCGCGCCGCGTGCATCGACATCATCCGTGACTTCCGGTGTGGCGCTATTGAGCAGCGCGCACATAATCTGGCGGTCAATCCGCGCTAGAACGCGGGTGGTCGCCAGCATGAACAATAGCAGCGGGATGCCGACCAGAATTACCGATGTGCCCAGCGCGAAGGCAAATCCGGCACTCAAAAAGGTGAGATAGGCGATCCCCAGGAAAAAATGGGCGATCAGGCTGAACCAGTCGCGGAACATCTGCCCGTCGGAGAGCACATCCAGCCAATTTTTTGATGAGTCCATCTTTTCACCTCGATGTATCAATTACTCGCATTGCCCGTTGTTAAATTTTCGCTCAAACCTCACCCCCCAGCCCCCTCTCCATATGATTGAGAGGGGGAGCAATACAAGGTGGTGGATAATCCTACTTAGCCGGGGATGTCTGCGCCTTCCCAGGGTGGGCAGGATAGATTAATCGTGATCGCGTCGCCAATCGCCAGCCGCTTATTATTCACAATCGTCGGGTTGGATTCGCGCAGGCATTGCAGCGAAATCCCGAAATCGCAGGCGATGAAATCCAGCGTATCACCCTGGCGAATGGTGTATACGCCGTCCGGCGCGGTACGGCCTGGATAACGGTCAAACTGGCAGGTGCGTCCGACGCTGATCGAGTCGGCGGTGATGTCACCGCCGCCACCGCTGCCCTGGCAGCTTGCCGGGATCGACAACTGCTGGCCGATGTAAATCAAATCCGGGTTGGCGATGCGGTTGACGCGCACCAGACAGGCCATTGTCACGCTATAGGATTCGGCGATTTTCGAAAGGCGATCACCAGGGAGTACCGTATAGGTTTCATCCTGGATGACGGGCGCGGGCGTAAAGGTCGCGGTTGGCCGAGGTGTCGCGGTTGCGGTCACAACCGGAGTCGCGGTGATGGTTTCGGGCGTGGGCGTGGGTAAATCCGTGCCGACTGCGCCGCCGCCCTGGTCTAAAAAGGTGCTGCAATCGTCGGGGATGAAAACTTTTTGCCCAACTTTGAACACCGGATTGGATGTCAATTGATTGGCGGATTGGATGCAGCCCACCGGTTTATCGAAGCGCTGGGCGATCCCATTGAGCGTCTCGTCGCTTTCCTGGACTTCATAGGTGGTTCCTGGTTGCGTGCCCTGCTGTGCGGCGACCACCACCAGCATATTCAGCAGCACGATGATGAGCAGCAGTGGTAATAATCCCTGGACGATTTTCATCCGGCGCATGTGAAAATCCCTTTCGTATGAAAAAATAAACGGTTTGCTATAAGTATAGCCGGATTGCGATTTTCGGCAGAAAACTTTATTGAACCACAGAGACACCGAGCACACAGAGAGAAGGAATAAGTTTTTGGCTGTTTTTACGCCAGACACTCAAGTGTCCGGCTCCCGAACCACCAAGTCCTCTCAAGAGGACTGGATTCCTAGTGTCGTCTATTTATAAACTTTGCAAAATTAGATCGTATAGACCACTGACTTCAAAGTCGGCCTTCGTAGCCCCTTCAGTGGGCTTGTCCTTGCTGGCAGCCGGATGGCTTTAGCCTCTGGCTGCGCAACCAGCAAAAATGAATAAGCGGATAAGCCTTTTGTCTTGTCTTTCACTCAGTACCCAGAACTCAGCACTTGGAACTTCTTTTATCCCTGGACGAAATGGCGGCGGCGTAGGGGGCGTGTACCCATGCGGGTTGCCAAAGCCCCGCCAAAGCCCGCCGCACCCAGTAAGCCCATCAACAGCAGGCCGAACAGACCGCCGAAGGGGATGATCGCCAGCACATGCCAGAGCGTGAACAGAATGATGCTGCCAAAAGCCGCCGCAATCACTGGCGGCAAAATCGTCCGCGTCAGGTGGCGCAGGGCAAAATCGCCCAGGAGCAGCGCCAGCGTGATCCAGCCGATGACATTGGCGCTCAACACGACCAAGCCCAATATCAAACCGAGCGGCACGAGAATCACGCCGATCACGGGGGCCGCCGAGAAGAGTACCAGGAATCCGGTTCCCACACCGACGGTCAGCAGCAGCGCCATGCACCCCAACGCGGTCATGCTGCGCGGCGTGGACAAAATTGCTTCCTGAATGTGGCTGAAGGGACGTGGGAAAATCGTCACCGCCAGCGCCGACAAACCCGTCAGCAGCAGCGATGCCGATATACTGAATAACAATCCATCGCCGGACAGCCCACCCGACGCTGCCAACTGCGAAATTTCAAAGCCTTTGCTCAAACCCTGGAGTGGGGCAAACAGAGTCATCAACGCCCCGGCATCTTTGCACTGCTCGACAGGCGGCGCATCGGTTCGTAAATCGGTAATCGTATCGACGCAGGCGATGATGCTGCCGCTAATTTTCGCGTCGGGATTGATGACCAACGTCTTGCCAATCACGGTGACTTTGCCCGCGACAGCACCATCCATCGTGACTGCCGACCCCATCGCCGAAAAATCACCGTGTACCTGGCTGGATGCGCCTAATGTAAGTTGATCGCCCGTAACGGTCAAGTCGCCATCGACTGTGCCATCCACCTGCGCGTTGTCGTGCCCGACCAAAGCCACATCGCCGTTGACGTGACTGTCGCTGCCTAAAACAGCGCTGTCGGCTACAACCGCTAACGAATGATCGTAAGTGCTGGACAATGCATAATAGTCTGTGAAAATAACCTGTTTGGAATCCGGTTGGACGCGATCCGTAACCCAGATGCGGACATAAGCCGCCACGCCAACGATGATGACCACAAAGATGAGGAGGGGGAGGATTTTACGAGCGTTACGCATAAGATTCAGCCTGTGACGGCTTCTATTTCCCGCCCGATTGAACTGGGCGAGGGTCGGGGGAATTTCCGATTATAGGGTTTGTCACCGACAAACCCCTACAATAGTGTCTGCTATCCGTTTTACATCCGTTTCCGTAAATATTGAATCGCCACGATGCCCAGCACGATAATCACGACGGATTGGATCACACCCAGGGCATACAGCAGCCAATTGGGATTCAAAATCATCACGGCGGCGACGGCAATCACGGCGATCAACATGAGCGTCCGGTTGTCACGTAAATTCAGGTTCAAGTTATTGACCCTCCTTGTCGTGCTCATATTTTTCCTGCGCGAACTTGAGCATCCAGTAGCCGGTGATGGGAATCAGCGCCATCAACAGCGCAGGTGCTTGCGAGTTCGACAGTACATCGTGCGCGCCCTGCATAAACACTTCCAGCATGGACATCACAGCGGCCAACAAATTGATGATGTGGTGGAGCACGGCGCTCAGGGCGGCTGCACTGCCCGCCGCATACAGGAACAACCCGATGGCCGATACCAGCAGCGGAACCGCGATCAGCATCACCAGCGACAGTCCTAAAGCCAGCGCTAACCCGGAATTGCGCGACAGATTTTCGGGCTTCATGGCCTCAGCGAGACGCGCCATAATTTCCAGCGCCAGATGCTTGGGGGCGCGTTCGAAAGGCGCTTCCTTGAGCATCTTGTCCACCTGACGCAGGCGGTTGAATTCGGCAGAGCCATTGGGATCATCGTCCAACTGCTTGCGCAGATTTTGATAGGCTTCTGTCGAGAGGCTGGCGTCCAGCGCTTCCTGCATTTGCTGTCTGAGTTGTTCGTTCGCCATGTTATGACCCCTCGAAAATAGGACTCAACCGCGAGGCCGCTGCGTTGTTGTCCAGTTTGTCGGCCAGCGCCTGCCGTGCGCGGAATAAGCGGCTTTTTACCGCGCTCTCTGTAGTATCCATAATGTCCGCAATTTCAGTATAAGAATAATCATACCAGTATCGTAATACGACTGCCGCACGATATTCCGGGCTGAGTTCATTTAAAAGTGCCTGGATCGCTTTGCTGTGTTCGCGCATCAACGCCGCCGGTTCCGGTTCGGCATCATCACTGCTCAAACTCAGATGGTCGGATGTGGGTTCGTCATCCAGCGACAACCATTGCAAGCGTCTGCGTCGCAGGCGGTCAATGCAATAATTGGAGGCGATGCTCAACACCCAGGTCTTGAACGAACGCGCTGGATCGTAGCGCTTCAGGTTCAAATATGCCCGCAGGAACGCTTCTTGTGCCGCGTCTTCGGCTTCGGTGCGTTCGCCCAGCATCCGGTAACACAGGTTGTAGACCGAATCCTGGTAGGCATATACGATTTCGGCGAAGGCATCCTGATCGCCTTCTAAGGCCGCATTCACCCAGTCTAATGTGGTTGGATCAGACATACGTTCCCAACACTCCTCTGCCCAGGCTGCCGCACACCTGTACCTGGGTCAGTCTCTTCCTTGCTATACGCAGCGCAGCTTTTAAAAGTTGCACACGGGTGTTATCGAGAAACATTTCTCAATCCATTACAACACCGGTAGCATACCCCATTTGCCAGTCAACCGCCTACTCCTAAAGGATGATTTTTGGGGGCAGTGTGTCATGTGACAATAGTTACCTTTACGCGCAACTACCTTAGATTTCTCCTGCTTCTTTCCTGTTCAGCATCTCCAAACATCATGTTGTATCCGTTTCGACAACTGTCAAAATGCGTGATCCAATAGGTTTCGCGCTCTATGATTTCAAGCGATGGGATGTTGTCCTCAATGATTTCAAAGGTGAATAAATCAGCGCCATAACGGTCATAATCTCTCTGAAGCTCGCGACTATGATGGTGTCCGCTTCTAAGACTGCTAAAATGACGTTTGCGGCGGCGGTTCACATTATTTGTTTGACCCACGTAGACCTTGCTATTGGCCTTACATACAATCCGATAAACACAATGGATATCCATTTGTCGCTCAGTGATGGTCAATGGACGAAACGACGGTATCGGTAGACGCAACTGTCCTTGCGTTCCTTTGACATATACTTTGCCAAGTGCAGCATATACACTCTGGTAAATACGATAGTTATCTATTCGTCTTTCGATGATTGCCACAACATGTTTCGAGGGAGATTTTCGATACACAAGTAACGCTTTTTTCATATGATGCGAGCGGTACATGCTTGACGTCACACATCCAAAGTAATAATCTGCCGGTAGTTCACAGTCGTCTTGGTCGCACTTGCGAAAACTCACTCGTTTATCTGTTGGCAGTTTTCGGGGTCGTGTGTCCCAATAAAGATTGCTCAACTCGTTATTCGAATGATTGTTGTCTTTATGCCTACATACCTGGTCGGGAAGTGGTGCTCCTATGAAAGCATAAAGAACCAGCCGGTGAACGAAAACTTTACAGGCTTGCCTTTCTTTCCTTAAACTGACAGCGCAATACCCCTCTTTATCGAGATGTGGCGTCAAGATATTGCCAAGTTTTGCGTTCTTTACTCTTCCTAGATTGGAGACCCGATACAAGCCTTCATATCCTATGACGGGTCTCCAAATTTCGCTCTGCTCCTGTATCATGCGACCTTTACCTCCTTTTCTATATGATATATGACTTATACGTATGAATGATTCTGTAGCGCCCAATGGGTTCATCAGGCTAGAGGGTTTTTTGCGATTGTGGATTTCGAATGCTTTTATAAATGCCGAACCTTGACAAATTTGTGATTTCTGACACTTTGCTCTGAAAAAAAGGAGAAAAACGTCATTTTCAGGTTTCTCACCGCATAGGTAATCCGGGCTATTTCCGCGTAGGCCAGGTGGCCTATATGTTAATAGGCCAGTACATCAGTCCCAGCGGTAAATTTTTCCTATACGTTTTTCATAATTAGCCGGGTTAGTGTGAGATAATATGTTGTAAGGGGCGTTTTCATTATGACATTAAGCGCTCGTGGGGGTACTACAATGCATCAAGCACGTTCCGCAATCTTAACTATTCTCATTATCGGCATTGCCGTAGGGGTTGGCCTGGGGCGCTTATCGCCTGTGCAGGCTGCCGGGACGACCTACTACATTGCCACCAATGGCAGCGACAGCAACGCCGGTACAGAAGCCAAGCCCTGGCTCACGCTGCAAAAAGCAGCATCCAGTTTACAGCCAGGGGACACGGTTCTCGTCAAAAACGGAACATACAACAAAGACGGCATCAACATCACCCGATCCGGCACACCTTCCGCCTGGATTATTTACAAAGCCTATCCTGGCAATAAACCCAAGATTGTGTCGAGCGGCTGGAAGGGTGTGAACTTCGCTAACGTCGCTTATATCGAGTGGAACGGTTTTGAGATTCAAGGCGTCCCCACTTCTGCTACCAATTATTCGGGCGATGGCATCTGGATCGAGACTCCCGCGCATCACATCCGCATCATGAACAATGACATCTATGGTTTTGGCGGTGGCGGCGTCAGCACGCGCGGCGGCGATTACCTGTCGATTATCAATAACCGGATTCACGGGACATCCAAATTATCGCCGTATGCCAACAGCGCGGTTTCGCTGTATCAACTCGCCAATTTTGATAGTGCCGCTGGCTATCACAACATCATCCAGGGCAATATCATTTACGACAATGAAAATACAGTGCCACAGCTAAAAGCCACCGGGCCAATCATCAGCGATGGCAACTGTATCATCATCGACACCTCGCGGCACACGGTCAATGGCGCGTCAGTCAATCCCTATACGGGCTACACCTTGATCCAGAATAATCTGTGTTTCAATAACGGCGGACGGGGTATCCATGTTTACCAGTCCGATAATGTTTTCGCCTTCAACAACACGCTGTATATGGATCAGCGCAGCAGCGACATCAACGATGGCGAATTGTCAGCGCGTAACTCTGGCAATGTGCAGTTTTACAACAACATTGTCTATACGCTGCCCAACAAACAGGCCAATCAAAACCGCACCTCCAGCAACGTTGTCTATGGTCGTAACCTGTATTTCAACACTAACAATATTCCGGTCAAGGCCAGCAACGATTTGGTCGGCACGGATCCCAGTTTTATGAATGGCACGATTGATCCACAGTCGGCTGATTTCCGGCTGCGTCAAGGCAGCCCTGCGATTGATAAGGCGCTCACCAATTATGTGCCACTAGTCGATTTGCTCGGCAATATCCGTCCCTTCGGCTCGATGCCTGATCTGGGCGCATATGAATTTGTCAACAGCGTAGCGCCGCAGCCAACTGCACCTCCGCCTCCTCCGCAGCCAACTGCACCGCCCCCGCTGCCCAGTGGCCCGGTTTTATATATGGATGTGCAGCCCACAAACGCGGCTGTCGGACAGACTGTAAAAGCCAACTTGCAGGTCAAGGCCATGACCAAGTTATTCGGGCTGGATTTGAAATGCGCGGTCAACGCGGCGGTGCTGACCAGCGGCACGCGCTCGGACGGTACAGTTTTCACCAAAGCCAACAGCTTTTTCGTGGACAGTGGTTTCAAGACCGATGGAACCTGGGCGCTGGGTGCAAGCCTGCTCAATCCCGCGCCGGTTTTCAGCGGTGATGGATTGGCGCTCACCCTTTCGTATAAAGTCAAAAGCACCGGCAACAGTTCGGTGACATGCTCGGCGACTGCTGTTGATCGCGATGGCCGTCCCTTCAGCCTGACGGTGGTCAATGGCACGTTCAATAATGCGGCGCAAACCCAAATGGTGGCGATGGCAAGCAGCGATGTTGTTATGGCGGCAGAACCAACCGTTGAACCCCTGTCGATGATCCCGACACTGCCCGCTGTCGAAGTGCCGCTCATCGCGGAAACACCAACGCCGCTGCCGCAGGAACAGTTAATTTTGCCGACTGTGGTTCCGTTGGTCGGGAGTGTGTCGGGCATGACCAGTTATCAGAGCCGCACGCCCCAGAATGGCATCACGGTGCAGCTATTCTCCGGTCAGACCGCGTTGGCGCAGCTTGTGACCAACGCCGACGGTGGCTTCCAATTCACGGATGTGCCCGACGGCAGTTACACCCTTGCCATTTCGGCGCAGGGACATCTGCCGTTGGTAGAGGATGTGAGCGTCGCCAATGGACAGCCCGTCACATTGGGCACGCTGCCGCTGCGTTCCGGCGACGCGGATGACAACGGCAGCATTGATCTGGCGGATGCCGCTTTGATCGGCGCAAACTTTCAACTGGCTGTACCGCCCGCACCCGCCAATGCTGACCTGAACGGTGACGGCCAGATCAACATTGCCGATCTGGTGTTGGTCGGGAGTAATTACGGAATCACATCCTCGGCTTCACAGCCGTAAATTTCAAACTGTGGTAGGGGTGAATCAATCTGATTTGCCCCTCAATAATTATCGGGCACAATCGAGATCAGTACCGCTAGGCTGCGACCATCGGGCCGCAGGACGGCTAGGCAAAAAGCTTTCAAATCTTCATTGCCATATTTCGCCCAGAAGTAGAACCAGTCACAGGTCTTTGCAGTATCTTGAAGCAGTTCGAGCTGATCGAGATTCCCAGTGCCAACCAGCCCCGCGACCGATGCCCAGGCTGTGAGCCGTTTATAGGCGGGGGTATTGGGTTCAATTCGATGGTCGTTGCTATAACGCGAGAGATGCTCCAGTGCTGATTTCGGGTCTGTACGTCGAAGGCCCATGCGGGTGATGTTTTGAAGGAACTTCAGGTCGAGCGATAGCAGCAGTCTGGTCGTTATTGCATCTGGGGTGAGTAGAGAGTCGAACTGGTAAACACGCGCTTCCTGTTCGGCAAAGACTACAGCAGCGCCAATGGTTCTGTCTGCATACATCGGCGTTATATCCTTGAAGGGAGGCGGTGCATCACCAATGGTATCCATTCGGCTATCAAAGGTGTCGAAATCTTCGCCGGGCAGATCAACGAGTTGACCGTCATATAGAGCCGAAACCAGGTTTTCTTCCATTTCCAGACGAGCGAGCGGCAGCCTTTTTAACGAACCGTTAAACATTAGCCTGCCCAATGAACCGCTAACCTGATACGATTTACGCAGCTTCTCCATCAGGTTCTTGATTGATGGTACAGACTCCC
Organism: Chloroflexota bacterium; assembly: GCA_039933955.1. Taxonomy (GTDB): domain Bacteria; phylum Chloroflexota; class Anaerolineae; order Aggregatilineales; family Phototrophicaceae; genus CFX2. The sequence continues at coordinate 22,257 of JBDTNB010000083.1, forward strand.
CATCTAGCCCCCGAAGCACCATTTCCTGTATCAAAGCGACTAAAAGTTCAAGCTGGTTTGAAGTGCCGTGTTTTCCTCGGAGTTCCTGTATCATTGCCTCGAAAGTTTCGACATTGCGGTCAAAAAACTCAGTCACGGTTTCCAACGGTTGATTATCTGCAATCCAGGATGCGACGCCAGCAGCATTTTTCTGGTTATCGAATTCGGCGAGCCGCAGCAGTGCTTCCAGAGAAGCAACCCCCGGTGTGTAGGCAAGCCTTAGCTGGATAAGGTTGAACATTTGCTGCATCAACTTCAGGTTTGCTTGTAGTGCATTTTCACGCGCGCTGACGGCAAGTGCCAAATCATATACGGCCTGGAACTGGCCGCTGAAAATGAGGCGTTCGATGTCAAACGCTGGAACAGTTTGCGCGGTTTCTGCCTGATTGATAAGCGACTCAAACGTCGGGGTGGGGACATAATCGCGCCACCAGGGATCATTCGTAGTCGGTTTCCTGCGCGTCGGCGATTTTTGCTGGCGCAGGTTGGCGAGGCGTGGAGTATCCAACAGGGCTTGTCGCATCAGGATTTGTGCAGCATCAATCGGGGATGTTTCAACTATGTTGGGTATATTGTCAATCCTCGTGAAAGCTTGCCCATCCCATTGGAAGCAATCTTCAATACGAGTCGTGGCAATCCCACTTTCGAAAACGGAACTTGCGCCGCTGGGAGAATAATTTTCGTAAAATAAACTTCCTTTTACCTCAAGTTGGCAGGTATTCGCGCCATAAACTGCGCCGCCGTGCTGTGTGGCGAGGTTATAAACGAATACGCTATCCACTACGATAGTTGTATGTCCGTCCCCGGCATAAATTGCGCCGCCGAGTGTGCCGTGATTGTCTCGCAGCACACAGTTGTTCACAATCAGAATGCCGTCATTCACGATTGCGCCGCCGCCCATGTAATCGCTGTCGCCGTTTGCCAGCGTCAGGTCGTTCAGGACGAGGCGTGCCCGCGTATGGTCATCCCAGCCATTAACATCGAAGAAGCGAAAGTTGGGTGCGTAAAGCGAACGGGTAATAACCCGTCCATTCCCATGAATGGTGATGTCACTCGTCACGATGGGCAAACCATTCCCGCCAAACCGGTATTCAATGGGTTCAAACAGGACGTAATCTTCATCCTGTCCGGTCAGGGTGATGCTGTGGGTGTCGTCAGGCGCGGCGTTGGCGGTGCGGATAGCCGCAATTAATTCGACAGCATTAGCAGCGTTGGTTTCCAAGAGTCCCTCCCCTGTGTGCAAGTGGACTTACTTTATCATGTTCGCTCACGCACGGGAATGACTGAATCAAAAAAGCGCGCACAGCGGCACGCTTTTTTAGCTGGTAACTGACAACTGGAAACTGGCGACTACAACGTCACAATTTTGTTGGCGACGCGGAGCTGCTTGGGGAACACCGGTAGGAAATCGAGCAGGTCTTTGTAGCGCCCGCCTTCCGTTTCGTTTTGATACCGGCGCAGGACGCTGACCATCCCCGGCAGGATGACCATGCCGTTGGTTTTGCGTTCCATCAACACATAGGCGTTGGCCTCAGCCTTGCTGATGGTTTTTTCCAGGTAGAGCGCGCACGATGCCGCCACGAACAGATTGGTAAACTGTTCCTGCCAGGTTGGATATTTGGCGCGGAACTGGTCGCTGACGGGTAATGGTGTCTCCGTCACCGAGGCGATTTTATCAGCGTTGGCGCGCAGATAGGCCAGCATCAGAATGCGCCCGTACTGCCCCAACGCGGCGCGATACACATGGCCGGGGTCTTCATCGAACGGCCAGGGCGGGCTGTCCCCCCACGCCAGACGCGGCGGCGCGATACACCACAATTCCTGATTGTGGCGGATGCCGACTTCCTGATCGGTTGGGAAGGAAATGTTGGGGATAAATACCAGCTTTTCGGGGATTTCGCCCAGGAACGGCTTCAAAAAGGGCTTGAACGAAATGCCCTTGAAGATTTTATCGGACTCGGTGGTGCTGTTCTTCCAGACAACTTCCTCGTCCTTCCACCATTTGGCGAGGTTGGTCTTCTCATAAAAGTCGCGCAGGTGGATGTTCCAGTTGGGGGGAACCCAGCGCGGCAGTTCGGCGATTTCCAGGGTCGGCCAACTGAGCTGCACGGCGAAAGTGAACATCGCTTCCAGCGGCGCGCCCTGGTTGAGCAGGCTTTGCATCCCCTGGACGGCCTCGTGCGATTTGAAGGCATCCAGAAATTTGCGCGTGGCACGGCTGTGGGCGTGCGTACCGTGTGGCTGGCGCTCTTGCGCTTTTTCCGGCCAATCGGTGGCAGCCATCACCGCCGACATCAGCCGTATCCGGTCATCTAAGCGGACAATTACATCCTGTTGGTTGGTCATTCGGTATCCGTACTGTCAGGGAAAGTTACATTTGGTCTCCAATTTATTGTAGAGTGCAATCTCTGATCGGGCAAGGTAACGAGTTGTGAAAATTTGTTGCATGAAAACGTGACCTTTTGTCATGTCGCGTGTTTTAGAGAGTGAGGGAACGGCGTTGCAGAAAGTACGGGCGCGAGCACTCGTGTCCGTACAATGCCGAAATCATCACCATGCGTGTCGCCTTATTCACCGAAACTTTTCTCCCCAAAATTGATGGCATTGTGACCGTGACCTGCTTGCTGCTGGATCATCTGGAAGCACGCGGAATCGAAACCGTGATCGTCGCGCCGAAGATGGGCGTGGACTGTTACCGGGGAACCCGCGTGATCGGCGTGCCGGGGATTCCCCTGCCACTGTATCCTGAACTCAAATTTGGCCCACCGCGATTTTCCACTTATCAACAATTAAAAGCTTTCCAACCGGATGTCGCCCATTTTATCCATCCGGCGCTGATCGGCGGATTCGGTTTGCTGATGACACGGCATCTGGGCGTCCCGGCGGTAGCCTCATTTCACCTGGATTACGCCAAGCTGATTCATCATTTCGGAATTGGATTCTTCGAGCCGGGGGTGAATTGGCTGACGCGCTGGTTGTTCAACATGGCCGATACGACTCTCGCGCCGTCGCGGTTGATTCAGCGCGAGATGATTGAACTCGGCGTACACGATGTCGGCCTGTGGAAGCGCGGCGTGGATGCTGAAAAATTTAATCCGCGTTTTCGCGATGCGGCCATGCGCGAACGCCTCTCCAGCGGGCATCCTGACGATACGCTGCTGCTGTATGTGGGGCGGCTCTCGGCTGAAAAACGCCTGACCGATTTGCGCGCAGTTTTGGAGCGTATCCCCGATACACGCCTCGCATTAGTCGGTGATGGGCCTGCGCGGGCGGATTTGCAACATTATTTCGCCGGGACGAACACCGTTTTCAGCGGTTATTTGCATGGTGAGGAACTGGCGCAAGCCTATGCCAGCGCCGATATTTTTGTGTTTCCGTCGGCGCTGGAAAGTTTCGGACTGGTTGTCGTCGAAGCGATGGCGGCTGGATTACCCATCGTAGCCTCGCGCGTCGGCGGCGTGCCCGATGTGGTCGAGGAAGGCCGCACCGGCTTTACATTTGATGTGGGCGATGTCGGTGGGTTGGTCGAGGGTGTGCGTCAGATTACATCCAGCCGGGAACGCATCGCGCAGATGGGGCAGGCCGCCCGTGCCTATGCCGAAACGCAGACCTGGCCGGCCATGATGGACGAAGTGGTCGATATATACGCACAGTTGATCGCCGAGCGGGCAGCAAAAAAACAGGTGAGTTCTAATTCATAAATCTTTGATCCTCAGCAGCATCCTTGCAGGTCTTCAGGCATCGGCATGGGAGTTGGAATTGCACCCTTAAATTGATTGTTTGTTAGATCAATCTTCCATAATCGTGGCGGAATTTCCCATCGTGAGGGTTCACCTGTGAATTCGTTATAGGCAAGGCTCAATTCTTCCATTGCTTCTGGCAACACCCAACCAGTTAAGTCTCCCTGAAACTGATTTCTGGATAAATTAAGGTATTGAAGCGAAGAGGAAAGCTGCCAATTTTTAAGATTGCCACTCAATGAGTTGCAGTTTAGACTCAGTGATTCCAGGGAGTTGGGCAATAGCCAATGAGATAAGTCGCCGCTCAAGTCATTACACGGCATCAAAACAAAATTGATGGATGGCGGCAATATCCATCCTGATATGTCACCCACCGTACTTCCATTGTTTCCTATCTCAAGATAATTTAGAGAGGTGGGCAGTACCCACTTGCCAATATCTCCATGTAGTCTATGGTTTCCCCAGAGCGTAAAGGCTTTTAATGAATTGGGAAGTTGCCAATCTGAGATTTCACCGTCCAGTCGCGTTTGATAGATAAAAACATGTTCTAGCGATTGCGGAAAAACCCAATGAGTAATATCGCCTTCAAATTCCGTATCCTGGAGCGTCAACCACCTTAAAGGCTCAGGCAGAATCCAATCGGTTACATTACCTGTCAGTGGAGTCAAAGTGATTGATAGCGCTTGTAAGCCTTTGGGCAAAGACCAGGTGGTGATGTCGCCACTTAATTCGCGTTCGAGGAATTGCAATGAAACGAGAGCAGAGGGTAATTTCCATCCAGAGATGTCGCCAGACAGATGATTTTCATGAAGTCCCAGAGTTTGAAGGGTACTCGGTAAGCTCCAGCGAGAAATGTCGCCCGTCACTTCACTAAATTGGAGTCTGAATACCTCAAGCTTGGGCGGCAATTGCCATTCTGAGAGATCGCCACTTAATCCATTGTCGGAAAATATCAAACTCGTTATGTGTCCATCGCTGCAACTTATTCCATACCAATCACAAGGTGTGTTTGTCTGTATCCAGTTCGTGTGATCATTCCATTGAGCGCCGTTTGTATGGTTGTACAAATACATCAGAGAATTGCACTCCGCTACAGGAATCTGGTTCTGGTTGACGCAATCTTGAAATGTATGAGCCTGTTGAATTTCAGAAAGGTTTACGAACAATGAAAGCCAGCAAACCAGAAGACATCGAATGAACATGAGATATTCCTCGCGCGATTTTTACCTTACAGTAACAAATCGAGTTACAGCATATTTAATCTTATACCTGAATTACTTATACGGCGGGGAGAGGTAAAATTTATATGACCGATACCGATTATGAGCGTATTGTCCAAGTGCTTGACCAAGTTGGCGAGGATGAAACCCATCCGCTGGCATCGCTCATGGCTGATCGAGAAATATGAAGATGAAAATGTGTCACAACTGGACGAGTCGTAGTCCGTAAGTGGACGAAAACATCCACTTCATTCCATTACATTTGCGCCCTCCAATGGGATGCGATAATTTACAGCCCATCGGACATTATTGAGTAGAGATTTTATTGGGGGACAAAATGGAATTACACTACATGGGTGGAACCGGACTGAAGGTCAGCGAATTGTGCCTGGGCGCGATGACCTTTG
>JBDTNB010000084.1:0-27527 GCA_039933955.1 Chloroflexota bacterium
GCCATTGATGTTCAGTCTTTTTCTCTCCTATCGAATTCACATTAGACGTATATCTACAACGATGTGATTGTTTTTTCTCCTGGCGGCGAAATTGCCATTTACGGCTACCCCAAAAATATTTTCCCGCCAACCGATTTTCATTCGGCGACTCTGGTCGGTGACAGCATCTACATCATCGGCAGTCTGGGCTATTTGGGCGAGCGCCAACCCGGATTGACGCCCGTTTACCACCTGGATTGTGCCTCGTTTGAAATTGCCTCGCTTGAAACACATGGTGATAACCCCGGCTGGATTTCCCGCCACGAAGCCGAACTCGATGAGCAAGGCACAAAAATCCTGATTCGCGGCGGCAAAATCGTACCCGAAAACATCACCCACTATGAGGATAATCTGCAATCGTATCAGCTTAATTTGGCAACTCTAAATTGGCGAAAGTTGGCATTATCCGAGGAATAAACGGGCGACACTTGTGCCGCAATTTTCAAACTCCGCCCCATTTTCCTCCTCTTAAATTTGCCCGCTTACTCGCTTAATAGCAAGTTTCGTAGGGATGCAGCGCCGCTGCGTCCTTTCGTCGCTGGTTGATTAATCGGGTATAAATGTGTTGAATGGAAAATGAGAGTGCGAGCGTAAATCATGGAAATTACGCAAAAGATGTTTGCGAAAATGAGACATCCAAGACGCGGCAAGGCGAATCCTGAGCGGATTTACAACCCCGTCTGGAAATTTATGGTTCAAAATAAAGAATCAGCCTCTTGGGCGCGACTTCACTTTGAGACTCCTGGCTCACCAGTATGGTCATTTGATCGTTTTGGTATGTCTGAAACCATCTTATCGGATGGGCGTGTCATCTATATTGCTGGTGAACACGAAGACTATTACGACTCTGACTTCTATATCTACAACGATGTAATCATTATCCATCCCGACGGTGAAATCGCGATTTATGGTTACAAGGAAGCAGTTTTCCCACCAACTGATTTTCATTCGGCAACACGCATAAACAATCACATCTATATCATTGGTCGTGCAGGATACTGGGACGAGCGAATACTCAGTTTTACCCCGGTCTATCGACTGAATTGTGATTCATTGGAGATTGAGCGATTGGTAACATCGGGCGATTATCCTGGATGGATTTCCAATCATGAGGCGAAATTTGATGAACCGAACAATAAAATTCTGATTCAAAGCGGTAAACTCGTACCAGAGGATGATGCTGCGAAGTATGAGGACAACTTTCAAGCGTATCAGCTTGATTTGGCAACTTTAACTTGGCAAAAGGTGGAATCACCCAGGGAATGAAAAAGGGCGGCATAGATGTTTCTATGCTGCCCTCTTCAAGCTAAAAGCTAATCGTTATCCGCTAAAAGCTTTTTCTCATTCCGCCCAGGTAATCAATCCCGGCAGAAATGATGTCCGCAAATACGGATGGTAGGGCAGCACCCGCACCGAAACACCGCGTTCGCCGCTGGTCTCATAACTCATCTGGCCGCTGTAATGATAGCCGCCGTCCCCATCTCGATTACCCGCTTGCATATCCAGTGCCGCGCCATCCTCGCCGATATCGCCGCGCGTCGTCAGGCCGCCATAATAAAGCTGCACCCGCACATCGCTCGGCGACAGCGATCCCAGATCAACCACAGCATGAATATCCATATCCGCCCCAACCTTGACTTGCTTCTGCGGAATATCCACACTGCGGATTTTGACCTGCTTCCAGGCTTTTTCCAGGCCGTCGCGCCATGCTGCATAAGCCAGCCCATCTTTCAGCTTGCCGTGCGACATTTCCAGCACATTCTGGTAATTGGGGATATAAAATTTCTCGGTGTATTCCTCGACCATGCGCCGCGTATTGAAATACGGTGCGAGCACTTCCATCGACTTCTTCACCCGTCCAATCCACTCGCGCGGCAGGCTGTCACGTCCCCGTTGGTAGAACAGAGGAACAATGTCCTGCTCCAGGATGTTGTAGAGTGCTTCGCTCTCGATGAAATTCTGGTTTTCCCATTCATTTTCTGGGTATTCTTCGCCGTTGCCAATCGCCCATCCCAGGTCGGAGTGATATCCTTCTGCCCACCAGCCATCCAGGATGCTGCAATTCAACCCGCCGTTATAAATAACCTTCATGCCACTCGTGCCGCTGGCTTCTTTCGGGCGCTGCGGTGTATTCAGCCATACATCCACACCTTGTACCAGATGCCGCGCAATGTTCATGTCGTAATTTTCCAGGAACACAATCGAATGCCGCAGGTCTGGGTCGCGCGCGGCATTCACGATTTGCCGGATCAATTCCTTACCACCTGTATCGTGCGGATGTGCCTTCCCCGCGAAAATAATCTGCACCGGACGATCCGGGTTATTGATGATTTTTTTCAGGCGCTCCAGGTCGCGGAACAACAGTGTCGCGCGTTTATAAGTCGCGAACCGTCGTGCAAAACCGAACGTAAGTGCATCTGGGTTCAACACTTCTTCCGCTGCTTCAACCACGCTTTGCGACGTGCCCCGGTTGACGAGTTGTTCCCGCAGTCGCCCGCGTGTGAAGGCCACCAATCGTTCGCGGCGGCGTTCATGTGTACGCCATAGCTCCGCATCCGGTATCGAGTCAACCTGTGCCCAAATTTCTGGCCGTGATTCTTCGTCGCGCCATGATGGGTCGAGGTATCGGTCAAGCAGGGTGCCCATTTCTCGGCTGATCCAGGTTTGCACATGAATGCCGTTTGTGACTGAATCAATCGGGATTTCATGTTCCGGTACTTGCGGATACAACCACTGCCACAGATTGCGCGAGACCTCGCCGTGCAGCTTGGCGACGCCGTTTGATCCTGTGGATAGCTTGAGCGCCAACACCGCCATCGAGAACAATTCATACGTGCCCATGTTCTCGCGGCCCAAATCGAGGAATTCGTCGCGGGTCAGCCCCAGGCTTTTGTAGTAATTGGTGAAGTGTTCGTCCATTAAATCGAAACCAAAGCGTTCCAAACCGGCGGGGACGGGTGTATGCGTTGTGAAAACGTTGCTCGCCGCCGCGATTTCTTTGGCCTGCTTGAACTGGATATTGTGCTCGGTCATCAATTGCCGGATACGTTCCAGCGCCAGGAAGGCTGAGTGACCCTCGTTCATGTGGCAGATCGTCGGGCGTAGGTTGAGCGCTTCCAACACCCGGATACCACCGATTCCCGTAAGGATTTCCTGCCGGATACGTGTGCGCCGGTCTCCGCCGTACAGCCGGTCTGTCAGGTTCCGGTCTTCTTCGCGCGGGTTGTCTGGGATATTCGAGTCCAACAGGAATAACGGCACGCGCCCGATTTGCGCCTTCCAGATCACAGCGTACAAATCCCGCCCTGGCATCGGCACGCTGATTTTCAAGGGCGTCCCGTCGGCGTTGAGTTGCAGCGTCACCGGCAGGTTCGAATAGTCATTGATCGGGTAGAGTTCTTGTTGATAACCATCAGCATTCAAATACTGCTGGAAATAACCTTCCTGATACAGCAAACCTACGCCCACCAACGGCAGCCCCAGGTCGCTGGCACTTTTCAGATGGTCGCCGCTCAGGACACCCAAACCGCCGGAATAATTTTGTAGGCATTCCGTGATTCCGAACTCCATCGAAAAGTATGCGATAGTCGGCTTTTTCAAGTTGCCAAAATGCGTTTCGTACCACGTATTTTTGGTATTCATATACGTGTCGAATGACTCGCACACACTGTGCAGGTTTGCCATAAACGCTGGATCTTCGCATACCGCATCCAGCCGTTCCTGGCTTACCTGTCCCAAAAGTGAAATGGGGTTGTGTCCGCTCGCTTCCCAGATGTCACGATCCAACCGCCTGAAAAGAGCTATTGTTTCGTGATCCCACGCCCACCGTAAGTTATAGGCCAGTTCTTGCAACCGCCGTAGGGGCGCGGGCAAGTTAGGCACGACATTGATGCGTGCAACAGGCTTTATCATCGAATCTCCTGTGTAGTCCACTTGTCAAAGGTTGTGGTCAGGCTTCCCTGACACGGCAAGGATAGCAGGATTCACTCTCCATTCGCAACCTGCATAACGTCATATAACCCATTCGCCTGTAATGGAAACTATCGCTAATTGGGATGCTCCTCATCCTGCCGATCATCAGAGTTTGGTTAGATTTCACAAGATTTAACCTGTTTACCGTTGTCGCTGCCATAAATGTGCGCTAGCCTTACGTTCGGCAGCGTGCCTACGGCAGAAAGTATACGGGCAAGTTAAATAATTCAATCGTTGGGTAAGGGCATAATGCACAATATTGTTCAAACCAACCAGACTCGTTATCGTTTATAATATCAATAACTACCTAGTGTGCCTGAAAATCGCTATGCTACAATGCCGATGAGCTGGAAATTTACCCCGCGATAGGAGGCAGCGCCAAATGGAGACAGCACTTATGCTGAAGAAACAATTCCTCAAGAGCAAGCCGGTCTGCAAAGTGACCTTTACCTTGCCCCCCCAAATCAAGGCCGAGACCGCTTACCTGGTTGGAGATTTCAACAACTGGGATGAAAAAGCCACCCCCATGAAACTGGTGAAGAAAGACGGTCAGTTCAGCATCACGCTTGAACTGGATAAGGATCGCGAATATCAGTTCCGCTATTTAATCAACGACACAGAATGGCATAACGACTGGAACGCCGATAAATATGTGCCCAATCCCTTCATCGGCGACAACTCTGTAGTCACTACCTGATATTTTCCTAAGGATAAAGTTCACCTTGTCCTGTTGTTTCAACACAAACCCCAACATCGAACTCAACAAACCCGGCTTCACACGCCGGGATTTTTATTGTTTTGATTTACTTCTTGAATTTTGCTTTATTCCCCTCATTGCGAAGGGGGAGGACTGCTGAAGGTGTGGGGATAGACTTGAGGTTGAAAATCGCTGCTCATGACGATGTAGGGGCGACCCGCCGGGTCGCCCTTTATGCGAGTAGAGCGTGTCGGTGACAACAATCCTCGAAATTTGTTTTGTTCTTTGCTAAAAGCTAATCGCTTGTGCTATTTCGTCATCTGTTCCAGATCAAATTCTTTCATCACGTCGCGCAGCATATCCGCGCCGGTGACCGGCGTATTCGTGGATGTAACCACCGCCAGATCGAGCGGCAGACGATCATTTAAATCGCGGCCTGTCGCCTGCTGTGCCATCGCTAAGGCCATCGCCGCGCAGGCAATCGCATAACGTGGCTGACGCCCGTCCAACTGGTCGCCCGTGAAGGTATAGCTGTTATACATGCGTTGAGTCATCCGCTGCGTTTGGAACAGCACTTTCAAGGTTTCGCGTTCATCTTTTTTGATCCCTGGCACGCGCTCTTTGATGAATTCATCCGGTGTCATCCCACTGAAGAGACCCGGCAGATAATCGCTCCGCAGCGTCCAGGGATTGACGTTGTAGGGTTTCAATAAATTTTCGTATACACCGTCAATTTCGCTGGCGGTATTGTCCAAAGCCCGCCGCAGCGCACCTTTCCAGGTCGTGTCAACGTCTTTGTTGGCGTAGCCGGTTGCCCAATGAGTCAATCCCTGGTGATCGCCCCAACTGCTGCGTTCTTCAATCGTGATCGTTTGCGTCGGCGCGTGGTTTACAAAATAGCGGTCAAGCGTCGTGACTTCATAACCTGCTTGTGCCGCTTCATGAGTCACCAACCAGTATAAAAATTGTTCTTCCCCGGCGTAATGATGACCGAAGGTTTCGCCCGCCGTCGCCACCAATGTCAGCGGCCCCATATTTTTCCGCGCTGGCCCCAATACCCATTGCGCCCAACGGCCTGCGCCACCTAAATTATGGGCATTGAACGAAATCTGAGTCGAAAAATCATCATTCCGCACGAACGCCGCGATTTTTTGATGGTTGGGCAGTTCAATCCAGTAAGGCCCCGCGCCCCCGCCTACCGGAAGTCCCTGCGTTTGTTTGCCCGTCAGAATCGTATATTGGATTCCCGCCTCAGCCAGGAATAGCAGCGTTTCCAGATCAACCGCCACTTCCGGCAGCCAGAATCCCAGCGGTTTGCGTCCATAATGCCGCTCAAACGCCGCGATTCCCCAGATAATTTGCGTCCGTTTATCGCGCCGCCGTGCCAGCGGCAGGATGATGTGGTTATAAGCCGTCGCGACGGCGTTGCCTGCCGGTGCATATTTTGCAAATGCGGCATGTTCACCATCTACGATTTTTGCATAGGTATCCGGTGCTTCCTGTTCCAACCACTTCATCAATCCTTCGCTAAAGCTGAAACTGATGTGGTCGAAATTGCCGATTTCCGCGTTCGGCTTATAGGAAGTCTCATTGATGCGCGCGTTCCAATTTTTATCTGGGGCGGCGTCTGGCTCATCGCCAATCGTCCCATCCAACGGGTTGCCACGCGGTGGTTGGCTGAAATGTGCATGTAAACAAAAGGCGCTGCGCTCGATTTTGGTCACAGTAAATCTCCTGAAAATCAGTTATGAGTTTCCAGTTTCCAGCGACCAGTTTATATACAGCAGCATGGGTTTCTGAGCATTAAACTGGCAACTGGCGACTGGTAACTAGTCACTTCTTCGGATTGTATCCCACATGCGTCCCCGGCGGCACAGTCTTATTCGAGAACGTCGAGAAATTTTCCAGGCGTAAATCCGTACCCAGAATCGACCCCGCGCCCACCGTATACCCCGCCGGAACATGCGTATTTTTGCCGACGCAGGTGATCGCCAGATCGCCCACATCCTGGATTTTGCCGACCCGCGCATTGTGTCCAATGACCACAATCTTGTCCAGGATGCAGCGTTCGACCACCGCGCCCGCCTCGATATAGGTGTCCGTCAGCACAATCGAGTCCCGCACCACCGCGTTCGGCCCGACATAAACCCCCGGCGACAAAATCGAGTTTTCGATCAGCGCTCCGTCCGAGACCACCGACCCATCAGTAATCAAACTGTTCTTGACCGTCGCCCCGGTCTGGATATGCACCGGCGGGCGTTCTTCGCTCAACGTATGGATAACCCACGTCCGGTCATTCAAATTCAACGATGGCGGCGAACCGATCAAATCCATATGGGCTTCCCAATAAGCATCAATCGTCCCCACATCAATCCAGTATCCGCCGTAAGGATAGGCGAACACCCGCATATTTTCGATTATCATACGTGGGATGATGTCTTTGCCGAAATCGTGGGCGGAACTTTTGCGCTTCATGTCTTCTTGCAGCAGTTGTTCCAGCACTGCATAGCTGAAAATATACACGCCCATGCTGGCGAGGTTGCCCGGTGGATTGGCTGGTTTTTCGATAAATTCCCGCACGCGATAATCGTCGTCCACATCCAGAATACCGTAGCGGCTGGCCTCATCCAACGGCACGCGGATCGTGCAAACCGTTGCATCCGCTTTTTTATCCCGGTGGAATTGCAGCAGCACATCGTAATCCATCTCGTAGATGTGGTCGCCGGATAAAATCAGCACATAATCCGGGCGTCCGCGCCGCACGAAACTCAAATTTTGCGCGACAGCATCCGCCGTGCCCGCGTACCAATCGGTATCATTCCGCCCCTTATACGGCTGCAAAATTTGCACACCGCCCGTGAACGAACGGTCTAAATCCCAGGGACGTCCGCGCCCGATATGATCGTTCAAACTGTGTGGACGGTACTGCGTCAGGATGAGGACATCAAAAATATTCGAATTAACACAATTGCTCAAAGTAAAATCAATAATTCGATATTTTCCGGCGAATGGTACTGCCGGTTTGGCGCGCTTGGCAGTTAACGTTGCCAGCCGCGTACCCTCACCGCCTGCTAGGATGACTGCTTTGATTTTCAAGATACGCTTTCCCCTTTCCGTTTGATAACGGCTTTTTCATAAAGATCAAGATATTCCTGGGCGCTCTTGTCCCAGCTAAAATCCGTTTCCATCGCCCGCTTTTGCATTCGCTTCCAGGCGGGTTGGTTGTTACGGTAGGTGTTGATCGCCCAGCGCAGTGTGTTCAAAACCGCGTCCGGCTGCTCCCAGTCGAATACAAATCCTTTCCCCCGGTCTGCTGGGCCATCGTCATAATTCTCCACCGTATCCGCCAATCCTCCCGTTTCCCGCACCAGCGGCAGCGATCCGTAGCGCATGGCGATCATTTGCCCGATTCCGCATGGTTCATAGTGGCTGGGCATCAGGAACAAATCGCTTCCGCCGTATATCCGCTGCGCCACTGCCGCGTTGTATCCCTGGTACACCTTCGCCCGCCACGAAAAATCCTGACCCAAGCGCCAGAATTGATACTCTAAATCTTGTTCGCCGGAACCCAGCACGATCAACTGGGCATCTGTCGAGACCAACAGCCGTTGCAGCGCCGGGATTGCCAGATCAAACCCCTTCTGCCACACCAACCGGCTCACAACCCCGATTACCGGGATGTCCGCCCGCACTTCCAATCCCGCGTCAATTTGCAATTCGCGTTTATTCAGCCCGCGTTTTTCCGGAAAATTGTCCGCGTTGTAATTCGACACCAGCAGCGGATCGGTGTCCGGGTTCCACATGCTCACATCCAACCCATTCAGGATGCCGTATAAATCATCCACGCGCGTGCGGATTAATCCATCCAACCCGTGCTTCATGAACGATGGATACTGGATTTCAATCGCGTAGCGCGGGCTGACCGTCGTCACAATATCCGAGTACGCGATGGCGATGGCTAACAAATTGTCCGTCAGATTTTGATACACCAGATCGGGATTCGTGCGCGGCGCAATTCCCTGTTCATATAGCCATCCACCCGCGCCTTCACCCTGATACGCCAGATTGTGGATGCTCAACAATGATCCCACGCCTGCCCAATTCGGATCAGTTTGGCTTTGTGCCAGCAAAAACGGAATCAACCCCGTGTGCCAGTCGTTCACATGCCACACGTCCGCGAACCAACCGTCACGCTGTTTAATTTCCCATGCGACTGCCAGCGCCGCCTGATTGAAAAAAATGAAGCGTGGCATATCCGATTCCCAGGTGCTGTAAGTCTGTTTGTCACCCTCGTGGAAGTAAGGATAGCTCTGCACGAAATAAAACGGCACACCATCGTATTCGGCTTTGTAAACCTGCACATCAATCGCCCCGCTGCGCCGCGCGAACGAAAACGAAAACCAGAATTCGATCCCATATTTGGCGTGGTCGATATTGCCATACGCGGGCATGATGACACGCGCATCGGCCCCCAAACGGCGTAAGGCCGCTGGCAGCGACCCGACCACATCCGCCATGCCGCCCACCTTCGAAAACGGTGCGGCCTCCGCGCTGGCAAATAGAACTTTCATTTTTGATTGACTATTTTTAGGCATTAGCCACCATTAGGGTTTATACGGAACAATAACTTCGCCCATGCTGCGCTTCTGATCGCTTGCGTTTGCCAGATACGGGGCAAAATTGGCCGCAAACCAGGTCAGACCGAATTTTTGCGAACCATTTTGCGCGTTGGCGGCGCTGTCCCAGATGATAATCACAATCGCGTCATACTCACCTGCACGGACAAAGTAAAAATTTTGAAAACCGGGAAAACTAGCCAGTAAGGGGAGTCCTGTTTCCTCAACCGGTTTCCGAAATTCGTCCACAGGTTTGTTGAGATGAAGATGATTGACTACAGCGAACATTTCCCCTCCATTAATCCTGCTTGCCCTCTCCACTCCATCTTAACTTTCCCCCTCCTTGCGCAGCGGGGAGGGGGCTAGGGGGTGGGGATTAGCGCTCCGCAAACCATCGGTAATCAATATCCGGGAACACCTTATCCAATTCCCAATATTCATCCGCTAATCCAACATTCGGCGCGCCTTTTTCCAGGCTTTCCGCCAGCTTATCAAACCGCTCGATGTGCTGGCTGAAGCGCCGGATCGAATATTCCCGCGCCTGTCCGGTAGTCACCAGGAAGGGCCAATCCGAACTTTGCAGCAGCAGCAGTTCGCGCGCCGCCTGCGACAAAACGCCATGTTCTTCCGGCGTCGCCTGCGGATACTGCGCAGTCAATTTTTCCATGCGCACCTCGGCCTCATGGATAGGCGACCACATCCAATGCGTGTCCGGGTTGTCCCAGGTGAAATGACTCCCCGCGCTGCCCCATGAACTTTCGGGCAGATTCAGCACTTCCGTCGGCGGGTGCTCTTCGAGATAGGTGCTGGCCGTTGTCAGTTCGACTTCGGCATCGTCTGCTAAAAATTTCAGTACCTTACCCAGCCACGAAATCCCTTCAAACCACCAGTGTCCGAATAACTCAGTGTCATAATTCGAAGAAATTAGGCCGAATTGACCCGTTTTGGTGTTGTGTTTCCGCAGCAAGTCATCCACCAGATGCGCAAAATCTTCTGCGTGCTGGTCAACTTTCGCCGCCGCCCATTCGGGATAATAGTAATCTTTGAAACCCAGATCGACGCCAGGGCCGCTGACGCGCCAGTATTGCAGGCCGCTGGTTCCGGCTTTCTTGTGGAATTCGCGGTAGTCTGGGTCGCCTGGATAACCGATTTCCGCGCTCCACACCTGCTGACCCGTCCGGTTATTCCTTCCAATGACGCTCACACCTGAATGCTCTTCGGCTTTCGGCCCTGCAATCGAATTGCTCACATAATAGGCCGCATAGGTGGTCGATTTCCGTTCCGGCGTCGGTTTGAGAGGAGTTTCGGGGATCACATACCGCCGTTTGATGGCTCCATACGGCCCGATTACGTCGCCCGCCGCAATGCCGACAGGCTGCCCGCCGGTAATCGTATGCGTCTCGCTGAAAAACAACTTTAGATTATTTTCCGCCAGAAAGGTTTCGATGCCGGGGCGCTCATGTTTGCCCTCGAAATATGCCGGACGGTACGCGCATTCCGGCAGCCAGATCGCGCGCGGCGCACGTCCGAATAACCGCTCATAACTCCGCACACCCATTTTGATTTGCGCGTTAATCGAGCTGTCCCGTCCCAGCAGCGGTAGATAACCGTGTGTCGCCGCGCAGGTGATAATCTCGATATAACTTTCGTCTTGCAACTCGCGGAACGCGCCGATGATGTCCCGATGAAAACGCGCGTCAAAAGCATTTTTGATGCCTTCAAACCAATCTTTGTACCACGCAGCCAGTTTTCCTAAATGCTCGTCAGCGGTTTCGGCTTCTGCAAAATAAACAATATCATTTTTTGCCGCCTCGATTTTAGCGTCCAGATATTGGTCGAAATGCTCGATCACGTCCGCGTCCGCCAATTGTTCGCCCAAAATCGGCGTGATGCCAATCGTCAGCCGGAAATTCACGCCCGCTTCTTTGAGATCGTACAGCGTTTGCAATAAAGGGATATAGGTTTCGCTGGCGGCTTCATGCAGCCATTCTTCGCCGTGCGGCCAGCGTCCCGCCAACCGGGCGTAGGGGAGGTGGCTGTGTAGCACAAATGTAAACGCTCCTAATGCGCCCACTCGTTTACTCCTGACTAAAAATTAAACCTGTTCACTCGCGGCTGATTGTAACGATTAGGGGTAGGGCGGCGCAACTGATTGCTGAGGTCGTGGCATGAAGCCGATCAAACATCACTATCTGACGGTGACAATTGTCGTATCATAAACGGGGACTTGTGTTTATACAGAAAGACGCACTGAAATTAATTCTCGATTTTGACCGCTCCCTTAAAATCGAAACAAATGTTCGAGCAAATGTTTCGCCGATGAATCGTAAAATGCTTTAAAATGAGTTTGCCTGCGGATATACTGGCATCCGCGCCTCGCTTTAGAATAGACAATAATGAGATTTGCCGGGATAACCTGAAAAGGATAAATCTGTGGACGCTTGGCAACAATACCTTTTTAGAAACCACACCGAGGCTACCGTTCGCGATTGGGCGCGCCGATTACAGCTTTTCCGTTTTTTCAGGGCGTATGGCGAGATGAACAATGATTCTGACGAACTCATTGTGGTCTTCCAGTATCAGAGTATTGATGAGCTGCTTGCCTTCTTGAAGTTTGTAGGCATCAATCCAGTGCAGCACACACCGGAACTGGCTTCTGGAAAAACGCTGAATCCACTGATTAACGACACAAGCTGGATTGAGCAGCCCGGTAAATGTCAGATAGCCGGTCAGACAGTCTTTATCTGGTGTATGTATGGTCGGATACGAATTTCGATTAGCGAAGGTTGGGAGGTTAATGAGGCTGAGGTTGTTCGTGCCGAGAGCGTTGAGAAAGTGCTACAGGACGCGCCGCTTCCCCGCATCGAGCCGCCAGTCGATGATAAACACTGCCTATGCCCCAAATATTATCGGGAATATTTTGAGTAATCGGTTGATAAAACCTGCTGTTCTCGACAGCGTGGGCGAAATTTGTGCAGCGGCAGTTCCGTCTCGTATTCGCGCCGCATTGCCGCCAACCCGGCGGCGCTCCACTCGCCTCCCGCCGATTTTCCGCCCATAAAATTCTCAATGCGGCGGCGCTTCTCTCGCTTCCCGCCCGCCACTGCGGCGACAATTTCGCAATTGTCAACCAAAATACGCAGTTTAGTAGCTGACTTTGCGTCTTTGCTCCTTAGCGTTGAATCTTTTCTCTTTATCTTTTTCTGGAAACTGGCGACTGGAAACTAACAGCTAGCTTGCCACCGGCAGCACCATCGTGAAGATGCTCCCTTGCCCGATTTCACTCTTCACGCTCAAATAGCCGCCGTGCGATTCCGTCACCGTCCGCGCCACGAACAAGCCCTGACCCAACCCGCGTGGATCAAGCAGTTTGCCGCTGGAAGTGCGTGGCTCGCCGCGATAAAAGCGGTCAAAAATGTGCGGTAAATCTTTTTTGGCGATGCCCACGCCCGTGTCCACCACCTGAATGGTCGCGTGCGTATTGTCTGCCAGACTCGCCGTGATGATGATATGCCCGCCCGCTTCGGTATAGCGGATGCTGTTTTGGAGCAGATGACCCAGCGCCCAGCGCAGCCGTTGGTCATCCCCGGCCACTTGCAGCCGCTCTGTGTCCCGCGCCATCACTGACACATCCAGTTTCGCCCGTTTGACTTCTGGCGTCATCCCGTTGACGACGTTCCACAACAGTTCTTCCAGGTTGAGTTGGTCATGCCGCACGCTGAACGCCGTCTCGCTCATCTCGGCGATGTCCAGCAGTTCGACAATCATCCGGTCAAGAATGTCCACGTTGCGGCTCAGGGTTTCCAGCATCCGGCGCGGTGGCGGACGGTCTGCGGGCTGCCCCATGATGACATCGCTCATCCCCTTGATGACCGCCATTGGCGTCCGCAGTTCGTGCGAAATCGCCGTCACAAACTGGTCTTTGAGTCGTTCCGCCAGTGCGTCCCGCGTCACATCCCGCAGCACGATCATCGTGCCCAGGCGGTTGCCTTGCCCATCAGCGATAGCCGCCACCTGTGCGCCCACGATCATATTGTTGACCTGAATGCGCGTGGGTTCGCCCAGCGGCGCGAGTTCCGATTCGACCACCAGAATGTCTTTGTAAGCGTTGAACAGACCGCCCAATTCGCTTTCCCAGAATTCTTTGCGGCTGCCGATCAATTTCCGCGCCGAAGCATTCACCAGGATGATCCGCCCATCCAGGTCTTGCATGATGATCCCCTCGTCAATCGTGGCGAGGATGCCGTTCAGCCGGTCAATTTCCAGGTCGCGCCGCTTGACCGCCCGTTGTAGTTGGCGGTGACGTTCGCCTTCTTTTTGAGCGTGTGCAATCTGGCTTTTCTTGTTGGATTTCCGCCGTAAACTCCCGTACAAGCGGCTGAAAAGCCGTTCGGTGGCGGTTCCCAGGCTGTTGACGCGGCTCAGGCTGCCGCTGAGTTCTTGCGGGTCATTTGTCATGCAGGTTGGCTCCGCTGGCTGTCGCCGCGCTTGTTCTGGATAATTTGATTCAAAACCTTATGCAAATCTTCGAATCCCGGCAGCGGCTTCGGGATAATCTGGTCAACCCCATCGCTCACCATCATCGTGGATTTTTCGTCTGCGCTCAGGGCATAGGCCGTCATTAATGCAATCGGGGTATTTTGCAGTGCCGGAACCTTACGCATCCGCTGGGCGACTTCATTGCCGCGTTTCCCCGGCATTCGGATGTCCATTAGCACAAATTCAGGCATTTTCCCCTGGTAACGTCCGGCTTCAACTTCATCCAGCCAGTTCCAGACTTTTTGCCCGCTCTCAAAGGTAATAGGGGAATGTCCCCATACCTGGCACATGGTTGCGACCAGATTTAAAATATCCGCTTCGTCTTCGGCAATCAACCAGATCACATTGTCCTCCACAAATTGTGTCTCGTTCGAGGCACAATCGCTCTTAATGCTACTTATATATCAGTATATAGGCACTTTGGCAAACGACTCAAGAAAACTTAACGTAATTTTACGCGAATTTTAGTCATAATTGCCTTGCAATCATATGGCTTTTTAGTACCCTCTGCTTTTGATAGGCATAGCTCATTTGTCAACAAAATATCAAATGTTTCTGTTTTACTTCCCCTCTCTGCGCAGCGGGGAGGGGGTTGGGGGGGATAAGAGAAAAAGTTGAGCTGTTCTGCTTTGTGTCTGTCTTTCAGGCTAAACGAGCGTACCCCTCGTCACCGTACCTACATCCTAATCGGAATCGCGGCGTTTGCTTAATTCGCGTAGGAAAATTATGATTATAATGTAGGGATACGGTTAGAATCGCACCCGATAACGAACAGAAGGAGCAAGCCTTGTCTACGTGGATGGTGGTCGAAGACGAGCCGGACATCTATGAAGTCCTGCTGGCAATGTTTGAAATGTGGGGGATCGAGGGTGTGGCCTTCGTGGACGGCGAAGAGGCTGCTGCTTGGATCGAAGATGTAAATTCAGGACGGTTTCACGGGGAACTGCCGGAACTGGCGCTCCTTGACATTCGTCTGCCCGGTAAAATTAGCGGGCCAGAAGTGGGGGAGCGCCTGCGTAAGAGTCCAATTTTAGGTCAGGTCGCGATTGTTTTAAGCACGGCCTATCGCCTGAGCGCCGATGAAGAAGCGAAGGTTGTAACCCAGGCCGATGCTGATAAACTCATGTATAAGCCGCTGCCGCGCTTTACCGAGTTGCAGCAGGTGCTCGAAGAAGTTATTGCGCAGCGCCGCGCCAAGACGCCGCCTAAATCAGCCGCGTCTAAATCGCAGCCCAGACCAGGATAAAATCGATGGATAATGTTGCTCCGTCTCGTGCGCTTAACCGGCGCTCCACCTACTTGCTGCAATTAGGGTTTGTGATCCTTGCGGTGGGTGTTTTTCTGACAATTGTCGGATTGTTCATGGTGACAGTCCAATTGTTTCCGCCCGGTCACTCGTTATATGGTCTTTATAATGTCGTGGGCGACATTGTGTTTATCCTCGGTTTGGTGGTTGCGTTAATCGGTGTCGCGATGGCGATCCGCGCCGTGACCCGCCGCAAAGAAAATGACCTCGCCAATCATACCGGTCAATTTCTGGCGCAATTTTTGGATGGGCGCTACACCTTCATCCGCAATATCAATCGCCCCGGCCTGGGTTACATCGATGCGGTATTGATCGGCCCGCCCGGTGCGCTGGTATTCCGCATCGTCGATAATGAAGGCTCGTTCGCCAACGAGGCCTCCAATTGGCTGAAGCAGAATGCCACTAGTGAATGGATTCCGCTGGGCTTTAGCCCGACCAAAGAAGACGTGGATGACATCCAGGCGGTGCGCCAATTCCTTGCCAAGAAAAATTTGGCGCAGGTTCCGGTTTTCGGCGTAGTTGTCTTTATCAAAGACCCATCGCGGGTGCAGGTGGTTGAAAAAGAGCCTGTTGTGCCCATCAGCTTGCTCACGTCGCTCTATACCAACCTGGGGCGGGATTACCTGTCCAAACAGGATCGTATCCCGCAAGAAGTGGTCACAGCCATTCGTCGTTTCCTGCTCGAATAATGGCAGCCTGTTAAAACCGAATGCCGACACAATTGCTCCTCGCGCCGCTAGGGGCGGGCAAAACGCAGCGGGCGCTCACCGCCCTCGTGGATACCTTGCAGGAAGATTCCTTCGCCAGGATATGGGTGCTGCTGCCCTCACGCCGCCAGGAAGACGCTTTTCGTCAGCGCTTGCTTGATTTTGACCCCACCCGCCGTGTCTACTTTAACGTTGAATTTTTCGACTTCTATAAGCTCTACGCCTATCTTTTAGACATCGCCGGGAATCCGCAGCGCCAGTTGGACAATACCGCCCGTCTGCGTTTGCTCCGCGAAATTCTCGCTGACCTGAACGCCAGCCATGAACTTGAAATTTACGGCCAGATTGCCGACAAACCGGGTTTTGTCGAAATCGTGGCCGATTTTATTTACGAACTGAAGCAGAATGTCATCTATCCCGATGCGTTCCGCGCTGCTGCCCGTTCACCCAAAGACCGTGACCTCGCCAACATTTACGATGCCTATCAGGACAAACTGCGCCAATATGATCTTGTAGATCGCGAAGGTGAGGGCTGGCTTGCCCTGGAAGCCGCGCAGAACGATCCGACACTCGGTATGAACGTATCCCTGTTATTGGTGCATGGATTTGACCAATTTAATCCGCTTCAGTCGCGCTTGCTGGCATTGTTGTCGAGTTATGCCGACAATGCCCTCATAACCCTGCCGACTGTACCGCTTCGTGAAAACACAGTAGGCCGCCGCTTCCAGGAAGCCTACAATGGTTTGCGCGTCGCCTTTGATGAAATCGGCGAACCTGTTGAAGAACTGAAAGTGATGCCGCTCTCGGAATTCCGCCGATCCGCCTTGCAGCATCTGGTCGAAACCAGCTTTTTGCCGCTTTCGCCGGAGGCCAATCCACCCTCATCCGGCGCGCTTCTGTTCCTCGAAGCACCCGATCCCGGTCAGGAAGCCGCTGCGGTTTTGCGCGGTGTCAAACGCCTGTTGTTAACCAACCAGTGCCAGCCCGATGATATTCTCATCGCCGTGCGCGATTGGGTACGCTACGCCTCCCATTTTGCTGCTTTAGGCCGTAGTTTTAAAATCCCCGTTTCGCTGCATTTTGGCGAACCTTTGTCTTCCAATCCTGCCCTGATCGCGTTGCTCAATCTGCTTGAATTACCCGGTACGGATTTTCGCCGCCGTGATTTGTTGGATGTGCTTCGTTCTCCGTATTTTGCCGTCCCCGGCCTCGATAATCAGGCCGTCGATTTGCTCGAACGCATCAGCCAGAAACAGTTGGTCATCAGCGGACGTGACGAGTGGTTAGATGCGATTCAACGGTCAGCAATGCCGTCGCCTGCCGATGAAGATGAAGACGACGAGTCACCGTTATTAGACATTTCCCAGGCGGAACATCTCGCCTACTATCTGAATACTTTTTTCGAAGCGATTACGCCGCTGTCTCAGGCCACCGTCAGTCAATATGTGGCGTGGCTGGAAAATCTCATCGGCGCGGACATCACCGACCCCGATGAAGACGACGCGCACATTGAGCCACCCTATAACCTGCAATTGTTTCCCCGTTTGCGTGCGCCGGATGTGAGCGAATCCCTTGTCTCGCGTGATTTGTCAGCCATGTATACCTTCAAACGGCTCTTGCGCAGCCTGTTGTCGGCTCAGAATTTGTTCAGCGCCTTAGGCATGAGTGACAAAATCGTCCAGGACTGGTCAGTTTTTCTGACCGATTTGAAAACAGCGTTGGGTTCGGCTGCCGTCAATCGCGATGCCAACCGTATCGGCAAAGTGCTCATCACCTCCATCACCGACGCGCGTGGCTTGCCCCATCGCCATATCTTCATTCCCGGCTTATCCGAGGGTATTTTTCCCGCGCCCACGCCCGAAGACCCACTCTATCTCGACAGTGAACGCGAGGCTTTGCAGGGGCGTGGTATTTACCTCGAAACCAGCGCCGAACGTGCCGCTGATGAAGGCTTGTTTTATGAACTTATCAGTCAGGCGCGCGACTCGCTGACACTCTCCCGTCCGACAGTTCAAAATGGTGTCCTCTGGCCGGAAAGTCATCTATGGCGTGCCGCCCGCGATGTCTTTGCTGATTCGGCTGAAATCATTACCGCCAACCGCATTCCCTTAGGTGGTGTTGTTCGTCCCGATGACGTAGCCGCTCCCGGTGAAGTTGTCCTGTCTGCTGCCGACAGTCTGAGTCGCAATCAATCTGACGCCGCATCCCTCCAGCTTTACAACTGGATAGTCGCTCCGGGGGATTCGCGCTGGGGATCAATCCGCGACCAATGGCTGCATATCCTGCGCGGGCGTCAAATCGAGGGCGCGCGCATGGATGGTCGGGCCGCCGATCATTATTCAGGCCGCCTCCGTGATGAAAACCTCGTTGCCTATGCTGCCGCACAGTTGGGCGCGGGGCGCGTCTGGAGCGCCAGCCAATTTAACGAATATGGCACATGCGGCTTCCGCTTTTTTGCCAAACGGCTGCTCAAACTCGAAACCCTGAAAGAACCCGAAGATGGCATGGACGCTATGCAGCGCGGCACGCTGATTCACGCCATTCTCGAAGAAACCTACCGTCGCCTTGCGGATGGCAATATCAGCATCGCGCCCGAAAATCTGGATACCGCCCGCGCATTTTTACACGACTGTGCTGATGCTGAACTACTGGAGGCTCCGGCAAAACTGGGTTTTCGCGCTTCACCCCTCTGGGAACAGGAAAAAGTCAGCCTTCTGCGCAAGCTCGAAAAAATGCTTGAATCCGATTTTCTGAAAGCTGGCCCCGCCAAAAAAACCTTTGGCGATGACGCACGCATTCCCTACAGGCTCGAATCACCCTTCAGCGATGCCCAGGATAACGCCATCGACATCCAAATCGCTGATGGACTCGAACCCCTGCGCGTCACCGGTTACATTGACCGCATTGATCGCCAGGGAGACCGCGTGATTGTGGTCGATTACAAATCCGGCAGCACCCCGATTCTGGTTAGCGAAATGGGTCGTGGACGCAATTATCAGATGATGCTCTACCTGTTGGCCGTCCAGCAAATTCTCGCCGCCGACCCCGATCCGAATCGCCCCACCCACGTCGCCGGGGGCTATTTCTGGCATCTGTCAGATAATAAGGCTACCGGTGTATTTAATACCATGAACCCGGAACATCAGGAAGCCATGCAATCCGCTGCCCAGCATCTCGCTGACCAGATTGGGGCAGGGCGGGTAGGTGATTTCGCCGTTCATCCCAACAAAACCCAGGAAGGCCGCTGTCACAAAAATTGCGAGTTCAGTCAGTTGTGCCGCATCAGCCTTTCCAACCGAGGGAAATAGTTTCATGCTGCCCTACGCCAACCAGGAAATCGCCATCCGCACCCATGACCGCAATTTGATGGTCGTAGCAGGCGCGGGTTCTGGCAAAACTTATGTGCTGGTCAATCGCTACCTCGCGCTGTTGGATCGTAATCGTGGTTGGCCGCTGAATGCATTAGTTGCCATCACCTTCACCCGCAAAGCCGCCCAGGAAATGCGGGATCGCGTCCGCCAGGAACTTGAAAAACGCTATCATGCCGCCCAGGATGAGCAGGATCGCGATAGTTGGGCAGCCCGCATCGCCAGCATGGACAGCGCCCGTATCGACACCATTCATGGCCTGTGCGCCTCGATTTTACGCGCCAATCCTGCCGAGGCTGGCGTCGATCCGCGTTTTGAAGTGCTGGACGAGGTGCAATCTGCCCGTTTGCTCGATGACACCATTGACGCCGTTTTGCACGCTGTCGTCCTGGAAAACGCGCCTGCCCTTGAACTTTTTACCCACTATGACGCTTTTGCCATAGCCCGGACGTTGAAAGCCTGCGTGGACGCCGATTTGGGCGATCTTCCCAAAGATTTGCTGGCGTCGTGGGGAGCCATGCTCGAACAGACGCGCGCCGATCATGTGCGTCGCATTGCCGAGGGTCATCTGGTGCTCAGAGTGCTTAATTGGCAGCCCGCTGGGGGTTGGCCGTCTGGAAGTGACAAACTCTTGGGCGTCTGGGACGAATGTCGCGTATTAATCAATCGTCTGCTTGAAACACAAACCCATCAACATGACATTCGCTTGAAAATTTTTGAAAACTTCTTAAATCTCAACGATGGCTTAGGGTATCCAAAATTCTGGACAGAACACGGTACATCCATCGGCGAAGTCCGCGCCCCAATCAAGACGCTCAAAGCCGAAATGACGCTCGTTTTTGAAGAATTGAACGAAGTTGATGAGCAGGCCGCGCACTTGATTCCCCTCTGGCACAGCCTGATAACCCGCGTCCAGGAGGTCTATCGCGCCGCCAAAACCAAAGACGCTTATGTCGATTTTGGTGATCTCGAACGCCTCACCCGTGATTTGCTGCGCCGTTATCCCCAGGTGCGCGCCCGCTATCAATCCGCCGAATTCAAACATTTGCTCGTTGATGAATTTCAGGATACCAATGTCGAGCAGTGGGATATTGTCCGTGCGCTGGCCGATCCTGCCCGACCCGGAAGTCTTTTCATCGTCGGCGATGGCAAACAGTCGATTTATCAATTTCGCGGCGCTGATGTCAGTGTTTTTAACCGCGCCCGCGCCGAAATTCAGGCTGTTGGTGGGCAAACCGTCCCGCTGGTGCGCTCTTTTCGTTCCCATCGGCCCCTCGTGGATGGCTTTAACCATCTTTTCCGCCAACTCCTGACCCGCGACCCCGATAGCATTGCCGCCGAGTATCAGATTGAACTCGAAGATTTGATGGAAGCCGAGCGTCGATCCTCGCCTGCGGAAGTACCTGCTCTGGAATTTTTGCTCATCAACCAGGAAATCTACAAAGGCGTAGACAGCGCCGCTGACCAGTGCCGCCGCTGGGAAGCCTATGAAATCGCCGCCCGTTTGCGACACCTGATTGAAGAAGGTCGCCCCGTCTACGACAAACACTTGAAAATCACCCGCCCGATGGGTTATGGCGATGTTGCGCTGCTCTTCCGCTCCATGACCGATGTCAACCTTTATGAAGATGTTTTCAAAGCCGTTAGGATGCCTTTTGTCACCGTTTCCGGGCGCGGCTATTACAACCGTCAGGAAGTCTGGGATTTAATCAACGTCCTCACCGCGCTGCACAACCCCGCCGATAATTTGCGGCTGGCGGCGGCGCTTCGTTCGCCCTTGTTCAACCTCAGCGATGATGCCCTCTTAGCTCTCCGCATCATGAAGGATGAGGATGGCGAACGCCTGCTTTTATGGGACGCTTTAGCCGATCCGGTTGGTGTACCTGCCGACGAAATTGCGCTCGTGGATTTTGCCCACGCCTGTCTATTTGAACTGCGCGGAATGGCGGGTCGCGTGACCATTTCCGAACTCTTGCGCGAGATTCTGGCGCGTACCGGCTATCTCGCTACCTTGACCAGCCTTCCCGATGGCGCGCGGCGGCGTGGCAATGTCGAAAAATTGCTCGACAAAGCTGAAACCAGCGGACAGGTCACACTTGGCGCATTTTCGCAGTATTTGCACGACATGAGCGCCAGCGAAGTCCACGAAGGAGAGGCGCTGGTGGATGTCAAAGATGCTGCCACCCTGATGACCATTCACGGCAGCAAAGGTCTGGAATTTCCGCTCGTGGTTTTGGTGGATATGTCACGCAAATTGGCGGGCGATATTTCGCCTCATGTCACGTTTACATCCCGCTTTGGCCTGACTTGCAAAGTCCGTTCGCTCGAAAAAGATGAATGGGTCGGCTCTTACGCCCATCGTCAGGCCGAAACACTTCACAAACTGCGCGAGGAAGCCGAACGCAAACGCTTGCTCTATGTCGCTGCCACCCGCGCCCAGGATTATCTCATCATCAGTGGTCAGGTCGCCCCGGATGGAACCCATCATCAAACTGGCGAACCTATCTGGAAATCAACCCATTGGCTGCAAATGCTGTTTGAATTATTTGACTCCGAAGGTTTTGCCGCTGCGCCCGGTGTGAGCATCCACGAATATGCCGGTTGGGGGCAGGTGGGCGTCATCGTGCCGGAGAATCCGCCTGATGACAGCTATTTTTACAGCGCGGCCTCTTCGGATTCCACGCTTTGGGATGAACCCGCTGTTCAGAACGGCAGACCCCTCTCAACCACCGCCGAAGAACCCGTACTTTTGCGTCCGGTCAAGGTCGATCACACCAGCATCGCCCGCCATCTAACTGCCACCCAGATTGCCGACATCGGCGGCGCGCAGTTTGATGAGCGTCATCGCGACAAATTTCGCCGCAGCATTTTGCACGCCGCTCCCACACCCATCGAGGAAGTCAGCGCCCGCAAACGCGAAGTCTCACAGCGTATCATCGGTGAAATGGTGCATGGCGCGCTGCGTTGGTGGCGCTTCCCCTCCGAACATGATGATCTGGAAGGGGTGCTGAAAAGTTATGCTTGGGGACTCGGCGTCGTTGATGATGGCCAGCAAAAATATGCTATCCAGGAAGCCCGCAAACTGCTTCGGCAAACCATGAGCAGTGACGTCTATTATTGGATCGAAGATGCCATGCATTCCGGTGTCGTCTATCGCGAACTGCCCTTTGTCTTTCGTGCTGAACGGCGCACCGTACATGGCATTTTGGATGTATTGTTCCAGCGCCCGGATGGCAGTTGGGCAATCGTTGACTACAAGACCAGTTACGTACCCGATTATCGTGCTACAAATTTAGAAGCCTTGCGCCATCACGCCCAGCGTTTTCACCTGCAAGTTGGCGTATATGCCGCCGCCGTGAAGGAACAATTGGGCGGAATCACGCCAGACGTGTATATTCATTACATCCGTTACGGTCAGTCCATTTCGGTCTATGCTGGCGAATGGGAATTGGCACTCGGAAAAATCGAAAGTTATATTGGTAACTTGTTGGATGAGTCGGATTGGGTCACATAACTTATGCTGCAACGATTAGCCATACAACTGCCCGAATGGGCGCGTTCCGATCACCCGCTGATGCGCTACGAGCTGGGGCGGGCTGCGCGTATTCCGCGTCGTCGCCAGTATTTACGGATTGCTGGTTTTGTCGCTTTGATTTTGGTGCTGTACTGGGGCGGTTATGTGATCGCCACCGGTTTCTTCCAGACTGTGCCCGGTCAAAACCTGACCGAAAGCCTCATTGCCGTCGTTTTCTGGCCGACTCTGGTGCTTCAGGTCATCATGCAGGTGATGTCACTGGCGCTGACCGTCAACACCGTTGGTGAACAGAAACGCCGCCAGACCTGGGATAATTTACGTGCAACCGAAGGCGGTGTTGCGTTAGCCTTCCGTACCCGTTGGGCAACTGTATATTATCGTTTGCGCCCGCTCTTAGGCGTTGTCATGGCGATTCGCATCGTCCTCATCGTCGGCATCTTGATTGACCTCACTGCTTTCCAGGGACGTTATATCGACCTTTTGATTAACGGCGTCGTGCCGGATATTTCGCCTCTCGTGGCGGCGCTCCTGCTGGCCTTCATGATGACCGCCAGTCTGCTTCTGCCGCTCACCAGCATCGGCCTCGATGCGGCGCTGGGACTTTTGGTCTCCGTGACCGCCCAGCAGCGTATCTACAGCGTGATGACCCAATTAATCGTCGTCTTGATCCGTTTGGCGTTGGTCATCGGCCTGACCCTCGGCGCGACGCAATTCATTCGCGGTGATTTAACGCTTCCCGATGGCGCGGCCTGGGGGTTGATGGGCGCGTTCGCGGGCTTCGGCGATTGGGGCTTATCTTATCTCCACCTCGGTTTTTATAGTGAAATCTGGGCGACGATCCCCTTTGCAATTTTCCTCGGCATTGGTCTGCTCATTTTCTCGATGGCTGAATCGGCGCTCACCGAATGGGTGCTTAATCTCGCAATTCGTCGGGCAGAACGGAACGGTTAAGACCTGAACGGCGTCTTATACCCGATGGCACTAATTCCACCTGAAGCTTTCGGGACACGGCACACCGTGTCCAAAGGCCGTCGCCTATCCGTCGCATAGGGGCTTCGTAGTCTTGACGATGGGCAATAATTCGTTGTTCGGCGGAATATCCCATCGCGTTTTTCGCCTATAATATACATAGACATCCGAATATTCATTGAACTCTGGAAATGTTTAGCAATAATCTGTCTTGCGATCAAATCAACACGGCGCTCGTCATCGGTTAAGTGAGCGTATTTGTCTTTTGACTAATGACTTAGCGAAGCGTAACTAACGACTTTACTTGAGAAGGGCAAAATGAAGATGGGGATGATGAACAGGAAATTTTCGCTGCTGCTGGTCGCGGCGTTCATGCTCATGCTGTGGGCACACCCGGTTGGCTTCACATTGGCGCAGGATACACCCTTGTCCGTGCCGGCTGCTGAACTGGATCCCAGCGTAGACCTGAAGTGGATGCAGTTGCTTTATGATCGCGTCGAAGCGGATAAAATTTCGGCCCCGGCGGCATCCCGCTTGTATGCCTATGCAGGTGTGACCGCCTACCAATCTGTGCTGCCGGGAATCCCTGAAGGCATCTCCCTCAGCGGACAGCTTACCGACTTGGCTGATATGCCCCAGATTGACCAGGATGCGGTCTATGATTGGGCTTCCTCCGCCAATGCGGCGCTGGCAACAGTCATCGGAGGTTTATTCCCGAAAGAATCCACTGATACCCAAAAAGCCATTGCCGCACTGCGAGATAGCCAGACTAAATCTCGCGAAAAAACGGTAGACACCGATATTGTCGAGCGTTCGCTGGATTATGGCGATCAGGTCGCAAAGGCTATCCTCGATTGGGTTTCGACGGATAATTATGCCGAAACGCGCACCATGAACGCCGATTTTACGCCAGCAGTGGGCGATCCCTCGCTCTGGGTCTACACAGCCGACGGGATGAAAGCCGTTGAACCCTATTGGGGGCAAATTCGTCCCTTCGCGCTCTATTATGCTGATGCCTGCGCTCAGAAGCACAACATGGAATTCAGCACGGATCCCAAATCAGCGTTTTATGCCCAGGCATTAGAAGTGAAAACCACTGGCGACAATCTGACGCAGTGGCAAAAAGACACTGCCCGTTTCTGGGTCGATACCCCAGGGCAAACCGGCACACCCGCTGGTCACTGGGTGATGATCGAAAGCCAACTGGTGAATACATTGGGCTTGAAATTAGACCGCACCTCGATGATGTACGCCCTGGTAGGGGTAGCGATGGGCGATTCTTTCATCGCTGCCTGGTCGCAAAAATATCAGATCAATCTGCTGCGGCCCGTCACCTACATCAATGAATATATTGATCCGTCTTGGGAGCCATTTATTGCTTCGCCCGGTTTCCCCGAATATCCTTCGGGACATTCAGTGGTTTCAGGGGCAGCCGCCGAAGTCCTGACTGGGATGTTTACCACCGTTGCCTTCACCGATGCTTCTGTTCGCAAGCACAGTATGGAACCCCGTTCCTATACCTCCTTCTGGGCAGCCGCGAACGAAGCTGCTATTTCCCGCATGTATGGCGGCATTCACTATCGCGAAGCCATCGAAAACGGTCTTCGCACCGGCCAGTGCATCGGTCAGAACGTCCTGAATTACGTCCTGCTCCGCTCCGTCCCTCAGGGCGAATAAACTCTATTTTCATCCGCATTGTTTTCGTAGGGGCATGTCGCTGACATGCCCTTCAAAATCTTTTAGAACTCCCTTTAAGAATTATCTTTTACTCTGCACTTCTCTTATAACGCCTTCGTCGAAATGATGAAACTGGCTGTCGCTGCGTTGGTCGCCAGCGGCACATTATGTACGTTGCAAATCCGCAGTAAACCTTGAATGTCAGGATCATGGGGGTTCGCCGTCAGCGGATCGACAAAGAAAAACACCGCCTCGATATGCCCTTCGGCCACCTGAGCCGCAATCTGCGCGTCACCCCCGTATGGCCCGGACAGCATCAGCTTCACATTCAATCCAACCCGGTCTTTTAAAAGCTGCCCTGTGGTTTTCGTCCCCACTAGATCATACCGTTCCAGGACGGCCTTGAAAGTCGTTGCGAACGTAACCATCGCCTCTTTTTTGCCATCATGCGCGATCAGCGCCAGCGTCTTGCGTTCGTCAGCCATAAATGATCCCCATAAGAATTTGGCTTATATTCCGTAGTTGTGCTTTGTGGAGACAAGGCTTGCCTTGTCCGTCACCTGCGATGAGCTTAGGCCACATCACCTATTTCCGCAATCGAAGGTTTGGTTCCCCCTCTCTACGAAGTCGGGAGGGGGCGAGGGCTTACAAGGGTAGGTTTTTAATTTCTCACAAAATCGACCAAGAAAACGTTCTAAAATGGCCTGCTCTGGCCTTTTTAGCCCCTTCAGTGGGCTTGTCTGACAGTCTAGCCGGGGTGCTTCAGCCCCCGGCGTAACAACCGCACCAATCCATTTCTGAAAAACCTACCCTTGAAAGGGGGGCTAGGGGGTGGGGATGTAGATCACCGTCCCCACGTCAGCAGATTCGGCAGCGAAAAATTGAAACCGCCGGTTTTGTAAACCTGTTTATGCCGTTCATTCAGGTGAATCGCTTCCCGGTAATGATGTTCCAACTGCGCCATAATCGCGCTCCAGGGACGTTTCCGCGCAAAATGCCGCGCATTCTCCGCCATCGTCCGTCTTAGCTCAGGATTATCGCGCAGTCGACGTGCCGCCGCCGCAAATGATTCCCGATTGGCCTCGCACAAAAATCCGGTCTCGCCATCCCTCACCAGATCAACCACGCCGCCTTGATTAATCACCACAGCGGGCAAACCGGACGCCATCGCTTCCTGCACAACCTGTCCGAACGTTTCACAGTCTCCCGTGAACATAAATACATCTGCGCTGGCATAAGCTTGTGCCAATTCTTCGCCGTACAAATAGCCCATAAAGTGTGTACCCGTTCCAGCGAAACGGCATTCCAGTTCATCCCGCAGCGCGCCATCGCCAATAATCGTCAGCGCCACCCCCGGTGTTTTTGCCACTTCCAGCAGCAGATCAACCCGTTTTTCATTCGCCAGTCGTCCCACATAAATGCACAGTAGCGACGAAGGATCACGCCCATTTAGCAGCCGCTCCCGCCAAACAGTTGAGCGATGCTGTGGGCTGAAGCGCTGTCCATTCACGCCGCGCCCCCAACGCCGCAGCCGCCGATAGCCCGCGTTTTGCAGTTGATGCAGCGTGTACCGCGATGGAACCAGCGTCAGATGACAGCCATTGTGGATATAGCGCAGCCAATCGCGCGTCGGTTGTTCCAGAAAATGATAACCATAATGATGTGCGTACATCGGCAAATCGGTCTGATAATTGGCGATCACTGGCAGATTCCGCCGCCGTCCTGCCAGCATCCCGCTTACTGACAGCAGCGCCGGACTGAACATGTGAATCATATCCGGTTTGAAATCATCCAGGTAGTCGCCGACAGCCAGTGTCGGCAGCGCCACGCGGGTTTCCGGTGCGGCGGGCATCCCCAGCGAAGGCAGTGGGATGACTTGTGTATTTCCGACATAGGAGGGAGCGCTATCCGGGGCGAAGACTAGCACTTCGCGCCCGGTTTCTTGCAGATAACGGAGGGTCAGATAAGCGGTTTTGGAAACGCCGTCCACCTTAGGCAAGAAGGCTTCGGCGAAAATCGCGACTCGTTGAACTGGGGCGAGTTCTAGTGCCGAAATTGGCGTATCGGACGCAAACTCATCCCCAAAAACTTGTTCAGCTTTC
>JBDTNB010000085.1:0-27475 GCA_039933955.1 Chloroflexota bacterium
TGCCCGATCCACGAAAAGCGCGATAGTAAGCATCGTCGTCCTGGATCGAGTAGAACACAATCGGCAGGCGTGGGAATTCGCGGCGGATGGCGACAGCCGCTTCGATGCCGTTCATTTGCCCCGCCAGCGCCACATCCATCAAAATCGCATTGACTGGGTTATCGCCCAGGCAGTATTCCAGTGCGCCCTCGCCGGTATCGTGTACCGCGACGACCTGCACAGCGCCGGTTGCTTCCAGTCCGCTTTTGAGCGCCTCTTGCAGCCGCGCATTGTCTTCGACCATAAGTAAATTCAACATAAAAGTTTCCAGTTACCAGTCGCCAGCCAATACAAGACGATTGAACCACCGAGACACCGAGAGCACAGAAAGATTTTTGTAGGGACGAGACATGCCTCGTCCGTCTTCCCCTGCCGCACATTCGACCATCCATCTTACCCGCCGAACCCCTACCTTATTTTACGCTACCAACTGGATCAACGCGCCGTCAAGCACTCAGGTGCATTGAAATGGTCACTTGAACCGTCGCAGCGGGATTGTCGAATCGGCTATTGTATTGCCAACGAACAGCATCCTGAAGAGAGGGTTACGATGGCAATACGACAAATGTCGCTCCCGATGGAGCATCTCACGATTATTGAAACCATTTTGCGCAGCCGCAATTTGACGTACTCCGCTAAATGATGCCCCAGCCCACTTTTGTACGCAGTCGCTTGCTCTACGCCGGATTGATCACCCTGGTAATTGCGATTGGTTTGCCGACGCGCTTGATCCCGGAGATTTTTCCCGCGTTCGTGGTCGATTATCTGGGCGATGCGTTGTGGGCGTTGGCAATCTTCCTGCTGATCGGACTTTTACTGCCGACCAAACGCACGCGGACGATTTTCTGGATCGCGCTGGCTGTCACCTGGGGCATCGAGTTCAGCGAGTTGTATCAGGCTGATTGGATCAACGCCATCCGTGCCTACAAACTCGGCGGCTTGATCCTCGGCTACACCTTTTTGCCGTCCGATTTGCTCATGTATTTATGCGGCATCGGGGCCGGGGTGCTGTTGGAGAAATGGATTTTTTCGGATACGAGAGCAAGTTTTCTGAAAAGCTACATTCTGCTAACGATGGTTGTCGCGCTGTTAATCGTCGTTTACGGCGTGATAGCTTTTCAGATGTTGCTGCCTCTGCTGGGATTTCCAGGCGGCAGTTGGTAAAAGCCCAATTGAGTCGTTTTTGAGGATCGCGCTGGCCGTGACCTGGGGTATCGAGTTCAGCGAACTGTATCAGGCCGATTGGATCAACGCCATCCGTGCCTACAAACTCGGCGGGTTGATCCTCGGCTACACCTTTTTGCCGTCCGATTTGCTCATGTATTTATGCGGCATCGGGGCCGGGGTGCTGTTGGAGAAATGGATTTTGAACCAAGAAAGGACTCGTGATGGAGAATATGAATCGTATATTTCCGGCTGAGATTGCGCCACTCTCAAAACGCATCCTCGATAAAATCGCGGCTGTGCTGGCAATCGACGGGTTGGCGCGTAATCCCAAACCGCTGCGGCTGCGTTCAACCCTCAGCCTGGGATTGTTATTCGCGCCGGGAGTGCTGTTCATTCTGGCGTTGTATCTGCTGAAAGATGCCAATCCCCGTTTTGATTGGTTCAATGACCTGTCGCAATATCCCTGGCAGTTCTGGGCGATAGGTCTCTTTGGGACAATCGCGAATTTGGGCGGCGCGGGAGACTGGCTGTTCCACAAGGTCTATGTGACCGTCGGGCCGCATGAGCATCACAGCCATATTCTGGCATTGGGCGCAGGCGGGATAGTCTTTTTATTGATGGCTGCCGCATCGGTCATTTCAAATCCACTCGATTTGTTGCTTCCGGTGGTGATCGCCCTGATCGTCACCGTCATACTGATTTGCTACGACGAATTTGCGTTTCACATTCGCCGCTGCAAGCCCTTTGAAACCTTATTGCACCGTATGCTGACGCTGGGCAACGGCGCGGCTTTTTTGTGCTGGATGCACTGGTTGTTCGTTGCGGGGGTGAATCATGGCTAAACCGCCGTCAGCCGCGCTGCTTCTGGCTGGAGCACGCGAACTCTATGACGATCCGCATTTATCGTTTGCATCCGCCGCGCAGCACGACGCCTGGAAAAGCGGCTTTGCCTCCGGCGCGGATTGGATGCGGATGGTGTTGTGCCATCTGCGCGGGCAGACTCCGCCGACCACACCGACATCGTTTCAGCAATTGGGCGTTGTGAAATACGGTCTCGCTGCTCTCTGCGCACTGCTGTTTTTAGGCGCGGTGATTGGGATGCGTGGGTGGGTGCTGCTGCCGGGAGTGGTCTTTGTTTTTTATGCAGTCGAAGCCCAAATGGTCTTTTTGTTCCCGCTGGCGCTGGATGGCTCCCCAAACCCCATCCGCGAAAGCCTCGCCTGGACGCGGGCTGCGGGCGGCACAATCCCGGTGATGCTGACCGTCATGCAGTTGGCGGCGGTGATGCTCTTCGGCGGTTTCTTCGGACGCGGATTTATCCGTTCGTGGTGTCTGGGTTGTCTGGCGGTGGTGTTGTGGTACGAAGCCCTGCGGAGACAGTATGCACCGGCTTGAAATCCGCGCATCACAATCTTTACAAGTACGCGAAGTGTGCCTCGCTCAAAATGGGCGTGATGACAAAACTGTGATTTTATACGCCAGTGATTTGCATCTCGCACGCGGGACGGAACACATTGCGGAACAACTCTGCGCGGCAGTTGAGTCGGTCAGGCCGCAAATCGTCCTGCTTGGCGGTGATTTAGCCGATACGCAAGCGGGCTTGCCGCTCCTCGCCGATGTTATCCACAACATGAGCCGAATCTGTCCCGTGTGGGCGATTTCCGGCAATCACGATCAGGTGCTGGGCATCGAGTGGGTGCAGCGCTGTGTTGAAAGGGCGGGTGGATGCTGGTTGGATGGCGAGTCGTGCAATTTCAATGGCATCCAAATCGATGGCTGCTGTCGCCCGGTTGAAAATCATTTTTCGATTTTGTGCGCCCACGATCCGGCGATTTTCCCGCAGGCGGCGCGCTATGGTTACGATCTGGTGTTGGCCGGACATCTGCACGGCAGCCAGTGTGTGCTGCTCAAACGCGGCGATTTATTGTACCCCGGCGCATTGTTCTTCTCCTGGAACGGTGAGCAATTTCAGCAAGGGAAATCGACCATGATTGTCAGCCGGGGCGTGAATGATACCCTGCCTGTGCGTTGGAACTGCCCGCGCGAGGTAATCCTATGCAAGATCGGATGAGTGTATTCGTCCAGATTGGAACCTGGATTTTATTTTTCTTCACCAGTGTTTACGGACACATCGCCTTCAAATTCGTGACTGGGGCTGAGAATTTTAGTCTGTGGAACACGCTGTTCAGCTTTTGGGGCATCACGGCGACGCTTTCCTGGGCGGCCTCGGCGCTGTTGTGGATATTTATCCTTGCCAAAAATCCGCTGCTGGCCGCCAGCACCATTTCCTCGCTGAGTTATTTTCTGATTGTCCTGGCGGCGGTGTTTTTCTTCAAAGAAACCTTCACCGTCCGCCATTTGCTGGGCGTGCTGCTGGTGATCGCGGGGATTTATTTTGTCACCCAGTCATGATTTTCTCGGTAAATTAGCCCATTGGGTTGACTCGTTGGCGGTCATCAACAGCACGTCCGAGCGCTGGATCGGTGGTCGGTGTTTTTTGCTCAAACGGCGGCGTTTTGGGCGCGGATGGATTATTCTGCTAGGGAATATTTTTCTGCGCTTGTCAAACAGCCGCATCCGCATGTTCAGCGATTCGGTGGCGTGGCAGGGTTGGGAAATGCAGTCGTATGAAGTGCTGCACGGACGCGCTTGTCTGTCGATTTTGAAAGATGCGCTGCTTATCGAGCCGCTCCCAGGGCGCAGTTTGAAAAATTACCTGGAGTCGGGTGCGCTCACGAAGACAATGCTACAAGCGGCAGGACGAGAATTTAAACGCTGTCACGCGCTGTTGAATGGCGGTTGGTCACACGGCGACCCGCATCTGGACAATGTGCTTTATGACGAAGTTACAAAACGTGCCTATTTAATCGACATCGAAACCCGCCACGATTCCCGTTTGAGCGCGCCAGAATGTCACGCCGATGATCTGCTGGTGTTCTTGCTCGATTTGCTGGGACGTGATTCAGCGGCCTGTTGGTTGGAACACAGCCGCATTTTTCTTGAATCCTATGCCGATGTTGAAGTTCTGGTTGCGCTCGCTCGCCGTCTGATCATGCCGCGCGGCCTCGAACTCGTCCTCTGGAAAACGCGCACGAATCATTTGCCTACGCATATTTTGAGGGAACGAATCAGACTGCTAAACGAGCAGATTCGATCCGTTATTTCACCTTCCGCAGCCGCAGCAACAAATCGTTGAGCGCAGCCTTCCCATTTGGCAACTCAGGGAGACTGCTTTCCTGGCTGGCTGATTGCAACACTTGACTCAAGCGTTCAAATTCGGCCTGATGAAATTCCATATCGGCATCGGGCAGGGTTGATTTTTCCGGGCCGCTGAGTTTACGCGCGATCAAATCCGGGATATAGGCCAGCTTGAAATGCTCATTCAGGATGTTTAAATTGGCTTCGACAATACCCGTTTGCATCAGATAAATACCCGTGAGCAGCACCCGATAGACATACAGCAGCGGCTTGACGCGGCGCGGGCGTTCTTTATCGAATAAACCCCACTGACCTTTGGCGAATCCCATATAGTGATGGATATGGTGACGTGTGATGCAGTCTTTCGCGATTTGTTTGAGTTCGTCGTGTTCGGGCGTGGTTTGGACAATCAGCGGCGAATAGATTTGTTCCAGCACATAGCCGTTGCGCTTGAGCATCATCCTGAAAAATTTATCGACATCATGCGTGACCAGATCAATCTCTAAGCCATCGCGGATTTGCGAGACCTCAATCGTTTCTTTGGGGTCGTATAAGCCGATGGCCTCCTGTACGGGCAAAATATGCACGCCGCGCAGGTCATAATCCGAATCGGGCGATGGGAAGCCGTACAGATGTGCGCCGCTGATGGTCGCGCATAGCAGCGGATAGGGTTGTTCGGCGCAAATCGGCAGTAATTTTTCGTTCATTCCACCATGCTCCTGCGCGCCTTGACCAGAAAATCATTGGCGCGTTCGTAATCCGGGCGATCCGGCAGCGTCGTCGTCTGAAAGGCAGCGTCAAATTCTTTATGTAAACTTAAACGCCATTTATTCACATCTTCCCACGAGCGTTCTTCGCGGCGGATCGCTAGCAAATCGTCGCGGTAGGCTTCCACCCGCACCGGGATATAGCCCTCACGCAGCCCGATGATGCCCGACAGCAGCAAGCGGATCAGATGCATGGCGTGTTTCCATTTGATCGTGCCGTGATTCTTGATGTGGTGATTCAATTTTTTGAACTGCGACATCACGTAACCGTTGTAGGTCTGGTAAATCAGCTTGGAGATAAAGATCGCCCGCATGTCGATGAGTTCTTGCGCTAGGGGCGTCATCGTTTCCACCAGCGGCGTATACAGACATTCCAGAATGTTAGGATTGGCTTTCAGTGCCAGCGTGATAAATTTTTGCATCTCCCAATAACATTCCTGGGCGTCGTCATTTTCAAGCTGTTCTGGCACGCCATACAGTGACCATTGCAACTCCGCAGGCGGTAAAAAGATGCCGCGCCGATCAGTGTCGGACTCGTCGTGATCCAACCCGTAGGCGCGTGATCCGGTTATACAGCGGTAAATCACGAACTGAGCCAGGTTGAAATCGTCGAGTCGATCTGGCGCGGCCTGCACACCCTGAAAATGTTTGCGCGGCGTAAAGTCCGGGCGGTGCAGCGATGATTCAGTGCCGTCCATGAAGCGCACGCGGTAGGCATGGGTGTTATCAACGGGCGATTTCGTGATGACACCGACCACGCCGCGCACGAACAGCACATCGCCGTTGTTATTTTTTATATCGACATGTGTGACCACTTGTGTGCCAACCGACAAAATCAGAGTTGGATTTGTGTTCATGGACTGTCCCAGGGAAGCCTATCGAATTTGTCCATAATTAGTCCACAATGCTTTGGGATTGGGAAGTACGAATTA
The DNA here is from genome assembly GCA_039933955.1 of Chloroflexota bacterium. Lineage (GTDB taxonomy): Bacteria > Chloroflexota > Anaerolineae > Aggregatilineales > Phototrophicaceae > CFX2. Next base: position 6,104 of record JBDTNB010000085.1, read on the forward strand.
TTTTAAATCGGCGGCATCCCGGTTAATTTGCTCACGCCATTTCTCAATGGCTGCGTTACCTTCAGGATCATTTATGAAAGTGAGTGATCTGACTGCATCTCCTGCAACAGTTTGCCAATAACCTTTACTTTCTCCCTGATCCACGAGGGCGTCAATGAGTTTATGGGTGACTTTGGATCGCAATACGAGATCGTCGGAATTTGTGGTTAAAAAGCCAAGATTGGTCGCGGCGAAACCTCGTATATAAGCGACGTTATGCGACAATAAGCCGATTAGCGCATCAACGGCAGCGTTTTTATCGGTTAAATGTCCTATGGCGTCAACGGCAAATCGTTGTGCAAGCAATTCAGCTTCCCATAAACTGTCGATTGCTTCAAGCAGGGCAGGTAAGGCCGCTTTATCGCCAATTTTGCCTAAGGCTAAAGCTACATGCGGTCTAACGAAGCGCATGATTTGAGATGTATCTAGTGTTGCAGTAAGGATGAAGCTTAATTTGGGAATAGCGCTTGTGTCGCCCAGTTGACCCAAAGCAATAATTGCCCCACATTGCAGCCATTGACCCGAAATTGGATTCAGAACTTGCAATAAATAGGGTACAGCCGTTTTGTTCTCGCTATGACCCAGCAATATGGCGGCATCTGCTCGTTTCAATTCATTAGTCTCATCCAACAATATTTTGACGAGAGGATCAAACAACTCATCGCATAGCAGCGGCATCAGATTGGGTGCGCCAATCCGTCCCACGCCCGACATGAAATGTGAACGATCTCCTTCATCCTGGCTGCCTAATAAACTCAGGATTTCTTGCGCTAGCGTTTGTTTATCAAGGTCGTCGTTTGGCATCAGACTGAATTGCCTCAAAAGTTTCGCTTTATGTTAATTCTATAGCCGAATAGTCGATAAGGGTTTTATGCTCTACATCGCCACCGATTTGCGTGGTATCATGTCCGGCGCGTTCCAATCGCGGAGAATCATGTTGAAGCGACTGCTGCCCCTAACCTGCGTTGTTTTGCTGTGCCTGCTGACTATATCGAGCGTATCGGCGCAGAAATCCACTGCCACCCCCGATCCTGACCCGACTATGACGACCTCGTACCAGCAGGTCGTTGTTTATGCTGGGCCGGGGATCACCTATCAGCAAAATAACCTGCTCAATCCGGGTATCCCGGCGCAGATTGTCGAGCGCAATGCCGTCGGGACGTGGCTGCACTTGCAGCGTGTCGCCGATGGCAATATGGTCATGGATGGTTGGGTGCTGGCGCGTTTTTTGAATCTCAACCCGGCGCTCAAATTCAGCACTGTCACGGTGAATACTGACCTTGCCGATGCCGACCCGTCAACCGTGAACAGCCAATCGCTGCAAAAATTATATGGCGCGCCTGTGCTGCCCACGATCAGCAACACTATGCGCGATGTCTTCCAGCATGGGCAGGAACTCGGCAACGATCCGCGTGCCATGACCAAATTGGGCGATAGTCTGGTCGCCAACGAACTTTATTTGCTGCCCATGAGCCAGCCGGACGTTGACCTCGGCCCCTACGATTATTTATCGGATACGGTCAAGTATTTCGGCCCATCGGCACGGGAAAGTATGGCAGCGCGGGTCGGTCTGACGACCTACGTCATTTTCGATCCGCTGTGGGCGAACAAGGATTTTTGTCAGGTAGGGGAGTCGCCGCTGGATTGCGAACTGCGCCGCCAAAAACCCAGCGTAGCCTTCATCATGTTTGGCCCCAACGACCTCAAGGCGATGGATAGCAAGCAGTATGGCAAGAATATGCGCAAAATCGTCAGCACACTCCTCGACAAAGGCGTGATTCCTGTGTTATTTATGTTCAGTTATGATCCTGATCGCCCGCTGTGGCCGCAGTCGCTGGAATTCAACGGTCAATTGATTGACATCGGCGCGGAGTATAGTGTTCCGGTGGTCAATTTGTGGGAAGCGACCCGTGTCCTGCCCGAATACGGTCTGGAAGTCGATCATCTGCACCTGAAAAACGCGGGCGTCCTCAACCTGAAATTCTCGAAAGATCAGGTCGGCGAATCCGGCGTGATGTTGTATAACCTGCTGTCGGTGTGCGTGCTGGATGACATCCGCCGCACCATTATCCAATCACAATGAAATGGCGAATACCCTTGTATTGATTCCCCTCTCCAGGTGTGGAGAGGGGCAGGGGTGAGGTAAAATTTTTATGGGCAAGCGTTTATTCTTTTTATTGTGCCTATTCCTCCTCGCGGCCTGTGGCGGCGGGAGCAGCACGGGCGACCCGGCGGCGACTGTCGAAAAATATCTGATGGCGAAGGTCAGCGGTGACGGCGATACCGTGCGCGCATTATTATGCAGCGCGATGGAAGCCAACAAAGACAGCGAAGCCACCGCCTTCAGCAGCGTCACCGGCGCGAAACTGGTGGATATGGACTGCCGCCGCGATGGCGACACCAATTTTGTGGTCTGCGCTGGAAAAATTGTGGCGGATTATGGCACGGAGACCACCGAGTTCCCGCTGTCGTCCTACAAAGTGGTGCAGGAAGATGGCGACTGGAAATGGTGCGGCGAATCGGCTGCGCCCTAAACCCAATTCCAACCGACCCTCCCTCAAAATAGAAACAAATGTTCGAACATTTGTTTCACTTCTGAGGATTGGCTTGTGATAAAATGAGTTCGATTGATGCGAGGGCGCTGCCATTGACTTGACAGTCAGTATCTTGCTTATGATGGCCGCCGCCGCTGCCGCCGCAACAAAGTGTGGTTGTCAAAGTCCGATTTTCGACAACGTCGCCGACAACGACAACCACGATACAAATGCTTATTTTGGCTGTTGATAAGAAACGAATTGAGAAAATTTCTCGATTCTCGTTCTTATTTTTATCATCTTTTTTATCACATCAGTGAAAGGCTATCCTGTGGACGAAGCAGCTATCCGTGAAAAACTGCGGGCGTATATCACCCACGACCTGATTCGCGACGCCAGTTATAAACTGACCGATACCGAAGGCATTGTCACCAACGGCCTGATGGATTCGTTCGCCCTGGCCGAATTTGCCGTGTATGTCGAGCAGGAATTCGGCGTCTACATTCCCGACCCGGATTTGACCGTCGATAAAATGAACACCCTCGACCAGATGGTTGCCCGCGTGATGCGCGACATCAAGTAGCGATGCTGACTCGTTCAACCCGCACTCAATTTCATAGCCTGCTGGATGCGGTCACGCTCACATCGCCCGATGACTCGCGGCAGGCCATCATCTATCTGGAAACCGACCAGCCGCCCATCACTGTCACGCGCGCGGATTTCCGCCGTGAAGCATTGCGTTACGCCGATGCCCTGGCAAAAATTGGCATTCAGCCGCGCGATTTGGTCATCATCGCTCACACCCAAAACCTGGAAAGTATTTATGCTTTCTGGGGTGCATTATTGGTCGGCGCGATCCCATCCATGTTCCCCACGCTGACCGAAAAACTCGATCCCGATATTTATATGCGCGGCATGGCTGAATTGGTGACTCTCTCGGATGTGCGCGCCGTCCTCACCACCGACGATTTTGCGCCCACTTTAGCCGCCAATGTCGGCTGCCCAGTGTATGGTTCATCTCAATTGAAAGAATCGTTGTCGGGTGAGGGTTTGTCGGTGACAAACCCCTACGATGCATCCGGCAGGGCTGATTCTGAGGTTGCCTTCCTGCAACATTCCAGCGGGACAACCGGCCTGCAAAAAGGGGTTGCTCTCTCGCATGAGGCCGTCCTTAATCAACTGGCGAATTACAGTGACTCGATTGCCCTGAATGAGCAGGATGTCATCGTCAGTTGGCTGCCGCTGTATCACGACATGGGGTTGATCGCCGGATTTTTGCTGCCCTTGATTCAAGGTGTGCCGCTGGTGCTGCTGTCGCCCTTCGATTGGGTGGCGCATCCCGCGCAGCTTTTCCGCGCGATTGATGCCTATCATGGCACAGTGTGTTGGCTGCCGAATTTCGCTTACAACCACTGCGCCCACCGCATCCGCCAGCGGGATACCGAGGGCTTGTCGGCGGCCAGTATGCGCCTGTTCATCAATTGCTCCGAGCCGGTTCATGCCGAAAGTCACCGCCTGTTCGCCGAGCGTTTTGCCGCCCAGGGTGTGACGCCGGAGATGTTGACTGTCAGCTATGCTATGGCTGAAAATACCTTCGCCGTGACGCAAACCCCGCCCGGTGAAGTGCCACATGTAGATATTGTGGATCGCGCTGAAGTCGAAAATAGTCGGCACGCGCTTCCCATCCCGGCGGATCATCCCCGCGCGGTGACAAAAGTCTCGTGTGGCAAGCCGATTGACGGCACATCCATCCGCGTGCTCGATCCTGAAGGCAAGGTTTTGCCAGATCGACAGGTTGGTGAACTCGCCGTGAAAAGCGATTGTATGCTCACGGACTACTATAAGCGCCCGGATTTGCAGCCCTTCAAAGATGGTTGGTATCTGACCGGCGACATGGGTTATATCGCCGAAGGCGAAGTCTTTGTGATCGGGCGTTACAAAGACCTGATTATCAACGCCGGGAAAAATGTGTATCCGCAGGATATTGAAGCCATCGCGAATAAGGTTTCCGGCGTCCATGCTGGACGAGTGGTCGCTTTCGGTGTACCCGATGAACGCGAAGGCACGGAACTCATCGCCGTTGTCGCCGAAGTTGGAACCAACGATGCGGCGGAACGTCAGCAAATTGCCCAGGTCATCCGTCAGACCGTCGCCCGCCAGAGCACCGTCACGCTCAATTATGTGCATCTGGTCAATGACCGCTGGCTGATTAAAACCTCCAGCGGGAAAATCGCCCGCGCCGCCAACCGCGACAAATGGCTTGCGGAACGCGCAGAGCGCGATGGGCAAACATAGGGTAGGCGTGCATCGCTAGCGGTCTATGCATTGTAAAATTGAGGTCAATCTGTAGGGATGCGATTTATCGTGTTCTTCGCTCCAAGTATCGAAATGAAATTTCTCATGTCCCACCGGAAATTATGCTTGATTTTCCTGCTGCTTCTGCTCATTCCGGCCTGCCAATTGACCGCAAGTGACAAGCCCGACGCGATTGTCTCGCTGACCGATACCCGCCTGCGGGTTCATGCCGCGCCCGCGCTCGACAGTACAACTGTCACTTTTCTTGATCCGGCGGCTCCGGTCAAAATCATCGGACGCACGACAGATAAAGAATGGCTGCAAGTGCGTTCCGCCGACGACTTTGAGGGCTGGGTGGTATCAGAATTTATGCTGGTGACGATTGACCTTGCGCCGGTATCGGTCACAACCAATTTTGGCACATTGGAGCGCAATGATGCGCTGCCGCCCAATGTGGCTGATAACGTGCGCCAGATATTCAAGCACGGCCAGGAACTCGGCAACCGCCCCAATGTGTTTTCCAAAGTGGGCGACAGCATCACCGAATCGCCGCATTATCTGCATCCCATAGGCAAGGGGCTGTATAACCTGGGCGATTTCCAGTATTTGCAGGGTGTGATTAATTATTTCTCGGCGGAAACTGCCCGTACAGCCAATTCGTTTGATGAAGTTTCGCTGGCTGCCGGAACCGGCTGGTCGAGCGATGCGGTGATTAGCCCGGAATTTGCTGATCCTGAATTGTGCCAGAGCGGGGAAACGCCGCTGGCCTGCGAATATCGGATCGTGCGCCCGTCGGTGGCGCTCATCATGTACGGCACAAATGATTCGGGGATTTTTGATCTCATCACCTACGAATATAAGTTGCAGCAGATTATCGAATACTCCATCCAGCAGGGCGTGATTCCAGTGTTAAGCACCATCCCCATTCGCCTGGGTTATGAAGATAAAGTTGCTCGCTTCAATCAGGTCGTGGTTAAAAATACGACGCTCTACAACATTCCACTGTGGGATTTTGGCACACCGATGAACAGCCTGCCGAATTTCGGGCTGGATACCGATGGCGTCCACCCGTCAATCCCGGCGGGCGGCATCAAAGGCGCGGGTGATTTCCGTGCGGCTAACCTGTATTCGGGTTATGTGATCCGCAACCTGACCGCGTTGCAAATCCTCGATCAGGTCTGGAAAGCCGTTCGCTAGGGCGCTAACTCGATTCTAACGTTCCTCCGGTATGCTGTAGACAGTTGAAATAGTCTATTGATAGTGGAGGAATGTTATGAATGACCGTCTTTACTACAGCCGTGACGCCGAAATGCGTGTGCAGCGTGAACGTGCAGTGGCCGTTTTAGTTTTTATGGGACTTGGATTAGGAATCGGTGCAGTTCTGGCGCTGTTATTTGCGCCGAAGCGTGGCGAGGAAGTTCGTAATGAATTGTCGCACAGTTTAAATGAAAGTTTTGACAGCGGACGCGAAGTCACCAACAAGGCTCTCAAAAACCTGGAAAAAGATTTCGGCGATCTGCGCAAAAAGGTCGAGGAACGTTTGAGTTAATATCTCCCGCAAGTTGGGTGTTTGGTTTGTAAGGGCGTTCGCGTGAACGCCCTTACGATTCTGAGTGTAATTTACGAAGTGGGGAAATCGATGCGGCCAATTTCAAAACTGGCTGGCGGCGGGTTCGTGCCCTGTTTGCCGAGTTGCGCGTAAATCACATAGGGCAGGCCATCACGGATTGCGACTGTGGTTGCATCCTGGCTTTCCAGGCGCTTGTCGATGGTCGCGGTTGCCCAGTCATCATCGCTGCTGACCGAAACCACTTCCTGGTGCTGGGTTCCGTCGCTGGCGCTAAAAGCCGCCACTGCGATCAAATTGCCATCGTCATCCAGGAACATACCATCCGCGCCGAAGGGTTCGCTGAGCTGCACCTGGCTCAATTTAGTCGGATCGTCCACCGGGATTTTCCACAATGAAGCGGTTCCCCCTACGGAAGCCAACAGGTAGCCATCGGAATTGTATACGATACCGTTCAAGCCAAAATTCGGATTCCCCAATTGATCGTCCTGCACAAAAATTGAGGCTGTGCCATCGGGTGTCACTTTGTAAATTGCGGGCGAAAATGAATCGGTGACATAGGCATTGCCGTCTTCATCCACCGTCACATCATTGGCAAAGTGTCTGCCGTCGTAGAGGCTGCTCAAATCCACTAAATTAATCAGGTCGGCGGTTTCCAGGTCATAAATGCCCAGTGCTGCCGCGCCTTTGGCGTTGGGATCGGAGAAGACCGCCGCATCGGAGTAATCGACCAGCAGCCGGTTGTTGGCTTCATCGACTTCCAGGCCAACGGCTGCCATGCCATTTTCTGCACTAGCAAACGGTGTGGTTGTCCCGTCATCCGCCACCGCAGTGATGCCCTGACCGCTCAATGAACTGAGGAAGAAGCGCTTGCCTGTCGCATCCCAGGCGATCCCTTCAGGGAACAAACCGGGGATCATCACGTCGATCTTCGCGGGTGCTTCGCCATTCGCTGGCGACATCATCGCATCGGTGGCTTCGGGGGTCGCATCCTGGGCAAAAGCCGGAAACACCGCCCCCACAATCAGAATCATTACCAATAAAACGGTCTTACCCATACTGCTCATTGAATCGATCTCCTTACAATAAAAAACGCTCCCCGCAGAATAGCATAGACTTGTGTTAATTTGGAAATTACATCGGTGGATATTCATCGGCGGCTAAGGAAGCCGTCCCATCAAAATTATTGTTATTTACTCAGTTTATGCCATAAACTCTCTATAACTAACCAGCCTCTAGTAATTAGATTTGTTTGTGAACTGAACTTAGTTAATGCATAGTGTGCTGCTTTTCTAACTTCAGAATCCCTGTCTGATAGCATTTTGGTCACTGGATCAATCGCGCGTCTGTCGCCAATGTGTGCGAGGCCGTAAATTGCATATTTTCTGTTCAAATACAACTTGTCCGTTAAAGCGGCAATTAAAGGTTCGACGGCTCGCGCATCGCCGATTGTGGCAAGGGCTTTCACAACGGCACTGTTACGCTCACCCTTTGAATTAAATAATGCATGGATTAGCGGGTCAATAGCGCGTGAATCGCCAATTCGACCAAGCGAATCCGCAGCGCAAACAACCACTACAGCATCTTCATCTTGTAGTGCCTGAATGAGTGATTCAACTACTGTAGGGTCTTTGAAATGACCGAGTGCATCTGCTGCTGATATGCGCGAAAATTTGGAATCACTTGTTAGCATTTTTGTCAAAGGTTCAATGGCGCGGGGATCGCCAAGTTCACTTAAACCTGTCACCGCTGCCGTCTGAGGTCTGATATCGCTGTCGGATAAGGCAGCAACTAAAGGGGCAAATGCTCGGCTATCGCCAGTCCAGCCTAATACGTGGGCAGCCCCAAAACGGTGGTCAGGGTTGGCAGTCGGATTTTGGAGTATTTGAATGAACAGGTCAATATGCTTTGGCGCAATTTCCTCAAGCTGCTTTCGCAAAACTGTGACGCTAGGTTCAGACTCGGCGTAAAAGCTTTGTACGTAAGCATCAAGTAAATTAATGATTTGCTGGCTATCAGTCATGATTTATTCCTTACTCCTAAAACATACGCTAGCCGCAGCGCCGCCCGTTCGACCAGTTCGGAGGCGTTACGCAGGGCGTCATCCAGGGACATGGGGCGGGTGACGATGGGCAGCACAGCCTGGATTCCAGCCTCGTGGAGCAGGGCATCATCGGTGTTCAGACCGCCGACAATGGCAACCGTCGGGACATTGAATTTTTGCGCCCGCCGCGCCACGCCGATTGGCCCTTTGCCGTGTATGGTTTGTTCATCTATTTGGCCTTCGCCTGTGATGACCAAATCAGCATTTTGCACCTGCTGGTCAAATCCGTTGAATTCCAACACCAGATCAACGCCGGATTGAATATGCCCGCCCAGGAAAGCCATCAACCCCGCACTGAAGGCTCCGGCTGCCCCCCCGCCCGCAATATCCAGCACATCCACGCCGATTTGATCGCGCACCTTCGTGAAAAAATGGCGCAAACCCGCTTCCAATACGCGGATTTCATGCGGCCCTGCGCCTTTTTGAGGCCCAAAAATGGCTGCTGCACCTTGCTCGCCGACGGCCGGATTATCCACATCGGAGGCAATAATGATTTCGACATCTTTCCAGCGCGGATCGAGGCCGGATGTGTCGATGGTGTATATGCTGGTGAGCGCGCCGCCTCCTACCACAACATCGCGCCCGTAAGGATCAAGCAGTCGTACATCCAACGCCTGTAGACAGCCTGCGCCGCCGTCAATCGTTGCGCTGCCCCCCATGCCGATAATGATGCGTTTTGCGCCTCTTTCCAGCGCACTTTTGAGCAGTTGACCTGTGCCGTAAGTAGTCGTAAGCAAAGGGCTGAGTTCGCCGGGACGCAGCAGTTCTAATCCAGAAGCCAGCGCCATTTCGATGACCGCTGTTTCGCCGTCATTGAGCAGACCGTAGGGTGCTAGCAGCGGGCGTCCGAGTGGATCGACAACTCGTTCTTGAATCCGTTGACCGCCGCCCGCTAAAAAGGCATCCAGTGTTCCATTGCCGCCGTCGGCGATGGGCAGCAGGACGAGTTCAGCACCCAAACCGGAGCGCTCGATTCCGCGTGCAATCGCTTCGGCTGCGGCGCGGGCAGTCAGGCTGTGTTTGAACGCACCGGGCGCAATTAGAATTTTCATGGTGTCCAATTCCCATCTTGTGACATTTCGCCGTTCGTGTTAATCTGCCCTAGCATAACTGAAATGAATGAAGAAATGAACGCATGACGGTAACGGTAATGAGCTTTTCGCCCGCTGACCTGAGCGGTGGGGACGCGATAGTGCAGGTGGCTGATGTGCTGGCCGGGGAACGCGGCGCTTCCCGGCAGGTTGTCGTGCTGGTGTCGGCGATGGCTGGGGTACACGACCAACTGCTGGACAGTATCAAGCACGGCAATTATGCCAGTGTTTACACCAAACTCCTCGCCAGCCATACCAGCGCGGCTCGCCGTCTCGCCCGCGATGAAGCAGCACGCAAAGTGCTGATTCAGGATGTAGCTGATTTCCTCGATTCCTACAATTGGTTGGGCAAATCACTGGTCAACCGCACACCCACACCCGCCGAAGCTGACAATATCGCTACATTAGGTGAACGCCTGAGCGCGCGATTGTTGGCAGCTAATTTGCAAGGCAGGGGCATCCAGGCGATGACCCTGAACGCCAGTGAATTGGGTGTTTCCAGCAGCAGCGCCGAAGACCGCATCCAACGGATACGCGCACGCCTGACTCCGCTGTTGGAGCAGGGGTATCTACCAATTTCCACATCCTCGACTGGCATAAACCCCCTGGTTTTTAACTTGCAGGAAACCCTTCAGGCCGCTTTGAACACTCCCTCCTAGCCACATTTCCCTTCAATTTCCCCGTCCGTGATATTGCCCGACATGCAGTGCTTAATAATTTAGGAAAAATTCAAACCTTTTTGACGTTTTTTTCCACCCTTTAGCGGCTGGATTGTGCTACCCTGTGAGCAGAAATTAGGACTTAAGTCCGGTTAGGATGAATGATGGCACTTTTACTCCAGGAGTTCACCGTGATCGAAAATGCCTGGGCATTGGTGGTGGAAGATGACGCCCACGACCTGTTAGCCTTGACTCATTTGTTGCAGGAATTACATATTCAGTTTAAACGCAATACCACCGGCAAGGATGTCGCCCAAAAAGCGAGGGCTATGCAGCCGCTCCCGAATATTATCCTGTTGGATATGGACTTGCCGGATGCCAGCACCTTCGACATCTGCGACGCTATTCATTCGGATGAAGTGCTGGCGGCGATCCCGGTGGTCGCAATTGGCGAGAGCAAGTGGGCGTCTTATGAGCACAGTCTTCAGGAGTGCGGATTTGTGGGCTTTATCTGTAAACCCTTACCGCGCAAGCAGTTTGGTCAGTTGCTCCAGGATGTCCTCAACGGCAAATCTGTCTGGTCGCGGGATTGCCAGGACTAATTCGCCGACCAGTTCAAATCACTGATTGTCCCTTCTTTATGGAACGTAATTTGCTTTTTGTTGTTCCCGTCACGCCCGACGACGAAGATTTGCTGGATGGTGATTGCGGTTGCCCCACCATCTACATAGGCCACCAGGGAGTCGTCCGGGCTGAAAACCGGTTGGGGATAGAAATTGGCCCCGGCCACCACTTGCACCGATGTATTGGTCTGCTGATCCTGGAGCCATACATCCCGTTCCCCGGAAACCGCTAAAAAGCGTCCATCCAGACTCCAGCGCAAACCCTGTGCTTTGAGGGGCGCGCCCGGTAATTCTTTTACGGGTGGTGTTTCAATCTGGGCGCTGTTGATCTGGTAGATCGTCCCCCCTTTAGTGCCAGTTTTTTCATCCAATTTGGTTTTCAAATACATAAGCTGTGGGCTGTGTGGATTGTGCGCGGGGCTTGTGTCCGGGCCAAAGCCTGTCGGCTGGGTGAGCGGCGGGAACATTTCTCCGGTCAGAGCATTGATCCCATAAATCGCGTTGCTGGCAAAAAATATCAGTGATCCGTCGTTATTCCAGGCGAAAGAATCAACGGTGTTCTGATCGAGCTGCCCCAGTAGATGCTGGTTATTGCCGTTAGGGCAGTCGCCGCTCCCGGCGAAATTGGCGCTATAAATGCTGATTAGCCCATCGGGTAGCTGCGATCCGGCAAAAACCAATGTTTTCCCGTCCGGCGACCAGGTTGGCTTTACAATTCGAGAAAAGCCCAGGCAGGAGATGCGCTGGGTGTAGGTTCCGTCCAGATTACTGACGTAGACTTCGCTTGCGCTTCCACTGCCCTCGGCGGTATAAGCCAGGAGCGTTCCGTCGGGTGATAAGGAAAGATCCGCCGGAGATGTCCCCACCAGAATCAGTTCTTCCGAAGCACCATCTGCCGATAAGCGCACCACTGAATCGTTGTTGAAAATGTAAAACAGATGTCCGCCGCCTTCAACTTGAGTCTCAGGTGTGGGGACGGGCGTATCGCTGGCGAGCAGAGTTGGTTCCGGCGAAGGCGTCCAGGTTGCGGGAAGGGCAGGTGGTTGATTGGTCGCGGCGAGGGCGGTTGCCATCGTTGCAGTGGCAGCATCACTGGCGTCGGTTCCGCCTACATCCATTACCGTCGGCAGGACATTGTTGGCCTGCGGCTGGCACGCGGCAATCACCAGGATCAACATCAGCGCCACAAATCGAGTCAAAAAGTTCCACTTCATCGGATTCGCCTTTCGCGGAGCAATTGCACCTACACAAACTAATTATAGCCGGGGTTATAATAGCCGCATCTTTGGAGTTGTCAGTTGCCAGCGAGATCGCCTGGAAAACTGGCGACGGACGACAAGGGAGTAGAATGTGAATACCGAAAAAGCCTATGGTTATATAGAGCGCGGCGGTCTGATGGCCGGACTGCGCGGCAACTTCCCGCCGGATAATGCCCTGAACGTGACACGGGTGTTGGTCGAAGAGGGCATCAACGTCTTTGAGTTCACTATGAATTCCCCGCAAGCTATCGAAGCGATGCAATTAGCCAAGCGCGAATTCGGCGATGATGCCTGCGTGGGCATGGGAACGGTGCTGGACGAAGAGACCGCCAAACGGGTGTTGGATGCCGGGACGGATTTCATTGTCGCGCCATCATTCAGCCCTGCGGTAGTCAAGGCGGCCCAAGCGGTTGATATTCTGGTCGCCCCCGGCGTGATTACCCCAACAGAAATCGTGGATGCCTGGGCGATGGGTGTCAAACTGCTCAAAATATTCCCGATTGGCTCACTGGGGTTGGATTATTTTAAAGCGGTACGCGGCCCACTCGACCATGTGAAGTTGATGTGCAACGGCGGCACAAATGATGTCACGGTGCGCGAGTTCATGAAAGCCGGGGCGGTGGCCTGCGGCATGGCAAGCTGGCTGACCGGAGACGGCAGCGTGCCGCTGGATACAATTCGCCAGCGGGCGCGGAAACTGCGCGAAATTGTCGAAGAAGTGCGTAGCGGACAGCCACACAAGGTCACGGTGTAATTGAACGGAATACGATACACAATGCGATTGAGTTTGAAACTTTCGATTTTGCTGCTTCTGTTGTGCATAGCGCCTGCTGCGCTCTCTGCACAGGAAAATACCTGTCCAGCACTGGTACAGTCGGCAGTTGAATTGACGCGCAAAAACTGTTCCGAACTGGGCGACAATGTGATTTGCTACGGCAACCCGTCTTTGAATATCCAGCCGCACCCGGAGGTTCGAATCATCTTCGCCGAACCGGGTGATAATGTCACGCTTTCGGCTGTTGATACGCTCGATTCCAGTCCGTTTGATCCGATGACGGGTAATTGGGGCCTGGCGATACTGCGCGTGCGTGCGAATCTGCCGGATGCGGCATTAACGATGTTGTCCTTCGGTGATGTGAGCCTGCAAAACACCAGCACGGCGAGTTCAGATTTTATCGCCCTGGATGTGACGGTGAGCGAACCGACTGGCGCGATTGTCCGCGAAACGCCCTCGGCGGACGGCAAACAGGTCGGTACACTGTTCACCAAAAATACCTATGTCGCGGTTGGTCGCCTGGAAGATGGCTCCTGGATACGGCTGTTGGATGGCGGTTGGGTCGCGGCGGAATTACTTCGCAGCCGCTTTGATCTGAACTTGCTCGAAGTTCTTGCGCCGGATGCTGCTGCGAGTGACGGCACATACCCCTATGGGCCGATGCAGTCAATTCACTTCCGCAGCGGGATTGTGGACTCGCCGTGCTACGGTGCGCCGGACAGTGGACTGCTGTTACAAACGCCGGACGGCATTTTTGGCGTACAGCTTGAAGTCAACGGCGCGCCGCTGGTTTTCACCGGGACAATCTGGTTGCAAACGCAGTCTACCGGCGAAACTGTGGTCAGCGTTTTAGAAGGCGATGTGTCATACGGCGATGGCAAGACGCTCAAGGCTGGCGATCAGGTGCAGTACGGATTCCAGAGTGATAAGGTAGTCTTCGGCAAACCCGAAGAATATTATTATGCTCATGCTCGTTACCTGCCCCTGCCTTTGCTGCCGCGCGAATTTGAGCTGCCATTTTCGCTGGGCGGTGTGCTGAAACCCTTCACCCCTGGAACCGGCTTCCTCACGAACATTGCAGCAGATGCAACCTGCACCCTCGCCTGGACAGGGGCGGTCAACATCCGATCCGGGCCGGGAACTGAGTATCCTATCCGGCGCGGCGTCCCTGGCGGCTTTTACGCCAATGCGGATGGGCGGGCTGTGGCTAAAGATGGTTCGCTGTGGTGGCGGATGGCTGACGGAATCTGGATCGCGGTGGATAACGCCTTTACAGCGGGCGCGTGCGGCGATGATGTTATCCCGTTAGTGGATGCCCCGCCGTTACAATCAGGCTAAAGGCGGATGCTCATAAGTTCATAGTCTGCTAGGATGCTTCTAGCGATATTTACTCGTTTTGAGCCAGGGCACAATTTTGCGCCCTGGCGAACGAATAAGGAGAAAATGGTATGAAGCTTATAAGTAGATTGCGTTGGTTGGCTTATGCATTATTTCTTTCAGTAACAGCGGTGGCCGTTGCGCAAGATGCAACCTGCCCCACGATTGTACAGGATGCGTTAGCCGCGACGGATTCGGCTTGCGCAGGCACAGGCCGCAACGAAGCCTGTTATGGCAACATCAGCCTGAGTGCCAAAGCGCAGCCCGGTATTTCCGATTTTACGTTTACCAAACCGGGCGATCTGGTCAACGTGGCCGGGGTACAAACGCTGACCCTCAGCCCGCTTGACCAAAAAGCGGATACCTGGGGCGTAGCGTTGATGAAACTCCAGGCCAACCTGCCCGATACGCTTCCCGGCCAGAATGTGACCTTCCTGCTGTTCGGCGATGTCGAAATCCAGAATGCCGTCACCTCAAACGTGGACGCTGGAACTGCATCGGCTGTGACCTTGCCGATAACGGTCAGTGGAACTATAGCCCCTGTGATGAACTTGTCCGATCCATCACAAAGCCCTATCATGCTCAAAGAAGGGGATAAAGCTACGGCTGATGGCCGCGATACAACGACTGAAGTGTTGCATGTTCAGTTAAAGGACGGCAAATCGGGTTGGATACCTTTGCAATTTGTCGAGGTCGAAGGGGATGTCAGCACATTGCCAGCAACAGTAGACTTAAGCAAAGGTTATGCCGAGCTAACTCCCGCTGCACCTGCGCCGCAATTAACGCCGATGCAGGCGTTTTACTTCAAGAGTGGGACGAACGACGCGCCCTGCAAAGAAGCCCCTGATAGCGGTATCCTGATTCAGACTCCCGAAGGCGCGGGCAAAATTGATCTGGTGGTGAACGACGCGAAAGTCACTCTGGGTTCAACCGGTTACTTCCAGGCGCAGCCCGGTGGTGATATGCGCGTTACGGTTGTCGAAGGTGAAGGCACAATCGCGGCTGGCGGCAAAACCGTTACTGTCCCGGCTGGAACTTATACAACACTGCCCGTTGACGACCAGTTAAAAGCATCCGGCCAGCCCACCGATCCTCAGCCCTATGATGCAAGCGGCTTGGCGGCATTGCCTATCAGTATTTTGCCGAAGACCATCGCAATCGCGCCAGCATTAGAGGTCACAGAAGTGGTTGACAGCGGCGCCGCCATCGCACCACGTCCTGGCACATGGACATCGGTATCGACGACACCTGTGGTTGGCGCGGGCTGCCCGCCGGGAATGGCTGCGGCGATGGCAAACGTAGGAGGAGCGCCTACAAACATTACGATGCCTGAGGGTGTGTTTGATCCTCAGGCTGTGATGAACCTCAATGACGCGCAACTGACGGGGCCGGTGGAGATTGCTCATCCAGAACCGAACCTTTACACACTGGATTACGATCAGTCAGGCGCGGTTTTGCACTATGAATTTCATCTCATTTCTGAGACAGAAATCGACCTGACCATGACGGGTACGGTTGAGGGTTGTGAGTTCACGGTTTCCGCGACTGCGACTGCCACAGGCTAGAAAAAATTGCGTATCGGGACATAACGAAATCTGAAACGCCGTTTTCCACAAGGAGACGGCGTTTTACATTGAAAGCCCTGTCAAAAATATCTCAATTTTGCCAACTTGAAGCGGAATTGCTCAGCTAACTCAATGTGCCATGTCAGATTTCGCGCGATCTCAAGTCGCAGACGGCGAGTCCCTAGTTGAATTCAAGGGCTGCTGGCCTGCGGCTGCCAATAAACCCCACCACGCGACCTGGAAATGGAGCAGTGTCCAGGGATAATGGTCTAGCAGGCCAATCAGCATCAGAGCGATAACCCCGCAGAGCATCGCAGCTTGTGCCAGCCTGTCTGGATTTGTTTCCTGGCGCAAAGTTCTGAGCGCAATTTCCACGCCTAATATCAGCGCCCCGGCTGTCAACACATAACCAACAACGCCTAATTCTGACCATGCTGACAGAAGTATTTGATGTACCGGTTGCCCACGCAGATCAAAGGTGGTGAGCGACAGATAATAGCTGGCGATCCAGGGGAAATTGCTCATTCCAACGCCGACTATCGGCGAGTAGGCTATGGCACGGTAGGCCATTTCATTGTAGACCACGCGGTCACTGATGGAGCGCAGTTCGACGGATTCGTCGCCCTCACCTGTACGCGCCGCTAAAAATGGTTTATACAAAACCACAAATAACGATCCGGCGACAATTACGCTGATACCAAATGCAATCAGCGTAAGGCGCAGGTGACGCATTTTGAGCCGCGACCACAGGTACGGTAAGAGTGCGAATCCGCCCGCTG
Source organism: Chloroflexota bacterium (assembly GCA_039933955.1). GTDB lineage: Bacteria > Chloroflexota > Anaerolineae > Aggregatilineales > Phototrophicaceae > CFX2. Next base: position 22,771 of record JBDTNB010000085.1, read on the forward strand.
CAAAACCAATCCAGGCCGAGCGCGAAAAGGTGAGCATCAGCGCCCAAAGGCCGAACAAAAATACTGCAATGCTGATCCAGCGAATCCGCCGCCGTTCCGACAGGATTCCAACCACACAGCACAGCAGCCCGATGGTCAAATACCCAGCCAGGATATTGGGATGGGGCAGCAGCCCATACGGACGTAGCCAGCGCACAGCACCGACCTGGACGATGCTCACACCTGAATTGTCCGGGTTGATGTTGAATTCGCCCAGAAAACCCAGGTTAACCGGGCCTTGCCGTGCAACTTGCCATCCGGCAATAGCACTGCTGACAATCATGCCGACGATGAGGACTTTAATTATCGAACGTGGGCGTGGCCCAGCGCAAGCAATCACCAGCGCGAAAAGGGCAGTCAGCGCAAAGGGCAGCGCACCGCCGATAGCCACTGCGGGACGAAAAGCGCGGGTATAGGCCCACGACCAGGACAGAAACGCCCAGCAACTCAGGAGCAGCAATATGAGCGCCCATATGCAGCGGAGGCGATCCCGGCGGAATGCTCCAAAACCGGGCAGCCGCAAAATCAACCACCATGCTACTGTCCACACCATCGGCCAGAAAATCAAAAATCCCGTGCTGTAGAGGGCGTCAAATGGCCCTGGCGAGGGTTTAAAGCGAAACCAAACCGGGATGAGCGCGAATGTCACCAGAATACCGGCATGAATGGGTAATAAGGGATTCGCGGATTGGATGCGGCGCAAGGGGTTGACCATGATATTCCTTTGGTGTGCAGCCGCTCAATAGTAGTCCAATTTGGAACGATCCGAAAGTTTCCCAAAATGAATTTTAAATATACCCCTGGTGGTATGGTAAGATATACCCCCATAGGTATGTCTATGAATCGGGAGGACAGCATGACCAACGAAATTAAAATCGACTCAGTTGAAGCATCCAAATGTGAATATAACGAGAAAACCCTGCACCGCATCCATCGTATTCAGGGTCAGCTTGCCAGCCTGGAACAGATGATTGAGCGCGATGACGGAAGCTGCGAAGAACGGGTTATCCGCGGGCGCACCATCGAAAAGGGTATGACGAGCCTGATTACACATCTGGTGGAGTGCTATCTGGTGAATACAGCACAGCACGAGATGCAAGACAATCCCGAAAAAACGACACAGGAATTGGTGCGCATTTTCGATTTACTCAACCACTAGCGAGGAGTTTATATGTTTGACCGGTATACGGTTAGCATCAGCAGTATTTTAATGGTGATTATTCTGGTGTTATTGGGTGTTCATCTGGCGCAATCCAGCAGCCCAATTAAGGCACAAGATAGTATAGCCGCGGGAGGAATGGATATGGGTGTTGGCACGAACGAGCAATATCAGGCGGTTTTGAAGACCGATCCTGTAACCGTAGAAGCGGGCAAGCCGTTTCAATTGACGTTGGATATATTGGGTGCGGACGGAAAACCGCCTGTTAACGATTTTGACGAAGTGCATACCAAGCTGCTGCATTTGATTCTCGTGAGCGAAGACCTGTCACAATTTTTACATGTTCATCCGGACTATAAGGGCGACGGCGAATTTGTTCTGGATGATGCAACACTCCCGATTGCGGCGAATTACATTGTGTTCGCTGACTTCACACCCACTGGCGACCATCAGCAAGTCGTGCGTATGACCCTGGCGACTCAGGATGCGAAACCGAGCAGCGCTGAATTGACCGCTGGCCCGACAGAGTTCACAAACGGCCCGTTGAAAATTACGCTCGATGTTCCTGAAGTGCTGAGTGCCGGAGTCGAGCGGCCTATTTTGTTTCATGTTGCAGACGCGGCAACAGGTCAACCGCTGGATTCGCTGGATGAATACCTGGGCGCTGCCGGACATCTGGTGATCGTAGATGAGAGCGGCAAAATTTATTTGCATACCCATCCGGCTGACCATGATATGTCTGCGTCAGGCGCAATGGCTGGTATGACGATGGCGGCACACTATGGCCCTGACCTGACATTCAACGCCACATTTCCAGGCGTAAGTTCCTATAAGATGTGGCTGCAAGTGCAGTACAAAGGCGAAATCTATACGACGCCGTTTGTGGTGAATGTAGACCGGATGGCGGAAGTGCCAGCCGAGGCAACTGCTGAAGCAGAAGCGCACGGATAAGATATAGATAGCTACGGAAAAGTTTGGCTTTTTCTCGTAATGATTGAAGGACTATCATGGCAATACAACAAATTGATCTTCCTGTGACGGGTATGACCTGCGCGAACTGCGCTCGCACAGTTGAACGGACGTTAAAGAAAACCGATGGTGTGGCGGACGTAAATGTAAATTTCGCAACGGAACGCGCGCGTGTGGATTTTGATCCAGCGCAGGTAAACGTGAATGATATGATTCAGCGGATCGGTAAGGCTGGATATGGTGTAGCACAGGCGACCCTCGACCTGCCAATTACCGGGATGACCTGTGCAAGCTGTGTCCGCAATGTTGAGCGGGCAATCGGCAAGCAGCCCGGAATTTTGTCGGTAAACGTTAATCTGGCGACTGAAAAAGCCAGTGTTCAGTATCTCCCCGGCAGTGTTCGCCGTGCGGATCTGGTGAAGGCGGTTTCAGACGCGGGCTATGGGGTGCTGGACTTGTCAGGCGTCGAGTCTCCTGAAGACGCGGAACGTGCTGCGCGACAGGCAGAAATTGACCGCCAGCGTAAGTTGGTTTTATTTGGCGCGGCCTTGACCGTGCCCTTGTTCGTCATCAGCATGGCGCGCGATTTGTATATGACGAGTCTGCCGGGCGGTATGGCAGCGATGAGCGGCGCAAATCCGCTATTGGATTGGCTTTTGTGGTCAGGTTGGCCGTTCGTTTTTGGCTTGATCGCGACTCCGGTACAGGTGATTGTGGGGCGGCAGTATATTCGCGGCGCGTATAAGGCACTGCGCAACCGCACCGCCAATATGGATACGCTGATAGCGATGGGATCGTTGGCGTCATATATCTACAGCGTTCTAGTGCTGGTCGGGATTGCTTTTCGTATTCCTGGCATCGGTGAGCACGTTTATTTCGAAACGGCGGCGGTGATTCTGACTCTGATTACGCTGGGTAAATTGTTGGAAGCACGCGCAAAAGGGCGTACCAGCGAAGCGATTAAGTCATTGATGGGACTCACACCCAAGACAGCAACTTTGTTCAAAGACGGCGAAGAAATTGAAGTCTCGGTAGATGATGTAATCGCCGGGGATCGGCTGATCGTTCGCCCCGGTGAACGGATTCCGGTAGATGGCGTGGTCATTGAAGGACGGTCATCGGTTGATGAGTCGATGCTCACGGGTGAGAGTTTGCCCGTCAATAAAACGGTTGGCAGCGAAACCATCGGCGCGACGATCAATAAACAGGGGCGGCTGGTGATCGAGGCAACGCGGGTTGGGTCACAAACAGCGTTGGCGCAGATTATCCGGTTGGTCGAGCAGGCGCAGGGATCAAAAGCGCCGATTCAGCGTGTAGCTGATACCGTGTCGGGTATTTTCGTCCCGACAGTGCTGATTTTGGCCGCACTCACGTTCCTGGGTTGGCTGTTGATTGGGCAGGTAGGATTCGTCCAGGCGATGGTGCATACGGTGGCAGTGTTAGTGATCGCCTGTCCATGCGCGTTGGGATTGGCGACGCCGACAGCCATTATGGTCGGCACGGGTAAGGGTGCTGAGATGGGTATCTTGTTCAAGAACAGCGAAGCGCTGGAAAATGCCCAACGTTTGCAGGTGATTGCACTGGATAAAACCGGAACCATCACACGTGGCGAACCCAGCGTGACCGACATCGTGCCGCTGAACGGATTTGAAGAGAGCGATTTGCTGCGGTTGGCGGCCAGCGCCGAACGGGGCAGTGAGCATCCGTTGGGGCAGGCTGTTGTCAAAGCCGCGCAGGACAAAGGGCTGGCCCTGATCCAGCCAGAAGCATTTAATGCCGAATCAGGACGTGGCATCCGTGCAACTGTTGAAAAGCGCGAGGTTCTGGTGGGCAGCCCACGATTTATGACTGAGCAGAACTTGAATATCACTGAATACGGGCCGCGCATCACGGCGCTTCAAGCGCAGGGGCGGACAGCGGTAATGGTTTCCGTAGATGGCGCGATTACTGGTATCCTGGCAATCGCGGACACAGTTAAACCAGGGTCAGCTAGTGCGATTTCGGCGCTGTCCGCCATGGGTTTGGAAGTGGTGATGATAACTGGCGACAATGTGCTTACGGCGCAAGCCATTGCCAACGAAGTGGGTATACGCCGGGTGCTGGCGGATGTTTTGCCCGGTCAAAAGGCCGATACTATCAAATCCTTGCAAGCGGAAAATAAGCGCGTAGCGATGGTTGGCGATGGCATTAATGATGCGCCCGCTCTGGCTCAAGCTGATGTCGGAATCGCGATTGGCACAGGGACAGACATTGCGATGGAAGCCTCTGATCTGACGTTGATGAGCGGTGATTTGATCGGTGTTTCGCGGGCGATTCGCTTGAGTAAAGCGACGATGCGGACGATTTACCAGAATTTGTTCTGGGCGTTCATCTACAACATCATCCTGATCCCGGTGGCAATGCTTGGATTACTTGTCCCGATGCTTGCTGCCGGTGCTATGGCATTTAGTTCGGTGTTTGTCGTTCTAAACTCCCTCCGTTTGGGAAGGCCATCGTCTCTGCAACTGAAGGGTCACGAGACAGATACGCTTCGTAAGT
>JBDTNB010000086.1:0-27107 GCA_039933955.1 Chloroflexota bacterium
CCGGCGAATCAGGCTTTTGCAGAGCCTTGCCTTACCACTTGGCCACGTCGCCATATGGCTGATTATACTGGCAGGATATAGCGGTGACAAGGCTTAACCCGTTGTCATAAATTCTCGATTTGAACGGGACGAAATTTGTAATTGATTTTGAAATGTCTCTTTTTCTTTCTTGTTTATCAACAAGTTTTCGGCGGCCTCGCCAGCGCCTCATCTTGCGAAGTTTTTGAAAAAAAGCCACAATACAGCTTATGACCAACGAAGAACTCAACCTTACCCCCGACGACGGCTCCGATTTGCCCGATGACGAGTTACGTTTTGCGCCTCAGGTCGATGCAGCCGAAACCCCGGATGCAGAAGCCGACGAAATGGCAGCCGACATTGAAGTTGATGAACCTGTCCCGGACAATGATGTTCCCGTCACGGATGGCATGGACATCGAAGCAGCCTTAGCGGCAGTTTCCACCCTCAGCGATATGTTGGCTGAACAGGAAGCCGCCGAACAAGCCCGCATCGCCCAAATTGAGGCTGAAGCTCAGGCTGCCGCCGAACGTCAGGCTCGCATGGAACATCCTGAACAGTTCTTCCCCGTGCCGCCGATGCCCACTTTGCATCGTGGACAAATGGCTTCGGTCATACCTGCCCTGCTGTTAATTGTCATTGGCGGATGGCTGACCTTTAGCTTCACCACCAAATCCTCACCCGATGCCAGCCTGATTACAGCTATCACCTTAGGTGGCATCGGTTTAGTGCTGCTCGTTCGCTGGCTAGGTTCTGGCCGTTGGGCACGCGGATCGCTTTTTGGCGGCTTGTCATTCCTCTTTAGCGCAGGGCTGTTGTGCTTTCTGCTATCGTCCCAATCGCCGGGATTGCTACAAGGTTGGCCGCTACTGCTGGTTGGCATTGGCATTGCTGCGGCGCTGACGGGCTTCCTGGCTTTTCCGCGTAATCGACGCCTGCTGCTGTCCGGCCTGGGTTTAATAGTCGCCGGAATCGCCGGATCAATCATCACGATGAATGTTTTGAGCAGCGATTTCGTGAACACAGCAGCATCGTTTTGGCCGGTAGCGTTGATTGCAGTCATTATCGTCTGGCTGCTCCCGGTCATTTTCAGGCAGCGCAGCTAGAGTGCAGATTGCGATTGATGCCAGCCGCTGTACCGCCAAGCGGATCACCGGAACTGAAAATTATGCTATTGAACTCATCCGCGCACTGATCCGCCAGAATACCCAGCATCATCTGACTCTGTATTTTCGCGATACACCATCGCCAGATTTATTCCCAACATCTAAACAGGTCGCCTATAAAATCATCCCATTTCGCCGTGCCTGGACGCACATCCGTTTCGCGGCAGCTTTATGGCAAGATCGTCCAGATGTGACGTTCGTACCCGCTCATACGCTGCCCTTCATATTTCCAGGCCGCGCCGTCGTCACCGTGCATGATTTGGGATTCAAATATTTCCCGGAAGCGCACCCAACTCAGCAGCGACTCTACCTGGATTGGACAACCCGCTACAGTGCCCGTCGTGCTGCGATCATCCTGGCAGATAGTCAGGCTACAGCTCATGATCTTACAAAATTTTATGGCACGCCCAACGAAAAAATCCGCGTGGTTTATCCCGGTGTCGAAAAACCGGTATGCGATTCGGCTGTCGATGCCCGGCAAAAATATGGGCTGCCAGAGCGCTATTTTTTGTTCATCGGCACACTGCAACCGCGCAAAAATATCGCCCGCATTGTACAAGCCTATCAGCAGTGGAAAATTGCCCATCCGAATGATCCGGCTGGTCTGGTACTGGCTGGTGGCAAAGGCTGGTTGTATGATCCCAACTGGATTGCGGATGTAAAAGAGGTTTATTTGCCCGGATACATTGCCGACGCCGATAAAGGCGCATTGTACGCAAATGCCCTGGCACTGATTTTCCCAACGCTGTACGAAGGTTTTGGCTTCCCGGTCATCGAAGCCATGCACAACGGCATACCCGTCATCGCCAGCAACACATCCAGCCTGCCCGAACTGGTCGGCGATGGTGGTCTGCTAGTTGATCCATTAAATGTAGAGGCAATCGCGGCTGCAATGGGTAAAATCTCAGACGATGAAAATTTAGCCCATATGCTGCGTGAAAAGGGTCATGTACAAGCGGCACAATTCACCTGGGAACATGCCGCACAACAAGCCCTGAACGCCTTCGAAGCGGCAGCCTCCAACTAAACCCAACATGCAAACCGCTACCCGTATTCTCGTTGTCCAACTCGCCGATATTGGCGACCTGATTGTATCCACGCCCGCGCTGTCCGCCCTGCGTGAAGCCCAGCCGGATGCCCATATCACCCTGCTCACCACCACACATGCCGCGCCTATCGTCGAAGGCACAAATCTCGTCAATGAAATCATCACTTTTGATAAAGGGCAGTTCAACAGTTCCAGGGCGTTTTTCAAACCTGAAAATCTGCGCCGCATTTTCAAACTGCGACACGGACGATACGACACCGTTGTTTTTTTCCATCACTTCACACTCAAATTGGGCACAGCAAAATTCGCTTTGATTGGTCTGGCAACCGGCGCAAAACGGCGGCTTGGCATTGATAATGGCAACGGCTGGTTTTTGACCGAACGCCTGCCGGATGAAGGCTTTGGCGCAAAACATCAGGCGCAGTATTGGCTTGATCTGGTTGGGCTGCTCGGAGCAAAACTCCGCCCACGACCTGCCGTCATTCAGAAAAAAGCTCAGAGTTCAGAGTTCAAAGTTCAGAGCAAAAATCAAACTCCCACCATCGTGATTCATGCCGGAAGTGGCGGATACAGCATGGCTCGACGCTGGGAAGCACCAAAATTCGCCGCCGTCGCAGACCGCCTGCACGAAGAATACGCGGCAGAAATTGTGCTGGTTGGCGCAAAAGGCGACGATAGTAATGCGGTCAAAAATTTACTGAAAATTACTCCTACCGATTTAACGGGCAAAACCACCCTGCCAGAGTTGGCAGGCATTCTCGCCAACAGCAATTTATTCATCGGCGCAGACAGCGGAGTCATGCACATCGCTGCCGCTGCGGGGACGCCAGTTGTGGCTGTGTTTGGCCCCAGCAACCCGGATGCCTGGAGTCCCTGGACGCCAAATAGCAAATCTATTGTCGTCCGCAGCGCCCCAGAATGCAGCCCTTGCAGCTATGTGGGGCATGGAATCGGCCTGCGTGAAGGCTGCCCTGCACGAACCTGTATGCGGATGGTCACAGCCGAAGATGTGTTGACAGCGGCACGCAAAATATTGGATCGGGATGCGATTGAAGGAACCGAAAAATCCGCATCGCAAAAGAACCATTTTTCGAAGCGCATCCGCATCCTCGACCTGCCTGTGGATGGCATCACCTACCCCGAATGGTTGAACTTGATTGGCGATTGGATTAAAGCCGATACAGGCTGCCATCACGTCTGCACAATCAACCCGGAATTCATGATGATTGCGCGGCAAGACGTGAACTTCGGCAATATCCTCAACCGAGCTGATTTATGCGTGCCAGATGGAGTTGGTTTATTGTGGGCAGCACGGCAGCGCAAAACACCTTTGCCAGAGCGTGTCACCGGGTCAGATGGTGTGCCAATGATCGCCGAACACGCGGCACTAAATGGCTGGCGCTTATTTTTTCTGGGTGCAGCACCGGGTGTAGCCAATAAAGCCGCTGAAATCCTACGCGCGAAATATCCCAATCTAGAAATTGTGGGTGTATACAGTGGCAGTCCTGCGCCAGACGAAGAAGACGCGATTGTCGAACGAATCAATCAGAGCAAGGCTGACATTTTATTTGTCGCGTATGGCGCGCCGGAGCAGGACAAATGGATCGCGCGCAATTTACCACGCTTAAAGGTGAAAATGGCGATGGGCATCGGCGGTGCGTTCGACTTCATCGCTGGGGTGGTTCCGCGTGCTCCATTATGGATGCAGCGTATAGGGCTGGAATGGCTGTTCAGGCTGTATTTGCAACCCTGGCGTATCTGGCGGATGCTGCGCCTGCCGCGTTTCGTGTTGGCGGTATTGTTCGAACGCAAAAATCATCCGCAATAACTCCCTGAATAGCATGAACAGCGTGGTACAATCCGCAAATTCTTGCCTAATAAGCCAATGGCTGCCTATCAAATATGCCTGAGCATCTGACCACCTGGATACCCAAACTCGCCGGACAACGCATCCTCGTCATCGGTGATGTGATTCTGGACGAATATCTGATCGGCAAAGCGGCGCGCTTGAGTCGCGAAGCACCGATCCCGGTGTTGGAATTTGAGTCACGCCAGATTATCCCCGGTGGCGCGGCTAATCCGGCAGCCAACATTGTCGCGTTAGGCAGCACAGCGATACAGGTTGGTGTGATTGGTTCGGACACGGCTGCAACCAATCTGCGCCAAGTGCTCCAGGCGCGCAATATCGACACCAAATGTTTGATTACCGATTCGGGCAGGCCGACTACGGTCAAAACGCGGATCATGGCACAAATGGGACTGCGTTTTCCACAGCAAGTCGCGCGGCTGGACACCCTCTCGCGGGAACCCATCAGTGATGCGGTAGAGCGCCAAATACGGGGCATGATTGACCACGAAATCGGCGGCGTACAGGCGGTTTTGCTCTCGGATTATCACACCGGTTTGCTAACTCCTTCGCTGGTATCGACGATACGCAAACTTGCAACTGCAAGTGGTGCGCTGCTGACGGCGGATGCACAAGGCAAACTGGAAAAATATGTGGGGTTTGGCGTGGTGAAATGCAACGCCGACGAAGCACGCGATTATTTGCGGCGCGATCTGCACAGCGATGACGATTTTGCAAAAGCCGCTTTGGAATTATGTGAAACCCTCAAGCTCACCGGCAGCATGGTCATCACACGCGGCGCAGATGGGGCAACCGTGGCAACCTGCGATGGACAGGCGATTCGGTGTCCTGCCCCCGCCGTGACGGATGTGTATGATACGGTGGGTGCAGGTGATACCGCGATTGCTGTGCTGACATTAGCGGTCACAGCAGGCGCATCGTATACCAACGCGACAACCCTAGCAAATTATGCCAGCGGTTTAGTGGTACGGCGGGTAGGGAATTACGCGCCCACGCCGGAGGAACTGGCATGGGCGCTTGAAAACTGGAAATAGTTCCTAAAGATATTCGATTAATTCCAGCGTATTCCCGTCCGGGTCTCGCAGACCGCAGCTTTTGATCGTGGCGGTCTCATGCAGATCATCCAGCAATATCCCGCCGGATTGAACCACCTTTACCCGCATTTCCGCCAGATCATCGACAACGAAACGGAACTGCTGCCGGTTTTGCTCGGCGATCACCCCTGCGATTTCGTTGGGGCAAAAGAGCAAGTCAATCCCGGCGAGGCTGCCGCCATAAAATTGAAAGCCACCGATAACCTCTAAGGGTTTCAGTCCGGCATCAAAAACATCCCGATAAAACCGGACCATTTCATCCATATAGGTGACGGCCATCGTAATCCGGTCAATATACATGGTCGATTCTCCCGCTGTGTTAACTACAACGGGAGATTATACCGAACATTTGTACTGATTCAAAAATTCAAGCTTTGCTTTCGCGGCGCGGACGAAGCAGCAATTCACCGCCGCAATTGGGGCAGACGTGATTCATGGCCTGGGCGCAATCCTGGCAAAACGTACACTCGTAACTGCAAATATAAGCCGCGCCATCCTGAGCCAGCGGCTTTTCGCATTTTTCGCAGTGGTCGCGCATTTCCAGCGCCATCATCCCGACCTTTCAAATCACAGTTGATATAATTCGCCGTACTTGGAACGGAGGTACTTGATATAAGGTTCGATGCGGAGCGGGCCGCCTGTTACCTTCTCGATCAATTCCGGCGCTGTGAATTTGCTGCCAGAGCGATAGATATTTTCCCGCAGCCATCCGTGCAATGTATCAAATTTTCCCTGGCCGATTTCCGATGGGATAGAAGGATTAGCCGCCAACGCTTTTTCGTAAAATTGGGCGCTGAGAATATTACCCAGTGTATAGCCCTGGAACGCGCCGCCAATCGCACCACCGTACCAGTGAACATCTTGGAGCACGCCATCGCTGTCGTTGGGGGCGGCTACACCCAAATCGGTTTCATAGCGTTCGTGCCACGCTTCAGGGAGGTCGCGGATTTCAAGTTTACCGTCGAGCATATCGAGTTCAAAGTCGAAGCGGATCATAACATGCAGGTTATAGGTCACTTCGTCGGCATCGGTACGAATCAAAGAACGGCGCACGGTATTGATGGCACGGTAGAAGGTATCGAGTGGAACCGATTTCAATTGATCAGGAAAAGTCTGCTGCAATTCGGGATAGAAATGTTCCCAGAAACCCCGACTGCGCCCGACGATATTTTCCCACAAGCGTGATTGACTTTCATGGACGCCCGCCGATGTGCCACCGGCTAACGGCGTGGCTTCATAAGCCATGTCGATACCCTGTTCATACATTGCATGACCAGATTCGTGCAGTGTGCTGAACAATGCATCGCCCAAATCATTTTCGTGTACGCGAGTGGTGATTCGTACATCGCCGAGCGAAAATTTGGTCATAAAGGGATGATGGGTTTTGTCCTGGCGTCCGCGATTGAAATCGTAGCCGTACTGCTTGATGACACCCAAGCCAAAGGCAAGCTGCTTGTCTTCCGGGTAGAACTGGCGCAAGCAAGAATCGTCGGCATCAGCCTGACTGGTGATGGCTTGAACAATCGGCACAAGCTGATTACGCAGATCGGCAAAAACATCGCGTACAGACTGGGCTTTCATGCCAAAATCGCCCATATCAATGAGCGGGTCGGCAATGTGGTCGAAAGGCGCGAAATACTCGGCAAACTGACGGCTCAAATCCAGTGTTTTTTCCAACATAGGCCGAACACGATTGAAATCATTAGCGGGCCGCGCTTCAGTCCATGCCTGATAACTTCCAGCCATATGATTGTTGATTTCGGCAATAAATGACGACGGCACTTTTACGAGACGCTCATACTGCCGACGCGCAACGCGGATCAAACTGGCATCGTCTGAATCGTAAGGCAAACTTTCTTCATAGGGGCGCAGTTCATCGAGCAGCTTACCAACGGCGTCATCGGTCATTTTTTCGTGTGCCAGCCGTCCAAGAGTGGACATTTGACGGCCACGCGCTTCTGCGCCGCCGGGAGGCATATAGGTCGTCTGATCCCAACCGAGCAATGCCCCCGCGCTGTTCAAATCATCGGCTTCCATCAGGCGGGTTTTAAGTTCCTGCAATTTTTCTTGCATTTTGTGCTCCAATATAGATTTTTAGCGCAGATATAGTACCCACGATACATGGGTAGTAATTATAACGCGGGTTGGGATCATTATGTTCAAATTTCATCCAAACCATTTGCTCTGGATGACTGGCGGCTGATAGGTAGCAATATACTCGACGGCGCTGCTCACATCGGCAGCGACATAATACAAAGCGCGGCTGTCTGGTTTGGCAAACTGCTGTTGATAATAATGCTCGAAGAGGGTCATCAAGGGATCATAGAAACCATTGGTATTGAGAAACAAAATGGGTTTGGCATGGGTCTGAAGCTGCTTGAGCGTGAGCACTTCAACAATTTCTTCCAACGTGCCAAAGCCACCCGGCAGGGCGATAAAAGCGTCCGCGCGGCGTTCCATCTCAGCTTTTCGTTCGCGCAAATCTTTGGTGATAAGCAGTTCGTCGGCAGTTTCATAGGCGATGCCACGCGCGTGAATAGTTTGCGGGATGATGCCCACAACTGTACCCTTATGCAAATGAACCGCACGGGCGACAGCGCCCATCAGCCCCACATCGGATCCACCATAGACTAATCCCCATCCCTGCTCGGCAATGGCACGCCCTAACGCACGGGCGGCCTCGAAATAAACCTCGTCAACTGCGCTGCTCGATGAACAAAATACACAAATTGTTTTCTGCATGATCCCCTCAACCGTTATGATAGACATCGTGATATATTAAATGGGGCATGGCTTAGGGGCAAGGAGAATGGTCTTTTGACGGAATTACATTCTGCATTTGATTGGCACGAGGTCGCCCGATTGGCGCTGGCTTCGCGCATGATTGACGAGATGGAAGAGCAAGAACTTGTCCCTCAGGGATTAGTGACTTACCAATTTTCGGCGCGCGGCCACGAACTCGGCCAACTGCTGTTGAGTCAACTACTGACCAAACCATTCGACGCAGCGAGTGCTTATTATCGTTCACGGCCTTTCATCCTCGGCAGTGGGCTAACGCTCGAAGAAGCATTCGCATCAGATATGGCGCGGAAAGGCAGCGTGAGCGCAGGACGCGATGTGGGTGTGGTCGCCAACCTGCCCCGACGCGAACGGGGATTGATTTTGCCAATGGCGGGCGATGTGGGTTCGCAATTCACCCCCGCGGTAGGCTGGGCGCAGGCGATTACGTATCGGGTTGGACAGCTCGGCGAACATGATAAAGAAGGCAGCATTGCGGTGGTATTCGGCGGGGATGGCGCGGTTGCTACCAACGGTTTCTGGTCGTCATTGACAATTGCGACGACGCTCAATTTGCCAATGCTGTTTGTCGTCGAAGATAATGGCTACGCAATTTCTGTCGAATCGCCGCAGCAGACGCCGGGAGGCAATATCGCGGCGAATCTGGCTTCATTCCGCCAACTGCACATCTGGGATGGGAGCGGCACACGCCCAGCAGAAACGGCTGAACTGGTTTACAAAGCCGTTAACACCATACGCAGCGGTATGGGCGCAGGCTTGCTGCGGCTTACTGTCCCGCGTCTATCGGGGCATTCCAGTGTGGATAATCAAGCGTATAAAAGTGATGCCGTGCGCGAAGAAGAATGGGCACGCGATCCGATTCCGGCCATCCGCGACACTCTCGTCCCGGAAGTCATGAGCCAGGGCGATTGGGAGCATCTGGTTGAACAGGTGAAAGTCGATGTATTGGTGGCGCGGGATGCGGCGATGGCGCAAGCCTATGAGCCGCGCGATACTGTTACACAGTTTGTACTGTCTGACCCGCAGCATCCACAGCTAGTCGGGGGAGTGCTGCCAGAAGGCATTATAATCCCAGGCGGCAGCGATACCCCACAGCCACCCGATCCGATCCGCATCAACATGATTGAGGCCATCCGCCGCACCCTGGAAGTTGAATTAAAACTTAACCCGCGTGCCGTGATTTTTGGCGAAGATGTTGGGCTAAAAGGCGGCGTCCACGCGGCAACATTAGGATTACAACACACGTTTGGCGAAGGGCGTGTGTTTGACACCAGCCTATCCGAAGAAGGCATCATCGGGCGCGCGGTGGGTATGGCGCTGGCGGGATTGCTGCCGATTCCTGAAATCCAATTCCGCAAATATGTTGATCCGGCTACCGAACAACTCAATAACTGCGGCACAATCCGCTGGCGATCCAACAACCATTTTGCCGCGCCGATGGTGGTGCGCATCCCTGGCGGCTACCGTAAAATCGGCGATCCCTGGCACAGTGTGACCAGCGAGATCATTTTTGCGCATCAACCGGGCTGGCTGATGGCCGCACCATCCAACGCTGAGGATGCGGTAGGTTTGCTGCGGACGGCGCTGCGAGGCAATGATCCGGTGATTTTCTTCGAACATCGCGCCATGCTGGACGCCGCCTGGGCGCGACGACCTTATCCGGGCGATGATTATATGCTGCCGTTTGGCCGCGCAAAAATTACAACCCCTGGCGATGATTTAACGGTGGTGACCTGGGGGGCGATGGTTGAACGCTGCGAAAGCGCCGCACAGGAAGTTGACGGAAATATTGAGATCATCGATTTGCGAACGATTGTCCCCTGGGACAAAGCACTGGTGTTGGAATCGGTGCGCAAAACCGGCAAATGTCTGATTGTCCACGAGGATATTTCGCTGGGCGGGTTTGGGGCGGAAATCGCCGCTGTGATCGCACATGACGCCTTTGTCGATCTGGATGGGCCGGTGGGACGGTTGGCTGCGCCTTCCACACCCGTACCCTTCAGCACGGAATTGATGGAAGGCGTTGTACCAACGGTTGAGCAAATTCGCCAGCGCATGTCCGACTTACTGGCGTTTTAAGTTGTGCATTGAGAGGCTTGTCTGGTGTACAAGCCCCTCAATCTGCTAGCACTATGGAATATTGACGGTGAAGGAATCCGTCGCACTCCATGGCCCCCAGGTTAATGGACTGACTTTTGATTTTGCGCGGACATGCCAGTAATAGGTTCCGTTACCCAGCACTGAGGCGAGATACGAAAGCTGCGATTCAGGCAGGGTATTGTTACTTAAAACAATTTGCGTGAATTTATTATCGCGCGCAACCTCTACCCAGTAGCCGAGTGCATAAGTTACATCTGTCCAGCGTAGGGTGACATTCTGGGTGACGAAATAATTACGACCTGGTGAAGCTGTCGCACCGGACGGCACGATAGCAATCGGCGCAGGTAGGCGGATGATCCCACCCTGCAAGCTATATACACCGCCATTCTGGACGGTCACACTTCCTTCAGGCTGCCCAATTGTGCCGCGCAACGCATAAACCCCACCGGTAGCCGTCGATGCACCGCCATCAATGCTCGACCATTTGATCGTAACGCCGTTGCCAGTTTGGGCGAAGGCGATCCCGCCTACGACAAACAAGGCACAAACACAGGCAGCGACCAGGATTACCTTACTCCCACGCCACTTCAACCGCAGAGTATTCATAGGGTTGCATCCTTGCGGAGAACACGCCGCCCCGCAAATCCCAGACCGCCAAGCAGTACGACACCCATCAGCATCGCGGGCAAGCCCACACCGGCTTGTGATGGTGCAGCCAAAGCCTCCAATGCGGAAAGGCGCTGATCGAGATCGTCCAGGCGAGTTTTCAATTCAGCATTTTCAGTTTGCAGGGTCGTGATTTGGGCATCTTTGTCCTGCACCACTTGATACAAGCCCTGGATGGCCGCCAGCGCTACACCGTCAGCATCAACTGTACCGATGTGCTTATCATCCTCACCCAACCCGAACGTCGCGTAAAAATCTTGCGCCATCGGGCCGATATGCCGTATAGAATCGCCCTGGGCAATATAGTTCCAGGTTGAAACAGGCATGGAAACAACATCACTCAGAATGGTACGCGGGTCTACTGTCTCCAGGTTTGCCTTGAGGTTTCGATCACTTGCGGATGCCCATGTGCCTGATCCAGTGGCTAGCGTTACCCCTGTATCTAGATCTCCGGTTGCGCTGCTCAAAAAGGTAACGCCACCGCTGGCACGTGCTAAGAACTGATTATTAGCACTGCTCGTGAGTGGGGTCGCCAGCACGCCAGTTGAATCATTCCAGACAAACGAGCCAATATTGGAAGCATGTGCATTATTACCAGCAGCAAAACTGTAGTTTCCACCAGCGGTATTTTGATTGCCGCCCGGTATAGTAGACCATTCTCCACCAGCGTTGTTTTGAAAGCCACCGCCAACGAAAGAGAACTGATTATTGGCTGTATTCTGATTCCCGCCGGCAACTGTTGAATACAAACTATTGGCGCTATTGCTCTCCCCACCGCCGACAAATGAGGCAACGCCACTAGCGGTGTTCGTAACCCCTCCCCCTACGGTACCATAATTGCCATTAATTTGATTGGCAGCACCAGACGCTCCGCCACCACCAATCGTTGCACCATGTATACCACCGGCCACAACATTCCCGCTAAAGCCGCCAATCAGGTTCGGGCTGGTCGGATCACTTTGGATCGTGAGAGCGGTCAGCCCATTGGCAATGATTGCGGAAGGCGCTGACGTTACCGGTGAACGCGGGGTCAGTTGGATGTTTCCAACACCCACTGACGGGCAATTTACCTGAATATCCAGGTAACGGTCATTGCCATCGAAGGCCGCCGCACCAAAATCAAGCTGCACGGTGAAAACGCCACCGCTGACCGCAGTTGTAGGCGTCAAAGTGCTGCCAATTTTTGTCCCACCGCTCGCTACTGAGTACAACTCAAATTTAAAGGCACAGGCATTATCGGTCACGGGCGTCCCGTTATTCGATAGGAAACCCTGATAAGTAAATGTCGAGGCTAAAGTGGTATCGGCCAGCACGGTGCTGCCTGCGACCAGCACCACAAGGATTGTCATAACAAGGCCGAAAAGTCGTAAGTATTTGGACATCATAAATCCTCACTTAATTTTCACAGTGGTCTTAATTATTATTCACTTTCAACATTGCGGCAAGCTAAAATCCCACTGTCTGGTTAGCAGTGGGATATGAGTATTTAGTACCATATGGAGGGAAAATATAGGTCAGGTGGGCATTAGTGCTTCGCGGATTTGTTTCGCCCAGGTACGAATCGCGTTCCAATCGCGGTAATCATCATTTCTTGCGCCAGGAAGTGCATCACCGTCGTAGCGGGCTGCTAACGTCCAGCGTTCATTCCAATCGATGATTGATAAGTCGAGCTTACCAGCAAATACCGCAACATCGTGAATGCCGATTTCATTCAGTGTCATCTGGTGAACATATTCTTTCAAGGCATGTTCGAGACCATCGGCTTCCAGCACACGGATACACATAATCCACAGATGAACCGGTTTCGCCGACAATCCCGTCTTAAATTTCTCAAGGAACTGCGAAAATTCCGTCAGCCACATGCCGCCATAGATAGGTGATCCGACAATGAACGCATCATAGCCAGCGACGGATTGAACCTCATTCACTAACTGCACCGTGACATCAATATCATGCTCTTTTAGTACGTCGGCGATGAACTGCGCGACTTCTCCGGTTGATCCGTGTCCGCTGGCATAGGCAATCAAAACTTTCATTGTGCGTCCCATTGGTTGATTGATCTTAACTCATGTGAGCGAAAACTAGCGTGCAGCTTGAATATCACTCATCCACTATAGTTTTAACCGATGTTGAGCGCCCTGGCAATATCATTGCCATGATCTCGGTCATGATCGGCGATCACTTGCAGAATCTCCTCAACCGAGAGAATACGCATCGAGCCATGACGCCCCTTCTTATCCAGGGTCGCATCATCAATGGAATCCAGCCACGCATCGCGTTCTGCGGCGCTCGTAACCAGCGCTGCACGGGCTTCCTCCACCGAGGTTTCGGCACGTTTTTCCACCGAACGGCGATTGAAACGTTCCAGATCAAAATCTGCCGGGATGGTCTCTTCGCCGCTGGCGATACCTTTGAGCGTATTGTTATGGCCCCTGTCGGTCACCATCAAGTGAATAGCCAATTGGTGTGCCGTCCAGGCCGCCCCATCCGAATAGACCTGGGTATCCCAACGATCCCCGACCTGATCCAGGATCGTATTCAAATGCTGGCGAGCATCAGCAAGATTAGCTTTGATCTTCTCAGTTCGCTGGGACATCAAAATATCTCCTCAAAAAATGGATTGCAGAGCGGTACATCTCTACAACTGCACATAACTATTTTCAGCCAGGACAAAACGATGGGAAGCCGGCAAATATCCGGCAGCCTGCACCTGGGAATTATCCGCCAACAAGCTCGAATCAATGCGCCCCGGAATATTGCGGATGACACAATTTTTCATAACAATGCTGGCTTCAACTTCGCTGCTCTCGACCAGCACATTATCACCCAGCGATGTGTAGGGGCCGATGTAACTGTTGCGCACAATGGTATTGCTGCCGATGATAACTGGCCCACGAATCACGCTGTCAACTATCTGGCTGTTCTCACCCAAAACCACGCGATGGGAGACTTCCGATTTACCCTGAACACGACTGTCTTCAAGGCGCGGCGTGTAAGGCAGGTCTTCCAAAACAAGTTGGTTCGCGAGAATAATCGAGTCGGGCTTGCCCGCATCAATCCACCAACCTTTGAGAATGTAGGGTCGGACGTGTTTGCCGTCATCAATCAGCCGTTGAATGGCATCTGTGATTTCGAGTTCGTTCCGTTTAGAAGGCTTAATCCGCGAAATAGCATCGAAAATAGAAGGGCGGAACAAATAGACACCGGAAATTGCCAGATTTGACTTCGGCACTTGCGGCTTTTCGACCACACGAGCAATCCGGTTATTATCGAGTTCGGCAATACCAAAGCGGGTTGGGTCAGTGACTTCCCCTAATGCGATTGCAGACTCGGCATCCGAGGCAACAAATTCCGAAAAAAGCGGCCCCATTTTGTCCTGGAAAATGTTGTCACCCAGGAAAACGCAGAAGGGTTCATCGCCGACAAACGATTGGCATAAGCTCACCGCGTGTGCCAGCCCAAGCTGCTCTTCCTGAACGATATAGTGCAGGTTGATGCCCAGTCCTTCACCGTTGCCAAGTGCTTGGGGAATAGGCGAATCCAGTTCATTGACGACGATGCCAATATCGGTTAAGCCAGCGCCCTTGAGCACATCAAAGGCATAACCGATTAACGTCTTGTTGGCAACCGGGACAAGCGCCTTTGGCATGGTGAGAGTAACAGGACGCAGACGGGTTGCTTTACCGGCTGCCAGAATAATGGCTTTCATGGGTAGCTGTTCCTCCGTATGGGGTCGCTAAATAGAATTGGCTGGCAATATGCGGTCATGGTACAGAAGAATTGCCAGCCTAGCAAGCGAAAATTATGTGAAGATTGTCCAACTCTGATCGGGTAAGGCGTTGAATTTTCAAGTCCATATACACCCAGTTCGGTGGATTCACTCATTCGTCAAACAGGAAAAATGGAATTGCCTCCTTGCACCAAGCGATAAGGAGGCAACAGTCCATTTTTAAAATCCTTTGTCAGAGGCAGCCCAACGGAATACTCCTGAATGATTTTATGACGCGGGTGTCGCTTCCGGTGTGGCCTCGGCGGCATTGAGCACCTGGAGGGTGTATGTTCCACTGGCCTCATCTTTGGCTGTGCCGACTTCAATCACCAGCACAAAACCGGCGGGGACTTGTAAATCGGTGAGCGCAGAATTCGGCGCTTTCGCACCTGTCGTGCCATCTTCAGCGTCATTATTCTCAGCCAATAGGTTATCACCCTCATCGTACAGGCGCAGATCGGTATCGAGTTTGCCGGTATCATCCGTCAACAAAATACTGACCACAGCATCGGATTCAAAGGTGAGTGTGTAGCGATCTCGTCCCTGTTTGCTCAATTTACCTGTCACGGTATCGCCAATGGCAATCGTACCCTTATCGGCAACATCGACTCGCGTGGCTTTGTCCAGGAAGGCAACTGCTGCATCCTGTATCGGATCACCATTGCTGAATAATGTATCTTCATCGATTGGAACTTTCACCGTCGGCGCAATACCTGTGCCTTCAATGACAATATTCCCATCCGCATCCACATTGCGTCCAGTGGAGTATTGCAGTTGGAGGTCGTCGGGCATCAGATAGGTTGTTTGTCCGCCGCCCAACCCCGCTGTCGGATACTGCCCGACAATCCCGGCACGATTCTGAAGGGTCATATTGCGGGTAAAATATTCACAGGCGCTGTTGCAGTTCGGGCCGATCAGCAAAGCGATTTTGCCTTCGTAGCGCAGGTCTTCGGGAGGCAAAATGAATTTACCTTCAAGGTTCGGGTCGGAATAAAATTTACCCAAACTCTCGTCATAATTGGCCGTGTTGCCGGTGTCGAGTTCCTCATTGAAGAAATACGCGGCCATCTCATCTGCAAGGAAGCCGCTGCCTCCCCCGTTCTGACGCATATCAATAATCAGACCCGGTATCTTCCGACCAATCAGCGTTTGGATCATGCGTTCCCACAATTGGATGGTCAGCAGTTCGTTGTCGAAAAAGCTGTAGATTTTGACATAACCGTAGCCATTGCCCAGAAGTTTGAATTCAACCGGTGGTTCAGCACCAGTCAATCCTTTGTTGAAGGACGAAAAACGGAAGCTGTCCTGCTCGGCTACGGCTTTTAAAGTCGCGGTGGCCTCTTTGGTATCACCCGGATTTTTATAGTTTACTTCAACTTCAGTATCCACCGGGAAGCGTGTCACATAGCGCAACTGCTGTAAACGACGAGCATGTTCGCTGCTGAAAGGCGACGACCAGGGAATATCGGCGCTAATTACATCATCAATCGGCTTGCCATCGATAGCAGTGATTTCCGCGCGGAGTTTGATACCCGCCCCGTCTGCCGGGCCGCCATCCAGGATGAAACTGGCGACTACTCGTCCATCATCGAGTTCGCGAATCGCCATGCCCAGGCCACCGCCCGTTTGTTGGAAAAATTCTACATTGTCCGTCGGGGCGCTCAGGTGTCCGTCCGGGATTGACCATATAAAATCGCGCAGGGCAAGCTGGTAGGCGGCAGAATCTTTATTCGCTTCAGCTTCTTCAAAACGCGGACGGAATTCGGTTTTCTTCGCATCCCAATCAATGTTCTTCAATTCAGTATAGGCATATTTTTTGCGGAACATTTCAATCATCGCGTCGAAGGCTTTGGTATAACTCAGGGCGGAGAAATCATCCTGCGCCGCGCCTTCGCCCTCAATCAGGTCAATCACGGGATTATGCGAACGATCAAAGGTGAATGGATCGGTGTCCATATCGACGACAGTGTAGCCTTGAGGCAGTGTGACAATAGGATCATCATCGGTGAACAATTTTTTGTCATCGCCAAAACCCGATGGGAATCCCTGTTGGTCATCAGGGGCATAGACAAGGTATTTTCCGCCGATGACTTCGCCCTTCGCCGATGGATTAGGGTCAATATGAGTCGATGCATAAGCGGTTGACCAACCACCGCCAAACAAATCCCGTTTTTCCAGATAGGGGTCGCCCCAGGTATTCGTCCAGTAGGCTACCGCATAAATCATTACGCCGGTCTCTTTTTTGCCGTCGTGATCCACATCGCGTAAGGATGCTGCGGGTTCAATCGGCAGTTGAATACGGTACGTAAAAGGCGAATTGAAGAAATCAGAGGTGATTTTACCTAAAACCTGGGACTCTTCCGGTATCAGAAAGCCGTGATTGCGATCTACAAAACCGGCTTCATCTTCCAGAATGACCAATGGTTCAGCCACACCAGCGGTAAAAAAGCCGTTGGTATAGCTCACCGAACCGGTAACGGAAACTGGCCCACCTTCATCATTTACGATCTTGGCAGGGGGGGCGTCATCAGCAGCAAATGTGACTGAGAAGGCAACCAGCAACCCTACGATCAGGAACACAAACACTATCGTGCGTTTACGAAACATTATTGTCTCCATTAACGATAAATTGAATCCACACTGTAATAAATTTTACACCCGATTTACCACGTCAGACCTGGGAAAAGTGTGTTTTTCACCATAACAGTCCCGGTAACAGGTGGCTGTAGGGCAAGCTGCCAAATTTCATCAGCAATGTCCCACACGGCATCAGGATGCCCCACACGCCGCGCATTCTTGGCGCGTCGCTTGAGACCCGCTCCGTCTTCAGACAGCCATTCGCGTATGGCTGCTGTCACGGCATGTGAACTGGGAGCAAAAACACCAGCATCATTATTGACCACAAAATCAACGTTGCCGGTTTCCTGGCCGGGGATGGCATCGTAGAGGATGAGCGGTAAACCGGCAATACATGCTTCACTGATTGTCGCGGGGCCAGCTTTGGTCACGAGGATATCGGAAGCCGCCATCAAAAGCGGCATATTGGTCACGAAGGGATAGACGTGGGTCGGATGATTCCAATCGCAGGCTTCGAGTTGATCTTTTAATTCTTTGTTGCGTCCGGCGATGATTACAATCTGACACTTCACATTTTCGTCATTGATGGCGCGAGCGACTTTGTACATCGGCCCCATACCCTCACCACCACCCGCCAACAAAATCGCCGGAAGATCGGGATCCCAACCCAGTTCCGCACGGGCTGATGCTTTATCTTTCAGACGTTCGGCAAAGGAAGGATGTACTGGCAAACCGGTCACGCGCATCTGATTGGGATGAAGCCCACTTTCCAGCCCGCGAAAATAGGCTTCCTGAGTCGGGACAAGGCAAAGTTCGGCACGGCGGTCATACCAGAAGGCATGGGTTGAAACTAAATCAGTCACAACGACAATAAACGGCGGGCGTTTTTCAAGTTGGGTGAACGCTTGCAGGGACGGGCGGGTAAGCAATGAATGCACACTCACCACCGCGTCTGCCGGATGTTCTCGCAGCATCCGCTTCAAGCCCTTCTCGATAGAAGCATACATTCCATGTGAGATCAATTTTGCGCGACCACGAGTATTCGTCCAACGATAGCTGATTCCCCAGGAGGTTTTGCCACGATTAATGATGATGGGATACAACTCTGGCATGTATTTAAATGGGAACGGCGAGTATGAACGGAAGACATCAACCATTTCAACGGACACTTCGCCAGGGTGCTTCCGCAGCAGTGCATCACGAATAGCCTCGGCTGCTGCGCGATGCCCGCCCCCGGTGTCCGAGAACAGCAGTAAAACTCGCTTCGTCACATTCATTTGCCTTCCTCCCCATCCTCAATACGGACAGAGATGATCTTTTTCAAGCGTTTAAAGAAATCCGCGCGCGGGAGTAATACCCGCCTTTCGCATCCTGCACAGCGTAAACCAATATCTGCACCGACCCGTTCAATAACCCACTCATCACTGCCACAGGGATGCTGCTTACGTAGTTGTACCCGATTCCCAATATCTATACGTATAACCATGTTGGTCAAGTTGCATCAAAATAACCCGATCAATCATAACATATGAAACACCAATCGACAGACGAAGTGACAGATGACATCCTCACGAAATACTCAACAGCGGTTCTCACAGAATAGCTTTTGGGTATGTTATACTAGATTCAACATAGTTCATTCTTCTATGGGAGCCGACTCTTGCTACTTTTTGGCAATCTTACCCCACAGCTTTTAGTGTCTGTGATAATCGCCGTTTTAATCGGCATGACATTCCATGAATTCGCCCACAATTATGTCGCCTATCTGATGGGCGATGATGTGCCTTTGCGGGAAGGCCGCCTCACGCTGAACCCGATGGTGCATATCAATCCGCTGGGGTTCATCATGTTCGTGTTGATCGGATTTGGCATCCTGGGCACAGCTCCGATTTCGGCGCAGCGCATGGGCTACAAACGGTTGGGGGTGCGCTTTGGGGCACGTTGGGGTTATCTGCTGGCCGTTGCGGCGGGGCCATTTTCCAACTTACTCCTCGCGGCTGTCTTTGCGCTGATTTTTCACTTGCTCAGCGGCTTTATTCTGAGCAGTGATGTGTTGAGCACACTGGTGTATCAGCTCATTTTCTGGAACGTTTTGCTGTTTGTCTTCAACCTGCTGCCCTTTTTCCCAATTGATGGTTGGCACATCGTTTATTCGCTGCTGCCCGCTGATCTTGCGGATACCTGGGCGCGCTATGCGCAAACCAGCCAATATATCCTGTTGGGTTTGATTTTGCTGGGCTTCTTGCGGATACCGGGACTCAATATTCTGGGTTCCATCATCTACCAACCGACCAGCAATATCGTCGCGTTTTTGCTTGGGTTTTAACAGTTAGCATGACCGCAGTGTATCGTATTCGGCAGGGGTTGCGAGCAGTCTTCGCGTTCTCGCAGGAAGTCGAACTTCCACTTGCGGCTGAATACCTGACACCCGAACTCTTGACACTTTTTCAACGGATGCGGCGCAGTGAACAACTGCACAGTTTGAACGTCCTGCGCGCTGTGCTGGCGCAGGATTCGACACCCCATGATTTGGCGGTGGCGGCACTCCTACATGATGTGGGCAAATCACGTTATCCGCTGGGAACATGGCAAAAAACGCTGGCGGTTTTGGTACGTGGGATTTCACCGCGTCTATTTGAGCACTGGAGCCAGGGTAATCCGGCGAATTTGTGGAATCGACCTTTCGTGGTTTATGTCTATCATCCAGCCTGGAGCGCTCAACTCATCACTGATGCTGGAGCATCCGAAAACGCGATATGGTTGGTGGCACATCATCAGGAGCCTGCCGATCAATGGAATCATCATCTACTTGCAGATTTATTGAGACGGCTCCAACAGGCCGATGATTCCAATTAGTGAAATCATAACGCTGGGTAACGGGTTTTGAACCAGATAAACCTGTACCCGGTATTCTGAAAAATGAATGACTGACAATTTTAAGGAACAAGGCTATGGCAACCGTATCAGTAGCAATTCTCGGCATCGGGCGAATGGGCGCATCCATCGGTCTCGCCCTTCAGCGCTATAGCGAGCGTAAAGATGCCGCGCATACCTTTGAAGTCACCTATGCTGATACCAGGGCAGGTATTCGCGAAGACGCCAAAACCATCGGCATCGACAAGGTTGAACGGAATGTGTTCGGGGCCGCAGCCGATAAAGATATTATTGTGATTGCGCTTCCCTATGCCGATGTTGAAAGTGTCTACCGCAACCTGAAACAGGATGTTCGTTCTGGCGCAGTAATTCTGGATATATCCCCTTTGAAACAACCTTCGCAGGCATGGGCGAAAGAATATTTGAGCAAAGAAGTCCATCTGGTCGGTATCACGCCTATTCTAAATCCCAAATATCTGTTTGATGGATTGGATGACACCCTGCACGCCCAGGCCGACTTGTTCGACAACGGCAATATGCTGCTGATGCCGAGCGTAACTTGTGTCAAGGAAGCAGTTGAGCTGGCATCCGATTTCGCGAGTTTGTTGGGCGCAAAGCCGCACTTTGTTGATCCGGCTGAACATGACAGTTTGGTCGCAGCCACCGAAGGACTGCCCAATCTACTGGGGCTGGCAGTCTTCTATACGATGACCAAAAGCGGCGGCTGGAATGATTCGCAGCGCTTCACCAATCCGACATTTGGACGGCTCACGCACCAACTTTACGACACCCACCCCGACGATTTGCGCGATACCTTTCTGCAAAATCGAGAAAATCTGGTGCGGCAGATTGATGACTTGATGATTTCCCTGCGGACGTTCCGGGGCATCCTCGCCCAGAATGATTCTGTTGCGCTCGAATCCGCGCTCATAGAGGCCAGCGACACCTACAGCGCATGGATTAACCGGCGTTTCAACGCCAAATGGGATGAGAAAGAAACCACCAAGCAACCATCAATGGGTAGTATGTTGATGACGGGCTTCATGGGCAGTTTCCTCACACGACGCATTACGGGTGACAAAAACGGCGACGGGAAAGAATGACAGACTAATTTGTGCTGGCAGTGATGGTTTTCACGCCATAATAATTGGCCGCGCACACGTTGACCCATTGAGTGGGATCAGAGCTAATCGTATCTAATCCAGCAATGTTCCCTAGATCGACTGTGAATGCGGCTACCTGAATGTCTTGAGTTCCAGCAGCGGCAGCCGCACGAATTTCATGTTCACGGTTATCCCATTCGTTGGCAAATACCCGATAATCTGGCGCATCTCCAACAAGCGTTGTCCAGATAGACAAATCAGGCCCAATAACCATTAACACCACTACAAAAACCAGAATTCTAAATCCGGTTAATTGATTCTCTGCCTGGTTGTCACGCACACTCAGTCCCATTACAGAACCCCAAAAAACAGTGGTGCAAATTAGAACGAAACGCGGAATGAACAATAGACGAGTATCAGGAGCAGCCGAAGTCGAATATATCGGAAGGAAAATACAAATCGCGATCAGGGCAAACATGATTCCAGCAGATACACCTAATAATTGACGCGCTTGTCTGGAAGTCAATTGTAATTTCTTGTCAAATGCTGCTAACCGCCAGAAAATGATCCCTGGAACAATCAGTGCAATCAAAACTGGAATTGGATTATTTACAGCAATCGTTGATGCGATAAATACGGAGAGCGAGAGTAATGTACGCAAAGCCACCAAATGCAAGGGCAGCGGCGTGCCGAGCGAGGCTTGCCGGATAGCATTTCCTGGCGCAAGTAACATAATGACAAAAACTAAAATCGCGCCCAATATGGCTGCGCCAAGCAGGGTTAAAGCACGACGTTTTACAACAGAATGAGGACTGGCAACGCGCATAAATCCGATTGCAATCAGTCCCATAATAACCATTTGAAACGCATCATAGACCTCAGATGTTCCGCCAGCTAAAAATGTACCGCCAAAGCAAATCATAACTGCAAGTATCACCATGCGGTTACTTGCTCTACCTCGCAGTACCCCAGCTAATATTCCCAGAAATAATGATAGCCATAACAGCCCGATTGCATAGCCGATGAGTCCTGGCGTCCACAAAAAGGATTGCAGGACATTCACCTTGCCGATCATCGCGGCATACAAAATTAAGGCTGATAGGGCGAGAGAAATGAGGGCAGGGCGCTTCACACCTAGAAATGATAGATCTGATACGCAGACCATGTAAGAATCAGCAACCATATCGTCAATACCAGCCCTGGAATAAATGGCGCAATCGGTCTGCCCCACAAATCAATCATCCCAACCAGGGCGAAATTTACAAACCGGCCCGTCCAGTTATAGTACCAGTATAGAGTTGAGCCAATCACACCCTCGCGGAGGGCGATTTCGGCATGACAATAGTCATCCGCAACAAAGCGCATGAACGTTCCCAGATACGCCTGCGACAACAGATAGCCTATAAAACTGACTGCTAAAATACCAAGTATCAGGTTTCGCCGTGAAAAAGTTAGCTTCATCGTTTGAAAGTCACCCATTATGCTGAATATCATTAATCATACACCGAAGTCAGGTTACGAAACGGAAATCCCTCCTCACGCAGCACCCATCTGAATCTAAGCTGGTATTCAGGTAACTTTCACGTATTTTTCAGCCACGAAATTTAACTTGTATAGTGGATAAGTAACCGGGCGCAAGCCGCGTCCGGCTTATCAAGTTTGCTACGGGAGGAGCAAAAAAATGGGAAAACAAACAATACAGCGATTTTCAGTATTGGTATTGGCCTTACTAGTGGCCGTTTCTGCATGGGGTGTTGTTGGCGCTCAGGATAATACGACCACAAGCCAGCCGTTCCTGGGCATTGGCTTGAAGGCCGCTGACACAGGCGTGCAGGTCACCGATGTTGCGCCGGACAGCCCTGCATCAACAGCAGGTGTGAAAGTGGATGACATCATCACGGCGATTAACGATAAAGCGGTGACTGCCGACACCATCCGCGAGACATTGGCCGGGTTCAAAGTTGGCGACGAAATTCACCTGAGTGTTCAACGCGGCGACCAAACGCTGCAACTGAACGCCACATTGATCGAGCGCCCTGCACCGCAGGCATCGCAAGCCCCTCAGGGTCAACCAGACAGCCAACGCCCCATGCTGGGTGTGCAACTGGAAGACACCGACCAGGGTGTCACCATCCGCGAAGTGGTAAGCGGTTCACCGGCTGAAAAAGCGGGATTGAAAGTCAATGACATCATCACCAAGATTGGCGATAAGGACATCAAGACCGCCAGCGATGCAGCCGATGCCGTGCAGGCACAAAAGGTCGGCGACAAAATCACGATTGAAGTGAAGCGCGGAACCGAAACACAGACAGTAGACGCTACCCTCGAAGCCTCAAGCGTGCCGATGGTGCAGACGATCCCGTTCGGGCGCGGCAATCGTGGCATGGGCATCGAGTATGATGCAAACGCTCAGACCTGGACGATCCGCAACCTGAACCAGAACAGCCCCCTGTATACGGCTGGGCTGCGCGAAGGCGATGTGATCCAAAAGTTTGACGGCAAGGCTTATGATCCTTCAGGGCTGCACGATTATCTCAGCGGCTTGAAGGCCGACGCAGAAGTCAAAGTGACCGTCGAGCGTGATAGCAAGGCTCAGGATATTTCTGTCCCGGTCAGCGCCCTCAATGAAGTCAGCGCTTTCGGCTTTGGCAATGGTCAGTTCCAGTTCTTTGGCCCGAATGGTCAACCTTTCCAGATGCCCTTCAATATGGGACAGGCATTCGGCGGTGGACGCCTGGGCGTGCAATTTGTGACACTCGATGCACAGGCCGCAAAAGAACATAATGTCACCCTAACCGACGGTGCGCTTGTGACCCAGGTGGTCGATAAATCTCCAGCGGCGGAAGCTGGGCTGAAGGTTAATGACATCATTACCGCAGTCGATGGCGACAAAGTGGACGCCGAACGCACCCTGCGGGATCGTCTGGTGGCTTATGAACCGGGTGACAAAATCACTCTGGATGTCACACGCGGTACGGACACTATCAAAATTGACGTGACACTCGGCCAGCCGGAAATGTCGGACATGATGCCTTTCTTCGGGCAAAATGGACAGGGATTCCAATTCCCGTTCGATCAAGGTCAGGGTCAGCAGCAGCAGCAACAGCCCCTTCCGACACAAGGGAATATGTAGCGATCAAACCTATCCCCTAAAATCGTTGACGAACACCCGGCCACATGACCGGGTGTTTTGTTTGCAAGGGCACTGCTGGAATTCGAGACAGGCGCATGATACAATTTCGAATTGAAGAAGGTTGCCAACAATAATAATGGATTTCATCGACACAATCGAAATTGACAGCGCCCCTGTAAACACCATGCGCGAGTTACCCGATCTCGAACAAACGCTCGGCGATTTGATGCTTGATTTGCTGCGGGCGCGTGTAGAATACCCGGAACTGGTGCTGGCCGCGCCGTTGGATGGTCACGGCAAATTTTCGCTGGAATCGGTGCGCGTAACCCAGCATTACACGATGGCGCTCCTGGCTTATGGTTACACGCCCTCGCAGGTCGAACTCCTGGAGGCGGCACGTTGGTTCGCGATCCCGTTTCCGACTGAAACCCAGCGCCGTATCGATTCGGCAGAGATGAACCGGCTGGAAGTGCTCCTCAGTTTGCAGCCACAAAATCCCTATGTGCTGCCACGTTTGGAGCAGCTTGCCTTACAGCGCACACCCAATGATTATTTTGACATCCAGGCGGCAGACCCAGTTTTTGAGACCCTTTGGGCGCTCAAAGTTATGGCGCAGGCCAAAGACGCAGGCGTGCTGAACGGCATCATGACCAACGCGGATTTGCGGCAGCGCACCGCCAAAATTATGCAGGGCAATCACCGCGAAAAAGATTTGGCATTAGCCATCCGGCTGCGGCATGACTTGAGTGGCCGATTGACTGCCACCCAACAAAAACGCTATCTCGATAAACTGATCGAGGTGGCGGCCAAAGGTGGCGGCATGTGGGGTCTGAGCCAGGACACGCGCTGGATTGTGGACAATATGTGGCGGCAGCAGTTGACGACGGGTCAGGTTGCCGATCACCGTGACACCTTCCGCGAGATGATTATCAGCACCTGTTATGTCATCGAAAATTTGCTCCCGCTCACGGAATCATACCCCCAAATTGAGCAGCCATTGCGGCAGGCGATGGAGCTATGGTGGGGTATTTTTCACGGCGGAAAAGCCGTTGACATCCTACGCGCCTTATTCCCCAATGCTTATGATTATTTGCTGATTTTGTGCCGCACGTTGGTCTCGGTGCGGGCGTATGTCGGACAACCCTTGATTTACCTGGGCGCGGCACATATCCACCGGACGTTAGCCTCGCAGCAGGCACGGCATGTCGAACCGCCCGACACTGAGAGCATCAAAAAAGCCCTGAAAAACTGGATTCACGTTGACCTGGAAAAAGCACCAGAACAACTCCGGTTGGGTATGTCGGACACAAATGTGGTACGCATCCATCCACGCATCACCAACCCGATGCAGCCCGAAGATGATTCATTCCGGCTGTTGATTCCGAATGCCGACTCGCTGGTCGTTAAGTATGGGCCAATTGAAGAAATTGACCGCGAACGGGAAAATTATGCCAAGCTGCCCAACAGTATCCGCGACGCATTCGTGAATATTCCACAGCCGAGTTATGTGGATAATGAACGGCGACGCGCGTTCGTCATCATGGCTGACCTGAACCGTTACCGAACCCTGTCAGATGCCCTGCTCAAAGTCCCGCAAATGCACGAGGCGCTCATCCACGAACTCGGCCCGTTCTTAGTTCGAGTACACCTGGGTGATGTACGGGTGCGGCGCGGGTTGCAGGAAGGGCTGCTGTTACAGCTTTATTTGCTACCCATGCAGCAGCATACGCGGCGCATTTTCAGCTATGTGCTGGAAAATAAACTGCTGGAAGCCGACAAACAAAAATACGCCAACCAACTGCTGCGCACGCTGCTGGATGTGATCGGCAACCTCGTCCGCCACCAGCTTGAGCTGGAAGATTTTCCGCTGGCGTGTATGCATGGCGACCTGCATACGCGCAATATCATGGTGCGGCGCTTGAAACGCAGCGAGAACCCGGAACGCGACAACGAAATCGACTTCAAACTGATCGACCTCGAAAAATTCCGGCGCAGCGGCGATGCAGCCCTGGATGCGGGCGAGCTGCTGGTTGACCTGGAACTGCTGCGCGCGCCGCGCAACGTTGCCAGTGACCGCGACCCATTGGTGACGATGATGAAATCGCTGGACAACCTATACACCGGCTTCGCTGAAGAACGCGAAGACTCAACTTTCCCGGTGCGGTTAGAACTGGCGCAGGCGCGGGCACTCATCCGCGTGGCAAAGGGACGCACCAAACAGGGTGACATTTCTCTGCGCGAGAGCCGTAAAGGGCCAGCGATACGCATCGCGTTTGATGTGCTCAACGACGCTGAAGCGGCGCTCAAACATCTGGAAAAAGTGATGGCGGCGCTGGAGTAAATAAATCCCCTTTCCCCATTGCATGGAGGAAGGGGGTAAAATTCTTGGCTCATGTATAAAATGAGTGAATCTGGCCTGTTTTTGAACTCAAAATTTTGAGTTTTTCACTCGGTCTGAACAAGAGCCAAATTCTTTCTTCGTTAACAAAATTGACTTACCCAAACCGAGGGCGAAATTAGCGACTAAAACGACTAAAACGAATGGCGAAAAATACGCCATTTTCGCGTTTTCGTTTGGCGACGGCAGCGAAGGTCTCCGCCGTCGCCGATTTTCCCCGTAAATTTGGCTGCAGTGGCAGTGGCGGAAAAGAAAAGTAGCTCTGCTGCCGCCATACTCGCTATATCCGTTTTTTGTGATCGAAATGATAAAAACGATGATAATGAGAATCGAGAAAAATTCTCATTTTTATCAGATCGAATTCGATGGTAGTTTATACGATCATTAGGGCATAAACTGTTTCCAATGGCCTTCGGAGACAACTTCGACGGTTCCATCGTCCACTTTGATGGCGGTCTGATCGTCAATCGCGTAGGATGGATTCGGGAGTTTGGC
>JBDTNB010000087.1:0-27019 GCA_039933955.1 Chloroflexota bacterium
GGGGAGGGTTAGGGAGGGGTCAATAAAGGCAAAACTTCTGACTAGCAATCACGGTTATAAACTTCAGTTTTTTGAGGGTGAGCGTCGCGTTTAGTGATGCTCACCTTAGCGCTATCTTCATGTACCACACATCGCTTTAGACACCCCTGTCACTAGCGACTTTTAAACCATTCACTAACCCTCGATAATATAACCTCGCGTAAGATTATGAAATTGGTAAATTTTTATTCCAATTTTAAAATCTCAATCCTTCTTATTTTTTCTAAGCGAAATAAGTGATAGGATACATTAAGTGGTAGACAGTTCGTCTTGTATTATTCATGCTAACTTGATTAATCAAAATGTATACACAATCAACAGTCAATTGGGCCGGTGGCTCTCCAATACAGGTTCGCAATGTCGGGAAAGAGGCCGGAGTGAGTACACGTCGCATTTTAGTAGTCGATGATGAAATCAGCTTTCTGGACATCATGAAAATAATATTGCCCCGTGCCGGATTCGAAATCATCACCAGCACCCACGGCACAGAAGCCTTACAGATGTTTTACGACTGCCGCCCGGATCTGGCACTGCTCGACGACATGCTCCCCGGTATGAGCGGCGGCGATATTTGCATGACAATCAAGAACGACCCCAGCGTTCGCCATATCCCGGTGGTGCTCTACAGCGCAGGCCCGCGTGTGCGGGATGGCACATTCATTAAGCATATTGGGGCGGACGCCGTGCTCTATAAGCCCTTCAAGCCCGCCGACGTGGTTACAACCATCTCCACCTGCCTCGCCGCGACGGTCTGAGTTAGCCCAATTTCTTGCATCTTTCTGATCTGCAAATGCGTATAATGAATCAGGGGCGTTCCCACCGGGACGCCTTTTTCATATGGGCAGCAAATTAGCGATCAAGGAGCAGTCTATCATGCGGCTCTTCAAAGAAATGTTCATCATCCTCCTCGGCATACTGGCGTTTTTGTACCTGATTAATCCGACGGCAGGGGTTCTGGAATTCATACCCGACAACTTGCCAATCATTGGCAACATCGACGAAGGCTTTGCTACAGCCGTATTGTTGGGGGTGATGCGCTACTACGGTTTGGATATTACGCGCCTGTTCGGACGTAAATCCACAACTCAACCCATTAACCTGGGACAGCGCAACACGCAAAATCAGCAGGGTTACGCCAACGTTAATACACAGCCTACTGATGCCCAATATCAACGACTGCAACAAGAAGAAGCCCAGCGCAATCGGAAAATTTAGAAAAAAAGCGCTCGATTAATCGAGCGCTTTTTTGATGCACATTACGGCAGTTATAGCTTTACTTCGCGTCGGGTGGGGTCAGGATCGGCTGCGGTTGCCCCAGTTCAAGGAACGGCAGGCTGGCGCGCATAAAATCAACCTCGTCCATCTCCAGCGTAATCGAGGGCGGATTGGCGAGCGCGCGAATCTGCTTCAAAATGTCGGGATAATGCAGCACCCCGTGACTCAAGCCCATGTGGATGTCGATTTTGCCATCATTGTTATTCATGTGCGTGTGGATGAGCATCGGTTCTAATGCCATTAGCCAATCCTCGAACGGCACTTCGCCAAACAGATGGGCGTGGCCTACATCCAGGCAGCAGCCCAGGTTGGGATGCGAGATGTCCCGCACCACGTCGCCGATGATATTGGGGTCAAACTCCCACATATTTTCGACGGCGATGGTCACGCCGTACTGCCGCGCATAATCCGCCAGCGGTGCCCAAAAACGCACGTTGCGGTTATGCCAACTCAAACGGTATTCAACCGTGTGAATCGCGGCGATGAAATTGGCATGGAACACAATCAGACCAATCCCCAGATCCGAAGCAATACGGATAGCCTGCTGGTAGCGCTCGATACACACCTGATTGATGCGCTGGTCGGGACTGCCCGGAGCCATGTCCATAAAAGGGCCATGCATCGACAGCATCCCCGGCACAGGACGCAGCAGCTTGCGATATTGTTCGGTTAGGGATTTCCAATCGCCATCGAGCGCATCCGGGAAGGCAAACGCCATAATTTCGATGCCGAGGTTGTATTCCAATGCAAGATGAACACACTCATTGATATTGCGGTGGTTTGCGCTTAGTAGCACCCTGTCGGTCAACTGTCACTCCTGGATTTGACTCAATATCTACAGTCTACAACGAATATTTTTCTCGATCAATAAGATACTTTACTTTCTTAACAAGTAATTCATGATTGGGTTTATAAACGGTTTGTAGACCGTAAGTTCCACGTTTAGATATTTGCTGTCATAATAGTTTGTAATCTAAATCAAATTTCAAACAGGATTAAGGCGACATGGCGGCCAACAAAATCATCGAACGCATCGAACGCGAAATTGGCGTGCCCGGATTGGTCAACCTGCTTGCTGAACGTCTGAATCCCTCCGACTTACAATCTGTTATGTTAGAGGTTTACCGCCAACGGGCACAGCGTCAGCCGCCCGCCAATCTGTTGGACGATTTTGAGTCCAACCGTTTTACGCGCCCTTCATTGGCTGATCCGATTCGTCTGCTGGCCTGGGAGCAAATCGCTTTCGCCAACCTTCCCGACGAATTTGAACCTATCGTTTTGTCGCCGGTCTGCCCATTAGGGACGAATTCCGCCATCGCGCTGGTCGATCAAAACCGTGTGCTCTCCACCATCCGCAACACCGAAGTCGTCGCTGATTCGACCAATGTTTTAGCGCTGGAATGTGCCCTCGTCCGCAAATTACTCCTGCGCGCCAATCCCAAATCCAAACAGCAGGTTCACCGCGCCGCCAGCCATCGCCTGCTGCGGGCACAAAATTACAACAATCCCGATTCCATCGCTCACTTCAGCGCTTTCGCCCTGTGCAGCGCCGGACAGGATCAGGGCAATTTGCAGTTTGAATTACCGACGCTGGCAGCCCATATCATGTTTTATCTGCGGGCCTTGCAGGCATATCATGATTCCGATCCGCCGTTGCGTGTCGCTGTGACCGACTTTAGCGGGGTTGACCGGCAATCTCGGTTGAGAGATGCGCTGTTCACGCCGGTTCAAGCCGCCTTCCCCGATGTCGAAATCGTGATGGATATGCAGCGCGAAAGTGGCCGCGATTACTACGTCGATTTGTGCTTCCACGTATACGCAGATTACGCCTCTAGGGGCTGGCTGGAACTGGCGGACGGCGGCGTGGTCAACTGGACGCAAACGCTTCTGAGCAACGCCAAAGAACGCTGCGTCATCAGTGGCATCGGCAGTGAACGAGTCTGCACTGTGTTGACCCCAAACTCAACCTTCTGAAAATCTTTATGTTCTCTGTGAACTTGGCGTCTTGGCGGTCAATCATGTTTGGGTGCATTTCTCCTTTCCTATTGGGTCATATCGGTGCATAATAGACCTATATCTATCACAAAAGTGGACACCATGACTGCAAACCCAATATTTGATTTCTCCAGTTTTCCGGTTATAACAACGCCGCGTTTGCGGCTGCGCCAACTCACCCATGCCGACGCCGATGGCATTATCACCATTTTTGGCGACCCGGAAATGATGCGTTTCCTCAAGCAGCCTCTGCGGGATACGCCCGAAAAAGCGATTGAGTTGATTGACTGGCTGGCGGATATATATCAAAAACAGGAAAGCGTTAATTGGGGTATCACGCCGCTCGATGATGATCGCCTGATAGGCATGTGCGGCATGTATGACTGGGAGCGTTCGGATCGGCGCGTGGATATTGGCTACCAGATTATTAAACTGCATTGGGGCAAAGGCTACGCCAGCGAAGCCGCCCGCGCCATGATTGGCTGGTGCTTCGAAAACCTGGATTTGCACCGCATCCAGGCGGATTGTACCGACGGCAATATCGCCTCGGAAAAAGTGATGCTCAAATGCGGCTTCAAGGTCGAAGGACTCTGGCGCGAAAGCTGCTGGGAGCATGGGCGCTTTGTCGATATTAAGCAGATGGGTCTCCTGCGCCGCGAATTTGATGCCCAAATGGCGTAAGGCAAAATTCAGTGTCGGACTCAGATTACGCCGAAGCCAATGTCGAACGGTTTGCAGGTTTTGCTGAACTATATGATGTCTATCGTCCCGCCCTGCCGCCGGTCATCATTGATATATTGACTCAGTATGCGGCTGTCATTCGCCCACACTGCGTCGTGGATTTAGGCAGCGGCACAGGTTTATCCACCCGCTTGTGGGCAGAACACGCCGACAGCGTTATCGGTATTGAGCCGGGAGAGCATATGCGCCACGTGGCTGAAGCCCGCTCATCGGCGTTCGCCAACATCTGCTACCAATCCGGTTGGTCAAGCGCAACCGGTCTGCCGGATACCTGCGCCGATATTGTCACTGCGGTGCAATCGCTGCATTGGATGGAACCAACCGCGACATTGGCAGAAGTTGCGCGTGTGCTGCGCCAGGGCGGTATTTTCGCCGTCATTGACCCGGATTACCCGCCAGTTATCAGTTGGGAAGCCGAATTGCTTGACCAAAATTTTATGATTCAGGTGGGTAAGCGGCTCACCGACGGCGGTTATGACCGCGACATCAAACGCTGGCCGCGGGGCGAACATCTGGAACGGATGCAGCAAAGCGGGCATTTCCGCTATACAAAATCCTTCGCCCTGCACCATGTTGAACCCGGCGATGCGGATCGCATGGTGGGACTCGCGCTGAGTCAGGCCAGCGTCCAAACGCTGCTCAAAAATGGCTTCACCCAAGCACAAATCGGCATCCCCACTTTCCGCGCCGCAGCCGAACGTGTCCTCGGTGACAACCCGCCGCCCTGGTATTTCACTTATCGCGTCCACATCGGCGTGAAATAGAGTCCCGATGCACCTCGGCGAAAATTTTGGATTAAGCGCCACTACCGTTCAGAATGCAGCTTTATCCGGTTGTGGCGCAGGCCGAGTCGATATACAGGTTGGCTTCCGGCTGGCCGTTGAGCAGGAAGGGATCGAGTGAAACCTGATAAGTGTTCCCCGCTGCATCCTGATACGACCCCGTGTATATATCTGTCTGACCGCCCCGAATCAAGGTCAGCGGTACATTATCCACAGTCAGGCTGAGGACTCCGCCGCCGCGCAAGACCGACACATTATAGAATTGGTTTTCGGTGGAAATCTGGTTGCAGGCACGGTGATAAATTGTCATGTACCAGCTTCCGCCGATAATCTGACCCACCGGCACGACATCGACAATGCCGGAGTCGGGCGTCTGAGCGGGCGGCTGGACTTCCGGAGTTTTGACGGGTGGCTGAATGGCCGGGAAAGGTGTCGCGGTTACAAAAATCGGCGTTCGCGGCACACGCAGCACCGTCCCCGCCGGTGTGTTATAGGGCGTTTCCAGACAGTTGCCCGTGATGAGTTCCTGATCGGTCAATCCGGCGGCCTGAGCAATACGCGCGAGGGTATCTCCGGGCTGTACGGTATAAGCAAACAACCAATCGGTACGTATTGAACAGGGCGGCGGCACAGGTAAATCACAAGCCGTCAAATTCGACTGCTCAATCCAGCCGGTATAATTTCCGGTACGCACCGGCCACCAGGTTTGCGTGCCATCGAACTGCGGCGCATCGGCGACAGCGGCGGGCGTGCCATTTTGCAGCACGCGCACCACATCCTGATTTTGGGAATTGGGCGCACCACGCAGCCACGCACCATTGATAATGTTGACACATAAACTTTGCCCGATCACCCAGATGGGGGCGGGCGGCGCAATTTGATTCGGGAGCAGGGAAATCGGCAGCGCGGCTAAGGCGGCAGCATCCAACGGCTCGGCCTGAGCCGGGGTTCCGGTGGGGCGCTGGCTGGCATCCAATGGCACGCGCGTGCGGTAACCGCTGGGCACATCGACAGTGATGCCCCCGGCCTGCACCTGCACATCACCCTCGACATCATTGACAGTCATCGCACCGTCGGGTTCGAGCTGCAAAAAGACTGTCGAGCCGAGTTGAATCTGGACTTCGTTGACAGTCAACTGAACTTTTACATTGTCTGGCGACTGAACGAGCACGCCGTTGGGCGCATCGCTGCACTGCACGCCGGAAAACTGTGGGCGCAGATAAAAAGCCTGCATCGGGCTGAAGGGCGGCGCGTTCGGATCAATTGCGGGCAGGGTTGTGGGGTCGAGTTTGTCCGCAGCCTGGAGTGGAATCCAGCCCAACCGTTGATCGCGGTCACCCAATTCAACCCGCAGCCACAGACCGTCCGGCGATTTGCCGAGTGCAGTTGCCGAATCGCCAGCGACTATTGCGCCGATTAACTCGCCGTCGGTGGTCGGGGCGGCGCGCAAAATGGCATCAGCAGCAGCGGTGAATTTCAGGGTGGGCGCAGAGGGATCGCCCATAATCGCATTTTCGACCTGTGTGCCGCCTAGCACCAGCATAGTAATAGTTTGGCCGGGGAGCGTATCGGGCAGGTTGGCCTGCAAACGCATCAAGGCGACGCCCCAAAGTTGGCTGGCCGGGTCGGCGATGGTCGAGCGCAGGGTACGCAGTCCATCCACGTTGATGATTTCGCCCGGTTTGCTGAACGAGGCATTGGCGAAGCCCGGTTGGAATTCAGCTTGGAGTTGGGCGTTGCCATAACAGGCTTGATTGCGTCCGGTGTCGGCGCAGACATCCTGGACAGCTTGCAGCGCCGCTGTCACCAATGGCGGACACTGCTGCGCCTGGGCGAGCGCCGTCGTGAAGCAGGCAAGTAACAAAATTACTGTAAAAAATATTTTCCCCTGTTTCACGATCCATCCTCCCAGCTAACGATACTCGAATCCAGTGTAGCAGGGGAAACACCGCCGTGCGAGTCAGGGCGACGCGCTCGAATCATCTTTATCATCATCGGCTGGCGGGGTTTGCAAATGAAACTGATGCAGCAGGCGGTGAAGAATCGGTGCGATGAGTACGCCCACCGCGACCAGAAATACGATACCTGAAAACAGGGCGTAAAAAGATGCGAACACTTTGCCCAGGTTGGTGTGCAGCGGGTCAACTGGCCCCATGCCACCCAGGATCATGGCGGCGTTCAACAGCGAGTCGATCCAGGAAAAGCCTTCAAAAAAGTGATAGCCCAGGATGCCAATGGCCCAGGAAACGATGACCAACAGCAGGGCTGCGGCGGCAAAACGGCTTAACCGCCGTAAAAAAACAGCGCGTGGGAGAAGAGGTTGACTGTGATCTTCGAACATACCGGTGATTATATACCCAGTTTAGGTTAAAGCGGGCTGCCACAGGCTGTAGAAGCATTATTTTGCGGTGATGGACGGGTAGCGCACGCTAAAGTTTTGCTGAAGGATGCTGCGGGCTTCTTCGATAGAGTTGGCGAAATAGGGTTGGCTAAAGGTGCGCAGGCCGAGCCGTTGACCGAGGTTGTGGATGGCCGTTTTGTAGGGAATAGTGGATGGGTCAACCAGCATCACCACCACGCCCTGATTTTTTGGAGTCTGTTTTTGGAGATAGCTCATGTCGGCAGCGCTGAGGATCAGATTAATTTTGCGTTCGTCCAGGATGAGATGGACGGTATGTGAAATGGTGCTGAGCATCGCTGCTGATTTTTCAGCCAGTTGATATAAGTCATCCTTCGACGGGGCATCGGTATATACCTGAAGAACGACTGTTTTATCGGGATTATCCCAACTGATTTGATGTGGCATTATTTGCTCAAAAACCAAGCGATCACTGCTTTTACAATAGACGCAAAAGTGTTGTGCATACCTTGAGATTAGGTGATATTACAGATTTTTCATATTAGGTGATTTTATACACGTCTGGATTATGACTTTTCACGCACATCCAAGCGCCAATTGATCGCCATCCAGGTCAGGCCGACATGCAGCGGCAGAATCAAACTCTGCGTATCAGGGTTGAAATTGGGCAGACTGAAATACAACCAGGGACTCGCTATCGCCAGAATGCATGACAGCCATACCCAGCGCCGTTCTGGGCGGGGCAATCCGCGCGCCCGTTCCAGGCAGGCGACAATCACCGGGATCAGCAGGACGAGATAATAATAGCCGGTTTGCGGGATGAGCAAGAGGGCTGTGAGGATGGCGGCGATGACCAGATCAATAGAGGGACGAGAAATGAGGACTGAGGACTGAGGAGCAGACGCGACAGGCAAAGTGTTGGAAGGTCGCAAAAAGCGAAAAAGTGTCCAGAGAGCAAAGCCGATGATGGCGGCGACGAAGAGGACGCGCAGGGGTAGTGGGAGAAAATTGGGCGGCCATGCGGGGGGTGCATAAGCGGCGTATTCCCGGACAACCCGCAGCCAATCCGGTATCCACCAGCCGATCCGCAAAATACTGACGAGCACGATCAAGCCCAGTGTCACGATAAAAGCGGCTAATCCGCGCCAGCGTCCGCGTAGGGCAAAGGCCGCCAGAATGCCCAGCGCCAGCGTGCCGCCCACCGTCGGCGGCACAGTAGCCAGCACAAAAATGATGCCCGCCGCGATGTCCCGTTTGAGCGTGAGCAGCCACACACCTAACGAAGTGGCGAGCAGGACAGTCCCGCTGAACTGCGCCAGCACCAGCATATCAATTGGATAATGAAAGCCAAACGTCAGTCCCAGCAGGAGCGCGAATAAAACCAGCGGAGCGGGTCGCCAGTTCAGGATCGCCATCCAGACAATCGGCGTCCAGATGACCGACGCGAGGCCAATCGCCATCCACAGCGCAATGGCGGTGGGCGCGGGGAAGGCGATCACCGGCCCCATGATGATGCTGGTGTAAGCTGGATAGGCCAGATTTTGTTGGTCAGCATCCGGCGGAAGTTCTTCGCCAAACATACCCATTTGAATCTGACGGGTGATTTCATGCGTATAAGGCGTCTGTCCACTCCACACCGCACGCCCACCGACCCAATGCGGATAAAAATCGAAGCGCAAGCCACGCGCCGGGACGAGTGTCGAGGCATTGAAAGCGGCTAATCCGCCGATAAGAACTATGTTGATTACCACGATGACCA
This sequence comes from Chloroflexota bacterium, assembly GCA_039933955.1. Classification (GTDB taxonomy): domain Bacteria; phylum Chloroflexota; class Anaerolineae; order Aggregatilineales; family Phototrophicaceae; genus CFX2. Next base: position 8,951 of record JBDTNB010000087.1, read on the forward strand.
GCAAAAATCGTAGGTTGAAGATTGAAGACTGCGATTTTGCGGGTGGGACGGTCTGTTGGAGATTAGCAGTCGGATCAGACATGGGCGTCCTCGTCCCACTCATCCGGGGCGATAATATCTTCTAGCGTGATGTCAGATTTGCTGTAGAGCGGCGCATCCAGCACATAACCATTTTCCTGCGCCCAAGCGATCATCTCGTCCAGCACGGCGCGGATGGCCTTGCCGGATTCAAAAGGCTGTCCAATCGCTAAAACTATTTTGGTGTCTTCGCTGCCATCGCCATAATACAGCGTCCAGCAGTTATCTTCATTCAAGCCGATATAGGCTTTTTCAGGCATTACTATTTCCATTTTCTCCCCCCATGATTATTGTACTTCAATCCTTTCTCGCCTGACCCTTCACGCCGAGTAGGTATATACTCCTACTCCATAGATTTTGTGTGTAACATTGCGCCTGCCTCAACGTTTTCTCGATTGTAAGCACATAATTAGGAGGCAATGATGCAGCACAAAAGGTTAATATTGCTATTGATGGTCGGACTTATCAGCGTGTTGGCGATGGGAACGATCCTCGCCAAAGATCACGGCAATGGTAACGGCGGCGGAAATGGCGGCGGTGGTAACCCCGCACCAACCGTCGATGCAAACAATAATGGAAACAACGGCAACCATCATGGCGGTGGGAACAATGGCGCAGGCAATGGCAACGGCGGTGGGAATGGCAACAATGGCGGCGTAGAACAACCTGCACAGGTTCAATCCACACCCGCGCCAACTGCCAGCGATGGCCTGCTCGGCTGCCAGAAGAACAATCCGAGTCGCCTGGATTGTTCCAGCCTGGATGTGAGCGGCTCCTGCCAGGATGGCGTAGCGGTGTTCACGATCCATAACAGCGGTGAAGCCGGTGACGGCGATATGCGCGCCCCGACGGAATATCGCCTTGTGGTGGATGGGGTAGTGGTCGAAAGCGGCTCCATCCAATTGACGGGTGGTTCATCGACGCAAATTACCTACAGCGGCGGCGGAAGTGTCACGCTCGAAGCTGACCAACAGGTGGGGCATCCCGGCAACAGCCATCCGCGTGTGACATTGGACTGCGGCCCAGCCGAAGAAACCAGCACGCCAACGCCGACTGAGGAACCCACCCAGGAAGTCACGCCAACTGCAACTGTCGAAGCGCCTGTCCTGACGGGCGAGTCATTCTGTAAAGAAGACGGTTCAATCCTGTTTGTCGTGACCAACTCCGGCGGCGATATGTTGGACTCGGCTCCCTACACGGTCAGCGATGAAAACGGGATGCAAATTGACAGCGGTTCGATACAGCTTCTCGCGGGTGAACAATCCGGCTTGCAATATTGGGGTTATACCAGCCTGACGCTCGTCGTCGGCGATTTGGTTGTCATCGCCAGCCCAACCTGTGTACCCGCTACCCAGGAAGTGACCCCGGATGCGCCCGTTTTGACTGTCGCATCGGATTGCATGAGCGATGGTTCAATCACATTCATCATCTTCAACAACGGTGGAGATATGCCTGAGCCGGTGTATTACAGCGTGACTGATTCAAATGGTGCGCTGGTCGCGGACGGCTACATCCAGCTTCTCAGTGGCGAACAATTCCCGCTGAATTATTCAGGCTACCCCAGCTTTACGCTCACGGTGGGCGATCTGGTCATCACCAGCCCGGACTGCGCGCCGAGCACCCCGGAACCGACACAAGAAGTGACCCCTCCGGTTCTCAACGGCGAAGTTTCGTGCATGGATGACGGCTCGATCACCTTCATCATCACCAATACCGGCGGCGATATGCTGGACTCGGACTACTATACTGTGAATACGCCTGACGGTGGCTTCGTGGCTGATGGTTGGTTGCAATTGTTCACCAATGAGCAGGCGCGTCTCCAATATTGGGGTTATGCACAACTGACTTTCACGATGGGCGATCTGACGGTGACACAGGATTCGGAGTGCCCGCAGCCGACCCCCGTCCCAACTGAGGAAGTGACCCCGACGCCCGAACCGACCCAGGAAGTTACACCTACCTCCGAGCCAACGCAGGAAGTCACGCCGACGGCTGAACCGACTGACGAAGTGACCCCAACCGCTACACCGACGGAAACCGTAACAGTAACCCCGACGCCAACCGATACGGGTACATTGGGCTGCCAGAAAAATAATCCAGGTCGCCTGGACTGCTCCAGCCTGCAAGTGTCGGGCACATGCCAGGATGGCGTCGCAGTATTCACCATCCGCAATATGGGCAAACGGGGCGAAGGTGATATGGTCGCCCCAACCGAGTATCGAATCATCGTCGATGGCGGGGTGGTGGAAAGCGGCACGGTGCAGCTCATCGGCGGCGCAGCGACCCAAATCACCTACAGCGGCGGTGGAACCGTGACGTTGGAAGCTGACCAGCAGGCCGGTCATCCCGGCAAGAGCCAGCCGCAAGCGACTGTTTCCTGCTCAGCATAATGGCCTAGTCTGCAACCTCTCGTCGGGGGAGGGTTATTAACCCTCCCCTTTTATTTTTACCCGCGATTTCCAGGCAGATGGTGTATCATAATCCCTGTTGAGACACATGTAGGGATCACCGTGATACACAAATTTGCGCTGTTATTTTGCTTCGCTATGGCTCTGATTCTGGTACGTCCAATCAACGCACAGCCCGCCGAGCCGCAGTTGATCGGGCCGCTGCTGGCCGCCACCAGCGCCGAGCAGGATCGCATCATCCTGTATGACATTGGCACGGGCGGCAAACGAACGCTGTCGTTCAGCGCCGGATGGCATAATGTCTGGGGCTTTTCGGCAGATGGCTGCCGCGTGATTTTCACGATGAGCGATGGCGCGGCGCTGGCGAAACTCTACAGCGCGCGACTGGATGGCACGGATAAGCGCGATCTGGTCACGTTCACCGATGCGCCCGCTGGAAGCTGGGGCGTGTGGGATGCCCAACCTTCACCCACCGAAGACCGAATTGCGTTCACGCTCAAAGTCGCCCAAACGCAGCCCGATGGCACGCCGGGTTTTGAGCAGCGCATCGCCTGGGTGAGCGGCGCGGGCGGCGTACCAACCTTCTACAGCGTGACCGGTGACGAAGCCGAGCCGGAATGGTCGGCAGATGGAAACTGGCTAGCCTACACCTCGTATACCCTGCGTGTCCCCGGTGTGGATGTGAACGCCACCGCCGCGCCTACGCCGGATGGCACGTCTATCAACCCAGCCCTGCTGCTGCGCGAAGCCGATTTATGGGTCGTGAGCGCGGACAGCGCGACCAAATATCGCCTGACCGATTTCCCGACGGGCAGTGTGCGTGCGCCGCATTGGAGTCCCGATGGCGAGTTGGTGGGTTTCGTGTACTCGCCCAGCCCGAACAACGAGACTTTATGGATGATCGCCAACGCGCCGGATTCCATCCCAACCCAGTTGAGTTTTAACTATAGTCTGGTCATGGATATGACCTGGTTCCCAGACAGCGCGGCGATGCTGGGTGCGATCCGCGATTTTCAAAATACGCCGAATAATTTCTTGTGGAAAATCCCGTTGGTGGGCAACGCTGACACCGACGCGGCCCGCTATCTGCCCGACCCGAACCTGATTTATGCCGACTATCCGCGTTTTAGCGCCGATGGTCGCTGGCTGGCGCTGCGGAGTGCCTACAACCTTGCATTGGCAGATGTTCCCGCCGGAACGTGGACGCTGCTGGACGAAAAAGTGATCGGCAATACACCGCCGGTCTGGTCGCCCGCTGGATTCAAAGGCGAAGCAAACTGCCCAACGGGATAAATCAGTAGATTTATGAGTAAATGATGAGCGCGCCTGTCGGATTGTCATCCTGATGATTGGCAGGGCGACGTTTATATAGAAAGGCAAAAACAGCCAATCATCGAATAAGCAGAATAAGGAGTGCATCATGAATCAAGGTATCAAAACCATCGTTTATCCCGTCAACGACATCGCGCAGGCCAAGGCGCTGTTCACGGCGCTTTTGGGTAAAGAGCCGTTTGTCGATCAACCATACTATGTGGGTTATAAAATCGGCGACCAGGACATTGGCCTCGACCCCAACGGCCACAAGCACGGGATGACACCGTATTATGAAGTCGACGACATCCGCAAAACGCTGCAATCCCTGCTCGATGCAGGCGCGCAAACCATCGAGGATGTTAAAGATGTCGGCGCGGGCAAGCTGATTGCGTCGGTCAAAGATGCCAACGGGAACGTCATCGGCCTCACGCAAAATAGTTAGATAGCCGATAGCCTTTAGCGGTTAGCCAGGATCGCAGGGAAGTAGGGACAAGATATTGAGAATGTTATTGTGTTCAATATCGGGTTCCTACAAGAATCCCTGCGAGTGCCAACTGTATTTCCAGCTAAAACCTAAGCGCCAATTGCCAATAGCTAGAGGAGAAAAAACAGATGAAATATGCGATGTTGATGTACGCCAGCGAAACCGAAACGCCCCAATATAGCCCCGAAGACTATCAGGCTTCGGCGCGCGAATGGAGCGCCTTCGAGACCGAAGTCAAAGCAGCCGGAGTTTATGATTCGTTTAACGGCCTGACCGCCGTCAGCGACGCCACCAGCCTGCGCGTTCGGGACGGCAAGTCGCTCATCACTGACGGCCCGTTCGCCGAAACGCACGAACAGTTGGGCGGCTATTACATTTTCAACTGCAAAGACCTTGACGATGCGCTGGCCTGGGCAGCAAAGATTCCCTGGGCGAAATATGGCACGATTGAAGTGCGCCCGCTGAATCAGTGGTCGCAGAAATAGGGAAGTGAATCAGGGATGACGGCAGCCGCACAGATCGAAACGACTTTCCGCGAAGAACATGGGCGGGTTCTGGCGGCGCTCATCAGCCAGCTAGGCGATTTCACGCTGGCGGAGGATGCGCTGCAAGATGCACTGGTCAACGCACTGGAAAACTGGCCGACGAGCGGCGTCCCGCACAATCCGGGCGCGTGGCTGACGACAGTTGCCAAGCGGCGGGCGATTGACCGGCTGCGGCGCGCCTCGACGCAAGAGCGCAACGCGGTCATCCTCGACAACGATTCACTGGCTCCCCAGGATGATGAGGAAATCGAAATGGAGTCGATCCCGGATGATCGCCTGAAACTGATGTTCACCTGCTGCCATCCATCGCTGGCGTTGGAAGCGCAGGTCGCGTTAACACTGCATACCTTAGGCGGTTTATCGACCCCCGAAATCGCGCGGGCGTTTCTCATCCCAGTCCCGACGATGGCGCAGCGCTTGGCACGAGCGCGGGCAAAAATCCGCAACGCGGGGATTCCCTATCGTGTGCCACCTGCCGAATTACTGCCACAGCGACTCGATGCGCTGCTGGCGGTGGTTTATCTGATTTTCAACGAAGGCTACGTTGCCACTGGCGGCAATAGGCTGACGCGCGGCGATTTGTGCGGCGAGGCGATTCGTTTGTGCCGGGTGCTGGTCGATCTGCTGCCGCCCCAAGCCAGCGCCGAGGCACGCGGCTTATTGGCGCTGATGCTGCTGCACGACTCGCGGCGGGAAACCCGGCTGGACGCGGCGGGCAATCTGGTTTTGCTGAACGATCAGGATCGGACTCGCTGGAATCGGGCGAAAATTGACGAAGGCATTGCCGTGCTCGATGAAGCCATGCTGTTATACGATCCGGGGCCATATCAGGTACAGGCGGCGATCAGCGCTCTCCATGCCGAGGCCGCTGCGCCCGACGATACCGACTGGACACAAATCGCCGCGCTCTACAATACACTGACGATGATGATTCCGTCGCCGGTAGTCGAGGTCAATCGCGCGGTGGCTGTCGCGATGGCACAGAGTCCGAGCCTGGGTTTGGACATGCTGCACCGCATCAAAGGCGTGGAGGATTTTTATCCGTATCATGCTGCGCGCGCCGATCTGCTGCGGCGGACAAATCAGCGTGAGGCGGCAGCCGACGCTTATGAACGGGCGCTCGCCTTGTGCGGCAACAGCGCCGAGCAGGCTTATTTGCAGCGACGGCTTGATGAGATGCGGTAAAGTCATTAGCTTTTAGTCAAGGCTCATGTTCAGATTGAGTGAAAAAAGGTCTTTGTAGGAGCGACCCAGCGGGTCGCCCGGACGGAAAATCACTTGTTTTGAACAAGAGCCTTTAGTCAAAAGACAAAACGATCTCTTGAGCGAGAACAAACGGCTTATGCGGTTGATAGTAGGGGATTAAAAGGAGTTCGCATGGAAATGAAACCCGGCTTCACCTCGATTGATGAATACATCTCAACTTTCCCGGAGGACATCCAAAAAATCCTGGAAACCGTGCGGGCGACGATCCATGCCGCCGCGCCCGAAGCCAGCGAAAAAATCAGCTATCAGATGCCGACGTTTGACCTGAAGGGCAATTTAGTCCATTTCGCGGCCTTCAAAAACCATATCGGGTTTTATCCAACCCCCAGCGGGACAGCGGCGTTTAAGGACGAAATCGCTCGCTATCAGGGGGACAAAGGTTCGATCCGCTTCCCGCTGGATGAACCGATGCCGCTCGACCTCATCAGCCGCATCGTAAATATGCGCGTTGCGGAAAACCTGAAAAAAGCTGAGGAAAAGTCGAAAAAGAAAAAACAGAAATCGCCCTGAAGTGATATTCGAGGATTTAACGATGGCAACCTGGAAAGAATTTGCAGAACAAGCCCCGGAATTTGCAGCCTTTGGCGCAGCCCGATTTGGCAGCGAAGTGGCTTACCTGGGCACACTGCGCGCCGATGGCAGCCCGCGTGTCCACCCCGTGACGCCTATTGTGGGCGACCAGTTATTTTTATTCATGGAGCCGACCTCGCCCAAAGGCAAGGATTTGCAGCGTGACCCGCGCTATACACTGCACTGCTCAGTTAAAGATTCGGGCGGCGGCGAGGGCGAGTTTTACGTCCGGGGACGCGGGACATTCAGCGATGATTCACTTGTTCGGGAGCAGGCCGTGCGTGCGTCATCATATGCACCAGCAGATCACTATGTCGTGTTCGTATTGAGCCTTGAGTTCGCCTTCATGAACCAGTATGTAGACGGCAAATCTAACGTGCAGCGCTGGCAATCGTCCGAGTAATCGGCTGTGATTCCTGAAGTGCTGAACCATTATCTGCAAACCTGGAGTTTATTGGAGCCGACTCTGCTGGCGGAAACCCGCAGCAGTCTTGTATATACCGTCGCCTATCAGGGCGAATCCGCAGTCCTGAAATTGCTCAAACCAGCGGGCGAAGAAGAACAAGAGGGTGCAATCGCCCTGGCGCATTTTAATGGGCATGGGGCTGTCCGTTTGCTGCGGCACGACTCGAACGCCCATTTGCTGGAATATGCCGACGGCGAGGATTTAGTCGGTATGGTCAAACGCGGTGATGATGCCCAGGCGGCCATGATTATCGCCGATGTGCTCAACCAACTGCACGCCGTGCCGCTGAACTCACCGACGCCATTGACCCCGCTGCGAACATGGTATCGCGCCCTGTTCACGCAGGCCGACATCGAGCGTGAAAAAGGTTCGGAGTCAATTTATGTACGGGCGGCGGCGCTGGCTGAAAAATTACTGGACAATCCAGAGCAGCAGGTTGTGCTGCACGGCGACATTCACCATGCGAATATCCGTTATCGCGCTGGACGGGGATGGTTGGCCTTCGACCCCAAAGGACTGTACGGCGAACGGACTTATGATGCCGCCAATACGCTGTGCAATCCAATCGATATGCGCGACCTCGTGGAAAATGAGGCGCGACTATTGCCGATTGCCGGGATACTGGCGGAACGCCTCAACCTTGATCTCACGCGGTTATTAGCATTTGTCTATGTTTACGTGTGCCTGAGCGCCTGTTGGTGGCTGGGCGACGGTGTTGACCCGGTAGGTGACATGCGCATCGCGGCGATTGTCGAGCCGCATCTTGCGCCATTTGGCGTAGGTTAAACGCCGCTTGCGCTGAAAACCTATCTGGTGGTTTAATCCAATAAACGATCAGTGGATAAGGACATCAACCGTGACCAAAATCGCCCTGCTGGTGTCGCTGTTGTTGGTGATGATTGCACCCTCGTTTGGTGGCGCGCAGGACAGCGTTCAATGCCCGACACTGGTCGCAAAAGCCTTTGAATCATTAGGGCAAAGCTGCAATGCCCTGGATCGCAACAGTGCGTGTTACGGTTACAACCGCGTGGACGCGACTTTCCGCGATGCCGTCGCTGATGATTTTTTCACCCAACCGGGCAATACCACTGAATTGACACCCCTGGAAACCATCCACACGTATGGATTGGATGAAGCGCTGCAACGCTGGGGTATCGCGCTCATGCGGGTACAAGCCAATGTGCCGAATACGCTGCCCGGTCAGGCGGTGATTTTTATGCTGCTGGGCGAATCGGCAGCGCAGAATGCGGTCAAGCCGGAAGATGCGCTCACACCGACGGATTTATCGGTAGATGTGACGACCAACGTGAAAGCCAATTTACGCAGCGGGCCGGGATTGAACAGCAATGTGGTCGATGTGGCGGATGTCGGCTCAATTTTGAAGGCCGATGCCTTAAGCGATGGGCTAAACTGGCTGCGCGTGCTGTATAACAACGCACCCGCGTGGGTTAACCGCGAGGTCGTGAATACGGCAGATGGTCTGGACACGCTGCCGGTCATCAAGCCGGACACGCGCACGCCGATGCAGGCGTTTTACTTTACGACCAAAATTGACCAGGCCGATTGCAGCCAAGCACCAGACACCCTACTCATCCAGGGGCCGCAGCACATGAAAATTGACCTGGATGCCAATCAAGCCAATATCCAGATCGGCTCGACAATTTTATTGAGTATGATTGATAAGGATACCATGCAGTTGGTGGTGCTGGACGGTCAGGCCAACGTGGGCAATCTGATTATCCCAGAGGGCTTCAAAGCTTTCGCGCCGCTGCGTTTGCCGGACGATGAAGAAGCCAAAAATATCCTATTGGACAACGGGAAAATCGTCGCTGGCCCCTGGAAAGAGTGTCAACCGATTCCGGCGGATGAATTGGCGGGTTATAAATCGTTGGAAGGTATTCCCCCGCAGCTTTTAAATTATCCGATTACGATGCCGGATGCACAGCGCGGCGAATGCAGCAAACCGAGTACAGGCGAACCGAACCAATCTACCGGCGGAGCCTGTGGGACGACCTTCCCCGGCGAGGCTGCCGATAAAGCCGACTGCTGCGGCTTCGCGGCGACAGCGCCTGCCGGAACGATCCCTTATGACAACGTAGGCTTCGCCTGGAATCCGGCACGCGGCGCAACCAGTTATCAGGTCAATCTTTTTGGCGCTGATGATGGGCGTTACATAACCTCCTTCAATACCGCCGGGGCGGAAACGCAGATGAGCATTTTCACGCCCGCGCTCAGCGATGGTTCCAACTTCACCTGGGAAGTGGCCGCGATGGTGGACGGCAAAGTGGCCTGTACCACACCGCGCGTCAACATCACGCGCACACCGGGCGGTGGCGGTTCAGACGATGGGGGCGGTAGACCTTTTACGCCGAATGTGTGCGGCAATAATGTATGTGAACCGCGCAACGGTGAGAACCGACGCACCTGTCCGGCGGATTGCTAAGTAACCTGCCTTATCCGCGCGTGACGAGGGGGCCGAGTACGCCGTCGGGATCAATCAAATCGGTCAGTTCGGCGTAGGGAATCACGACCTGCTGCGGGCCAGCGACATGCGGCGCAACCTGATAATCGTCGAAGGTGATGAGCAGACCGTCGGGCGTGAGATTCCAATTCTTATAATTGTCGTCTGTGGCTTGCGCGCCATCCGGGAACATCAGCGTGCCTTTTTCGGTCAACACTTTGATGCTGTAGGCCGACACAGCTTCTAAATACTGCGCGTCGGATTTGAACAGATCGGCCAGCGCCAGCACTTTTCCAGCGGTCAAATTATAATTCAGCGTCCGGCTGTATGAATTGGGATGGGCCGCGCCCGCGCTGTACCAATTTACCCCAAAGGAGATGCTCAAGAGCGAGTCGGTGGGTGTGAAAAATTGATAGCCGACACCGATATAGCTGCCGAGGGCTGCAATATCCGGCGGTAAATCGCTGCCTGTCTGGTAGGTCAGCGTGTCGGATTTGAAACTCCCGGCGGTATCTTCGATGATTTTGTCTGCTGCTGTGTTGAATGCATCGACCAGGGCAGCATCGCCTTTCAAAACCGGCTTATCAACCTCAATCGTCAATTTGGGCGTTTCGATTGTCTCGCTGGAATGTTCGTTGTCCAGCGTCAGACCCTCTTTCAGCGTAATCGGAAAATTGGGCACAGCGGTGGCGGCTGGCACAGTATCACCCTGCGCGGCGACCTGACCGCCAACGGCCAGCGCTAAAAACAACGCCATCAAACCGATGACGGTTAGTCGTGTGGAAAGTTTATGCATCACAATAAAGCTCCTGAAATTGCTGCATCATACGGGTTTCATTGTACACCCGTGATATAAACAAACCGTCTAGGACGCAGGTGGGATACCCCATACCTGCACATCATTTACACCCCGGACATATAACGTTTTGCCATCCGGGTTAAAAACCACTTCCTGCACACTCTGGACATCGAATGTTGCCAGCGGAATCGCTTTGCCCTGCGCCAGTGCAGCTACATCCCAGACTTGAACACTATCGCTTCCAGCAGTCACCAGCGTTTTTGAGTCCGGGCTAAAAGCGATTGTCGTGGATGCGATAGGGGCCAGCAAATCGCCCGTTTCCGCATCGTAGAGACCGCTATCGGTTAACATATAGCGGCTGTCGCTGCTGAACTTCACTTGCCCCACATTGTACTTGCCGAATGCATCATATCCGATACGCGCGTTGGGAATATCAATGTGCTTTTCAACATCCTTATCAAAAATGCCGCTTTTTCCAATCAAATCCTGGAAATTGAAAATACCGATTCCATAGCTAACAATCGGTGAATCCAAAGTCCCATCTTTCCAATCGCTGAATTTCATTGTGACCACTAATTGTTCGCCATCTGGGCTGACCTGGACGGCAATGTTGTCCATATGGTCGTCAAACGAAGTGAAAAACGATGTGTGTGAAGTCGCCAAAGCGGCATTTTCATCCGTTTCAGCAGCTTCTATGGCTTCGGCAATATTCAGGATGTCTACGCGATTTGACCATCCGACAATTACCCATTTGCCATCTGGCGAAAAGCTGGTCGAATATGGCCCACAGAAAGCATCATTTTCAAAATTCACCAACAGCTTGCCGTTGGTTGTATCCCACAACCGGTAGTTGCCGCCGTTGGCATAGCACGCTTTATCCAGGTCGGACAGCAGTTTACCATCCGCGCTCAATACAAAATCATGTGCAAAATCGCGCGCCTCAGGAATGACAAAATGGTGCAACGGCTGGGCTGGATGTGCGGTTTCCCAGGTAGTAATCAGGACGGCATCGCTCGAAGTGGTATAACTGAGGAAATATTTCCCACCTGGACTGAATACGATGTGCGAAAATTCGGTGCTATTGGGCCGCTGGATAAATACAGCGCCGCTTTCCAGGTCATAGCCACGTACATCATCGCCCGTGAAAAATACCTTACCCGCATCGCCATTGAACGCGCTCAAATCGCCTATGTATGCGTCGAAAATCTTCAGATCAACACTTTTGCCACTTCCGGTTTCAATCACGCGGACGCTGGTCTTGTCCAACCAATAGGCGGCTTGCGACCAATCCGCGTTCAAATATGTACTTGGTAGCAGGGTGATAATCTGCTTTCCAGTGCTGGCATCCCACAAAACACGGTTGCCCTTTCCGTCGAAGCCGCCCAGAAGTGTGCCATCCGTGCTGAAGCTAACACCTTGTGCTTCACCTTCAATATCGAATAATGTCGCGCCGCTTTGCGCATCCCAGATCCGCGCCACAAAGTTTTTTTCGTTCGTCACCACCCGCTTTTCATCTGGGCTGAACACGACCCAGGTGATGAGGTTGTCGCTGTCCAGCATCACACTCGGTTGGTTCGGATCAATTTTTCCAGTCACGTCCCACACTTGAATCTGTTCGCCGCAGTTCACGTCGGTGAACAAACTATTTCCGCTGGGGCTGAAGCGCAGTAGAGCATTATTTTCGTTCTCGCCCGGACACCCACTGGCGGGCAAATGGATAAAATCCTGTCCTGTCCACAAAACCATATCTTCGTTATGACGCACCGCAAATCTGCCGTTCGAGGTCGTCACATAATCCGATGGCTCGTAAATATCCATGCGGTCAAACAACTCACCGGTTGCAGTATTCCAGATTTGCAGTTCCCCGTCAGTCACCTCGGAGTCCCACGTACCATCGCTTTCGACCACGCCCAATAAATGGCTGTCGGCGCTAAATACCAACTCGTCAATCTGGCTGTAGGGAATCGGCCACTTCTTGATTAAAGTTCTGCTCGACACATCCCATAATTGAATGATGGGTGCTGGATAAACATCACCGTCGGTGCTGCGATGATTAGCCTGGATCACCAATTTGCGGCCATTGGGGCTAAAAGTCATATTGCTGAAATCCGCGTCGAGACCTGTGTTCAGATCGTCCAATTTTTTTGCCGGAGTCACGCGCGGATCGGCCAGATGGATGATGATTTGTCCGTACTGAAAGTCGGGAACAGCCTCGACATTACCGTCAGAACTCACATAATGATGTGTCGCTGGAGGTGTGGTGGTGGATTGCGGAGTCGGGGGAAACAATTGTCCGGTTTGCACATCCCATTTCTCCTGCCCCTTATCTTTCGAGACGACGAGATGACCTCGTGAATCAAAATAGTAATTGCGAGAAATATCCGGCCCGGAGATACTGAACGGTTTGGCGTCGAGATTCGCAGAGTCGAAAATTTGCAGGCCCGCCGACGTGCCGACAGCTAGATGCACACCATCCGGCGACCAGGCCAAGCCGTCGGGGAGCGTGCCGCCGATGGAGGCGAGTTGGGTCAACTGCGCGGCGTTGTTGGGCGTAATAAGTGGCAAATTCGCGGGCAGAGGATAACCATCCTGGGCGTGGGCGGGGATGACCAACAAAAAACTGGCGATAAAAAACAGGGCGAACCGGCGCATAATCACCTTCCTTATAAAATGATTATCGCACCGGATTCGCCGCTGTTCTTATACGACTGAACTACGACTAGGATGTATTATACCACCTTGTAACCCTGGTTTTGAACCCACCGTTTACCACCCTTACCTGATAAATGGGTTCTTATTGGTTTATTAAAGTTCTTTATAGTTCACAAGAATTCATAAGAGACTTTTTACCTGTTATCACCTGTTTATCAGGCATTTCACGCAAGTTTACCCGGTTTCTGGGACAGCCCTACTCCCCTGCTTTTTCGGTTCCACCAGCCAGAAGGCCAGCGCCGCGCTGATCCAGGCCAAAGCTGCGCCAATCATACTGATGAGGCGGAAGGTGTCGATGAACGACTGCTGATAAATGCTTTTGATGGCTGTGGACTGCTCGGCAGATAATCCTGCGGGGACTTCAGCATCCGCAAATTTGCGTGTTTCGGCGCGAAGCTGAGTCACAATGTCCGGCGAATAATCGCTGGCTGTCCGCGCCTCCACCTGCCCGCTGAACACGGTAAGCGCTAATGCGCCCAGGATCGCAATCGCCAGCACGCCAGCCGTGCGCGCCATCGCATTATTGATGCCCGACGCGACACCCGTGCTTTCGGGCGGAGCCGAACCCATGACGGCGGTGGTTAGCGGCGCGACGGTGATACCCATGCCAATGCCTAACAGGATGACCGCCGGGAAATAGCTAATCCAATAATCGGACGGGCCAGCCGTCAAACCGGGCAGCGAGAACCAGAAAAATCCAATTCCAGCGATGGCTGGGCCAACCGTGAGCAAAATGCGCGGGCCGATGCGATCCGCCAGTGAACCTGTTGAGCGTGACATGACCGCCAGCAGCAGGCCGAAGGGCAAGAAGGTGAAGCCCGCGAGATTGGGCGGATAGCCCTGTATCTGGATCAGGTTGAGCGAAAAGAAAAACAGCACACCGCTCAAGGCAGCGTACAAAAATAAAGTCAGCGCATTCGTACCACTGAAAGTGCGATTGCGGAACAACTTGAGTGGAACCATCGGGTGACTGCTGCGACTTTCAACGACCACGAAAGCGATTAAGGCGACCAGACCACCAATCAGCGCGAATAAAATCAGCGGACTCGTCAGGCCGAGGTCAGGTGCTTGAATGAAGCCGAAAGTTATGCCCGCTAAACCCAGTGTCGCCAGGATTGCGCCGGGATAATCCAACTGCCGTGCGCCCGCTTCGTCGCGGCTTTCTGGCACATAGCGCCGCAAAATATACAGGGCAATCGCCGCCAAGGGCAGGTTGACGAAAAAGACCGCCCGCCATAATCCGGCTTGCGCCAATGCTCCACCGAGAATCGGCCCGCCGAGGGTTGTCAGCGTGCTAAACGTTGACCATGTGCCAATCGCCCGCCCGCGCCGTTCGCCGCTGACCGAGGCCGATAAAATCGCAAGGCTGCCCGGAACCATCAGCGCGCCACCCACGCCTTGCACCGCCCGCGCCAGGATCAAAAATTCAACCGACGGCGATAATCCACAGGCCAGCGACGCCAGGCTGAACACCGCAATGCCGATGGTGAAAATGCGTTTGCGCCCGTATAAATCGCCCAGCGAACCGCCCACCAGAATCAACGCCGACAAAAACAGCGCGTAGCCATTCACCACCCACAGCAGCGCTGATCCACCGATGTTCAGGTCACGCTGCAAGGTAGGCAGCGCCACATTGAGCGCTGAGCCATCAATGAAGGCCATGCTCGACGCGAGGATCGTGGCAATCAGCACCCACCTTTCGGTGTTGGTCTGGACTTTGGGTTGTGCGCTCATGAATATTTCTTTCCGATGGATAGTCGTTGGCTAGACAATAGCAAATGTGTTCTTATGGCGCAACTAAACTTAGGCACAGGTCAGAAAAATGAGTGGTAACACTCAGAGAGGTAATTTTGGTAGCACCACATCAAACGGTGGGCGGTCAAAATTTACACATTTTGCTGTCATAAATGTGACTATAGTGGTTCACAGAAGGTCATTAAAGCCCCCTCCACTTGTGGGAGAGGGGGTTGGGGGTGAGGGATAGCCTGCAATCACTCACCCACCACTTAATGAAGTGTTACCGTAATTTTAGACCCTGGCCGATTAAGAACTTTTGTGCTAAAATAAACTCCTTCATTCCCCAACTGGCAGCAAAGAGATTTTATGAATACACCTTTGTCCGAACCACCCCTCGCACGGGTTTCCCTGCGCGCCGTCATCGAAAGCGACCTGCCCATCTTCTTCGAGCATCAGCGTGACCCGGAGTCCAATCGCATGGCGGCCTTTCCCGCCAGAGATGAAGCCGCCTTCATGGCGCACTGGCACAAAATTCTGCGCGACGAATCCAACAAGACGAGAACCATCCTTTACGGCGGCGTTGTGGTGGGCAATATCGCGAGTTTCACTGTGGAGGGCCAACGCGAGGTCGGCTATTGGATTGGCAAGGAATATTGGGGCAAAGGCATTGCCACCGGAGCTTTAGCCGCTTTATTGGACATAGAACCAATCCGCCCGCTTTACGCCCACGTCGTCAAGCACAACATCGGCTCCCGCCGCGTCCTGGAAAAATGCGGCTTTATCCTCTCCGGCGAGGACAGCATGACCCACGACGACGGCACATTCGTCGAAGAATATCTGCTCAAATTGGATTAAGATAAAATAGGCTGATTGTTCAGGGCCTTAAAATAGAAACGGTTGCCTAACTTGAGATGTGTTTTAACACTCGTTTTAGCAGCAATCCTTGCACCAATATCCCTCTGTGTAACGGCAATGTATTTTCTGTATGTCGTTCCAGAAAATAATATTCGCCAATCGCTACAGCTTTATCCCGACGCAACCCCTGTGCTTGAAGATAGTGCGCGATATGGAGCAGATATGCGTACCAAAAAACTTTATTACTGGACTCAAGCCTCTATTGAAACTGTTCAGCAACATTACGAGAAATTCTTTCATCCATTTTTGGCGACAGGAGATGAATACGGAACTTGGGAGATGACGGCTTATCACCTAGATAGCGGCTATCCAGAGCCGGATACGGATTCCGCATTCTTAGGGCATGGTTCGTTTTGTCCAAACTTCAACGATGAACGCTGCGTGAGTATCGCATTGGTGGATGCTCACCAGCCGGATTTGTATCGCCTCGGAATAAGCTCTCCTTCAATGTTTCGGCGTGACACCGCGCCACAAGAGCTTGCAAACCTTCCTCCACGCGGTACGCTGATTATCTACACGTATTGGAAATCTGGTTCTTAGAGCAAACTCAGTAACCCTACACTTTATCTGAAGGGTAGATTAACTAATCCAAAGTCTCCTGGCGAGGGGATAGGTGGTGAGGCTCTAAAATTCGCCATTGACAGATTTAGAACTTTTGTGCTAAAATTACACTCCTTTTAGCGCTCAGGAGTACCCGTGCCAATCCCATCTGTTTCGGACTCCCATTTCCAGCACCCACGCCCGTATATCGGACAGGGGTTGCAGTTTACGCCTTACTTTTCCGGCATCCACGAGACGTTTCCAGGAAACAGCTTGCACTTCAGCACCCGTCCGGCAACCCCGCTCATTTATCGGACACTTTTTCTTTGACTCAGCACTCAGTACCCCGCACTTTGTACTATTTTCTCCCGTTGCGGAACTTCCCCTCATCCACCACCAAAACGCCCCCCGTTTTGGAAAACAGCCGAAACATCCGCAAAAAAAGACCTTTTTTATGCCTTTTTTTGTGGATCAAATTGATTTTCTTGGGAACTGTTTTTTCTGGAAACTGGCAACTGATAACTGGAAACTTATCGGCTCGGCGCAACCGCCAGCGCGTCAATCACCTCGGCGGCCAACTCGTAATGCCCAAACGCCGGGATGATATACGCGCCCTGTACCAGCCCGCGTATATCGCGCAAAAGCTGCTGGGCGATGCGCACCCCTTCCGCCGGGGCATCGTCACCCGCATCCTCCATGCGCTTCAAAATCGCGTTGGGGATGCTGATGCCGGGAACTTCGTTATGCAAAAACTGTGCATGTTTCAGGCTGTAGAGTGGCAGCAAGCCCATCAGCACCGGCAGTTTGAAATCTTCGCCCGTGAGTTCCCGGTAGCGCTTGTGGAAAATCTCGATGCGATGCGGCTCAAATACACCCTGGCCGAGCGCGAAATCGGCGCCATTTTCCAGCTTCTTTTGCAGCGTGGCGATCTCGCGGTCAATATCCGCCGCGAACATATTCAACGCGCAGCCCACCGTGAATGTGGTCGGCTGCCCAATCGAATTCCCAGCCTGATCCGTGCCGTGATTCAACTTGTGTTTGATGATGCCGATCAAGGCCGACGGCGCGACATCATAATTGTCCATCGCTTCCGGGTAATCGCCGATCTTGGTCGGGTCGCCCATCACGACGAACAGATTGCGTAGGCCGAGCGCGTGCGCCGCCAGCAAATCGCCCTGCACTCGCAGCAGATTACGCCCGCGCGTCGGGAAGTGCAGCACCGTTTCCATGTTCTGGCGGGTTTGCAAAAAATGGCAGACCGCCCAGGGACTCATCCGCATCCGCGCCGTTGGGCTGTCGGCGATGTCCACCATGTCCGCCCCGGCTTCTTGCAGCAGCCGTGCCGAGGCCAATAATTTTTGTGGGACGAAGCTGCGCGGTGGTTTCATCTCAACCGTGACGACGAAACGCCCCGCGCCCAATTTGCGCGCCAGTTCGGTTGGGCGCTCTGGGACAAGGGCATGATCGTCGCTGCCCGAATCAATCATTTCGATGTGTGGCAGCGGCAGTGCTGGATTATCCAACGCCGCGCGCATCGCCGCAATATGCTGGGGCGTTGTGCCGCAGCAGCCGCCGATAATGCTCGCGCCGATGGCTTTAAACGTCAGCGCGTAATCGGCGAAATAGTCGCCTGTTGCCGGGTACATCATCCGTTCGCCCACTGATTCCGGGAAACCGGCGTTGGGCATGGCCGAAAGGGTCGCATCCGGGACGGCTTGTCGCATCTGCTGGAGGATGTGCGAAAGCTGTTCTGGCCCGCCGCCGCAGTTCACGC
>JBDTNB010000088.1:0-27018 GCA_039933955.1 Chloroflexota bacterium
CTTTGCCCTGAACATCCATTGCCCAATGCACCATCTCCATGACGTTGCCTTCGGTCACGTAAATGACCATGGTCAGGACGACGCAAATCAACCCCGGCAGGAGTAAAAAGTTTACCGCCGTAACGAAGTTGGATTGCAGAGCCACCATTGCACCAACAGCCAGGATGGTCGCCGCTGCGGTTAAAACCACTGCATCGCGATCCCGCAGCAAACTGCACAGGATGACGGGCAGCAGCACGAGGACGGCTGTGTGCAGGCTCGGCCCGTAAAGATTGGCCTGGGCGACGGGGATGAGCAGAATGCCAAAGATGTAAACCCAGATAGCGGCGTTGTTTGCCCGGAACTGGCGCAGGATGGCGGCGGCGGCCACCGCTCCGAATAAACAGACTGAAGCCGAGATGCCGTGCAAATTGTTGTTGAGGTCTAATGCGAATAGCATGAAAGCCAGCGGTGCGCTGACCCATAGGAGCAGTTGCAAATGTTCTTGCCGCTGGTCGTCCAGATCCCCTGTCAGGCTGTCATTCGGTTGCACATAATTGGTCATAGTAGACAACACCCTTGACTTATATTCCGGTTGGTCGGTGGTGCGTGTGACTCATTCTTTGTCTAAAGTTTATAGTTTAAGCACTTAATGAAAGTATTAAGGAATTTTAAAATTTGTGAATTCCACATAAAAAAATGTTTGTATTGGGTTAGGATTGCAAGCGGTGGAATAGCGTAGGGTGAGCGAAAAATATCTTCGTATTGAACCTGTTATGCTAAACATAAAAATGGTTGCGTAATGGGGTTGGCTCTATGAAAATTTACAAAAGCGCCGTAGTTGTCCTGGGCGCGGGCTTCCTCTTAATGGCACGGCTCGTCACCATTCCAAATTTCGAAATTAAGCTGCTGCCTTCAACCCCCACACCGGATAATCATATTTTCGCTGCCGACCAGCCCGTCATTCAGGCCGGGGGCTGCGTCACCTTGTCCTGGGATATTCCCCGCGCGCTGCGGGTGGTGCTCGATGGCAGCAATTGGCCGGACGGCGTTCAGGAAGCCGTCACGGCGGCGGGACAAACCGTCGTCTGTCCCAGCGCGGCTACGCATTACGTCCCCGGCGAACCGGTACATTACACCCTCAAAGTTGCTTATGTCGATGGACACGATGAATCTTACGAAACGGTGATCCGTTATGATGGCGCGAGTGATACGCAAATCCAGCCAACTGCTACCCTCGACCCCTACGCGACGCCCGCCGGAATCCCATCAACGCCCGATGGGATGGTGAATGCTGCGTTTCAACCTTTTGAAAATGGCTGGATGATCTGGCGCGGCGATACCAATGTCATTTTTGTATTGTTCAGCGATGGCTCGCTCAAATCGTATCATGCCGACGAAATTCCGCCTGCACTGATGAGCAATATTTTGCCAACCGTGCCGCCGGGTCGGGTACAACCCTCATTTCCGTTTGAGTTGTTGTGGCGCGGCTTCCCCGATGTAGCCGCCCAGATTGGCTGGCCGATTGTGCCCGCCCAATCCTACAGCGCCACAGTATTTGGACAGGTGAGTTTCGGCTTTGGTATCACCCTGCCTGATGGTCGCTATGTCGGCCTCAACATCTATGGCGCATGGTATATGAGCGGAAGCACAGGCGGGACGTGGACAGTCAGCGGCGCGACAGTCACATTTATGCAGTCATCCTATCCAACTCTGACGCCCGTTCCAAGCGCCACTTCAACCCGGCTGAACGGGATTTACCAGACTTTTGAGCACGGCTTCATGCTCTGGCGACAGGATCAAAACTGCGTTTACACCTACATCTACACCGCTGACAATGCTGAAGGTGGCATCCTGATCCCCCACGATATTCGCGTGATTAACGATGTCAGCAGCGCCTACCACTACTGTGTGGAAGTCGCGCTGCTGCCCGATAATCCCATCAGCGATCCTGCACCATGGGGACTCCTGAATCCGACAGGGGCATTGGGGCAGGTATGGGGCCATTACGCCGATGTGCGTAAATTCCTCGGTTACGCTACCGCTCCCGAACTCAACTATGTCGCGTCAATTCCACCCCGGTCTCCCAGTTCCTACAGTGATGGCGGCGGCTGGAGTGATCCGGTGATAACGCTCCCCGATGGACGGGTACTGTCGTGCGGATTTCGCTCGGCGTCCTCCGGCATGTGCAGCTTGAGTTAATCATCCTCAAAAGATCAATGACTTGAATTTAGCACTCATCTATGTAGAGTGCCAAATTAACTTGACTTGTGACCCCGTTTTATGTTATTTTCTCTTCACAAATTAGCACTCAGGCTGTGCGAGTGCTAAATTCTATCGTCGCCGCAGAGGGATACTTATTATGATCGCTGCATTCAGGCTGCCTGAAATGCGTAAGTTTAGTGTGGTTTGGATCGGCCAACTGGTGTCGATGCTGGGTACGGGCATGACACGCTTTGCCATGACCATCTGGATATGGGATCGGACGGGTAAAGCCACCTCGCTGGTTTTGATCGGCGTATGCACCGGCATTTCTGCTCTGCTCACCTCGCTGGTCGCCGGGACGCTGGTGGATCGCTGGGATCGCAAGCGGGTAATGATGGTCAGCGACACGGCAGCCGGTTTATGCAGCCTTGCCATTCTGGTTTTGTACACCAGCAATCACCTCGAAGTCTGGTATTTGTATGTGGTCGCTGCCGTCGTCGGTTGTGCCGGGACGTTTCAAAGTCTGGCTTTTTCGGCTGGCCTGACGATGCTGATTCCCAAATCGCAATATACCCGTGCCAGCGGTATGATGTCACTGGCGGGTTATGCTTCCAGCATCGGTGCGCCCTTGCTCGGTGGTTTTCTGGTGAGTTTTGTCGGAATTCCCAGCGTGCTGCTGTTCGACATCCTCACCTTTCTGTTCGCGGTAGGAACCTTATTTTTCGTGGTGATCCCCCAGCCGCCCCCGGTTGAGCACGAAGTTCGCAAACCCTTCTGGCGTGATAGCGCCTCCGGTTTTCAATATCTTTTTCAACGTCCCAGTCTGCTCGGCTTGTTGGTGGTCGGCTTTATTTTCATCTTCACCGAGTCGCTGGCCTACCCCCTCATCCAGCCCATGATTTTGGCGCGCACGGGTGACGAAGTGATTTTGGGGACGATATTAGCTGTGCAGGGTATCGGCGGCGTACTCGGTGCGGTGCTATTGAGTATTTGGGGCGGGCCTAAACGCCGCATACACGGTATTTTGCTTGGCGTGATTTTGACCGGATTGCTGGGTGATGCGCTCATGGGACTCGGCACGACTCTCGTCATCTGGATTCCTGCCGCGATTTTCCTGGAAGTGTTTATTCCCATGCTGCTGGGCGCATATCAATCTATCTGGCAATCTAAAGTTGCTCCTGGAATACAGGGGCGGGTGTTCGCCGCCCGTGATTTATTATCCACCTTTGGCGAACCGTTGGCTTTAGGCTTGGGTGGCGTGCTGACCGATAACGTCTTTGAACCCGCAATGAGACCCGGTGGCAGTTTGTCGGCTGTTTTTGGCCCGCTGTTAGGTACAGGCCTCGGTTCAGGCATGGGTTTGCTGATGGTGATAGGCGGCATATTGGCGGCCTGCGCCGGGGTGGTCGGCTATTGGAGCTACAATGTTCGCAATATTGAAACCATCCTCCCCGCCCACGACGGAGCCGCTCTCGCGATTGCGACAAACGATTCGTAGGGGCGTTCAACTGAACACCCCACAATTTTTATTCGCTTTCTCGCAATAATAAACGCAGGTTATACGCCAGCATATTCTCCATCTCCCAGCGCATTTCCATCTGCGGAAAAATATCGAAAGCATATTGCAGCGATGTATATAACGGCGACAGCAGCTTGACCGCCTCATAGGCTTCGAGCAAACGTGGCATTGGCTCGAAAACTGTCCACGCGGTCAGATAGGCTTCGATCAATCGTTCGCGCGCATTCGGCACACCCGGAAGTTCGTTGTCCACTTCGGCCAGGAAATACGGCAGACTGAACAATGGGCAGGTGATGGCGCTGTCCGACCAATCGGTGAACAAAAATCCATCGCCCTCTGGACGAACAATAATCTGCCCCGTCCATAAATCACCGTGCTCCAACGACAACGGAATATTATAGCTGCCCAGCGACTCACAAGCGGCGTGCAGGCGCGGTCTTAACGCACGCAAAGCTGCGATTTGTTCCTTAGTCAGCGGATTTGTGCCGCAGCCCAGCAGGACATCATCGTCCAGCAGCATGTCAATATGCTCCGCGATCCAATCCAGCCCACGTTCCGGTACATGTAATGCTTTTAATTCATGCGTCCGTGACGCAAATTCAACTTGCAGTGTCGCGTACTGCGCCAGCGCATTTTGCCATAACTCCAAACTCGGCATTTCCTGCAAGGATTTTCCACTATAAGCCGCCGTGATGAAGTCCACAGCGGGTCGATGTTGGCGCACAGCCGGGAAAAGCTGCGGATGCTGTTGATACAACCAGGCGGCTAACGCCGGTTCATGGGCGAACATCGGCGGCACAGACTTCAGATATAAGTCAGGGCTGTCATCGGTGAGGATGCGGATAATCGACGAGCGCTCCCATGATCGTACTTGTTCCAGACGGCGGATGTGAATGTCGGGCAGGCGATCCGGTAATGTCTGTGCCGTCATGCGGAAAAAGCCGGGTCGATACCATGTGCGCCGCTGCGGATGGTCACTGCAAAACCATGCCAGCCATGCACGGATTTGTTTTGCGGTTGCCGGAGCAGACAGTCGGGGAAGCTTATCCGGAGCAACCCATACTGCACCGGGTGGGAGTTTGCCGTCCTGATATTCCATCAAGTAAATAGTCGTGAATTCTTTTTCAGTGCTGACGCAGCGCACTGTGCTCACGTTGAGTCCGTAAGTTCGCTTGAGCGCCCGGTTGACCGGTTCGCAGGTTTGCCAAAAATGTCGTGCGGTGGTGGCGATGGCGGGCAGCGCGCCATCAATCAGCAGCAAGGCGTCGTCGGCATTCAGAATCACCGCATAATCTTCGTAGCGGGGGATTGGCATGATTCGATTTCATCCTTCCATAAGCGTGGGCAAGCAAAAACGTGATGGCTTGATGAAGATCAATCATCAGTACATCACAGGTGGGGAAAACGCCGTCTGTCAGGATGAGCTAGCGCACCATCAATGAAGTCTCCATGAGGAATAGTGCCATTGTAGCACAAGCCAGCTTTATTCAGCGGTAAAATTAATATCAGGAAACCTGACCAAATTATCAGTAGTGCTTGAATGTCTTGTCCGTTATCCTAATAGAATCAAGAGGTGTTTATGGGAATGGGGCGAGGTGGTGGACGTATGATGGGTGGAGGCGGAGGCGGCTGGTGGGTGCATATGCGGGACAATACCGATGGTGAAAAACCGCAGGTGACCTGGGCTTTGCTAAAAAGAGTATTGGCGTATGCTGGCCCTTATCGCTGGCATATTATTGGGCTGTTGGTGACGATTCTGGTCACAACCAGTCTGGGGCTGCTGACGCCCCTGATTTTCCGGGATTTGATTGATAACGCGCTGACCAAAGGTGATGCGCGGCGTTTGGATTTTCTCGCGCTGGGTTTGGTTGCAATCCCGGTCATAACAGGTTTGATTCGGGTGTTTCAACGCAAGCTGAATGCGGCCATTGGTGAAGGCGTCATTTATGACCTGCGGGTCGCGCTGTTTGAGCATATCCAGCGCATGTCGATCCGCTTTTTCACCAATACCAAAACGGGCGAACTGATGAGCCGTTTGAATAATGATGTCGTGGGGGCGCAGCGTGCCATCAGCGGCACGATAGTAGACATCATCACCAATATTTTCACCGTGATTGCGACTCTGGCAGTGATGCTGGCGTTGGAATGGCGGCTGACGATTTTAGGCGTGCTGGTGCTGCCCTTTTTCATTCTGGTTGCACGGCGTATGGTTGGTAAACTGCGTGACATCGCCCGCAAACAGATGGAATACAATGCGCAGATGAACGCCATGATGAACGAAACCCTCAACATCAGTGGCGCTCTGTTGGTGAAGTTGTTCGGGCGCGGGAGTACCGAAGTCCAGCGCTTTACAGATCGCGCTGGAGAAGTGCGCGATACCGGCATTTTGCAGGCCATCTGGGGCAGCCAATTTTTCGTCATCATCAGCATGGTCAGCGTGATCGGTACGGCGGTGGTGTATTGGGTCGGCGGTCATTTGGTGTTGGATCATGTTTTCACTGTCGGCACGATTGTCGCCTTCGGTTCATATCTGACTCAGCTTTATGGCCCACTGCAAACTCTGACGAATGCGCCCGCCGATTTTGCGACCTCGATGGTCAGCTTCGAGCGCGTTTTTGAGGTTGTCGATCTGCCGCTGGAAATCACCGACAAACCGGGCGCGTTTGAACTCAAAGAGGCGCATGGCGATCTGATATTTGACCATGTGACCTTTAAGTACGAAATCCGCGAAGCCAATCTTCTCAGCGACGTGAATCGTCCGGGGCGTATGGATAATGTTCGCATGGCACTGTCCGGCGGTGATACACCTCACGACAGTGTGGGAAATGGTGCGCCGGATAAAGCAGCGCAGTTCAAGCGCATGGCTGCCGCAAAAATCGCCGCTGACGGCAATGGCGGGGTAGTATCACCGTCTCATCAGGCGCGCGAACAGGCCTTAGAAGATGTCTCGTTCAGTATTCAGCCGGGGCAGTTGGTGGCGCTGGTCGGGCCGAGCGGTGCAGGCAAAACCACGATGACCTATCTGATTCCGCGCTTGTACGACCCGACTGACGGGCGCATTCTGCTCGATGGTCACGATTTGCGCGATGTGACACTGGAATCGTTGGCGGCGCAAATCGGTATGGTGACGCAGGAAACCCATCTGTTCCACGACACTATCCGCACCAATTTGCTTTACGCCAAAATGGACGCGACCCAGGCCGAAATTGAAGCAGCTTGCAAGGCGGCCAACATCCACGATTTCATCATGGGCTTGCCCGATGGCTATGACACAGTTGCCGGAGAACGCGGTTATCGTCTGAGCGGCGGCGAAAAGCAGCGTGTCGCCATCGCCCGCGTGATTTTGAAGAATCCGCGCGTGCTTGTGCTCGACGAAGCGACCAGCCACCTCGACAGCCAGTCCGAAGCACTGATTCAGGATGCGCTCAAAACGGTGATGGCAGGGCGCACCAGCATCGTCATCGCCCACCGTCTCAGCACCATCCTCGCCGCTGATCTGATTTTGGTGATGGATCGCGGGCGTGTGGTTGAGCGCGGCACGCACGCCGAACTCATCGAGCAGGGCGGCCTCTACGCCAACCTGTACGAAACCCAGTTCAAGGGCGAACGCGAAATGATGTAAAATAAAAGGGGATGGGCAGCAGTTTGCCCATCCCCTTTCTGAATGTTAGAGGTACTTGACGATGGTTGAAATACCTGTGCAAACAGCATTAATCAGTGAAGATGACCTGATGCGGTTAGGTTCAGATACGCGCGTCGAAATCGTGGATGGAGAACTGGTTTATATATCACCTGTCGGCGGAATGCATGTGTTTGTCGTCAACAATACCTATGATGCCTTGAAACCGATTGTCAAAGAAAAGAAACTGGGCTACCTGTTTACCGATGGGTTGATTTATCGTATGTTCGGGACGAGTGAAGACATTCGCGGTGCGCGTGTGCCGGATGTCTCCTTTATCCGTAAAGCGAATATTCCGAAGGATTGGGATTTACGCCGTCCTTTTCTGGGCGTGCCGGATTTGGCGATTGAGGTCATTTCTCCAGGTGACGATGCTGTTGATGTGCTGAAAAAAGTGCGTGAATACTTCAGCAAAGGCACAGAGCAGGTTTGGCGGATGTATCCCGATGAAAAAGAAGTTCACCAGTATTTTCGTGATGACCCGGATGCAGTGCGCGTTTATACGGGCGATAAATTGATTGATGCCGATGCTTTTTCCCCCGGTCTCATACTCGTTATGTCAGATTTATTCCTGTTGCCTGATCTCGATTGATTTCATCAGCGGGGTTTATTGCTAAAGGCGGCTAAACTCCTACGGAATTTTCCTCGAATCTGTTATCATTTCGCCACTATCCAATAACTAAAAACCAATCACCGATAACGAACTATGCCTGACTTATATTTTGCCTGCGCCTGGATGATTCGTCCGAATATCGACTACGAAGAACTGATGCATCTGGCTGGCGAGGCCGACTGCGAATTGGTGGCGATTGCGCCCATCAGCATATCCAATCAGGGATTCGCCGTGCTGACTTTCGCCCTGCAAGCGCCGTCCGAACAAAATCTGGTCGATTTTATTCAGAAAGTTGGCACGGAAATGGGGCTGACCCATTGGTATGGCGTCCAGGAAACCTATTATGCAAGTGGAACGCCCCTGTATCTCAATATCGTCTCCGAGGAAATGCGTAAAGCCTGGGTCGCTGGGATGAACGCCTACGGTCAGCACAACGATGCCCTGCACAAAAAGCTGGGCGGGGAAGCCTGAAATCTGAAATGCCCCTACAGAATTTAATCGTCCCCTGCTATCCTTTTAACAACTGACCGCTGAAAATTGACAACACTCATGACTGATTGGTATTTCATCGTTGGCCTGGGGAATCCCGGCAAAGAATATGAAACTACACGACACAATGTCGGCTTCCGTGTGGTGAATGAACTCGCACGCCGCTATGGATTGACGTTCGGCAAAAAGGAACGCAAGGCCATCGCCGCGACGGGTGTGATTCATGACAAAAAAATCATCCTCGCCAAGCCGCAGACCTATATGAACCTCAGCGGCGAGGCGGTTCGTTCGCTGGTTGATTTCTACAAAGTCGATTTGCCGCATATCCTGATTGTCTGTGATGATCTGGACATCCCGCTGGGTACGGTGCGGATGCGCAAATCCGGCAGCGCGGGTGGGCAAAATGGCATCAAGAGTGTGATTCAACATCTGGGTACGCAGGAATTTAGCCGTTTGCGTTTCGGCATTGGTCGTCCACCGGGGAAAATGCAGGCTAAAGATTATGTCCTGTCAGGCTTCCTGGGTGACGACGCGATTCTTGCTACACAGGTAGTGGATCGTGCAGCGGACGCGGTGGAAACCTGGCTGAAAGAGGGCATTGAGATCGCCATGACACGCCACAACGGTGACATTGATGATCCCAAACCTGTGAAAAAATCGCCGCAGCCTTCAAAAGAATAAGTTGGCGATTTTGATTTTGCTAAAATGGCGTCAAATACTGAACTCAAAAATCATCTCGACAGCGAAGGTCGTCTGATTTTTTGGCCGTCCAAACGGACGCTGCAACTTGTCGCGCTCGATTATCTGGCGACCAAAATCGGTTCTGGGCGAGTGTATACGGAGAAGGAAGTCAATGCGCTGCTGAATAGCTGGCATACTTTTGGTGATCCGGCGCTGCTCCTCCGTGAACTCCATGAGCGCGGCTTGCTCAACCGTCACAACGATGGCGCGGAATACTGGCGTACCCTCAACACCAAATTTATCGAATAGGGACACGACGTTTGCTGCGTTCGTGTCCCTATTGTTTTCGTGTTTCCTGAAAACCAATAACTAAAAGTCAATCACCAACAACTGCTTTA
Source organism: Chloroflexota bacterium (assembly GCA_039933955.1). Lineage (GTDB taxonomy): Bacteria > Chloroflexota > Anaerolineae > Aggregatilineales > Phototrophicaceae > CFX2. The sequence continues at coordinate 9,564 of JBDTNB010000088.1, forward strand.
CGGTGTCCCCGTCGGCGGGCCTGCCGTCTGTGTCATATAGACGGACTGCTGCGTGGCGCGTACCCGCTCGGTGGCGTCCAGGGTTGGTGGAATAGATGGCCGATTGGTCGCGACAACCCCCGTTGGCACAGCCGTATTCGCGTTGGTGATGGGCGGCAGACCGGGCAGCGGCAGCGGCGTCCAGGTCATCGTGGGCGAGGGCGTCAGTGTCGGCGTATAGGTTGGCGACGGTGTTAAGGTCGGCGTGCGTGTGGCCGTAGCCGGGATGCGCGGCGTCGGCGTAGTTGTATAGGTCGCTGTTGCCGTCGGCGTGGGTGTATTCGTAGCCGTCGGCGTTGCGCTGGGTGTCGTCGTCGGCACAGGTGTATCGGACGGAATTGCTGTCGGCGGGACAGCCGATGCCAGCGGCACGGGCACACTCGATAAGCTCGGCGGAATTTCGTTAGTCAGCGGTATCACCACATTATTTTGGATTCGGGCTGGCGAGACTGCATCCAGGACATCTTTGAAAACCGCTTCGGCTCCGATAGGGGCTTTGATCCGGTTGGTGAAGGCCAGAAAGGCGCGGTTGAAGTACGCGATGATCGCGGCGGCATCGACGCCTTCGTAATGATAATGCGAGATTTGATAGGTTGCCTTATACAGATCAACCAGCGCGCTTTCGGTCAGTCGTCCCTGATCCGATAAACTGATCACTTCGTCCAGGCGCGAATTGGCGATGTGCAGCCATAAATTTTCCGGCTGGCCGGTCAGCGGCGCAAGCGCCAGCACAATCGTTTCCCATAAGCGCTTGACGCCATATAACGGATCACCTGGTAAATCATCGGCAGACGCTGCAACTAAACCTGCGCCGCTTCCAAGTGCCAGAATAAAAACCACCGCGACGACCGCCGCTAACCGGCTGAGTCCCAGCGGCAGCCGGGAAATATTGCTTATATTGCGCGGGCGTGCAGGGGCAGTAGACATTTGCGCACGCAAACGCATTTCCAGCGCATCTACCTGCTCGGCAGCCATTTCTGGGGATTTCAGCCGCGCTGTCAGCAGGCCGATTTGCAGGGCGGGTTTGAGTTCGTCGGCGTAATCAGGGTAGGCGTGCAGGCAGTCCGCGATGGTTTGCTGACCCAGCAAAACAGCATCCAGGCAGTCTGCCAGAATGTTGTCAAATTCGGGCGATAAACGCAGTTCGTTCACGATAAACCTGATAGAATCGACTCGACATCGAAACCGGATCGTTCCAGGCGGCCCGCCAGGGTACGCAGGGCGCGGTGTTGCAGGGCTTTGATTGCGTTTGCATTTTTACCCATCATATCCGCCACCGTTTCGATAGACTGCCCCTCAATAAATCGCAGGATAACCACCTGCTGTTGTTCGTCCGTCAATGTCCCAATCGCCTCGTGCAATGCTTTCGCCATGTGCCTCCGTAAGATGCCCTCGTCCATATTGGCATTCACCGGGATCGGTTCGGCTTCCACATCGCTTTCTACGGGTCGGCGATTGGTCATTCGATAATAATCCACCACCCTTGCATGGGCGATACGATACAACCACGCGACAAAAGGTTTCCCCTGGTCGCGGTAGGTTGCCATACTTTTCAGCGCGCGGGTGAACACATCGCCGGTCAAATCTTCCGCCAGGTGCACATCGTTCACCCGGTGGTAGATATAGCGATAAATCGCCTGGACATTCGCCCGGTAAAGTTGGGCGAAAGCCTCCGCGTTACCCTTCTGCGCGCGTTGTAATAATCGCTGCTCGTCAACGCGCTCCACAGAAAGTTCTCCGTCGTGCGTTCAGGTTGCTCTGATTTGCGCTGTACATCTTATTTACCGTCAACATAAGCTAAAAGGTACGGGGTGATTTGTAACCATATTGTTGAGATGATATTGCCTCTCCATTTTTCAATCATAGCCCTATCCAATAATCTTTGCAGCCTGCAATTGACGAACTGGCTGTTGCACTGTGAGTTTGGTTCTGTATAATCCTCACAAATATATTGAGCACAAACTGTTTAGTAGGCAAGCCGATTTTGAACGAGCGACAAGAGCAAAAACCACTTCCTTCCACGCTGTACACCGAAGAATACTTCCTGACGGCGTGCGAAGGCTATGACGAGTTCACCAACAGCGAGGGTGAACATTTATCGCGGCGGCTGTCGGCAGCGTTCGCGCTGGCGGAGGTCACACCGGGCATGACCATCCTCGATGTGGGCTGTGGGCGCGGCGAAATTTTGCGCCACTGTGCCAAACTCGGCGCGGACGCTTATGGGATCGATTATGCTGCTGTTGCTGTCAAAATGTCGCAAAATGTGATTCAAGCGGTGGATGGGGAGGGGGTCGCTCCCGGCAAAACGGCGGTTATGCAGGCTGATGCCAAAAAATTGCCGTTTCCCGATGCAGCCTTTGACCGCGTGCTCATGTTCGATGTCGTGGAACACTTGCATCCCTGGGAACTGCACGAGGCGATGCTGGAAGTCCACCGTGTGCTCAAACCCAATGGCCGCTTCATCATCCATACCGCGCCCAATGTCTGGTATGACCGCTATGCTTATCCCGTCGTGCGCCAATTCCGCCGTCTGACCGGGCAGGGTGAGCAGTACCCCAAAGACCCACGCCAATTCCTGGTCGATGTCAACCAGCATGTCCATGTCAATGAGCAGTCGATGTGGAGCATGGATCGCACCCTGCGGGAGGCCGGTTTCAAAGGCAAAGTCTGGCTGGACAGTCCGCCGCAGAACCGCCAGGAAAATCTGATTCTGGCTGCCTTCCGCTTCCTGGCGTTCGATGTGCCACCGTTCCGCTGGTTCTTCGAGCGTGAGGTTTTCGCCGTCGCCGCCAAAGCCTGACTGGACTTTCCGTCCCGCGTTTTGAACAACATTGGGGACGCAAAAATGACCTCAGAAGATTTAACTTCCCTTTCGGTAAGTGAATTATTTTCCCTCGCCCTGACAACATCATATTATGATGACGGCGATTCTCCCGGTTGGAGGGCCATCTGGGAACTGCGTCGGCGTGGAACCGAAGAAATATTCACACTCAGCAAATCTTTTTGCCAAAGCGATGATCCTCACAATCGAGCAATAGGCGCAGATGTTCTTGGCTATCTGGGCTGGGAGAATGAATTACCCTTTCGAGAGCAATGCCTTCCCATCCTCTTTCATATGACGCAAATGGATTCCAACATTGAGGTGCTAAATTCGGTCTGTGTAGTGCTTGGGCATTTGCATGACGAACGCGCGATTGAACATTTGCTCAAATTGAAATCGCATTCTGACGAAGATGTTCGTTTTGGTGTGACATTTGGCCTGCTCGGTTATGAAGACGAACATGCCATTGATGCGCTAATTGAATTGTCGAAAGACAGCGATTCTGATGTGCGCGATTGGGCGACCTTTGGACTTGGACAGCAAATTGATGTTGATACCGAGGCCATTCGTCAGGCATTGTACGAACGACTGGACGATACCAATGAAGATACACAGGACGAAGCGATTATCGGTTTAGCCCTGCGTAAAGATGAACGTTTAATGCCTTTTCTATTGGCGCGATTTGAACAGCATCCCAATTGGATTTTACCGTTTGAAGCTGCCGAAGTTTTAGCCGATCCTCGGTTGCTGCCTGCGCTATACCGCTTTCGTGATCATTGGACAAAGGAAAAAAACTGGAAGTATCATGTCTTAGAAGATGCGATTGCCGCCTGTGAAGGTCGGCAGCGTGAGGAGTAAATAATCAGTTTTTGTGGTCTACATCTTCTGGCAGATGAGGAATAAAGCTTTTAATTCTGAGAAACAGTAGGAATTTGGTTTCATCTGCCCGGTCTTGCACTTGCCCTCGCAGGTTTGTTTGCTAAACTGTGAAATGAAACACATCATCAGTCTCAGTCGCAAGATGGCTGGAAACTGGTAACTGGAAACTGACGACTGCTATGCGCGACAAACGACCTGTAGACGAACTTTCAATCGAAGAACTCGAACACATCCTGGCGATTCGCAAGCGTGAGGAACGCCAGGGTAAGCTCAAACGCATGGAACGTGCCGGACGGGTTGTACCGTCTGAGTCGGCAAAATCCAGCGCGCCCGTGTTCCCGGTGCTCAATTTCCCCGATGCCCAATCGACTGCTGCGTCATCTGCCACAGCCAGCGCGGCTACTCCATCAGCTAAAATAGACACTGCCTCATCTCTGCCTGCCAGCCCAACACCGCAGTTTGAAGATGATGCCCGCGCGGTCAATGCTAACAGTTATAAAAAGCCCGCCAACGCTAACCCGGATCGTTTCTGGAAAACATTCGTCAACCAGAGTACGCTGCTGGTCGAAGTTCTGGCGATTGCGGGGCTGGCTTATCTGGGATTCCAGATGTTCACGGCCACCAACTCGCTGCAAAAGGAAACCGCCAGCGCCCAGGCGTTGGCTAATCAACAGCGCAGTGCGTCCATTCCCACGCTTGCGCCCACGCTCCAACTCGAATTAGACGATTTCGTACTCCCCGGTGGTCACATTTTCACCGCTTCCGGCGAAGCGCGTTTCAATTATGATGAAGTGCCATCCAACCTGATCGGATTGGTGCAAAGCCAGATTTTGCAGCCCGTTATCGCCCGCCCGCAGGAAACCGAAGAAACTGCCATTTTACTGAATATCCCCAAGCTGAATATTCAACAATCCATTGTGCAGGGGACAGACTGGGAAGCACTCAAACTCGGCGTCGGTCAACTGCTGAACGGCGTGACTCCCGGCGGCGAAAGTGGCAACCTGGTGCTCTCCGGTCATGACGACATTTACGGCGAAGTTTTCCGCTACATCGACCAGCTTGCAGCGGGTGACGAATTCACCGTCCGCACCCGCACTAAAGTCTATACCTATCGCGTGACCGGTCAGGATATTGTTGATCCTAACGATGTCCATGTCCTTGATCCACGCGGTGGGGCGACGGTGACACTCCTCTCGTGCTATCCCTACAAAGTGAACAACAAACGTATCGTGGTCTACGCGGAGCGCGTCGGAACCGTCTGAATCCGCTGAGGGGCTTGTCACCGGCAAGACCCTACGAAGATTTCGGTCATGGTTATAGGGTGCGTGGTAGTTTAATAGCCCGAAATGTGTCTGTAGGGGCGACCCGCCGGGTCGCCCCTGCTTTCATCGCGTATTTTGCAACCATCACCAAAATTTTTAACGCTATTTTCCACAGCCGTTTGTATTATCTTTTCCTCTGCACTAACGTCAGTTTTGGATTAAGGATAGCGAATTCAGTGTCGCTAACCAGGTGTTGCCAGTCTGCTGTCATCCGTTGGCAAAAATCATCGACAGGGCAGAAGCATTCGGTTAGATTCATGATGGGGCAGCTTTCTGCTTTTCACTGACGAGAAACAGACCATTTCTCGTGAAGGGATCCCACCGTAAGCAAAACTGACGTTGTGCTAGCATCCGATTTGTTCACATCTAGCAAAACTTCCTCATCAGATTCCAACAGTTTGCCCTTTTTCAAATGCCCGCAATCGGATAAGCTAGTAGGAAAATGACCAAAGGTTAAAGGTAAAAATTATGTCCAAGCGTAAAAATCGCAGTTCCGCGCCTAATATTCCACAGGCAACCCTGGATCGTGCCCGCCAGCAGCTTGGTGTCAGCCCTGAATCCGAGCCGGTAGAACCTGTCGAAGCCGTTGAGGACGTTGAGGCCGAGGTTGTTGCCGAAGCCAAACCGCAAGCGGTGAAGGCTGCTGCGGTTCCGTCATCCAGGGTGGCTGCCCAACGCGCATCCAGTGCCTCACGTTCACGCACCACCAACCGCCGTGTACAATCGGCGCAGTCTAAAGGTGGTCGCAAAGAACAACTGGGAACTGATATTGTCAAGAATCGGCTGCTGCATCCCACCCGCATGGTATCCGAAGCTGAACTGCGCGAAGAATATGGCTACGTAATGGCTGACCTGCGGACGATTGCGATTATCGCCGTAGCAATGGTGGTCTTGATGGTTGTTCTGGCGCAGATTCTTTAGGTAACTGCGCTGTTCGTAAACAGGCGGCACGCCTTTCGCTCGCCGTCTGTCTAGTTTGGGAATGGATGGCTGTGGCGTGCTCACGGCGATTATCTCCGATATTCATGGCAATCTGGCTGCGCTGGAGACAGTGCTTGCGGATTTGCGCGCCGCCGGAATCGAGCGCGTGGTTTGCCTGGGGGATGTCGCCGCCACTGGCCCACAGCCGCATCAAGTGATCGAGCGGCTGCGGCTGCTCAAATGTCCGGTAGTCCTGGGTAATACTGACGAATGGCTTTTGAATCCGCAGCCTGACCCTCATGCTGACGCCGAAACCCAATGGTTTGAGGCTGTGGATTTGTGGTGCGCACAGCAGCTAGCGCCTTCCGACCTGGATTTTTTGCGGACATTTCGCCCGACCATCGAAGTGGGGTTGGGGGATGGTTCCAGCCTGATCGCCTATCATGGTTCGCCGCGTTCCAACACCGAGCAAATTTTCCCCACCTTGCCCGATGCTGACCTCAAAACAGCTTTAGCGGGTTCCAGCGCGACAGTTTTAGCGGGTGGTCATGTTCATATGCAGATGATCCGCCGCTTTGAGGATATGCTGGTTATTAACCCAGGCAGTGTCGGCCTGCCCTATGAAGAGATAGGTGGTGTCGCGCGTAATCCGCCCTGGGCAGAGTATGCCGTAATTAATGCCGAAGTGAATCATTTGCACGTCGAACTCCGGCGCGCAATCTATGACGTAAGACCCACGCTTGAGGCTGCAAAAACCAGTGGAATGCCACATGCCGAACGCTGGATCAAAGATTGGGATGTATCCAATCAAGGGATACATCCGTAGAGGTTATCGCGTAAGTCATGAACATTGATTGGTCACAGATTCCCTATTTTTCAGGTATCGCCCGCTGCGATTTGGGTCGTATTGACGAATCCGCCCGCCATCATACCTATCAGGCCGGTGCGACGATTTTTAACGAAGGTGAAGCCTGCGCTGGTTTTCAGGTCGTCGTCGATGGGCTGGTGCGTATTTACCGTATGAACGCCGAAGGCCGCCTGCATACCTTGAGTTTACTGCGCCCGGTTTCCACTTTCAACGAAGTTGCTGCGGTGGATGGCGGCGCGAATCCCTTCAACGCCGTCGCCGTGACGAATGCCGAGGTGCTGGTGATTAGCCACGAACGGCTGCTCAAATTGATGTCTGCCGAACCGTCGCTGTTGAGCAACACGGTGCAAGCGCTGGCACATTTGAACCGTGAATACATCGAACGCCTGGAAGATATGACTTTTCGCTCGATCCCATCCCGGTTGGCGAAATTGTTCCTCCATGAAACCACCTACGCTGACCAGATTTCCGAAACTCCGACTCAATTGACTCAGGAAGAAATGGCCGCGATCCTGGGGACGACCCGTGAAGTCGTTGGTAGGGCGCTGCGCGGGCTGTTGAACGCTGGCCTCCTGGAAAAACGCGGGCGACATGTCTATGTCGTTGACCGCCATGGCCTGGAACGGGTTGCTGAAACCAACAGCGTCCCGGATCGTATCCTCAGCCGCTAAATGTGCTTCTCCAACGGCTTGTCTCACATCTAAAATGTTGCGCTCAAAATTTAACCGCCCTTAAATTTAAGAATCGCGCACGTAAGTTCTAAAAAACCAATGTTAAAACCTTAATTGTGAATCCAACAAAAGTTCCAGACATATGGGTTATGATTCGGTAAAGTTCGGTTATTCGAGTTTAGCATTGTGATGGAGACCACTCATGACCCACATTATCACCAGTCTGTGTCTGCGCGATGGCGCTTGTGTCGAAGTTTGCCCGGTAGAATGCATTGTTCCCGGCCAGCCGGAAGCCGAATGGCCCTGGTATTTTATTGACCCGGATACCTGCATTGACTGCGGCGCGTGCATTCCGGAATGCCCCTATGAAGCCATTTTCATCGAAGAAGAAGTGCCTTCGGAATATACGCTGGCTGATGGACAGGAACGTATTCCCTATGACACCAAAACCCGCGTCAAGCACGCGGCGGGCGATGTGGTTGACCTGACCGAAGACATCCAACCCAACTACGAATTCTTCGCTGCTGGCCCTGGCTACGACGCTCTCTAATAGCGGTTAGCGATTAGCTTTTAGCTAAAAGACAAAACAAAATCCCTCCATTGTGCGAGGGATTTTTTGTTTTTTGCTTTGTATTCAGCTAATTGCTAACAGCTAAATACCCGTTGCCGTTGGCCCGCCGTATGTCCCAGAACTGTAAACATACACATCATTGACGATGTTGCCGTCTTTATCCGGCGTAGACGCGGCTGTCCAGTTGAAAATCCAGTGGGCATCGCTGATGCTCAGGTTCACGCAGCCGTGACTATGCCGGTAGCCAAATAAATCATGCCAGTATGTGCCGTGCAGGCTGACGCTGCCATCAAAATACATCACCCAGGGCACACTCTGCAAGGCGTAGCTGTCCGGCGCGCCGGTTGCCCCGGCCATCGCGTCTTTGGGCATCTTCGCCCAAATCGGGAAAATACCTTCGTCGGTGCTCCATTTTGCCAACCCGCTGGCGACCAGCGTCGCGAACACCGGCTTGTCGTCTTCGTAGGCGACCAAAGTCTGCTCGTACAAATCGACGCCAACCCAACGCCCAGTCACTCCCTCAGGTCGCTCGACAGGCTGAATGCGCGACACTAAAGTTTGTTTGATCCACTGATTAGGGCCGATCATGTACCATATCCAGCCATCACTGTCTTTGGCTTCGGCGAAAATATTCACCAGATCGTAGCGTCGGGTGACATAGCCGCTTTCCGACGAGCTTGGGCCGCCGGGGATCAGCGAGGCATAAATTTGCGTCGTATCCAACACCCAGGCGAAAGGCTGGCTCCAATTATCGGGCAGCAAAACGCCGGTAAAATAGCTCGGCTCAACATATTTGGCGACGCTTTTATCAATCCATGCGCCGCCCTCGATTTTCAACCAACCGTCTACGCTGTCGTCCAGCACATTGACGAAGTTGAATCCTTTGGGGATGGTCTCGATGATATTGCCACCCGGCGCATCATATTTATTCACCGCATCTGGCCCGACTTTCCAAAAGCTGTACAGGCTCAAAGTCGCTCGATCCTGGTCAATTTTTTGCAGATCAGGTTTGGGATGGGCTTCCATCAATTTCAGACAAGCATCGCTAGTCGGTTGATCCGCCACATACGCACATTCTTTGGGTTCGTAGACCAGACTGCTAGTGTCTTTCGTAGTATTCGTATCCTGGGCAGAAACCTGGGTGAAAAACGCGCTGACGAGTAAAACTAGGGTTATAACGAGGGATATTTTACGGTTCATCGGGGACGGGCGCTCCAATAATGTCCTTATCATTGTCGGGCATGATACCACAACTAAATGAGTTTTTGAGCGGCGTTTTACCGACGCCTCCCCGACTCGTGCCAACCGCTTGCCACCTTTTACACTCAATGGATCAACGAAAATACTTCTAACCGCCGAGATGCAAAGAGCGCCAGGAAACAGGCTCACAATTCTCTTTTCTCAGCGTACTTGGCGGTTCAAATTGCTTTATTTATGCCGTCCGCGCCGAACGACCCATCAGCGACCACACGTAACCTTTTCCCGGTGCGAAGAAAAATGCCAGCAGAAATACGGCGGTCATCGTCAGCACAATTGCTGCACTCGGCGCAACCCGTAAATGCCACGATATATAAACTCCCACGATACCGCTGATAGCCCCAACCAGCGCCCCAACCAGCATCATATGATGCAGTTTGCGCGTGAAAAAACGTGCCGTCGCCGCCGGAGTGACCAGCATCGCCGCGACCAGCGCCACGCCCACCACCTGCAAGCTGATGACAATCGTCACCGCCAGCAGCACCAGCAGCACCAACCGCAGCGTTTCACCGGGCAGTCGCAGCGTTTGTACCAGCGTTGGGTCAAATGACGCGACCAGGAATTCTTTGTAAAACACGATGATAATGCCCAGAATCAGTGCCGCGATCAGTGCAATCGTCGCCAGATCATCGCGGCTCACCGCCAGGATATTGCCGATCAGCACATGCGACAAATCGACAGCGAAATTCTGATTGGTCGAAATGATGCCAATACCCAGCGCCAGCATCCCCGAAAAAACGATGCCAATCGCTGTATCCTGTGCCAGCCGTTCGCCGCGCGTCAAAAATCCCACGCCCAATGCCGAAACGATTCCCGCCGCCAAGCCGCCGACCAGCAGCGATTGACCGCTGTTGCCGCTCGTCAAAAAAGCAATCGCCACGCCGGGGAGTACACTGTGCGCCAAAGCATCGCCCAGAAATGCCATCCCGCGCGTGACCACATATGCGCCCACGACTCCACTGATCGCCCCGATCATGATGACGGCCATTAGCGCCCGCTGCATGAATTCCGGCTGCAATGGATCGAGTAAAAGCTGCTGAATAGTCATATCTGCACTCGTAATTGAAACAATGTCTCAATGATAATCATTTGCCCTAAAGCTTCAAGGTCAGGTATAAGCATTTTCGGCTTATAAACGAAATAAACGCCTGCGCTAAGTTGATTTCCCTGGTTCGAATCCAAATTGATGGCAGCGTCCATTTGGATAAATTGAGTCCTAACTGTGTACTTTGCCTCAACGATTTTCAGAAACCTTTAGAAATAATTTACAAATTGGTGTTCTCATGCTCTTGACACCCCATCTGCATAAGGTGATAATTAAGTGAGAATTGATGTAAAGTTGTGTCTGGAGATAAATGCAATGCCTGGAAAAATCCTCTACGTTGAAGATAATCCTCAAAACATGCGCTTGGTGCGGAAGATTTTAATGGCCGCTGGCTATGATGTCTTAGAGGCTACCGAAGGATTGACCGGAGTCGCGATGGCTGCCCGCGAGTGCCCCGATCTCATCCTCATGGATGTGAACTTACCTGATATTAATGGCCTGGAAGCGACTGCCCGTCTGAAGGCATCGCCCCAACTTGCATGGATTCCGATCATCGCTGTCACCGCCAATGCCATGCATGGAGACCGCGAACACTGCATTGCTGCGGGCTGCGATGGTTATCTGGCGAAGCCCGTCATGAAGAATGAACTGTTGAGCACGGTTGCAACCTTTATGAACCAGGCTGCTGCACCAGCAAATACAGGCCACCACCAATAGTGCTTCGGGTAGGAGTGTAGTGAACGGGCTTCTACCCGAAGCAGCGAGGCTGTTGGTTAGGCTTGCTTTAACGACCCATGATTAATTTTCGCGGATAACTCGTCAACACATCAACGCCGTCTTTTGTCACAACAACATTATCTTCGATGCGCACGCCGCCCAGGCCGGGAACATATATTCCAGGCTCAATCGTGAATGCCATCCCTGGCTCCAGCAGGTCTTCGACACCTGACGCAATTTGCGGTACAGGTTCATGTGTATCCAGACCCAGCCCATGACCGGTGCGGTGGGTGAAATACTCGCCATACCCTGCGTTGGTGATGACATCGCGCGCCGCTTTATCGACTGACCCCATCGCCACCCCTGGCCCAGCCGCAGCTTTTCCGGCGGCATTGGCGGCCAATACCGTATCATAAATTTTCTGCATCTCGGCGCTCGGTGTCCCCAGGCAAAACGTCCGGGTGATGTCTGCCGGATACCCATTAATCGAGCCACCGTAATCAATCAGCAAAAATTCGTCACGTTGCAGTGCCCGGTCTGTCAGATCACCATGTGGCAGGGCGCTGTTTGGCCCGGTTTGCACCAGCGGATCAAACGCTAACCCGGTGCTGCCCAGGCTCTTTAACTCGCTGATGAGCTGTTCGGCGATGGCGAACTCCGACATTCCCGGCTGTACCCATGCCAGCAGGTTATCGAGTGCTTTTTCGCTGATTTGGGTCGCCTGCCGCATAAAAGCAATTTCTTCCGGCGTTTTAATCGCCCGGATGCGCACAATTTCCTTCTCAATTGCTTTCACCTTCATACTGGGATCAAGAGTCTGGAAGGCCAGCCATTCGGTGACGCGCATGGTCATGCCATCCACACCGAGGATTTTCCCTTTGAGTCCTAATTCGTTGATGGCTTTTTGGAACGCACCCGTGTAACCATCGGCATCTGACCACGAAAAATAGGTCAGGTTCAGATCAGTACGCGGTTCGACGCGCGGCAGTTCCAATTGGGGGATGATAATCGCGGTGCGCCCGTCCGGGGTGAATAACATCATCGTCGGGCGTTTGGAAAGGTGAAAATCCAATCCGGCGAAATACACCATATTCGGCCCCGGCACGACAGCGACAGCATCGACGCCCGCTATTGCGCGCACTTTGGCCTGTCGGGCTGCATAATCAATTGTGGACATGCTCTGTTTGACCTTTTCACTGTTTCGTTTGATATATCGCTACAGTTTAAGGCGAAAAACGAAAAGATCAAAACCCGCGTGATGGATGGTTATACATTCCCCAACAGGTTGTATGCGGCTTCCAGCGATGGCGCGAATTGGAAGGGGCGGTTCTGCAATTTTTGACCGTAGACCTTGAGGAATCCCTTGTAGGCAAACTGGATTAAACCGCTGGCTCCCACTACAATTTTCTGGCCTTCATTGGCTCTGGCCTCGCCGCTGCCAAAAACATCGCCCGCCACGCGCATAAAATCACGCGGCAGGCCGCCCGCATGGCTGATGTCGATAATCATGTTGACCGTGTGGCTCACGCTCGTAATTAACCCATCGGCTTGTTTGATTGCCGCGTACAAATCATCCCATGTCCAACCGCGTTGGAAATCGAGCTTGATAATCGACTGTTTTGCGTTCGTCCAGGCTACATTAATGCCCATCACACTGCCCTCCAGCTATCAGAATGGTAGAGTAATTTCCTGAAAATCACTCTACTCCATTTCTATACGTATTCTGTTAGCGGCAGTTGCAATTTTAGCCTGAGATGCTGAATGTAACGGGCGACCCGGCAGGCTGGTCATTGATGTCGAGTTGCACGCTCCAATTGCCAACCGTGAACGGGGTATCGGTCTGGTCGATATAAAACCAGATGCAGTTCTGAGCGATGTTGAAATCCGGCGTGAAGTCGTGGAAGACCACTTCCGTTGCGCCACTAAACCAATGCGAACTCAGCTTGGTTCCAGGCGCGATATTGGCGGCGGTTGCCACCACATATATTTTCTCGGTGGTGCTGGGGAAACTGCTCGTCGCTGCCAGCGCGCAGTCATTGCTGCCAACACCTGCCGCCAGCACAATGTTGTATAACGAAGGCGTGCCCGATCCGGCGGCAGGTGTGCCGAGTGCTGTGTTTTGCTGTCCACTGGAATTCACATCTTCTGTCGTCAGCGGTGTACTGCCATTGATCGTTTGTACATCACCAGCGGGGAGCGGAGTGGGCACGAGCGCTCCCGGCGTAACGTTCGCGGCATTCACGCCCGAAGCCGCCAGTGTAATCGACAATAATTGGTTATCGCTTGCAATTTGAGGCACGGCGGTTTGCAGATATTCCGCTGTCATATTGAGTTTGTCGGCGGCATAGGTGGCTGTGCTGCGGATGTCTGCTATTTCGGTGCTCAGTTCCAGGTTTTGTGAAACCAGCGTGAGTTGAATGTCCCCACCGTTGTTGCAACCTGCCATACCCAAGAGGGTGGCAAGTAGTAAGAATGCGTAAAATCGACGTGGCATCGATCATAAACTCCAATTCCAAATTTACGCGGGTTAATCAGTCTAGCAAACTCCGCGCAAAAGACAAGGCAGCGTAGCGCAAACGGAGGGCATTGCTAAACTCGCCCTAAGGAAAATTAGCCAGTATACTAGAATCACACTTTCTCTTGACCGTATTCAAATTGTGGAGCACGTAATGGCAACTGCAAGTCCCCCGAAGCCGAGACGAAAATCCTCCATTAGTGATTTATTTTTCTTCAAACGCGCCCCCCGGCTGGGTGGTGTCCCCCTGGAATGGGATAAACCCGCTGATGACGCCGCTTATCAAAAGATGATCAGTGACGAAGGTTTCGTCTCCGCCCAATTCTGGTCAGACGATGATATTGCCGTCCATCCTATCGTCAAACAAGACCTGGACGACCTGGATCAATATCTGCTGCAATCCTTTTTCGAATTTAGTCAGAAATCGAAATATTATCAAAATCAGTTCTATCTGTATCAATGGATATTTATCTGGGGTGCTTTCCTTACTACGGTGCTCGGTACGCTGGCAAGCATAACCTATGTTGCCGCTTCCGCCCAGACTTCGCCGTCTGCCCCGCAAACATCGCAGCAAATTTTGAGCTATATGACCGCCATTGTCGGCGCGATCACGGCCTTTATCACTGCCCTCAGTAATCGTGGGGAACCTTTAAAACGATGGGGTAAAACCCGCCGTCTGGCAGAAGAGCTGCGCATGAACTACTTTAACTATCTATCCCACCTGCCGCCATACGATAAGCCAGATCGCGTCCAAAAACTGCGCGAGATGGTCATCAATATCCGCGTCAAGGAGCAAGAAAATGTCTGATCCTGTTGTTACCACAACCACCACGACGACGACAACCAGTAATGCGTCGAGTGAGCATCAAATCACCATCTATGATCTCGATCAACAGGCTCACAGCCAGGAGGACATTAACCTCCTGTTTAAGATTTATCAGAACAAACGCATTGACTCACAGTCCGATTTCTATCAGAGCCGCATCAAAGAGAACAATCGGAATGCCGATTTCACCTTCTCCGTTGGCGCTTTGGTGATGACCATTTCGTCTCTGGTTGCGACCATCAGTGCTTCGGCGAAAGACCCCTTCTGGACGCCGTTTTTGACCGTGATGTCCGCCATGCTGCCTGCTTTCGCAGCAGTATTGGCTTCTTTTCGCCAGTTATATGGTTGGGAGCGGCAGGCCAGTATTTATCGCGATGCGCTGCTCGGTTTGGAGCGCGTGCGCCTGCTTGCCCCAGACGATGACCGCATTACAGCGGCAGACCTGAGCAAAGTTTATCCTGAATTGGTAACGAGCAGCGAAAAAGTCTTCACGGGCGAGGTCAGCCAGTGGGGTCAGTTCGTCGTGAGCGGGGAACAAAAATCTGGCAAAGGCGACGAAACCCTGGACAATCTGTTTGCCAACCTGGAACTCAACGACACCCAGCGCGCCGCTGTACAGGCGATTTTGTCGGCAGGCAAGCCCGACACGTCATCGCCGCAGGCAACCAACGTGACCGCAACTGTCGTTAAACAGGTGTCGGCAACAACCGGGCCAGCGCCCGCAACCGATATAGATACCGCCGCTTTAGGCGCAGCCGCCAGCAGTGAAGTCGATGGCGACGCCGACACAACAACCGTCCCGGTGGTCGATACCGCCGCGCTGGCTGCCGCTGCTGCCAGTGAAGTCGCCGGACAGGAAGAACAAGACATTATCCCGGCAGACACGCCCTTGCCCCATGAAATCCAGGACGATAATTCGGTAGGCTAGCCGCGAGTCCACGTCAAAATTCATAACACGCCGGACAATCAGGTCACATGCTGCCAGATTCGTCCGGCTTTTATTTGCAGCCTAATCCTCATCGTAATTCTTCTGCACCCAAGCATGTTTTTGTACCCATTCGGGTTCCCAGAAGTTAGGATTGTTGGGATCAGTGTAACGTCCCATATCAGTCGTCGGTGACCAATATTTGTCATACACGGCATGATGATCCGCAAAGCCTACAAACTGTGCATCCGGCAAAATGGTATGTTTATCAAAATGTGCTTTGAATAAATCTGCCCCAGTCAGATTTGCGTTCATCATCCTCGCGCCGCTCAAATTGGCTTTTTCTAATAGCGCCTTCGCGAAATTGGTGTCGCGAAGGTGAGCGTTACTCAAATCTGCTTGCTCTAAATGAACGCCGTGTAAATCGGCTTCCTGCAAATCTGCCCTGACCGCACGCGCCATGAAAAGGCTTAGATGGCTGGCTTTAACACCATTCAAATTTGCGCGTGTCAAATCGGCCTGCATGAAATTTGCCCCGATTAGTTTCGCAAACCGCAAATCTGCGCCAACCAGATTTGCAGAACGAAAATCGACTTTTGTTAAATTGGCATAGTGAAATATAGCATCGCGTAAATCTGCAAATCTCAAACCTGTGCCTTCAAGATCAACATCGGGCATTATGACCCGCTGCCAATTTGCGCCCATGAGATTTTTCCCGCGTAAAATACTGTTTTCGCCGGATAACTTGCCTTCTCTATATAACTGCATGACAAGGGCAGCGGCAGGGGAGAATCCTGGATTAGCTACATCGCGGAGAAGCGATTGTTCATCAGAGGGGCGCGTTTGTTTTTTGAATAAAAACCATATCAAGAGCAAAAGCGAAATGGATAAGTATTTGTTGAAAGTATTCGAGGTCGATTCAGATGGCTTTCTGTTATGTTGTTGGCGTGTCACTCTCCCCTCCATTAACTGTTATATTGACTTCAGTTTTAGCGCCTTTAGTGCGCTTGTCTGGACATCTAGCCGGGTGGTTTCAACCCCCGGCGACGCATCCGGCGAAAATTAATTTGGATACAAAATGATCGTTTTTGCTAATCGCTAACCGCTAAAAGCTAACGACTTAAATATAATAGCCTCGCTATAAACGAGGCTATTACAAAACTATGGAGGTGTGGCTCACTGCCAAGCCAGTCCAAAAGGTACCCCATCCGCGCGTCTACAAGCGTAGCCTGCCCTTTTTATTTCACCGTTGATAGCCCAGGCTGGCGTGGTATGTCAACGGCTAGCCGATGCTTTCTTTGACCCGCTGTATCGGCGTGAGCGGTGTCGCACACTGTCATTATTAACGCCCGCCAATCCAACCGGACAGTGACGATTGGGGCGGACGGCTAACCTCGCAAGGTTAGCACGCTTCCTCAAGCCTTAGGCGGCGAGGGGGAGAGCGTAAGTGTTATTGTTGGCTGTTATAGCCTTGCCCATTTTTACGTGGTTAGGCTCCACGGCTTGCAACACGAACCAAATATCCTCTGTCGAAACTAATTCACCCCCGTATTTCATCCACTATTATACCACATGATTCACTTGTGTTAAAAGATGAATTATTTTTACCGGTTAGCATTTAAATTTTGCATCTCTGCGTGCTTGCCGGTTTGTGATATTTTTGATGCCATGACCCTGATTTCCCCCTTACAACCTGCTTTACAAAATGAGAATTCTGTGAGATGATACTCGCGATAGCGTATGGACTCTGGTTCGAGCTTGCAACCCCGCCCGGTTTTTCCCTGGCTCCTTTGCACTTTGCCACGTCAGTTTACCTATCAATTGTCAGTTTCTTGAGAAAATAGGAGCAGTGTTGTGACCAAGAAGTTGTACGTTGGCAACCTACCGTATAGTACGGCGGACACCGACCTCCGTGCCCTGTTCGAACAGGTCGGCGAAGTCGCGGAAGCCACCGTGATTTCTGACCGTGAGACTGGGCGATCCAAAGGGTTCGGTTTTGTGGAAATGGCAACTGAAGAAGGGGCGCAGGAAGCGATTCGCAAGTTCAACGGTTATGAAATCAACAACCGGCCTTTGAC
>JBDTNB010000089.1:0-26990 GCA_039933955.1 Chloroflexota bacterium
ATGCACAGTTGATGGAAATCCCGAACGCGGGTCATATGCTCAATTGGGATAATGCAGAAGACTTTAACAAAACCGTGATCGAATTTTTCGAGAAGGTAACTCATGATTCTTGAACGATTGTTTATCGCGGCAAATTTATAGGCGAATAACGTGGAATTTACTCCTTTACCTGGAAGTCTGGTGGATGACGAGCGCGCAGCATCTATCGTTAATCAATTCCGTGCTAAGTTTCACTGGGGAGATGCTGAACGGTTGCTATCAATAGAGGCAATCAATGAGTTTCGTGAAAAGTGCAAGGATCGGAAACCCGACTATTCATTGCCACTAGATATTCTTCAATTTCGCAAAGCACACTATGGTGATCCTTTATGGAACTTTCCGAAATCCTGGGGTGGCAGTGTACTGACATGGCTGGTATTTCCCAAGCAATCACGCCGCGTAGACATGAGCATTTTTGACCAGGACAGTTTTCACAACTACGCAAAGTTGTACTATATGAAATGGTCTGTAGGGTACGATTTGAAAGTAACAACACCTGGAGAGATTCAAAAGTATTTTGTCAGTCCCGATCATTATGAGGGTTGGGATGAATACGTATTTGATCCAGAGATTAGCTGGTGTATCGTTGTAACACATGAACTCGACATCATGGCTGCGGGTGAAATTGAACAGTTTGCCTAAAAGCATAGAAAGTTAACACCTATGGTTCCTGAACAATCGCAACAGAAAATCAAGAAGGTGCTGGTCGCTAACCGGGGCGAAATTGCGGTGCGGATCATCCGCGCCTGCCGCGACCTGGGCATCCAGACTGTCGCCGTGTACTCGGACGCAGACCGCGCCGCGTTACATGTACGCTATGCCGACGAAGCCGTGAACATCGGCGCACCGCAGCCGCGCGAAAGTTATCTGCGCATCGACAAAATTCTGGACGCCGTGAAAAAGACCGGCGCGGATGCCGTACACCCTGGTTACGGTTTCCTCTCCGAAAAACCGGATTTTGCCCAGGCCTGCACCGACGAAGGCATCATTTTCATCGGCCCACCGCCGGGCGCCATTGCCCGCATGGGTGACAAACAGGCCGCGCGTGAAACCGTGAAATTAGCGGGCGTCCCGGTCATCCCTGGCACAGAACCCAATATGCGCGACGAAGATATTCTGGCGCTCGCGCCCAGTATAGGCTTCCCGGTCATCGTCAAAGCCGTCGCCGGTGGCGGTGGCAAAGGGATGCGTACCGTCCGCAACCCCGAAGACCTGCCCGGAGCACTGGCAACCGCCCGCCGCGAGGCCGAAAGTGCCTTCGGCGATGGCCGCGTCTACCTGGAAAAATTGGTCGAAGGCGCGCGCCATATTGAGTTCCAAATTCTCGCCGATACACACGGCAACACTATCCACCTGGGCGAACGCGAATGTTCGATCCAGCGCCGCCATCAAAAATTAGTGGAAGAAGCGCCGAGTTCGTTCGTCGACCCTGACCTGCGCCGCCGTATGGGCGAGATGGCGATCAAAGCGGCAGAAGTCGTCGGTTATGTGAATGCCGGGACGATCGAATGTCTGGTCGATAAGGACAAAAATTTCTACTTCCTGGAAATGAACACCCGCCTCCAGGTTGAGCATCCCGTGACCGAACTCGTGACCGGGCTTGATCTCGTGAAAGAGCAAATCCGTATCGCACGGGGTAGGCGTATGGGGCCGACACAAAATCTTCTGGAACCCAAAGGCTGGGCGATTGAGTGCCGCATCAATGCCGAAGACCCCTACAACAATTTCATCCCATCCATCGGCACAATCAGCACCCTCAACATCCCCACCGGCCCTGGTGTGCGTGTGGACAGCGGCGTCTACAGCGGCTATGAGATCACGCCCTACTATGACAGTATGATCGCCAAATTGATTGTCTGGGGCGAAGATCGCGGCGAAGCGATTTTGCGGATGCGGCGTGCGCTCGAAGAATATACCATCATGGGTGTGAAGCATAACATCCCCTTCCACCAGAATTTGATGAACAGCTTCAGCTTCATCGCGGGCATGTTCGACACCAATTTTGTCGAAGAACGCTTCAGCATGACGACTTACGAAGAAGCGCCGCAGGATACCGACCTGGAAACTGCCGCTATTGCCGCGACGCTGTTTGCCCACCGCCAGCGCCAGCTTGCCAGCCAGGTCGTCATGAAAGCCGAACGCGATACCAGCAACTGGAAATGGGTCGGGCGCTGGGAACGGATGCACAGATAACCTATTCCTCATTCTTGTGTCCTCAAATCCTCTTCTCCCTGAGAGTTTCGGTTTTACTCCCCTCTCTATGAAGTGGGGAGGGGCTGGAGGAGGGGATAAATGCAAACGAGGATCAGGCCAACAAGGAAAAGTTCATGAAATATGTAACCAAGATCAACAATAAAACCTTTGAGATCGAGATTCTGCGGGACGGCAGCCTGCTCCTCAACGGCGAACCGCGCGAGATTGATTTTCTGGCGCTTGGCCCATCGCTCTACTCGATTTTGATGGATGGACAGTCGCATGAGTTGGTCATCGAAGAACGAGAGAAGGATGTCGAGGTGCTGCTGCGCGGCAAACTCTACTCCGGCACGGTGCTCGATGAACGCGCACAGTTGATGGCCGAGCGCACCGGCGGCATGATCTCCGAGACGGGCGAAATGTCGATCAAAGCGCCCATGCCCGGTCTGGTCGCCCTGGTTCCGGTGGAGGTCGGGCAGCAAGTCCACGCCGGACAAACCGTTATTATCCTCGAATCCATGAAGATGCAGAACGAACTCAAATCGCCGCGCGACGGCGTGATACAGCACATCAACGTCGCAGCCGGCCAGAGCGTGGAGCAGAACAAAATCCTGGTCACGATTGCTGAACCCGCCAGCGACGAGGAATGATGCAGAAAATGTATTTTGTTAATCCCTGCGCGCGCCGCACAGTGAGCGTGTAGATAATGGAATCGTTGTATCACGTCATCAACTTGGGCATCGGGCTAGTGATGCTGGTCGGCGGGCTAATAATCCTGAACGGGTATCGGGGACGACGTAAAGCCCGCCAATCGCTCCTTGCCAACGGTATCCGCACCACAGGCATCATCACCGGCACAACAGTCGCGCTCAGTATGTCTGGAACCAATATGTACGAAGTCGCCTACAAATATACGGCGCGTACCCGTACCGGTCAGGATGTAGAAATTCAAGCGCCTGAACCGCTGCTCGTCGATCCACGCACCTTGCAAGCGCTGCAACAGGGAAAATTGGAATTGATTTATGATCCAGACAAGCCTGAAAACGTGATGCTCGCAGACAAGAGCCTGGGTGGAGGATATGATAAGCTGGTTCGCCTCTTGTGTGTGGCTGCTCTCGTAATTGGATTGTTTTTGACAGTCTATGCTTTGTCCGGGTTTTCAGGTTAAAGTCCGCCCTTGAAACCTTATTTTCGCACCATCACCACCCGATCTTTACCCCTCAGTATGCAGCAGTGGATATTTCTATACCTGGGGCTGCTGGTGATTTATATTCTCTCCGGCGCTGATCTGGTTCCGTTTCATGGCGACGAAGCAACCCAGATTTACATGAGCCGGGATTACGCCTACCAATTTCTGGAACGCGACCTGAGCAAAATATACTTCAGCCCTAATCCAGCCAACCCTGCCGAACAAGACCTGCGCCTATTGAATGGCACAGTCAGCAAATATCTGATCGGGATGGCGTGGCATTTGCGCGGCTTCACCCCGCAGGACATCAATGAGCAGTGGGATTGGGGCGCGGATTGGAACTACAACCAGACCACCAACCACGCACCAACCGAGGCATTGTTGCAAGTCGCCCGCGCACCGTCAACTATTTTGCTGGCGGCGGGCGCAGTGCTGATTTTCGTGATCGGTTGGCAGGTCGGCGGCTTACCGACAGCTTATTTCGCCAGCCTGTACTACGCCCTCAATCCGGCGCTGCTGCTCAACGGACGCCGTGCGATGATGGAAGGCAGCTTTATTTTTTTCAGCCTGCTCACGGTGTTGGCCGGAATCTGGCTGTTGCAGCGTCCTTCCTGGCGCAGCACATTGGCGCTGGGACTCGCTACCGGGTTAGCCCTCGCCAGCAAACATACCGCCGTTTTCACGGTTGGGGCGGTGTTCTTCGCCTGCGCCATCTACATTTTCACGCGCACCATCCGCACCTGGCGCGTCGTCCCGGTGCTGATTTACCTGCGCTATATCCTGGCCTCGATTCTGGCACTCATCGTATTTATTTTGTTGAATCCGGCCTGGTGGGATGATCCAATTGCCCGCGTCGGAACGGTACTGCATCTGCGTGAAGAGTTGCTCGCAGGTCAGACGGCGGCCTTCGGCGGTTATGTTGATTTCGCCGACAAGTTCGCCGGATTTCTGCGCCAATCGTTCCTTGTCCTGCCGCAGTATTACGAAGTTTCCGGTTGGCAAAATTTCATCGGCGACCAGATTGCCCGCTATGAAGCGTCGGTCTGGCGTGGGGTAAGCATCGGTGGATCGTTCTTGGGTGCGTTCATCCTGTGCGTTATGATCGCGATTGGTGTATGGGCGCTGCTGCGCGGGCGTAAAACCCGTTTGGCGGCGCGCTGGTTGGTGGGAATATGGGCATTGGCGATGCTGGTATTGACGCTTTTCCTGACGCCCATCGAATGGCAGCGCTACTACCTTCCGATTTATCCGGTCATCGGTCTGCTGCTCGGCCTGGGCTTAAGTCGGATTTTGCAGAGCATCGTCTGGTGGCAGCGACAGCGGCTTGTCTCCACACCCACATCGCGTAAATGACGCACGAGGAGTAGTCAACATGCGGACAATCAAAACTTTATTCCACATCGGCCTGCTGCTTTCAGCCTGGATCGCCTGGTTTTTTGTGCTGACCTTCCTCACCCAGCTTACTTTTACCCCCTGGGATGGCGCAATCGACTGGCCTGCGCTTGGCACATGGCAGCGCACGCTCAACGATTTTTTCGCCAGTGATCCAGGCCGCTTAATCATCAGCATTCCAATGATTATTGTGAGCATCTACCTCACACGATCAACACTGCGCCGCAATCCTGAAAAACGCATTCGCATCATCGGCCTGTTATGGTTGTTCATCCCGATGCTGTTGCTGGCGTGGTATGGATCGGTTTCGCTCAACAACGCCCTTCACCCCTACCCGCCCGTGATGTATGATCCCAACTATCGCGGTTTTCATCTGACAATTATTCCGGGGATCACGCTGATTGGACTTTGCATCGTGTGGCTGGTTTATCAGTCACGGATCAACTATTTTCCCCGGAATAAATCTTGAGCAATCCGCTACAATACCCTTCGTCTTTGCTTTCCATCTTTGCTAATCGCTAAAAGTTAATGGCCTAAAACATGCCCTATTGGATTCAATCAATGCTCGCCGCCACGCCCGCCCTGGCCTGGATGTTTCTCGGCCTCGGCTTACCCTGGGCGCTGGTGATTTTGCCCCACCGCGATTGGCGTGATTGGCCGACAGTCGCCTGCCTGACACTGGCTTTTGGCCCTGCCCTGTTGACCGCGTGGATGTTCATCCTGGGCAGCTTTCGGCAGCCCTTATTAACGCTTCCCAATATCCTGATCGGAACAGCGATTCTCGCGGCAGTTGGTTGGGTATCCACTAGGAGAAAATTTCGTAGGGGCGGCCTGCTGGGTCGCCCTGATGACAATAAATCCGCTCTCCATATTGACGAAAAATTACTCCTCGCCCTGATCGGCATCGCCCTCGTGATTCGCTGGATCGGCGTTGCCTATTGGCCGTCAACCGCCTATGACTCGCTGTGGGTCTATGCTTACGAAGGCAAACTCTACACCCTGCTTGGCTATATCCCCAGCAGCATCGGCTACTATCCGCAATTTTTGCCGTTGCAGCACACTTTTTTGCAATTGGCCGTCGGTGGCCTGGACGACCATGCCGCGCGGGCAGTTTTGCCCTGGTTACATCTCGGCAGCATTTTTGCGGCCTATGTGCTCGGCAAGCGGCTGTTTAATCGGCGCACAGGCATCTATGTCGCGGCGATTTGGGCGCTGTATCCGCATGTCGGCGACTGGTCACGCTACGGCGACCTCGAAATCCCGGTGGCCTTCATGTTCACGGCGGCAGCAGCTTTTTTCTTAGAGGCATGGACTCATCCTGCCCCGCTTCCAGCATTTACCGAACCAGCGCCAAATGCCCCGCTTAAGATACCCGAATCGGTTTACCACATCCGTATTCGCTATGCCTTGATTGCAGGCATATTTCTGGGAATCGGCATGTGGACGAAACCCACAATGGGCGCGTTCATCTGGGGCGTGCTTTTGCTATTTGGGATCGAATTGCTACGTTTGCGTTTTCAAAAAGGAGAATGGCTTGAACGCTTCGGTGTAGTTGCTGCAACCGGACTGGCCTCGATTCCACTGGGCGCAGTCTGGTACGTCCGCAATATTTTGACCGGTCATCAGCCTATTGACCTCCCCCCCGGCTACTGGCAGTCATTGGCGGCGCAAAGCGGGGTTGAATTCGGCTGGCCGCTGCTGGCGCTGTTGATGTTGCTGGCCTATGTCGCCTGGAATCGCGATAAGTTGTTACCCATCGCCCGTATTTTGATCGGCCTCGCGCTGGTACTGGCGGGCTTGCTGCCGACGATTATCAACAGCGGGCGCGTCGGCATCACCGACAATCGCATGGGCGTGCTGGAATGGCTGGCGCTCGGCGCGGGATGTATTTTGTTGTTCGTGACATTATGGCGCTGGGCGCAACCCCGCTGGACGGATGAGGGCCGCTCGACGGTTGCCACGCTCGGTTGGGCCATCGCCCTGGCGCTGCCCTATTTCATGACGTGGTTTTATTCCTACAGTTATCACTACCGCCTGTCCTTTGCCATCGTCCCGCTGATGATCCTGCCCACCGCCGTTATCCTCAAAAATTGGGTCGAGAAAATTGAATCGCCCATTGCCGCAGAGGGTTCAAAACCCTCTGCTAACCAAAATCTGAAAGCCGGTGAAGCGGTTAGGAGACCGCAATTCAACCTCTTTAGAGGTTTAAAAAATCCTTTTCTAGCTGGAGGTTTTGAACCTCCAGCGGCGCAAACCGGCCACGTCCCTGGCGGCAAAACGCAAAAAACAATCTTTCTCATCGCTATCCTCGCGCTGGCGATTCCGGGAATCATCGCCCCACTGTATGATGTCAACGCTGGATGGGATTGGCTGTGGACGGACAAACTGCCCGACGATCACGCCCGCTACCAATCCGGCAACATCGCGCTCATGTCGGTGGTCGATGGTCTGCAAATCTACAAAAATGAACATCCCGATGCGACGTTGAGCATCGTCGCGCCGGGGATCAAACGCCTGCCCTTTTTCTTCCCGCTGGATGACATCCGCATCGGCGATCCACCAACGAATCTGAAAGCGCTCGAAGGCGTCACTTATTTCATCTACGGCACGCCCGAAACTGGTGGCGACTTCAGCACATTAACACCGGGACACAATCCGGTATTCGATGTGTTATCGCTGGCAACCGACGACGAAAATGATTTCAAGTCCGTGCTGCGCCGCGCGTGGTGGAAAGATGACGGCATTTTCAAATACACGGTCTATGAACTGCATCTCGACAAACGCTGGGAGAAACCTGCCGTCACTATTCCGCCGAAAGGCGATGTGGTCTTTGGCGATTTCGTGCGCTATATGGGCTACGACATCCTCGATCATTCCTGGTGGCATAATCGCAAACTCACGACGAATTTTTTCTGGGAAGTGCTTAAGCCGCCGCCTGCCGATTATGTGGTCTACATCCATTTGCTCGACGATCAGGGCAAGCTGTGGATGGCCTGGGACGCGCCCATCACCCGCACGGAAGATGGCAATTATTATTCGTCGCTCGTCTGGGAGCCGGGTGAATACATCGTTGACCGCCGCATCCTGAAGATGACCAATGCCGATACGCCGATTGCCGACGGCTACCATCTCGACATCGGCCTGTATGACCGTGCCACCCAGCAGCGCGTCCCGGTGACGATTGACGGCCAACCTGCTGGCGATGTCTTCACCCTCTCCGAACCCTTCTCGATGGTTCCCGGCGAGGAATAAAATGCGGTAAAATTTTGTCGAGACATTACGAGGGGGATTAACATGGTGAAATGGCACATTTTCCTGCTGGCATTCTTCATCGGTGGTATCACGTACCAGGACAATCCGCCCTCGGCCTCGACCTGCATTGCTCCACCTGCTGAAAATCTACAACTTGACACATCTGCTGGCTATGCCGATGCTATCCAGAATTATCTCTCAGCGGGCGGTGATCCCGCCCAACTAAAATCTCTACTGCAACCACTAGGTGTCATCCCAGATACTACGAAAACTGATGGCGTTTACGTTACCGATCTCACAGGCGACGGCAAAGATGATGTGATTGTGAATATCGCTTTTCCCGCTAAACCGCCAGCCATAAACACCTTTGTCGTATGGATATATGTGTGTGATGAAACAGGCTATCATCGCGTGAACGACCATTCATACACACAGACATCTACCGCACTTGACCCCGGCATGTATGTCGATTCCATACAAGATTTAAATCACGATTCGCACCCGGAAGTCATTTATCAATTCGTAGGTTGCGGAATGTATTGCTTTATGGATTTATACATTGTAGGGTGGAATAGTTCTACAAGGCAGATACATCAGATGCTCTGGACTAGTTTTCAAGTAGGTGATTACAATTTCACAGACCCAGATGGGGATGGCATATACGATATCATAGTCACTGAAAACAACGGCGGCGCAGCCGGTCTAGGCCCGTTGCGGCGTTGGCAGACCACGTATGGTTGGGATGGTGTCAACTTCACTCAGCGGCGGAGTGTGTCTGAAACACCCCGATTTGGCTTTGAAGCGGCACAGGATGCTGCCAACGCGCTCCATATAGGGGATTTGCAAACTGCTGCTATTCTTTACCAAAAAATTTTGGACAATCATACGTTCAACGATATTGACGAGCGGACAGATGCTATCACGAAGAGCCAAGCATTATTCGGTCTGTTGGTGATTAGAACCTTCCAGCAAGATCACGAAACCGCTGCCGCAATTTATGCAGCATTGCAGGATACGCAGGGTATCCCTGATGATTACTATTCGACTATCAATACCCATTATTCAGAGAGCATATGGACGCAGGTCGGGCGCACGTTTTACTCACGGGTACGAGGATACAACTTAAGTGATGCTTGCAATGCTGTAATTACCGAATTGACTGCTGACCTGGAACGGAAAGATAAAGGTTCTCGTTCAACTTATTGGGGAAATTACGGTCTGCGTCCCAGGCCAGAAGATATATGCCCCTTTTAGATCACCTACCTCAGCGTCAGCACCGCCTTCGACAATTTTTCCTGCGCTTTGCGGCTGTTGAAGCGCTCCCAGTGGGTTTTAAAATCCGCGACCAACTGGTCGTGATTGGCTTCCAGATGCTCGAAATAAGCATTGAGCGCGTCCGAGTGATGCTCGTCACTGCCTTTCAGCAAAGCATCCAGGCTGGTGCGGGCGGTAGTGCCATCATTGAGATGCCCCAGTGTATCCTGCGCGGTTTTCAGTTCGTCCACGAATTCGCCCAGAGTCGTTCCCAACACATTTTCGAACAACGATAGCGTATAGCGCAGCCGTTTGAATTCAATCCGCAGCGCGTGCAATCGCGGCGAATCAGCATCCTCCAGGCGATCTTCGTAGGCCCGCACCGCCGCCATCCGGTCATAAATCAAGCTCGGCAGCAGATGACGCACCTCGGTTGGCACAACCGCATCCGACACTTTCTTCTCAATGGGCGTGGTCGTAAATTCGCAGTAGTCTTTCAGAAAACGCCGATAGCCTTTGCTGTCGAATGTATGCACCAAATCCTCGCGCGCAGCCGTGCGCCGCTCATCCAGGGCATCAATCGTCGTCTGCAAATCGGCCTGATGGTCAGCATTCAGCGTCAACTGGAACGCGCGCAAATTGTCGATGAGCACATCCAGGTCGCGCACATCGCCCAGCGTCCAGCCTAACCCCTGCATCGCTTTGCTGTAGGGGCGCACATCTTTCGCCTTGTAATAGGGCGCAAGCAAACGGAACGCGCTGCGCATCCGCCGGATCGCCACCCGCATATCATGCACATCTTCGATGTCCTCTCCGGTACGGCTCCCAGTTTCATGTTGCAGCATTTTGATTAATTCGACCAGCAGCACCTTCCGTCCAGCCTCCGCCATTGTATCGGTTGGCGTAACCGCTTCAACTTTCGCTTGCAAAGTCGCAATACGTTCTTCAACGCTGAGTGCCATGTATGTATGGGCCTTTCTCGCTCATTCATGTTTGGGAATATGAGACGCTATTTTAACAATATTTTACGTTCCGTTAATATATCGTAGGCAAACCTTAAACATGTTAAGAAATTGGCTTTATGGCACATTGCCCGAACTTCGCGCCAACCCTCAATGGTGAATGCTATAATGCCTTTAATAGATGTCCACAAAACGGAGATCAAAACATGCCTTTTGACGAGCAAAAACTGAACGAGCTTTCTGCGGCCTATAGCCAATGGGAACAAGGCACGCTCAAAAAAACACTTGACCTGATGCCCGAACGCCGCGAGACCTTTGTCACCCAATCCAGCGTGCCCATCAACCGTTTGTATACTCCGCTCGACATCCCCGATTTTGACGAATCGCGCGACCTGGGACTCCCCGGCGAATATCCGTTCACGCGCGGCGTCCATGCCACCGGGCATCGCGGCAAGCTGTGGACAATGCGTATGTTCGCCGGGTTTGGCACGGCAGAAGAAACCAACGCCCGCTACAAATATCTGCTCGATCAGGGCAACACTGGCTTATCGGTTGCTTTTGATTTAGCGACGCTCATGGGTTATGACACCGACGCGCCCGAAGCCCTCGGCGAATTCGGTAAATGTGGTGTGGCAATTAGCTCACTAAAGGACATGGAAATCCTGTTTGATGGCATCCCGCTCGGTGAGGTGTCCACCAGCATGACCATCAACAGCCCCGCGCCGATTATCTGGGCGTTTTACATCGCGGCGGCGGAAAAACAGGGCGTGCCGATGGAAAAACTGCAAGGCACGCTGCAAAACGACATCCTCAAGGAATACATCGCCCAGAAAGAATTTATCTTCCCGCCCCAACCGTCGATGCGCCTCGTGACTGATACCATTGAATTCGGCACAAAGCACATGCCGCTGTGGAACACGATCAGCATCAGCGGTTATCACATCCGTGAGGCGGGCAGCACCGCCGTGCAAGAGTTGGCCTTCACGCTGGCTGACGGTCTGGAATATGTGCGCTGGGGACTAGAACGAGGACTGGACATCGACGAATTTGCCCCGCGCCTGAGCTTTTTCTTCAACGTGCATAACGACTTTTTTGAAGAAATCGCCAAGCTGCGGGCGGCACGGCGTATATGGGCGCGTGAAATGCGTGAAACTTTTGGCGCGAAGAATCCGCGTTCTTGGCTGTGTCGCTTCCACACCCAGACCGCCGGCGTCAGCCTGACCGCCCAGCAGCCGGAAATCAACCTTGTCCGCGTCGCGATTCAAGCGTTGGCGGCGGTGATCGGCGGCGCACAATCGCTGCACACCAACAGCATGGATGAAGCCCTCGCCCTGCCCAGCGAACACGCTGTCACCCTGGCCCTGCGCACCCAGCAAATCATCGCTGAGGAAAGTGGCGTCATCAACACGATTGATCCTCTGGGCGGGAGTTATTTTATTGAGGCGCTCACCAACCAGACTGAAAAAGCCGTCTATGATTATTTCCGCCGCATCGACGATCTGGGCGGCGTGATTCCAGCCCTTGAAGGTGGCTTTTTCCAGCAGGAAATTTCCGACGCCAGCTACCGCCATCAGATCGAAGTCGATAGCGATGACCGCTTCATCGTCGGCGTGAATAAATACAACACGGATGAAAATCCCGGCATCCCGATTCTGCAAATGGATCCCAAAGGTTATGATCGGCAGGTCGCGCGGCTGCAAAAACTGCGTCTGGAACGCGACAACGCCCAAGTCGAGCAAACGCTGAACGCCCTGCGCGGAGCCTGCGCTGGAACCGCCAACACGATGCCTTACATCATCGAAGCCGCCAAAGCCTACGCCACCCTCGGCGAAATCACCGACGTAATGCGCGAGGTTTTCGGCATCTATCACGAACCGGCGTTTGTGTGAAATTTGGGATGCGATGTATAAGTTAAGTAAGCGAGAAAACTATGAATATCGTCAAATAGCAATAAAACAACCGAGGATTTATGAAACGGCTGATTTGGCTTCTGGCATTGACCCTTTTATTACCGTTCGCATCGCTTAACGCACAGGATACAACTTCGACAACCTTTAATTATCAGGGGAAAGACTATCCAATCTATCTCGTGCCAACCGATGATGGCACGGTACATCAGTGGGCACTGGTGAAAAAAGGCCGTAAAAGCAGTCAATTCATTGATCCTACCAACCCCGATGCAGGATTGATCGAATGGGTTGGGAGCTGGCGCACGCTGTCAGCATACTTTCCGCCGAGTGAGATGCAAGCAATCCCGACTGCCACAGCCGATCAAAACATACCCATAGATGTGAAAGGGCCAAATCTGCAATTATTCGGCAACATGCCGTTAGAAAAAGCAGTCTTAGCGCCGGATGGATCGGCAGTGGCTGGTATCGAACCAACCAGCCTTTGCATCTACACCTTCAACAATGACACGAAAAACTGTTTCCCCTACCCTGATGGGTTGGGAGGGTCTCCGCGAACGATTTATTGGTCACCAGACAGCAAAACAATTGCTTTCACGGAAGACCTTCAAGTATTTCTTCAGGAAAGCGATGTCTGGACGCTAGATACAGTAACGGGAAGCTATTCCGACCTCACCGACGATCATATAACTGGAAATCTGAGCGCTACCCCACCGCTGCCTCAATCGCCGCTGGATTACATACCGACCTGGAATCCAACCAACGACGATTTGTATTTTGTACGCTCAGAAATACCGGACGATCACTCCCAGATGAGTGCCAAACTGAATAAACTTTCGCTGAAAACAGGTGATCTTACCGAGGTTCTGGATTTGAGTCCCATACTATCCACTTCCTCTTTGTGCCTCATTACGGACACGGCCATGATTGGGCCAGGGTTGCATGGCGTCATGACTATCTCGCCAGATGGTACAACGATGGCGATATTGGTTCGCAATATCTGCTCACCAGGGCAAGAAGACCCGAATAACGGCGTCTGGCTCGTCGATTTGGCTGCCCAAACGCCGCCACACCTGTTAATTAGTCAATCCCAATTACAATCAGGAATGCCAACCTATAGGCAGGATATAGCATTGATACCCAGCGCCATCGCATGGGTCGCCGGTGGGAGTGGACTGTTAGTGACCAGTTCGAATGTCCAATATGCTGTTCTGCCGCCTGCCAATATCGCCTATTATGTGGATGTCGCGACGGGAAGCTCCGCCCCAGTGCTTGATTTCAGCAAGGCGAGAAAAGACGAACTCGATTTCACGCAAGGTACAGCCCACGATGTACCCTACGGCTTTGGCGTGAGCGCGGATGGCAAGAAACTCATCATGATTAGCAGCATACCGTCCCTCAGTATCTTAAGCCTGGATCTCCCTCCCGACGGGAGTATGCCCGTGCGGATTTACCTCAACCAGGACGCGCCAAAGGGAATCGATATGCGATTCTCAACCGCGGGAACAGACGGCAAAATGCTCATAGCAGGATTCCTGGTCACGTTTGACGGCTGAGAAAAAGGGTTGTCTGGTTGGGTGCCCCAAACTGTTCCCGCCTAGACAAAGCGCGACGATATTATGAAGGGCGCAGCGCTGCGCCCTTCATAAATCTGAAACGAAAATTGAAGGATAGGGACAATGAGCGCAAATCAAATCAGCGATGTATTTGCAGAGCGTGCCTTCGAGTTGGATGGCATAGAAGGCGCGCTAAACTGCTTATTGGCAAACCCCAGCCGAATGGTCGAGATTGGTACTGCGAATTTCTATTTGTCGGCGTGAGCGACGAAAAGGTACGTAAGATTTACGGCGTAGATTCAGTACAAGTGTTACTCTGCGCGATACAGGTGGCTAAAGTCTTGCTAGAAATTTACGCAAAAAGTGAACGTGAAGTCACCTGATTAGGCGAAACGGATTTGGGTTTATACCTGATAAAATCTGCCCAGGGCTAGCTCACAAGCCCATCCAAAGTCTGACTCACAATCCCCCCAAAGCACCTTCCCGCAACCACCCCTCCTATCATATAACTTCTCATATTAATCGAACATCCCATGCGACGAGCAATCCGCCTTTGATATTTCAGTTAATGGCTAATTGCTAACCGCTAAAAAACATGCCACTGCATCGGCTGACCTGTGGACGAAATTCATCGTGCAGTCGCCCGTCTTCCAATCCTTCCAGGAGAAACCGAATCACCAACTCGTCGTTCTCGAACCGCTTAGTCCCTAAACTAGCACCCACATCGCCAATTTGGACTACAATAGTTGAAAGTAGGCAGCTTTCAACTTTTAACTTCTTGTCTGGGGGCAGCATGGAACAGTGGGAATATCTGTCAAAGTTCATCACGGCGGATGTCAAAAACGAGGGGGTGTCAGACTTCTTGAAGCGTTTCCGTCCCAATTGGAAAAATCCGCCCGCCTATACGCCGGAAACCATGATGCCCGAACTCGATGAGCTGGGCGCGATGGGTTGGGAACTCCTCCACATGGAACCGGTGGCGAAGGTCGGCAAAAAAGGCGACATCTTCTTCGGCGGCACAAGTTGGAGCAATACTTATTTTTGCGTCTTCAAACGCCGCAAACCCGCCATCAACATCCCGCCGCAAACCTAAAACAGGTCGCGTCATGACTCAAGGAACGTCTTCATAATGCCCACTCATGAAGCTGAACTCGCCGGTTGGGTGGCCGCCGCCATCAATGATAAACCAACGTTTCAAGAACGTGCCAAGCAGGCCGCCGCTCAACTAGATGCCACCCAAATTAAGAAACTCGTTAAATATTTTATTTATCCCAATAACCCGCCCAAACCGGCGGAAGTTGAAAATCAATATAGTCGTTTGGGTGAATGGCAGTCCATGAGCCAATGGGCCATTTTTGAGATTTTCTATAATCGCCCTGATGATACGCTTCCCATCATCCGTGATATTGCTTTTGGGGAATACGATTGGACGCAAATGAGTGCAATTCACACACTCTGCCGTTTAGCCAACGAGGGGAAAATTGAGCGAGAAAAAACGATAGATGAGATTATTGCATTTTTACCGCAAATGAGAGATACAGCGTCGGAATATACAATCAACACTTTGTCGCTGTTTGTGCCGACATCACCCAGAATCGTCGAATTAATAACCGGGCTTATTGATGAAGGTTTAGAGTGGGAACCTGATGTGAATCTCATAACATCCCTGGCGCGGATCGCACCGGAAGCCGCGCGAACCTATCGCCAGCCATTGTATGATGTCATGAATGGAAAATACGAGTCCAAACCAGATCAACCTGCCAGCTATAACCAGCTTCAGGCAGCGATTACACTCAGCCTATTGTACCCGGAAGATCAAACACCAATAAAGTTTATCGCTCACTGGGCAGCCCACCACCCCAACGACGAAAGACGCGGCTTTATTCGATTAGCAATCGATGAAACACCCCATCTGAAAAAGTTTTTTAACGAAACAAAGGACATTTAGCGCTATTCGGGAAAACACCGTAGGTTAGAATCAAAATGGGCGTGACGGATCACGCCCCATATGCATCTCGACGGGATGTAGTGTGGGAAAAGGGTCAGCGATGACGCTGCTTTCAGCCTCGATCATAATGAGGCGGCGTAGAAAGGCCGAAAGCAGCGCGGGCAAAAGTGTTAGGCAGCAGTGCTCGATGTCGATACACATGGGTCGTGATCGGTCACGCCCATTTCGTTAATCAGAACCGCACCGGCATAGTTTTCATGCTGTGCAGCAGCAGTGTTTCATTCCATTCAATCTCATTTACGTCAGTGTCGGGTTGAAGTTGCGACCCATCGTCGTGCAGCACCGTTGGGTTGAGCAAATCGTAAACCTGAACTGGAGTTTCGAGCATCTCGCCTTCAACACCTCATCAACGAGATATGCTATACTATAGCGCATAATATACATGCTGTGGCGCAAATTTGCCATGAATTTTCTATGAAATTTAAGAAACACTTATTTTAATCACCCTATTACGAGGAAAACATGGATCGCCGCATTCGCCGCACTCACAAACTGCTCGTAGACGCTCTGGTTACATTGGCGCTGCGCGATGGTTACGACGCCGTCACCATCCGCGACATCACCGACTTTGCCGACATTTCCTATTCAACTTTTTTTCGCCACTTCCCCGACAAAGATTCACTTTTCATGAGCATGATCGCTGAACTGATCGAGGAACTCCGTACCCTGTTGGGTACTAGCGAACCACCGGCAGTGGGCGGAACTATCCTCTTCCAGCATGTTGCGGATAATCAGTCGCTCTACCGCGCCTTGCTCGGCGGCCTGAATGCCAGCGTCATGGTGCAAAAAGTCCAGGAAATGATTGCCGACTCGATTTTAAAAAATCGCTATGTCCAACCTGCACCCCTCATCCCACCAGAAATCGCCGCCAATCATGTAGCGGCCTCTGCGCTGGCGCTGGTGAAATGGTGGCTCGACCACGACATGCCTTATCCGCCGGAACGCATGGGAGCGATCTACGCCGCGTTAATTATCCAACCCGCCTGGGATTTCCAGCCCGCCGTCGAAAAGTAAGCCGTAAATCAGCTTCGCCAATGAGCTTCACATTGGCCTTTTTGCGGATTTAAACAGTTAATCATCATATTAAACGAGAGTTCGTCACAGCTCCCTTGAGATGAAGTGGTACAGCGCAGGGCAATTCAATTACTACTTATTTCCTAAACAAAATCTGATCCTTCTCTCATATAACCACGTTTCAATAATGCCACACACCAATTCATAGACAACACAACAAGGTATTGCATATGGGAACTTTTCAGACTCACCATGCGTCGGATACTTCATCGACTGCGCAGCAGGACACACAAAAACCGCGCCGTCTGGATAAATGGGCGATATGGGGCGGCGTGATTTTCGCCTTCGCCTTCACTACCCTTATTTATCTGACCGCGCCTGCACTTCAGGTTTTCCCGCACCTGCCCGACCAGGGCGCATCCTGGTATTACTGGAAGTTGGCCGAACCGACCACCCTATCGCATCTGACAGCCTGGGTGTTTTATCTGGCGCATCAAATCACGCTCTGGGGGTTAATCTGGTATGCCCAAACCCACGTCAAAAAATATACGGGCGGGCTGCACCGCGTCAATGTGATTGCCCTCGCCGCCAATGCCTATTTCATCGGCCTGCACTTCGTTCAAACCCATATCTGGTATGACGGTCTCGCTCAGGATGTGTCCATTTTCAGTTCGCAGGGGTCAGTCATCGTTATGCTGGTCTGGATTCTACTGATGGAAAATAAGCGGCGTGGTCTGTTCTTCGGCAAAAAAGTGCCCATCAGCCAGCGTATCACCCAGTTCGCCCGCAAATATCACGGTTATTTTTTCGCCTGGGCGATCATCTACACTTTCTGGTATCATCCGATGGAAGCTACCAACGGTCATCTCGTCGGCTTCTTTTATACCTTCCTGCTGCTGTTGCAAGGCAGCCTGTTCCTGACGCGCATCCATGTCAACAAATTCTGGACGTTCGTGCAGGAAGTGATTGTCCTGGCGCACGGTACAATTGTCGCCATTGTCCAGGGCAACAGCCTGTGGCCGATGTTCTTTTTCGGCTTCGGCGGCATCCTCATCATCACTCAGATGCACGGCCTGGGGTTGAAAAATTGGATCAAGTGGCTCCTGATCGGCATTTATGTTGCGCTCGCAGTGTGGGTCTACAGCCAGCAGGGCATCAGCAAAATCTGGCAGTTGGCTGCGATCCCGGCGATTGATTATCTGGCCGTCGGCGTTCTGGCGCTGCTCATCGCCATCGGCCTATGGGTGTATGATCGTCTGCGCGGCACACGGCCCGACGAAATTTCTGGCGCGGCAGCTTAAAGGAAAGTTATGGCAAGCAACAACAAAGTGATCGTCATTACCGGCAGCACGCGCGGGATCGGCCTGGGCATGGCGGGCGAATTTTTGAAGCGCGGACATCAGGTTGTCATTTCAGGCCGCAGCGCGGAAAGTGTCGCCAAAGCCATCACTGGATTGCAACCGGCTTTCGGAGACCGTGTATTCGGTCAGCCCTGCGACGTGGGCGACTTCGCCCAGGTTGAAACCTTATGGGCAGCATCTGTCGCCCATTTTGGCCGCGTCGATATTTGGATCAACAACGCGGGAATCAGCCATCCCAGTCAGGATTTCTGGACACTGCCCACGAGCACACTCGATGATGTTGTCCGCACCAACCTCATGGGCGTGATACACGGCTCCAAAGTCGCGATAACCGGTATGCTCAAGCAGGGTTTCGGTCAACTGTATAACATGGAAGGTTTGGGCAGCGCTGGCCCGATTTCGCCTGGATTGATTCTGTACGGCACGACCAAATCCGGCCTGACTTATTTCACCAAAGGGCTGGTCAAAGAATTGCAGGACAAACCCGTGCAGGTAGGTTTTCTCAGTCCTGGTATGGTCGTGACCGATTTGCTGACGGGCGGCGAAGAATTGGCCGAAAACAGCCGCACACGCCGCATCTTCAATATTCTGGCGGATCGAGTCGAAACGGTTGTCCCCTTCCTGGTCGATGGCATCTTGTCCAACACCAAACACGGCGCGCGCATAGCCTGGTTAACGACGCCCAAAATCGCATGGCGTTTCATGACCGCTCGCTTCACCAAACGCGACCTTTTCTCGCCCGAAACCGCCTCCTAAAAAATCGCATTTCTATAGGGGTGACCCGCTGGGTCGCCCATTGTCGATTTCCCCAAACCCGCTACAATTTCCATGTATGAACACATCACAGGTTGTCCTCATTACCGGCGCATCCAGCGGCATCGGATTCGCTACAGCATTGGCCTTCGCCAAACGCGGCACGCAGGTCGTCGCCACCGCCCGCCGCGCAGATCGTTTATCCACCCTGGCTGACGCTGTGAATGCCCTGCCCACACCTCACGGCGACATCCTGCCGATTGCCGCCGATGTGACCGATGCCGCCGCCATGAATCAAGCCGTCGCCCAGGCTGTAGATAAATTTGGACGTTTAGATATCCTCATTGCCAACGCCGGATTGGGTCAGCGCGGCCAAATTTCCGATGCCCCCTGGGACGACCTTCAAGTTGTGCTGCGGACAAACATCGACGGCGTGCTGCACAGCATCCGCGCAGCCATTCCAGCCATGCGCAAATCTGGCGGTGGTCAAATTGTCATCATTTCGTCGGTTGCGGGTCAGGTTGCCATGCCCTTTACTGCTACCTATGGAGCGAGTAAAGCCTTCGTCAGCAGCATCGCCAAGTCCCTGCGCCTGGAACTCGAATCCGACCACATCGGCGTGACTGATATGCTGGTTGGGCGCACCGAGACCGAGTTCAACGCCAACCGCCGGGGTGCAGCCCGTTCCGCCAGCAATTTACCCGCCATGTCAGCCGAACAAGTCGCCGACGCAATATTGAGAGCCATTGACCGCAAACAGCAGACCGTCGTCCTGCGCCTTTTTGACCGCCTGATTTTGATCGGCAACACCCTTGCACCCTGGCTCATCGCACGCTTGGCAAAACGCCAGTATAAATAAGCGGGCGAAAATAAAAACCGGGATGCTCGTTTGAACACCCCGGTCAGGCTTATTTGAATTTTGCTTTGAGGCGCGCCGCCTCATTCAGATGCACAAAATTGTGCCGTGTGGCGGGCATCAGCAGCAAACCTGCAATCGAACGTTTCCCCCAGTAATCGACGATCTCACGCGCCGCTTCCAGCACCGCGCCTTGGTCTAAAATCTGTTGCAACCGCGCCGTTTTGACCTTCTGCTTCAGCATTCCGGGCTGCAAACTATAAATAATCTCCTGGGTGCGTTCCCCAACCGCCAAGCGATAATCACGCAGCGCTTCGATATTGATGGCTGCACTCAATGCCTGTATAGCTTTGACAGACATCGCATTCCCGGTATGGGTAATAGGCGATTGCATCCGTTCCAGCCAGCGATCCTCGCGAATCACCTGCGCTTCCCCGGCAACCAGCATATTCATCGTCACATCCTCGATGCGCGTCATATGCCAGAATACCCAGGCAAGCGAATGCTCGAAATTTGGCGGAATACGCCGCACCGTTTCATCATCCAGCCCGTCCCAGATTGTGTCTTCGAATGACCATAATCCACTGCGCGAGACGGCCCCCGTATGCACCATCGCGTGCTGCCGCAGTGTCAATGCTACCGCCTCAGCCTGTTGATCTTCACGGGCGAGGCAGCGTTGCAGCGCTTGCTGCTGTTCATTCCAGAATGCGTGATTCGCGTCCATCATCGCTACCCATTATTTGGGCAAACTACCTGTCGTCTTCATCCACCAACACATGCCTTTATGGAAAATGTCCGCGTTCTGACCATACATCATCGGGCAACCACCTGCGATCACCGTCACATGATGCTCTTGCCCGAATTGCACCGCTTCGTCCGTTACACTGCTGCCATGCACAAATGATCCGTGCAGCCACACGCGCGAAATACCTGCTTCGGCGCATTCCTGCACGATTTGTTTGCTGACTTCCGGCGTCGTGACGACCACCACCCCGTCCAGTTTTTCCGGCGTGGATTTCACATTCGCGTAAGCCTTATCGCCTTCCAACATATCCGCGTTCGGATTAATGGCATACACCTGATGCCCCTCTTTTTTTAACTTTTTGTAAATCGCATTCGCCGGACTCTTTCCATCCCGTGCCACACCCGCGACTCCGATGCGTTTCTGCGCCAGAAAATCATCGACCATTTCATTCATTGTGGGCATTTGATTCAAGCCTCCTGTTAGACAAATACCGTCTACTCTCAGGTATACTGGTCTAAGTCAACAGCGTCGAATGACGTTCAGCACCATCGCCATCGCAGATTGTCATATATGGTCAGTTAATCGCATGACTTATCAGATTCGCCAATCCACCTCCGCCGACACGGCCCTGATTGCCCACCATCGCAGCCTGATGTTCGCTGACCAGGGCGATTACCTGGACTCCGATTTGGCAGCAATGGAAATCCAATATGCGGTCTGGGTCGCACCCAAACTCGCCTCTGGCGATTATATTGGCTGGTTCGCGGAAACTGATTTAGGTGAAATTGTCGCCGGGGTCGGCCTATGGCTGCGCGAATGGCCGCCGATCCTCGATGATGAAACCGGGAAACAAGGCTACCTCGAAAACGTCTATACGGTTCCCGCTCACCGCCGCCAGGGACTTTCGCGTCAGCTCATGCACGCCCTTCTCGCCTGGGTTCACGAGACTCGCGTCACCCAAAATATCGCCCTCCACGCCGCACCCATCGCCCAGCCGCTGTACGAATCGCTCGGCTTCATCTCCGAAAGCGGCCTCATGCTCCTGTGGATTGATTAGGATGCGATAACAAACGTCTTGCCTGAAGTTAAGCGCCTGAAATGTATTATTTGGCCGGGATTGGTTTCGAAGTTTTTGCTAGCGGCAATATAAATGTGACTTGATGTATTATGAGTAAAATCTACTGGCCTACATCACATTTGAACTGATTCGTTTTCGCCAATAAGTCGCTGAAAATTTCCCGGAAAGGCATCAGGTTGTTATGGACAATCAAATGGTTCAGCCCTGTCTTATTTTGGCGCTGGCACTCATCGCTAGTTCCATCTTGACTTGGAACAAACGTCGGCAGCAATTGGAACGCAATCGGGCGAGAAGTCAAGCGAACGCTAGCGTAAAATTGAATATATTCCCTACGAGCCTTCCAGAGAACCCTTATCAGGCCGAAGTAATAAAAAATACCTTCAAATTAGAACGTTACCCCAATAACCCTACGTTTTATTGTGATCGCGGGGCGGCATATCTTATGCTTCAAAAATTCGATGATGCATTGCATGACTTCAATCGAGCCGTTGATTTGAAGCCAGATTATGCAGACGCATATAGTAATCGTGGGTTAGTCCATTACACACAGGGGCGATTCGAGGAAGCAGCATCAGATTATGGACGAGCAATTGAAATTTTGGCTACTGACGGAGTATATTATCTTAATCGTGCGCAAGCCTATCGACGGTTAGGCAAATATGAGCACGCCCTCGCTGATTTACAGCACACATCAGACTTGCAACCAAACTCACCCGATGCCAGAAAAGAACGTGGGCTTGTTTACTATGCGATGGGCGATAAAGCTCAAGCGCTTGTTGACCTTCAGGAATATCGAACGATGGTCGGTTATTTCATGACCGATGCCGAGGCTATTAAAGCCTTGATGGATTTAGAAAGCAAAGAGTGAGTTGTCATACAGCTTTCTGTGTGAAACTCTTCAGGTAATATGTATGTCATTGAAACCCGTTCACATCGGCTCCCACATCATCAACCCGCCCCTCAGCCTCGCGCCGATGGCCGGACACACCAACCACGCCTTCCGTACCCTCGTGCGTGACCTGGGCGGCTGCGGGCTGGTTTGCACCGAACTCATCTCGTCCAACGTCATGAAAAACAGCGGCGTCAAGCGCACCATTCATATGTTTGACTGGACTCCCAACGAGCGCGCCTTCGCTGTCCAGTTGTTCGGCAATGACCCGGCGGCGATGGCATTAGCCGCCCGCATCGTGGTCGATTACGGCGCGGACATTGTGGACATCAACATGGGCTGCTGGGTTCCGAAAGTCGCGGGTAAAGGCGGCGGCGCGGCACTCCTCAAAGATGTTTGCACCGCGACGATGGTCGTGGAAGCCGTCGTCAACGCCGTCTCTGTTCCTGTCACGGTTAAAGTCCGCAGTGGTTGGGACGCGGGCGATATGACCGCGATCCCCTTCGCCAAAGCCGCTGAACAAGTGGGCGTGAAAGCCATTGCCGTACATGGTCGCTATGCCAAACAGGGTTTCCAGGGCGATGCCGATTGGGAGGTGATTCGTCAGGTCAAAGAAACCGTCGGCATCCCCGTTTTCGGCAATGGCGATGTGAAAAATGCCGCCGACGCCCACCGTATGCTTGCCCTGACCGGCTGCGATGGCGTCATGATCGGGCGCGCTGCCCTCGGCCAACCCTGGATTTTCAACCACATCGCTCACGAGCTGGCAACCGGCGAATCACTGCCCGAACCGACCCGCGCCGAACGCGCCGCGATTGCTCTGGAACACGCCCGCCGCACCGTCGCCAGCGCGACTTACCTGCCGGAGCGCGTCGCCGTCATGGAACTGCGCGGTCAGCTCACCAAATATGATCTCGATGAACCGCAATCCGTCGCCATCCGCGATCAACTCATCCGCGCCGAATCATTAACTGATATTGAAACCATTCTCACAAATTTAATCCAGTCTGAACCCGATTTCGCGCTATAATCAACCAAATTCTGTGTTTTGATTCTCCCCTCTGTCACCAAACTAAATATCGCTTCGCAGACATTTCAATTACAGCGATTTTTAGCCCCTCTCCCTTGAATTCGGGGGAGAGGGGTTGGGGTGAGAGGGTAAATAGTCTCGGTGGTTCAATTGAATTTACACACACTCCAAAATGATCATTGGCAGGTCGGCATCCTGCCCGATACCGGCGCGTCCATCGCTTTTGGCCGCGTTCACAAAGACGGCGCGTGGATCAACGTGCTGCGCCCCACGCCCGAATCCGACTACGGCAATTCCAGCAATTGTTCCAGCTTCATCATGCTGCCCTGGTGTAATCGCATCAAAAATGGCATCCTGCGCTTCCACGACCAGGAATATCAACTCCGCACCACCCAAGACGACGGCACAGCCCGTCATGGTGATGTGCGTGGGCGCGCTTGGACAATTGACGAATCCGACGCGACTCACATCCACATGAGCCTTCACTCCGAAGATTTTCCCGACATGAACTGGCCGTTCAAATTCTCCGCGACGGCGATCTACGAATTGACCGGCGATTTATTCATCTGGACACTCGCGCTCAAAAATGAGGATACCCGCCCCATGCCCGCTGGTTTCGGCCATCATCCTTATTTTGTGCGGCCTGCCGACCCACTGCCCCAGGTGCAAATTGACTGCAAACAGCAGTTTGAACTGGTCGATTTTATGGCCGTCTCCGCGCCAATTCCGGTGAAACCCGAACTCGATTTCCAGGAATTGCGCGCCCTCGATGAGATGGAACGCAACGACTTGCTCACCGCCCAGACCAATCACGAAGACGATCCCTGCGCCCATCTGAATTTTCCCGGTTCCAATGTCGATGTCTTTATGGTTGTGAACCGCATTTTCAGGCACATCCTGCTCTATGCGCCCCAGGGCAAACCGTTTTTCGCCGTCGAACTCATGACCAACGCCAGCGATGGCTTTAACCTCTATGCGGATAGCATTCCCGGCAGCGGCGTCTTCGTCCTGCAACCCGGCGAGGAAAAAACCGGTCACGTCGCCCTCATCTTCGCATCCGAAGATTGAAACTCAAACCCAATTCGAACTTGACTTTTTAGAATTTTTGTTCTATAGTTCAATGTTAGTAGCAATCAGGTAGCACCACATTAAACGGTGGGCGGTCAAAATTTACAAATTTAGCTGTCATAAATGTGACTATAATGGTTTACAGAAGGTCATTAAAGCCCCCTCTCCACTTGTGGGAGAGGGGGTTGGGGGTGAGGGGATAGCCTGCAATCATTAACCCACCACTTAGTGCAGTCCTGCCAGCAATCAAGGGGGAGCATCCACCCATGTTTACTGCCCTGTCGATGTTGACCCGTCAGATCATTCTTTACACTTTTCTCTCTGTGATCTCGGTGTCTCTGTGGTGAAAAATCTTCTGCATTTGCGAGAATTCTCACAGCGGCGGACTCTTCCCCTAGACCCGCCGATTTTATGCAAACGCGGCAGCCCTTCTCGTGCTTCCCGCCTGCCACTTTCGCACAAACGGCGGCGCTTCTCCTGTTTCCCGCCCGCAAAGGCGGCGGCAGTTTTCGCAATAATACCAATTTTAAGGAATTTCGTAACTTTTCACTTTCAACTTTCGCCGTTTGACTTTACACTAAGAGTATGGCAACCAAACTCAACTCCATGCGCTTGCTGGAAAAGCATGACATCCCCTATGAAGTGACCGAGTTCCCGGACAGTGAACGCGACGCCGAAGTCATAGCCGACATTTTGGGTGTCCCGGCTTTCATGGTCTATAAAACGCTGGTCGTCGAACCGATGGGTGGCGGAAAGCCTTTCCTGGCAATCCTCGCCGCAGATCGCCAGCTTGATTTGAAAAAAATGGCTGCCGTGACTAAACATAAAAAAGTGGGTATGGCTGCTCATGCCGACGCCGAAAATCATACCGGTCTCAAGGTCGGCGGCATCAGCGCCCTGGCCCTGACCCAAAAAAATTGGGCAGTCTATCTGGACAAACCCGCTGTAGAATTAGAACATATCCTGGTCAGCGCAGGACAGCGCGGCATGGATTTGCGCGTACCAACCGCCGCCTTTATTCGTGTGGTCAATGCCAAAGTGGCCGACATCAGCGCCGATTGATGGAAATGGGAAATGGGAATGATCTTTAGAAAACGATCTGCCAAACAAGAAAACGATCCCGCCGTCAACCCCAACCGCACAGCGGATTTATTTGCGCCGACGGCAGATAACTACGTCATCGCGCAGGATATCGCCTGCCAGCATGAGTTCATCGAGGAGCAGCGCTGCCCCAACTGCGGTGGACTCCTCATGCCGATTGCGCAGATTAACCGCGCCTTCCAGGGCTTGAACGAGGTCGTGACGCTCTGTACCGAATGCAGCGAGCGTTCCAGCTTCATCTTCGACATCAGTAACGATGTTTATCAGTCATGGTGGGCAGAGCGTATGGGCGATCTCTACGTCCGCACCTTCGATGGGGATGGCCGCGTCCCCGCTACCGCAACCACCGGCAAAAAATCGCGCAAACGCTAAATCACCGGTAATAGTCAATTTTTGTAGGGGCAAGGCGCTGCCTTGTCCTTTTCTGCCTAACCTGAACAAAAAAAGGACGCCCAACCGAACGTCCTTCCGCATTTGCTTTTGTATTGAGCCAATCGCTAAAAGCTGAAGAGGAGCCGCTAACGGCTCAGAATCCGCGCTAGTTCATAATAGCTGGGGTTGATCTCTTTGGTTTTCTTGATCGCCTGCTCTATCGGGATCGTCGTCATATCGCGGTCATTCAATGCCACCATCATCCCAGATTCGCCTGCGCGCAGGCTTTCCAACGCCTTGAGTCCCATGCGGGTCGCCAGCAAACGGTCAAATGCCGACGGGCTGCCCCCACGTTGCAAATGTCCCAGAATCGTCAGCCGGATGTCAAACCCGACTTCGGTTTTTTGCTTCAGAAAATTGATGAGGTCGGTTGTCTCATACGACACGCCCTCAGCGATCACCGCAATCGCGTGCGATTTCCCACGTACATAGGCGTCCGCCAGAGAGGCCGCGATTTCATCCATCGAGATTTCACGTTCGGGTGTCGAAACAATTTCTGCGCCACCCAGAATACTGGAAATAATCGCCAGATAACCGCAGTTGCGCCCCATCACCTCGATCACGAATGCCCGCGTATGCGATGAAGCCGTATCACGGATACGATCCAGCGATTCGACAATCGTGTTCAACGCCGTATCCACGCCAATGCTGGTGTTCGTACCGTCAATATCA
The DNA here is from genome assembly GCA_039933955.1 of Chloroflexota bacterium. Classification (GTDB taxonomy): domain Bacteria; phylum Chloroflexota; class Anaerolineae; order Aggregatilineales; family Phototrophicaceae; genus CFX2. The sequence continues at coordinate 26,752 of JBDTNB010000089.1, forward strand.
TTGTCGATGCTGCCGGGAATTCCCACGACGGGGAATCCCAACTTGTGCAGGGTCATTGCCCCGCGCAGGCTGCCGTCACCACCGATGACGACCAGTGCTTCGATACCCTGCTCATTCAGGCGGCGCAGCCCTTTTTTCTGTCCGGCAGGCGTTTTGAATTCTTCATTGCGCGCGGTCTGCAAAATCGTCCCGCCGCGCTGCAAAATGCCGCTCACTTCAAAGCTGGTCAGCTTGTGGAA
>JBDTNB010000090.1:0-26775 GCA_039933955.1 Chloroflexota bacterium
ACTCATAGTGTGAGCCTTTTTCATGACCATTTCAACTCGCACCACTGGTTAATAAAAAGGGACACACCAATATGGTGTGTCCCTTTTTACTTGTACTCAGCGCTCAGAACTGTGCTATCGCACATCCTGCCACGCAGTATGAACTTCTGTCTGACCGGCGCGCAACGCCCGTATTAACGCATCCTGATCCACTGGCAGCGAATAAATCCGCACGCCGGTTGCATTGTAGATGGCGTTGCAAATCGCGGGTGTGGTGTTGATGGATGGGATTTCACCCACGCCTTTTGCGCCGTAAGGCCCTTCGCTAGAGCGGTGTTCGACCAACCGCGAGATGATCTCCGGCGTGTGTTTAATACTCGGCATCTTGTAACGGGCGAGGAGATTCGTCCAGGGTACGCCATCTTCGATGATGAATGATTCGGTCAGGCAGTTACCCATTGCCATCACGATGCCGCCTTCGATTTGTCCCTGGAGCATGAGCGGGTTAATCGCACGGCCAATATCGGTGCTGGACAGCACCTTCAAAACATGGATTTCGCCGGTCTCCATGTCGATTTCGATCAGCGCCGCCTGGGTCGCGTAGCTGAAGGCGAAGTGCATATCGCCGCCTGAGCCGAGCGGTTGGGTAGGCGGTGCATGATATATGTGCTTGACGCGCGGTGACAGACCATTCGACTTCATCCACCCGACCACTTTTCCGATCTCCACAGAATGACCGTTGGAACGCAGCAATCCTTCTTCGTAGTAGATTTTTTCCGGCGCGACATCCATCATTTCTGCTGCCGAGCGGGTAATCGCTTCGCGTAAAGTCGAGGCCGCCAAGCGCGCGGCGTTTCCGGTCATGAACGTTTGGCGGGAAGCGGTGGTCGGCCCGCCGTTGGGGGTCAGATCGGTATCGCACAGCAGGACTTTCACATTGTTATAAGCCAAATGCATTTCTTCCGCCGCGCATTGGGCGACCACATGGGCAATGCCCTGACCCATGTCAGCGGCGGCAGTTCGCACTTCAATTGTGCCATCTTCAAAGGCCTCAACTTCGGCTTCGGATTTATCGGGCGCGCCACCGCCGAGTCCAGTGTTTTTGTAGGCGCAGGCGATACCCCAGGCATAGGCTTTATGACCGTCACGCCATGTCCACTTGAAGCCAGAGCCATTGTGATGCGCCTGCATATCTTCGCGCACGCCATCAATCGTCTCGATCAGACCAACTGACTCGCGCAGCAATTGACCGGTGGCGGTTGTCACGCCGACTTTTTGAGCGTTCATCAGTCGGAATTCGAGCGGATCAATGTTCAGGGCTTCCGCCAGTAAATCCATATTCTGCTCAACGGCGAAGGCCGATTGGGTCACGCCAAACCCGCGAAATGCGCCCGATGGCACATTGTTGGTATACATGGCAAAACAGTCGATTTTGGCGTTCGGCACTTCATATGGCCCGGTGGCGTGAGTGGTCGCGCGGGTCATTACTTTATCTGAAAGCGATGCATATGCGCCGCCGTCACCATATAGTTCAGCCTGAACAGCCGTCAACTTGCCATCCTGGGTTGCGCCGGTTTTGATGCGGATAATCGTCGCGTGCCGTTTGGGATGGAAAATGAGCGATTCCTGGCGCGAGTACAGCATCTTGACCGGTTTCCCAGTTGCAGTCGCCAGCATCGCCACATGAATTTGTCCGGCGATGTCCTCTTTGCCGCCAAAGCCGCCGCCAATGAGCGTGCCAATTACGCGAACCTGTTTTTCCGTCAGGTTCATCGCGAGGCAAATCTGGTCGCGATCCTGATAGGGGATTTGCGACCCAACATAAACTGTCAATTTTTCGTGGCCGGGGTATCCGTTTGGTACACCGATAGCACATTCCGGTTCGAGGAAAGCGTGCTCGGTAGTTGGCGTGCGGTATTCGCGCTCGACGATCACATCGGCTTCGGCGAAGCCCTGATCGATGTCGCCATGCCGCACTTTGATGTGTTTCAGCAAATTCCCGGTGGGGTGGTTGGGGTGCAGCACGGGCGCATCGGCTGTATGGGCATATTCGGGGTCAGCCACGATGGGTAAAAGCTCGTACTCAACTTCAATTAATTTGAGCGCATCGGCTGCGATGTCTTCACTATCGGCGGCAACGATTGCCACCGCATCACCGACATAGCGCACGACATCATGGCACAGCACCGGCCAATCCCTATGAACCAGACCATGTAGATTTTCGCCGGGAACATCTTTGTGGGTCAATACAGCGTGAACACCCAGAAGTGCTCTAGCTTTTTCGGTGTTGATGCTCAGAATACGCGCGTGGGGGTGGGGTGAACGCAGCGTCCGTGCGAACAGCATGTCCGCGAATACAAAATCATCGGTGAATTTGGCGCGTCCGGTCACTTTGTCGATCACGTCAATCGGCGGGACGGAGCGGCTGATGACGTTCATTGGTTCATCAACATGCGGATCGTTCACTGGCAGCGGTGCTTCACCGCGTTTTTCTCGTGCTGCCGATTGGATTGCCCGGATAACACTGGTGTATCCTGTGCAGCGGCAGTAGGTGTCTTTGAGCGCAACTTTAATGTCAGCTTCGCTGGGATCGGAATTTTCTTCGAGGAGTGCGGCGCTGGTCAACATCAGGCCGGGAGTGCAGAAGCCGCATTGTACTGCGCCGTGTTCGATGAAATTATGCTGAATCGGATGAAGTGTTTCGCCGTCCGCCAGTCCTTCAACGGTGGTGATTTGGCCGCCCTGCGCTTTGAAGGCCGGATAGATGCACGAATCAACCGGCGTACCGTCCACGAGCACGGTGCAAATGCCGCACTCAGCCTCTTCGCAGCCGATTTTTGTCCCGGTCAGGCCGAGATCGAGTCGTAAAAATTGCGCTAGAGTGCGCGACTCCAGCACATCGACAGCATAGGGTTTTCCGTTAACAGTAATTTCCAAATTAGGCATGATCGTACCTCATTACACTCCAACACCTTCGGGAACCGATACGCCGGTCTGCGCGCGTTTGGCGGCTAACGGCAGGGTGCGCCGCAGCAGCACATCAATCATCTCATAACGATATTCGGCTGTCGCCCGATATTTACTGGTGCGTGGGCGCAGCGAATCGTGAGCTATTTTCACCATTTCGGTGACCGTATTTTCATCGACGGGTTTGCCTTGAATAGCGGTTTCAACCTCGGTCACACGCTGGGGGGTCGGCCCAACCGGGGCGATGCAAATCCGCGCCGATTCGTAAACAGATCGTGTGCTGTCCAGACGCACCCATACTGCACAGCCTAAAACGGGTAGGGCGACCCCTTGAGGCCGCATAATCCGTTTGAAGGCGCTGGCCTCGCCATCAGTGCAAGCCATGAAACGAAACCGGAGCAGCAAATCGCGGCTGGAATCCAGTAAAGATTGCCCTGGCCCCAAAAATAATTCGCGGATGGGCAGCCAGTGCCGTTTGCCCTGATGAATAATTTCGGCTTCGGCGTCAAGCGCAACCAGCGAAGTTGTCCCATCACCCGCCGGGAGCGCGTGGGCGACGTTGCCGCCCAATGTGGCGACGTTTCGCACCTGTGGCCCGCCGACCACGCCACAGCTTTCGACCAGGCAAGTTGCGCCGTCAGCAACATATTGTGACTTCACAATCGCAGTATGCGTCACGCCCGCGCCAATCACCATGGAGCCGTTTACAGCTTCAATGTTTCGTAGTTCGGGAATGCGGGTGATGTCGATAAGGGCTTCGTGGGGGTCTTCGCCAGCGGCGCGCATATCGACCAGCAAGTCCGTGCCGCCTGCGACAATGCGGGCTGCACCGTCATACTGCGACAATAATCGAACGGCCTCATCAACAGTTGGGGGCGTATGGTAATGATTCCACAGTTTCATGGGTCTGAACCTCATCTATGTTTCCAGGTTAGACCACGAGGTGCTTTTCGATGGGAACTGATTCCCAGCGCCGCCGGAAGGCGACCTGTGGCGCTAAAACTATTCTACCTTAACTTGATGCATTTCTTCTATAGATTGGTTGTCGCCTGCGCCCGCCATCATTGCGCCAAGCTGCCGCAGATCGACAGCATCACGCGCTATAATGCCAACAATTTTTCCCTCGTACATGATGGCGATACGATCTGAGAGCGCCAGGATTTCATCCAGGTCTTCGGAAATGAGTAAGATTGCCGTGCCTTTTGCCCGTTCTTCGAGTAAGCGCAGGTGAATATATTCGCTGGCTCCAATGTCTACGCCGCGTGTCGGCTGGGCGGCAATCAACACCTTAGGTTGACGTGACAATTCCCGCGCCAGAATCAGCTTTTGGATATTGCCACCGGATAAATTTTTGATCGGCACGTTTGTGCCAGGGGTTTTGATTTCATAACGGCGAACGGCGTCTAGGCAGGTTTTGGCGATGACCCGAAAGTTCAGGAAAATGCCGCGCGCATAGGGTTTGCGGCCATGATCCTGCAAGACGAAATTTTCGGCAACCGTGAAATCCTTGATGACCCCATCCACCATGCGTTCTTCCGGGATGTACGACAAGCCCAGGGTGTTCAAGATTGTTGGCGTGGCTCTGGTCACTTCTTTGTCCGCTAAGTGGATTGTCCCGCTTCTGGTTGGCCGCAATCCAGCAATGACCTGGGCTAATTCAGTCTGCCCGTTGCCCGATACCCCAGCCACTCCGACAATTTCACCACCACAGACGGTGAGCGAAACATCGAGAAGCCCCATAGTGCCGCGATCATTTGTTGCACTAATGTTGGTCAGCCGAAGCTGCTCCGGTTGGCTTGTCACCATGTCACGTTTGTATTCCAGGACAACCGGGCGTCCCACCATCATTTCCGCCAATTTGAGGCGAGTAGCAGCGCTCGTGGGAATGGTTTCTACCCGCTGACCATCACGCAGCACAGTTACGCGCTGGCTGATTGCCAACACTTCCTGTAATTTGTGCGAAATGAAAATAATCGCGCGCCCATCATTGACGAGTTTTCGCAGGATGGTGAAAAAATCTTCGACTTCCAAGGGTGTCAGCACCGCCGTTGGTTCATCGAGAATGAGCAGATTCGCTCCCTTATAGAGCGCCCGTATAATTTCAACCCGCTGCTGCTCACCTACAGCAAGCTGCCAGGTTGGAATATTAGGATCAACTTTTAAGTTATACGACTCAGATAATTCGCGGATACGTTGGGAGATTTTGTCGAGGTCGAGCCGCCAACCGCGTGAGGATTTCATCCCCAACGCCACATTTTCGGCGACAGTGAGCGAGGGCACAAGCATAAAATGCTGGTGAACCATGCCGATGCCCTGCCGAATTGCATCCTGTGGGGAGCGAATTTTGATTTCAGAGCCGTTGAGCAAAATACGACCTTCATCCGATGTGTAAAGGCCGTACAACATTTTCATGAGTGTACTTTTGCCCGCGCCATTTTCCCCCAGCAGGGCGTGAATTTCGCCCGCATGGATATCGAAATCGACGTGGTTGACCGCCAATACGCCAGGGAAACGCTTAACAATCTGCTGCATTTCCAGTCGTTGAATAGTTTGGCGCGGGATCGTGGTTTGCTCTTGCATATCTGTTTTCAATTGGATGGGGCATTTGTTTCATACCCCATCCATATATTACTTTTTGGTATTAGGGAGTGGCTTCTGGTGTCATTTCAGGTGTAGCTTCTTCTGTCGCTTCCGGCAGAATGGTCACATCGCCCGCGACGACAGAATCAACGACGGTCTGAACTGTTGCTTTAAAAGCATCGAGTTGGTCTGCGGTTCCTTCAAAACCGGCATCGTTGACTTCCATCACGAGGCCGCCGTTTTTCAACGTCAGGCTATAGGATTCACCGCCCAGCGTTCCATCCTGGATTTCGGCGATCATGTCCTTCAGAATCACTTCCCAGTGATAAACCTCGAACATCACACCGGCTTTTTCGGAAAGTTCAGCTTGACTGGATTGCGTACCGAACCACAGCAGCTTCTTTTCCTTTGCGACAGCAATCGGGCCGACGACCATCTGCGACGATCCAGTGAGGATGTCTGCGCCATTAGCGACCAGGGTATTGGCGGCTTCTGTCGCCAGGGGAACATCGCTGAAGGATTGGATGTAGTTCACGTTAACGGCTACACTCGAATCGGTTGCCGCAACGCCAGCTTTGAATCCGTCGATATAGGCTTTGGCATCGCCGACTTCAATCGGGCCGACCACACCAATATTTTTGGCCTTCGTTAACTGGGCAGCGATCACACCATTCACATAACCGCCTTCTTCAGCGGCAGCAGTATAAGCAAAAACATTATCCAGGCCGAAGGTGTTCACGTCGGTTCCCCAGGCAAAGGAAACATCTGGGAATTCCGGGGCGAGTTCTTCAACCACCGAACCATACTGTGAACCGTGTGCGATGATGAGGTCGTAATCTCCCGATGATGCCCAGTCGCGCATAGCGGCTGCGGCGTCATCGACCACGAATGTGCCATCCTGAAAATCGAATTCAAATTTATCTTTTCCCATCTCAGTTTGGATGGCAGTTAAGGCATCGTACATGCTTTGGCTGAAAGCCAGGTCGTTGGTGGCGCTGGGTGCGACTACTGCCACCTTAAAAGGTTTCTCGTCCTGGGCTTTTGCCACCGATAACATGCTGACCAACAGCAGCGCCAGCATCACAATCAAGCTCAATCGGGTTTTCTTGCTCATTTATCTCTCCTCTAGATTAAAGACTGTCATAAACTTTATTCGCCTCTTTCAAACGGTTTGGTGAGCGCCGTTGGCTTTTCCGTCCGTTTGGAAGCAAATATCAAGGCAATAATGGTGATGACGTAGGGAGCCATCACCGCGAACTCAGAGGGGATGTTGATGCCAATCGCGCCGATTTGCAATTGCAGCGCATTGACGAAGCTGAACAACATCGCCCCGGCCAGCACACCAAAAGGTCGCCAACCTCCAAAATACACCAATGCTACCGCAATAAATCCCAACCCGGATGTTAGGTTTTGTTGGAATACGTTCAACAGGGCAATCGACAAGGATGCGCCCGCTAAACCCGCCATCATGCCGCCAAATGTCACCGTGAAATAGCGGACTTTGGTGACATTGACGCCCATCGCGTCCGCCGCTTCCGGGTTTTGACCCACCGCCCGAATCATGAGTCCCCAAGTGGTGCGGTTCAGCACATAAGCCGAAATCGGAACCAGGGCGAACGCCACATAGACTAGCAGATTATGGCTGAAAAAAATCTCGCCGATACCCAAAAATTGAATGTCCGACAAGCCTGGGATTTGCAGTCGGGGAAACCCGGAAACCGACTGCGGTGTGCCAATAAGCTTTTGAAAAAGCAGTTCGCTCATCCCCAGGCCGAATAAATAAACCCCGATGCCGCTGATCCCTTGCTCGGCTTTGAGCGTCACGCTGACGAAAGCCATCGCCAATCCCATCAACCCGCCGACCACTAGGGCAGCCAGAACGCCGAGCAATAAACTGCCCGTCATGAATACTGCGTAGAAGCCAAAGAACGCGCCCATGAGCATGATGCCGTCCACGCCCAGGTTGAGCACACCGCTGCGCTGTGCAAAGGTTTCACCAAGTGCCGCAAAGATATAGGGCGTCGCGAGGCGGATGGCGGTTGCAAAAACGCTGGCCGTGAAAATATGCTCTATCATACATTCTGCCCCAGCGCTGACCTTTTTTTCTCGGCGTCGAGGTCAACCACTCGTGGCGTGTTACGGATTTTTAGACGCTTGCTAAATATTTGGCTGCTCACCGTGAAGATCACGATCAGGCCGTTGATAGCGGTGATTAACGAGGCTGAAATACCCAGATCACGCTGCATTTTTTGCGCGCCGACCAGCAGCCCACCAAAGAATATCGAGGCCGGAATAGCGCCTACCGGATTGAGACCGCCGAACAGTGCCGCTACAATTCCGTTAAAGCCCGCGCCGCCCGTAAATCCACCGGCGCTTCCGTCGGTTTGAAGCCGATATTGCAATCCCAACACCTGGACGACGCCTGCCAGCCCAGCGAAACCGCCTGCCAGGAACATCGCCAGCACGGTTTGCCGCTGAACGTTTAACCCTGCGTAGCGCGATGCCCGTTCATTCTGACCAACGGCGCGAATGCGATAACCGATGGTGGTGCGCCATAGCAAAATGTAAATGACGATTGCCAGGATAATGGCGATGATAAGCCCGTAATGCAGCCGTGTTTTGAGGAAAAACTCGATATTCCCCAGGCTGATTGCGAGGCGGGGCAATTCCGCTCCCTCGACAATGCGCGCGGTTTTGGGAATATTGTTCTGCCCTGCCGCTGCGGGGTCGAGCAGCGGCCCATTCAGCAGATAATTCATAATTTGAACGGCTACCTGATTGAGCATAATCGTGCTCAGAATTTCATTGACGTTGAAATAGGCTTTTAAGAATCCGGCGAGAGCACCGAAGAATGCGCCTGCCAAAAAGCCGCCGACTAATGAAGCGAAAATAATAATCGGGCCAGACATCTGCGCCAGCGCCAGTGCAATCGAAGTTCCGGCCAGCGCGCCAAAAATCATCTGACCCTCGCCGCCGATATTGATGACCCCACCGCGAAAGGCGATACAGATGCCAATCGCGACAAACAGTATGGGAGTGGCTTTGACCAATGTCTCGGCGGTGGCGTTTTCGCTTCCAAATGCACCTTGCAACAGCGAATGAATCGCATCAGCCGGATTGGCATTCATGGCCAACAATAGCAGTGAGGCGACAACCAACGCAGCCAGGAGGGCGAGCAGCAGCGGAACAAAATTGAGTATGCGATTGAACAGCGCTTTCAATCCACCCGCTGCGGCTCGCGAAGACAACATTCGCAATATCTGACCTTAAATTTAAAGAGACATAACAGTTTACCTGCAAGTATGACTCTTAAATCCAAAATTGTGTACAAACCGGATCGCAACATTTTGGTGAAAGCTGCTAAACTCTGTCATTTATAGACAACACTAGCAGTCTCAATGGGCATTGTGCCGCCTGGATGAACGATTCAGTTAAGCTTGGTCTGAAGATAAATTCGATGGCGGATTTATCGAGAATCAATAAGCGCGATCTTCATTTTGATGAGTGTGCTGAACGGGTTTTACTGTTCAAGTGCCGTGTGCTATGCTTAATCTCTTGAAATGGAAAGGTAAATTATGGTTTCGCTTGAAGAAAAAATCGGCCAGATGTGTATGGTCGGTTTTCATGGTTTAGAACCGCCGGATTATATTTTGGAATGGCTTGCTTCTGGGCGCATCGGCGGCGTGATTTTGTTTAGCCGCAATATCGAGTCGCCAGAGCAAGTCGCAAAATTAACTCAGAAATGCCATCAGGCGGCCAAGCATCCGATTCTGATCGGGATCGACCAGGAAGGGGGCAGTGTGGCACGCCTCCAAAAAGGTTTCTCGCAAAGCCCCGGCGCGATGGCATTGGGCGCTTCTGGTTCGGAAGACCTTGCCTATCAAGTTTCCAAAGTGATGGCGACAGAAATGCGCACTTTGGGAATCAATTGGGATTATGCCCCGGTAGTGGATATTACCCATAATATCAGCAATCCTTCGGTGGGGACGCGCTCGCTGGGCACGGATAAAAATCAAGTCAGCATCCTGGCTGCGGCAGAGGTTCGTGGTTTCCAGGCGGGTGGGGTAGCCGCCTGTGCCAAACACTTCCCAGGTTTAGGAAATACCCCTGTCGATACGCATGAAGCTCTCGCCATCATTGACACTCCACTCGACCTGCTTTGGAATGATGATTTAGTGCCGTTTCGCGCTGCTGTTGCATCCGGCGTCAAAACCGTGATGATCACACATGTGACCTTTGAATCATTGGATAGTCAATATCCTGCAACGTTATCCCCCACGATTATTAAACAACTCCTGCGCGAAAAAATTGGTTTTACCGGCGTGACCACAACCGATTGCATGGAGATGAAGGCAATCATGAGTCACTACGAACCCGGTGAAGCAGCGGCGTTAGCAGCGCTGGCTGGGCAAGACCTGATTCTGTTTTCGCATACCCGCCAGCTTCAAGAAGCCGCGTATGATGGCCTGCTCCAGGCGGCGCGTTCGGGACGGCTTCCAATCGAGCAACTTGACGCCGCAGTCGAACGCATTTCAGCCTTGAAAGCAGAAGTTGTAGTTCAATCTCCGCCCGACTTGAGCCTCATTCGTTCTCAAGAACATTTGCAAATCATGCAAGCGGCGGCACGCGCCAGTATAAGCGTCGTGCAAGCGGACGTCGACAATTTTCCGCTTGAATCCGGCGGCGGGAAGCATATCGGTGTTGTTGAATTTGCGGCTTATCTGGAGTCCAATGCTGCCGAACCAGGTGGTCAAACTGGATTTATAGCACGGCTTAATGAACGTCTGCCGGGAATGGAAGCGGTTGCCCTGCAACCTGGCGATGCTGGATCAAAGACATTCACTGATGCCCTGTTGTTGGTACAACGCGCTGACATTTTGATCGTGGCGACACGCAGCGCGCACCTCTTTCCAAAACAAATGGAGTGGGCATCTCAATATCTAGCTGCCGCAAAGCACAGCATCCTGATTTGCCTCCGCAATCCGTATGATGTTGACGTACTACCGGGTGCGGATACCGTGATTTGCACCTGCGGGGATAATGCGCCCTCCATCCAGGCGGTTGTTGATGCTTTGATGGGCGATTACGCCCCAACGGGGCATTTACCGGTTTCGGTTAAAGTGAGTCTGCATTAATTTCCCTGCTTGGTTGAAGCACGCAACACAAGGAGTTGTTTGGGTTTGGGCTATTGGATGGGCATTGACGGCGGTGGAAGCACTCTCCGCGTCGCGATTGTGCGCGATGATTTGCAGATTGTCTCGCAGGCGAAAGGCGATACGGTGAGTCCCAGCGTGATTGGTCGTGATGCTGCGGCGAGTCGAATCCAGGTAACGGTTCAATCGGCTTTGGAACAAGGCCAACTGCAATTGAGCGATTTGAGTGGCGTTGGGGTTGGTATAGCTGGGGCATCGGTGATGCACTCCGAAATTTGGCTGCGCCAAGTTTTTTCAGCGATCATGCCCGGTGTCCCGGTTGTGTCCAGCTCTGACCTGGAAATCGCCCTGGTAGGTGCATTGGGAGTACGTCAGGGCGTGCTGGTTTTGGCGGGAACCGGCAGCGCTGGATTTGGTATCAACCGTGCGGGTCAATCGCTGCAAGTTGGTGGGTGGGGATATTTATTAGGCGATGAAGGTAGCAGTTATTGGATGGGTATGCAAGCTTTGCAAACCTTGACACGCCTTACAGATGGTCGGGAGGTCAATATCCCCGGTTTTTCGGGGCGGATTTTAAAGCAATTGGGATTGGAATCGGAAATGGATTTAATTCCCTGGTTATATCGTTCGGAAGAGCCGCGTACCCGTGATGTTGCACAACTGGCACGAATTGTCATTGAAGAAGCTGCAAACCGTGTTCAAGTTGCCATCGATATTTGCGAACGTGCCGCCAAAGAACTCGTATTGCTGTGCCAGACGATCACGCGCCGTTTGGATATGCAGAATCCTCCAATTGCATTTGCGGGAGGGTTGTTGGATAACGATAATCTACTAAGCAGGCGATTGTGTTCGCTGTTGGGACTCGAAAAAAGACCTGTGCCTTTATATTCACCCGTGATTGGGGCGGCCTTGCTTGCCCAGATTGAATTGAGATCGTAACGTCTATGCTCACCGAAGGCCGCAATGTACGCAGCGCACACATTGATTCCGCTTCCACGATTGATCTTTTGATGATTATGAATGACGAAGATGCGCTTGTCGCGCAAGTGGTTCGAAATGCGCTGCCCAATATTGCGCTGACCGTTGATATGATTGTCAGCCATATTCAAGACGGTGGCAGGTTGATTTACGTCGGCGCTGGAACCAGCGGACGCCTGGGTGTTTTGGATGCCGTCGAATGTGTGCCGACTTTTGGGACGCCGCCAGAATTGGTCATTGGGATTATTGCGGGCGGCAGCACGGCTTTAACCAACGCGGTTGAAGGGGCTGAAGATCGCACCCAGGATGGCCGGAGCGATTTAGAAGCAGTCTCTCTGAGCAAGCGTGATGTGGTTGTCGGTATTGCAGCCAGCGGGCGTACACCTTATGTGCTGGGAGCCGTTGCCTACGCTAATGAAATTGGCGCGGGCACGATAGGGATTGCCTGCAACGACCCCTCGCCATTATTGGAGATAGCACAGATTAAAATTGGATTGCCCGTCGGGCCAGAGGTGATTACGGGTTCGACCCGCCTCAAGTCTGGAACTGCCCAAAAAATGGCGCTCAATATGCTCAGTACGGCCTCGATGGTCAAACTGGGCAAAGTCTACGATAATTTGATGGTCGATGTAAAAGTGACCAATGAGAAACTCGCTGATCGCGCGCAGCGGATTGTGAGCGAAATTGCCGGTGTGGATTACAATGAGGCAGGACGGCTTTTGCGAGAAACCGCTAATAATGTCAAAACGGCCATTGTGGTCAGCAAGCGGCATGTTACGCCTGAAGAAGCCGAGAGGCTGTTAGCAAATGCCGAAGGCCAGCTTCATCAGGTTATTGATGAATAATTTTCGTGCTCTAGACAGGGGCAATTATGCTTCAGAATGTTGATGTTGGAACACTACTCTTTTTGTCGATTGGCGCAGTTTTTCTGTGTGTCATCGGGCTGCTGATTTTTTTCGGCCTCCAGATGTTAGGCACATCCTTGCACGCCTTTTTGGGTATTTTCGCGACATTGGTGACGGGCGGGCCGGTCATCTGGTGCGGCTGTCTGGTGCTAATTTTTGTATGCCTGTTTGTCGTGGGCGGCGCACTTTTGATAACCTCATGTAATACCAACCCGTCGTCAATGAATTTCTGTATACTCGTGCCACATTAAATAAAAAGCCACCCAGAACTTTGGGCGGCTTTTGTGTCGAGGTTAACGATTACGCTAGGGTAGGGGCGGTTCCCAACGTTTTCAAGTCGTTGTTATCGTCCGATGCTTCCGATTGCGGGCGCATGTTGGAAGAAGTTGGTTTTTCTTCTGATACGGTGGTTTTGGTTTGCCCCATCAACGCCAGGAAATCATTTGTGTCCAGGGTTTCGATTTCGAGGAGACGCAGCGCCACAGCTTCCAGTTTGTCCCGGTTTTCATGGATCAGACGGCGGGCTTCATCATATGCCCAGGTCACAAGCGCGCGAACCTCGCTGTCAATTTCTTCGGCGACGGCTTCACTGTAATCGCGCTGCTCCGAAATTTCGCGCCCCAGGAAAATCATTTCCTCTTTTTGACCGAACATCATTGGGCCAAGCTTTTCGCTCATGCCAAAACGTGTGACCATCGCGCGGGCAATTTTCGTCACCTGCTCCAGGTCACTGGATGCGCCTGTTGTAATTTCGTCGAAGACGATTTCTTCAGCGGCACGCCCCGCCAGCGCCATCACAATCTGGTCTTTCATGCGAGCGCGTGTGATATAGCTCAGGTCATTTTCTGGCATAAACAAGGTCGATCCGCCGCTCATCCCGCGCGGAATGATCGTGACTTTACGAAGCGGATCACTGTTGGGCAGGAGATAGCCCACAACCGCGTGACCCGCTTCGTGGTACGCCGTTATACGCTGCTCCGCTTTGTTGATGACCCGGCTTTTGCGCTCTGGCCCCAGCACAATGCGTTCAATAGCATCCTGGAAATCATGATCGTTGACGGTTTTCTTATTTTTACGTGCCGCAAGGATAGCGGCTTCATTGACCATATTTTCAAGGTCCGCACCGACGAAGCCCGGTGTCACCTTCGCTAGTGTTTTCAAATCGACATCAGAGGCCAGCGGCTTGCCTTTCACATGCACCTTGATGATGGCTTCACGGCCTTTGACATCAGGGCGATCCAGAATCACACGACGGTCAAAGCGCCCTGGACGCATTAGTGCCGGATCGAGGATGTCCGGGCGGTTAGTCGCTGCGACGACGATGATATTGGTATCAGTGTCAAAACCATCCATTTCGACCAGAATCTGGTTGAGTGTTTGTTCCCGTTCGTCGTGGCTGCCGCCCAATCCTGCGCCGCGCTGTCGCCCAACCGCGTCAATTTCGTCAATGAAAATGATGCAAGGGCTGTGGCGTTTGGCCTGATTGAACAGATCGCGCACACGGCTTGCGCCAACACCCACGAACATTTCAACAAACTCTGAGCCAGAAATGCTGAAAAAGGGGACACCCGCTTCGCCTGCGACCGCTTTCGCCAGTAGGGTTTTGCCGGTTCCAGGGCTGCCGACCAACAGTACACCTTTGGGGATACGTGCCCCTAATTGGATAAATTTCTCCGGCTCTTTCAGGAATTCGACTATTTCTGCCAACTCTTCTTTGGCCTCTTCTGCTCCGGCCACATCTTCGAAGGTGACGCTGGGCTGATCGCCGCTGAACATGCGCGCGCGGCTCTTGCCGAAGGCCATTGCTTGATTATTGCTACCCTGTGCCTGCCGCAGCATGAAAAAGATCAAGCCGCCAATCAGCAAAATGGGCAGCAGCGCCGTCAAAATGCTGAAGCCGATTGCAGGCCAATTGCTGGGGGTGTCAAAATTCCAACTGATACTGTTGATTTGGGCAGTGGTCACACCGAACTGGGTGAGTTGTTCTTGGGCTGTCGATTCAGGGGCTTTGGTCGTGGTGATATTGGAGCGATCATTCATGGTGGCAAGCAGTTGGTCGCCTACGACATGGATGCTCGCGACATCGCCAGACTTGATTCGCGCAACGAGGTCAGTAAACTTGATTTCGTTTGAATCCTGGTTCCCGCCGTTGATACCAATAAAGATAATGAGCAACATCAGGCCGATGAAGCCATAAATAATAAAGTTACGTGTCCTCGGATTATTCACTCCGGGCCTCCAAAAATTGTTTCAAGATGAGCGTGAACAGCATCTGGGGGTTTCATGCAGCGAAGTTCAGTGTAGGGTTTCGAATTCACGCTGTGATTGAATTATACTGTTTATCGTCATAATCTCATAGACTGGTGTCTAACAGCCTGATTTTGCTTATTTTAACTAAACAGCCGTAAACTTGTGCGGTAGAATGCTACCAACGCTCCAAACCGACGTAGGACACTATGAGTTCCATACAGCAGTTAAATGATCGGATTAAGCGAGAAGCGGGTTTTGTCCAGGATATTCTCACCGAGACCAACCGCATCATTGTCGGGCAAGAACGGCTGATTAATCGCCTGTTGATTGCGCTCCTTTCCAATGGGCATCTCTTGATTGAGGGTGTGCCTGGGTTGGCGAAAACTTTGGCCGTAAAAACCCTGGCTGCCACGGTTAATGCGAAGTTTCAACGGATTCAATTTACGCCGGACTTGCTTCCCGCTGATTTGATCGGTACGCAAATTTTTAATCCGCGCACTGGCGAATTTACTTCGCGCCCCGGCCCGATCTTCAGCAATATAGTCCTTGCGGACGAAATCAACCGCGCCCCGGCTAAAGTGCAGTCGGCGCTCCTCGAAGTGATGGAAGAACGTCAGGTGACACTCGGTGAACAGACCTTTCCGCTGCAAGACCCATTTCTGGTACTCGCAACCCAGAATCCAATTGAGCAGCAAGGCACTTATCCACTGCCAGAAGCCCAATTGGATCGCTTTATGCTCAAAGTCGTGATTGATTACCCAACCCGCGCAGAAGAACGGGTGATCCTGGAACGGATGTCGGCAGATGTGCCCCCACCCCCTGGCGCGATTGTCAACGCCGATGTGATCCGCCATGCCCGCGAAGTCGTGAACAGTATTTATGTCGATGAAAAAATTAAAGATTATGTGCTCAATATTATTTTTGCGACTCGTGATCCGGCTGCCAGTGGGCTGAAAGAACTGTGTCAGCTTATCGAGTTTGGCGCATCACCCCGTGCTACCATTTTTTTGCTCAAAGCTGCCAAAGCCCATGCCTTCCTACGGGGTAGGGGCTATGTGACACCCGACGACATCAAACAGCTTGCGCCGGATGTGCTGCGCCATCGTGTGATGGTGACATTTGAGGCTGAGGCCGAAAATATCACCTCGGCACAAATTGTCCAGCAAATCCTCAGCCAGGTCGAAGTACCCTAATGATTACCAGCGATACCCTTCTCAAAATCCGCAGGATTGAACTGCGGACGCGCAAATTGGTAAATGACTCTTTTGCGGGTTCATATCACGCGATTTTCAAAGGGCGCGGAATAGAATTTGATGCTGTTCGCCCCTACGAACCGGGCGACGACATCCGCAGCATTGACTGGAACGTGACCGCCCGCGCGGGTGAACCCTTTATCAAGCGCTTTGTCGAGGAGCGTGAATTGACGGTGATGCTCGTAATTGATACCAGCGCATCCAGTTTTTTCGGAACGGTTAATCAGCAGAAGCATGATTTAGCCGCAGAATTCGGTGCGGTGCTGGCTTACGCCGCCATCAGCAATCAGGATCGGGTCGGGCTGCTGCTTTTTAGTGACGAAATCGAATTGTATGTCCCGCCACGCAAAGGGCGTAATCATGTGCTGCTGCTCATCCGTGATCTGTTGGCTGCCCAACCCGCCCAAAAAGGAACCAATATTTCGTTAGCACTCAAGACGCTGAATCGGGTGCTCAAATCGCGCGCGATTGTCTTTTTGGTGTCCGATTTTCTCGCCGCACAGGATGAATATGCTGCTGATCTGGCAATTACCGCCCGCTATCACGATTTGATTGGTGTTGTGTTGAGTGACCCGCTGGAATCGGTGTGGCCGGATGTAGGATTGCTCGGACTTCAGGATGCTGAGACCGAGACTGTCCGCTGGATTGATACTGCTCAAAAAAACTGGACGCGCAAATTTGATAAACAGGCGCAGCGCTTTCAGCAAATGCGCGATGAAATGCTCTATAAGGTAGGTATTGACCGCATTGATTTGCCCTCAGATGGCGACTATCTCGAAGCCTTGACGACTTTTTTTCGCCGACGGATGCAGCGCCTAGCAAAATAATGAAACGCTGCATCATTGGCATGACTCTGATGATACTGTTCCTTTCCAGCTTGCCTGTGCATGGTCAGGAGGATGTCAACGCGAATTTTACGGCTGAATTGGGAGCGCCCTTGATCGGTCAGCCGATTGATCTGCTGTTGACGGTGAACGCACCGGCAGATGCAACTGTTACGCTGCCGACTTTTGCCTCTGATTGGCCGCCGTTTGCGATTCATCAAATCGGCGCGGTGACTCAATCAACGAATGTTGGACGTACAACTTATCAACAACATTTGAGTGTGATTTTGTGGCGCCCCGGCGATTATCAAACGCCCCCAACCCAAATCGGTTATCAGCTAGCAAACGCGACGGCGCTTCAGCAAGTCGATATACAACCCGCATATTTTGCGGTCAAAACGGTGTTAAACCCAGATGATCTCAATCTGCGGCCTTTAAAACCGCCTGTTTCGATGTTTTATATTTCTCCGCTTTATGTGGCATTGGCGGCGCTCAACTTGGTTCTCGCTGGGATTTATGTCCGGTCAAAACGCAAAAAATTCTTGCTGCCGACAGTTTCGGATACCAATACCCTTCATGCCGCAGCGCGCGCTGCGTTGGCCGAGTTCAAAAAGGTTCATAATGCGAATCCAGTGCCAGCAGTGGTTTACGAAAATGTCAGCAGCGCATTACGGCGCTATCTTCAAGGGCGCTTCGCCGTATCCGCCGAGGAATTGACCACGCAAGAATTGATGTCCGATCTGGTCAATCTGCAAACACTGTCGGATCGGCGCAAGCGTGAGTTGGAATATTTGCTGGAGCAGGCTGATCTCGTGAAGTTTGCGCGGATGCAGCCTAAATCTGCGGATAAGATTTTGAATGTCGCACAGCAGTGGGTGACAGCCGTTGAGCAGGATCAAGCGGGGGTGGAGAAATGATATTTCGTTTCGCGTATCCTGCTGCGCTGCTGCTTTTGCTCGTGCCGGTTGTACTGGCTGTCTTGTATTATCGCGGACGCTTGCGAAATATTCCCACCGTGATGCGCTATTCGGATATTCGTCTGCTGGATGGTCTCCCAGTTGGCTGGCGGGTGCGTCTGCGGCGGACGCCGGATATACTGCGCCTTGCGGCCTGGATTTTGCTGGTTTTCGCGCTGGCACGTCCTCAGGGTGGGCGGACTCAGGATGTGATTCGGGGTCAAGGGATTGATATTGTCCTGGCGCTCGATATTTCTGGTAGTATGTCCGCGCTGGACTTTGCCCCTCAAAACCGTTTGGACGCCGCCAAATCGGTCATCAGTAATTTTATTGGCGGGCGGGATTTTGACCGCATCGGTCTGGTTGTTTTTGCGCGCGATGCTTTTCAACAGACACCGCCCACGCTCGATTACTCAACCTTGTTGAATTCGCTGGCGGATGTTCAACTCGCGACTTCATTACAGATTGATGATGGCACGGCCATTGGCATGGGGATTGCCTCGGCGGGAAATATGCTCCGCACTAGCAGCGCTGCCAGCAACATCGTGATTTTGCTGACCGATGGGGCGAACAACGCTGGCAGTATCGGGCCGCTCACGGCAGCCCAAGCAGTGGAGGCGTTGGGCATCCGCGTGTATACCATTGGCATGGGCAAACAAGGCTTAGTGCCCATGCCCATTGACGAAGCGGGTAATACCCAGCTTGTCGAAAGCGACCTGGATGAACCGACGCTGAAAAGTATCGCGCAGGTCACAGGAGGACAGTATTTTCGTGCCGAAGATTTGGTTGATTTGCAGCATATTTACGACGAGATTGACCAGCTTGAGCGCTCCGACGTCGAGCGTCAGGTGCTCATTAACTGGCAGGAGCAGTCCTTTGGATTGCTTTTCGCCGCTTTTGCCTTGCTGATCGGCGAACGCTTTTTGCGCTATTCAATTTTCCAGACGATTTCCTGAATATGATCTTTCGAAACCCTGCCAGTTTTATTTTAGTGCTGTTTGTGCCGATCATGGCGGCCTTTCTGGTCTGGCGTTTTCGGATGCGTGCTGCCCGGTTAGCGCGATTAGGTGATTCAGCCGTCATCGCTGCCATGCTGCCGAAAATCGCTCCATCCCGGCGGTTTGGTAAGCTGATGTTGTGGTTTTTGGCGCTTGTATCCCTGATTGTGGCGCTGGCACGTCCGGTATGGGGGGAAGAAATCAGCGTGCTTGATACGCAGGGTGTTTCGGTGATGATTGTGTTGGATGTCAGCAACAGCATGAACGCGCAGGATGTCGCGCCCAGCCGTTTGGAACGGGCAAAATTATCCCTCGGCGACTTGATTGATGGCTTGGCTGGCAACGAAATTGGCTTGATTCTGTTTGCCGGGAATGCTTATGTACAGTTTCCGCTGACAACGGATACTTTGTCGGCTAAATCTTTTCTGGGCACGGTAAATACCGATGCAATCACGCGGCAGGGGACAAATATCGGCGCGGCCTTGCAACTGGCGATAGATCGCTTTCGCAATCGTGGCAAGATACAGCCTATCGTTATTCTGGTCACGGATGGCGAAAATTTTGAAGGCGATCCGTTGAGTGTAGCGGCTGCGGCGAAAGAAGCAGGAATCACGATTCACGCCATCGGTTACGGCAATCCCGAAGGCTCGGCAATTCCTGTGTACGACGCAAATGGTCAGGAAACCGGCTATAAAACCGATGCCGCCGGAAATCTGGTTATGTCCGCTTTAGATGAATCCACGTTGAAGGCGATTGCGGATGCGACGGGCGGAACCTTTCAGCGCGCAACCGCAGGGGGCACAGAAATCAATACGCTGCTGGGAGTCATCTCCAAAGCACAGGTGACCAGTTTGGGAACTCGTTCCGAAAGTCGCGGTGTAGAGCGCTTTGGGATTTTTGTTGCACTCGCCGTCATCGCGCTCTCCATCGAAATACTTCTGCCGGAAGTCCGAAAGGCGAAGGCATGAGACGTTCTCTTTATGGACTGCTCGTCATCTGTATGGTTGTTAGCGGATGCGCCGCCAACCCAGCCGAGCGCAACAATGCTGGCCGGACGCTGTACAATCAGGGCGACTATGAAAATGCCCTCAACGCTTATCAAGCCGCGCAGGTTTTATCACCGGATGCCGCCGAACCGTATTTCAACGCAGCCAATGCCCAAGCGCAGTTGGGAAAATTGCAGGACGCACAGGACGCGCTCAAACAAGCGCTCAAAACCAGCGATGAAGCTTTAACGGCGAAAGGCTATTACAACCTCGGCAATGTCTATTATGAGATGAGTTTGTTTGACGATGCGGTTGATGCTTATGAGCAAACATTGCTGCTGACACCCGACGATGACGATGCCCGTTATAATCTGGAACTGGCATTGAAGCAGATCGTCCCGCCGACAGCTAGCCCGGAACCTGAACAAATCCCAGGTCTCACCCCTACGACCAATCCCGCCGACCAGAATCCAGATCAGAGAACCCCTTCGCCGGAGCCAGTCACCCCAACCCCCCAGAGTGACAGCAGTCAATCGGGAGATGAGACTCCGCCGTCTTCCGAAAGCACTATGAGCGTTGAACAATCCCAGCAGTTGTTGGATTCGATTCAACAGGATCAAGGTACGCTGTCGCAAAAGCAGGCAACCCAGCCGCCGGGGAATGCCCAGCCGGAAAAGGATTGGTAAATTTGCTGCGCCATCGTTTTCTAGTTGTATTAATCTTGGTTATCGCGCTGTTTCCGTCGTTTGTTGCGCAGGGTCAGGATGTAAGCAATGCTGGGCAGGATTATTTTGCCGAAGTTTCGGTGGATAATCCGAAGCCTTATGTCGGCCAGCAGATTACCTATCGCTTCCGTTTTTATGATGCGGTAGGGGTATCCAATCCTCTGTATGAAGCACCGGATTTTGAAGGATTCTGGCGCATTGATAAAAGTGGGGTCACGCGGACGGCACAGCAATTGAATAACCGGCAGTATGCAGTCGCAGAATTGCAGACTGCGTTGTATCCAACCCGCCCCGGCGCAATTACCATAGCCCCAGCGACGATCACCCTCCCGGAGACCGTTTTCCGTGCCGAAGAAAAGTTTACGACTCAACCGCAAACGCTGGACGTAAAACCGTTGCCAGATGGCGCGCCCACCGGATTTACAGGCGCGGTGGGTCAATTTGAATTGTCCGCCACGCTTGATCGTCAAACCGCGCTTTTGGGTCAAACCTTCACCCTGAAACTCACGGTTACGGGGACTGGGAATGTCGAGCAGTTAGCGCTCCTAGATTTTCCGGATTTACCTGCATGGCATATTTATGCCAATCCGACCTCGTTTACATCCAGCGAGACCAATGGCCTGATTGTCGGCCAAAAAGTGTTTGAGTATTTATTCATTCCCAGCCAAATCGGCCAGCTTGATTTGCCCACGATGACTTTATATTATTTTGATCCTGCCACCGTCGCCTATCGTTCAATCAATACGGTGACGATTTCAGTCAATGTATTACCCTCTGGTGAAGCGACTGCTACGGCGCTGCCCGAAATGACCGTAACGCCCAATACCAATGGGCAGCTTGCGCTCAAACCGATTCCATCCAATTTTCAGACTGCACCCATTTCGCCCGGTATTTTTTTCTGGCTGTTGTGGCTCATCCCGCCGCTTGGGGTAGGGGCGGGTGCAAGCTGGAAGTGGTATCAAGCGCGCCAGCGTTCGCGGCAGTTGGCACAGCGCAGTTCGTTGGCGCTCAAAAACGCCCAGACCCAACTTCAGGTGGTCATCAAGGGGAATGCTAACGCGCGCACCGGCTATGAAAAGATTCGCCAGTCCATGCTGGGTTATTTTGGTGATCGGCTCAACCAACAAACTCAGGATTGGACAAGTGTAGAACTTGAAAACTGTTTAGCACAAATCCCAGCGTCAGGAGAATTGAAACAGCGGATTCTATTGTGCTTGGGGTGGGTCGATGAAGGGCTGTATGCGCCTACACCCTCGGTTGATATTTCAACGCTTGCCAAACGCACGGCGGAAACCCTGGCTGTCCTGGATCAAAATTGGAAAGCATCGCCATGAGATACTTTTTTCTTCTCATGACTGGTTTTTTCCTGTGGACACAAGCCGTCTCCGCTCAAGCTAACGACGGTGCGCTCATTCAACAGGCCAATATCGCGTATGCGAGCGGCGATTATCAAACGGCGCAGATGCTCTATGAACAGGTCATTCAAAATGGCTTTCATGATCCGAGTGTGTATTTTAATCTGGGCAACGCTTACTACGAATCTGGCGATCTGGGACAGGCGCTGCTGAATTATCGGATTGTGCAGCAATTTTGGCCGCGCGACCTTGATTTGAATCGAAATCTGGCGCTGATCTGGTCAGAGCGAGTTGATATACAGGGCGACGAAACCGGGTTGGCTGAAGGCATCGCCGCTCTAACCATAGGTGTCGTCACACTTACCGAATTGAGCCTGCTGGTTGCCGGTTTGTGGACAGCCTTTTTTGGATTAGCCGCCCTGGTCATTTTTCGAGCACGCTGGCGCGAACGTTTGCGGCTCTTTTTGGTGGGCGCGGGTATGGTGCTGCTCGTCGGGCTGCTGCTTCTGGGAAGTCGATTATATGTTGAAACCTCACACCAGACTGGAATTGTAGTGCAGCCTGTCGCACTGGTGAGAAGTGGCCCTGGCGACCAATATTTGGAACTTTATCAACTGCATTCCGCTGCCGAGGTGCATGTCTGGGATACACAAAACGGCTGGGTGCGGTTTGCGCTGCCGGATGGTCGCCTCGGATGGCTGCCTGTTCAAGCTCTGGAAATCATCAGGCAATGACGGCCATAAAAGTAGTGCTTGGTTCGACCCTGCTATAAGCGAAACGATAGGGTATTCAGACAATTCGAAAGAATTGGTGAAGCTTTATAGACACCGCGAAAGTCCTTATGGTAGACTGGAATTAATGAGGGACTCCTTATACCCACCTTCATTCAAGGTTGTTGGAGGCAGTATGGCATCCGTGCGCGTTGTGTGCATTGAAGATGAGCCTGAAATGATTGATCTTGTGCGCTTGATTTTGGGTCGGGAGGGATTTGAGGTGGTTGGCGCGCCGGGTGGGATTGAAGGGCTGAATATTATTGAAGATTTGCAGCCTGAGTTGGTACTGCTGGATTTAATGATGCCGGACATGGATGGTTGGGAAGTCTATCAGCGAATGAAGTCGAATCCTAATACCAGCCATATCCCCGTAATTGTCGTCACAGCGCGCGCGCAGAGCATAGATAAAGTGCTGGGACTGCATATCGCTAAAGTGGATGACTATATTACGAAACCGTTTGGCCCCGCCGAATTGCTGAACAGCGTGGCAAAGGTGTTGTCGGAAAAAGCCTGACCGAATGAACTGTGTCAGTATTCCGCGGGCGGAATTTGATTTGTGATTGGTGAGCTTACGGTTATAATCTGATAGGTAAGCTCTTTTTGTTTCTTTTATTTCCTTCAGTCAAATCAAATTTGGCTTGATTTGTAGAAAAACTATATACTGGATTTTACTTTACTCGTGCAACAGGCAGGAATTGAACGTGGGAGTCATCATGAATAGATTAGCCACGCATCGCAAATGGCTTATTTTAGGAGTTGTTTTTTCTTTACTTTCAGCCACGTTCTCGGCATATGCCCAGGGGCAGAATCTTTTGACGAACCCCGGCTTTGAGGGGTCGTTTACTTCCTACACCGATGCAACGCCCGCCCGACAGGTGGCGCAGGGCTGGGTTCCCTGGTACATCGGCGGTGGTCAATCGGCTTCCGAAAATGTTTATCCAGAATACTATCCGGCGTCCGATGTGTCAGATGGACTCGGAAAGCCGCGTATTCGAAGCGGAAATGAAGCGCAGCAGTATTTCTCGTTTTTTGCAACTCATGATGGTGGTATCTATCAGCGTGTGACGGGGATTACTGTCGGATCGCAATTGACTTTTAGCGCTTATGCCTACGTTTGGTCAAGTTCATTTGATGATCTCGATAAAAGCGAAGACCCTGGTGGTGTAGTTGTACAGGTGGGTATTGATCCAACCGGCGGCACAGATGGCTCTAGCGCCAGCATCGTCTGGTCATCGCCTGCCGTGCAATACGACGCTTATAATCAATACAGTGTCACGACCTCTGCATCAGGCACAGCCGTGACTGTCTTTGTACGTTCTACTGTAAGCACGCCCATCAAAAGCAACAACATTTATATTGATGATGCGTCACTCACGGCGGGCGGCGGGAGCCAACCACCGACTGCGACCAATCCGCCAATTCCGACACTTCCACCACCTACAACTCAAATCCCAACTCAGGCTCCGGTTGCGACCAATACTCCTGGTGATATTGGCATCGTGACTTCAACGCCGCAGCCGACTCAAGGCCCAGTGGTTTCGACAGATACGCCGCAGCCGTTAAACACCGTCGAGCCTGCAACAGCAACCCCGACTCAGGAAGTGCTCCCAGCAACGGAAACACCCGGCCCTACCCCGACACCTACGATTTCTATCGGCGGTACTCCCATCAGCAATGATTTCCCCGGAACGGTTTACCATACCGTACAAGCGGGCGATACGGTTGGCAAATTGGCAGAACTCTATGGAAGCTCAATTGACGCGATTATTGCGGTCAATGGTTTGAATCAGAGCGCGTTTATCAAGGTCGGGCAGGGGCTGGCGATTCCGGTTCGGCTGGCTGCTCCGGCGACCTCAACGCCCACCATTACCCCGATTGTTCCAGTGGTTCCGACTTTCCCGCCAGATGGGTCTGGGTCTTCGAGCAATACTGCCTATATCGTGCAGCGAGGCGATACCCTGTACCGCATTTCAGTGCGATTCAACACAACTATTACAACACTTGCTCAACTAAACGGCATAACCAACGTTAACTTGATTTATGCCGGTCAGCGGTTGCTGATTGCGCCACCCGGAAGCGGTGTGCCTGTGCCAACACCAGTGCCTACAACGCAGCGTACCTATATGGTCGTACCAGGGGATACACTTTTCCGGATTGCTTTGCGCTACGGCGTGCCTCTCCGCCAAATTGCGCAAGCAAACGGTATTTTTGACCCGAACCGCATTTTCGTGGGACAGGTGTTGAGTATTCCATGACGGCAAAGTCGCGTATTGTGCGTAACACACAATCCGGCCAGATTGTGTTGAACCGTGTGCGGTTAGCCGATAATTTCTGGAGTCGGTTTCGCGGTTTACAATTGGTCAACGGCTTGCCCGATGATGAGGGACTGCTGTTTGTCGGCAGTTCCGAAAGTCGGGCAAATACCACGATTCATATGTTCTTCATGTTGTTTAGCATTAGCGTGATTTGGTTGGATGCGTCTGGCAAAGTGGTCGATACCTGTTTTGCCAAACCCTGGCGGCCTGCCTATGCGCCGCGTTTTCCCGCGCAATATTTTATCGAGGCTAACCCCAGTTTGCTGGAGCGCGTTAAAATAGGCGATGTTCTGCGCTTTGACGAGGCCGCAACATGAAGATTCATCGCTTATGGATAATCTTTTTTGTGGCGGGTATGCTTTGGCTACCCGCTTCTGTTATCGCCCAACAAAACGATCCTGGTATAACCATCCACGTTGTGCAGCGGGGGGAGACACTGTTCAGGATTGCCCAGTCCTATGGGGTTACGGTTGACGACCTTGCCAGCCTCAATGGATTGGTAGATCCTAGCAATATCCAGGTTGGGCAGCGGTTGTTGGTTCCGGCAAATGCGGTTGCAGCAACCGAAATTCCGCAAAGTCACGTCGTCCAACCCGGCGAAACTTTACGCAGCATCGCCGATTTGTATGGGCTAACCGTTGAAAATCTCGCTGCTTGGAATAACATCGCTGACCCTAACAGCATTTTTGTCGGACAAGTATTGAACCTGTCTGCCCTACCGATGGAAACGCCCAGCGCTGTACAGGCAGCTACACCCACTAGTGTCAGCATCGCCCAATCATTACCTGCATCGACAGGTGCGAGTATTGTCTACACGGTTCAGGCTGGCGAAACTCTGTTTCGAATTGCCACCAGCTATGGGCTGACGGTCAATGATCTGGTACAGGCCAATAATATTACTGACCCGACTTTGATTTATGCAGGTCAGCAGTTGATAATCCCCGGCGTTCAAGCGCCACAGCTTGCGCTCGACTTGCCTCCGACGGTTACTGCCCTCGATATACTGCCCCTGATTTTTGTGGAAGGGCAGACAGGGCGCATTCGCCTGACTACCACTGTGCCCATGACCGTGAGTGGGTTATTCCTAGACCGGGGCATAGCCGAGGCGGCTGAACAGGGCAATACGCTGCATACCATCCTGGTCGGTGTGCCGATTTTCACGACAGCCGGGGTTTATCCCTTTTCGCTTACCTTAACCGATACGGCAGGGCAATCGACCAGCTTAGCCCTGAATATCCAGATTGTGGACGGCAACTATGGCAGCGAGTATATTAATCTGCTGGCCGATAGAACGAATTTGCTCGATCCCACTGTAGAGAATAACGAGCAAACCCAGGTCGCGGGAATTATGAGTAATTTCACCCCGACATGTTATTGGAACGGGCCAATGGGATTGCCTGCCGCAGCGCCGATTGTGTCGCCATTTGGCCGCAAGCGGGCTTATGACGGTGGCCCGTTCGATCACTTTCATGCGGGCACAGACTTTGGCGGCGCGCCAGGATCGCCGATTCTTGCCGCTGCCGCTGGTTACGTTGTTTTTGCTGGCCCCCTCGATGTACGCGGTAACGCGACTATCATCGATCATGGATGGGGTGTTTTCACAGGTTATTGGCATCAGACTGAACAGTATGTTCATGTTGGTGATTTTGTTACAGCCGGACAGGCGATTGGCACGATTGGTTCAACAGGTCGGGTGACAGGCCCACATCTCCATTGGGAATTATGGGTCAATGGGGTTCCCGTAGACCCGATGCAGTGGGTTCGCCAGTCTTTTACGT
>JBDTNB010000091.1:0-26495 GCA_039933955.1 Chloroflexota bacterium
ACGGGGAGGGCTAGGGAGGGGTCAATAAAGGCAAAATCTCTGACTAGCAATCACGGTATCTTATTTTAAGGCTGCGAAATTCATAAAAGCAAGGGCACGACAGTCGTGCCCCTACAACGATGCAAGTCAGCAGGCTTAATGATTAGCTTTCGGTGATGGTCACGGAGAGCATTTTATCGCCCTGGCGGATGGCATCAATCACTTTTTGCCCATCGCCGACGACTTTGCCGAAGACCGCGTGTTTGCCGTCCAGATGCGGCTGGGCTTCGTGGGTAATGAAGAACTGTGAGCCGTTGGTGTTCGGGCCAGCGTTCGCCATGCTGAGAACGCCAGGGCCATCGTGACGCATTTTGAGCGCGCCCTGTTCATCATTCCATTTATAACCAGGGCCGCCGGTTCCTGTGCCGGTGGGGTCGCCACCCTGAACCATAAAATTGGAGATGACACGGTGGAAAACGATGCCATCATAAAAGCCGTCCTTCGCCAGGAAGACAAAATTATTGACGGTGTTGGGGGCTTCTTTGGTATACAACTTGATGTCGAAATCGCCCTTGCTGGTTTTGAAGTGGGCGGTGTAATTCTTGCTGGAGTCAATCTGCATTTCCGGTGGCTTGCTGTATGATTTCGCCATTTTTAATCCTTTCACGGGTTAAATCTACGCGATTAAGGATAGCAGAAAGCAGTGCAGAGTACAAAGTGTGGAGTGCAAAGTGCTGAGTGCAAAGTGCTGAGTGCGGAGTGCTGAGTAAAAGATGAGGATGGGAAATATAGGATGGGTGTGAATGTCAGGGACGACAGGGTGGTCGTCCTTAAATGAAGATTACTCGCGTGTTCAGTTTTCCGCGTCTGCAATCAGCCGCGACAACGCGGCGAGAAGACATCGAGATTGCCTTCCGCACACGTCGGCGCAGCCTGTGCGACCTGTATTCCGAGGAGGAGCGTTGTGAGTATGATGGCTAATACAAGGATACCCTGATTGCTAGTTGTATTTTGTTCGCTCAAAACCTCACCCTCTGCCCCCTCTCCACACGTGGCGAGGGGGGAATACGGGAGAATGTTGCCATTTTATTGATGGACTAGCAATCAAGGTAAGGATGTTTCGTTTTAAGCCTAACATCATTTCCTCCTTGTCTAGCGGTAAGTTCTCTACGTAATTAGCAACTCTTTGGATATACGCAAATTCCTGTTATGCCAGCAGATAAGGGTGCGCGCTCATTTTCGATCACAACGTACTTATCATTACGTTTTTTATTGCATTTAACCTTGATTGCTAGTTGCTTATTGTTAGCCCCTCTCCCCCGAATTCAAGGGAGAGGGGCTAAAAATCTCACGGCGTTTTGTTCCCTCCCTGAATTCGGGGAGGGCTAGGGAGGGGTCAATAAAGGCAAAATCTCTGACTAGCAATCACGGTCATTTACTGTTTCTAAATGCAAGCTTACGGGAAATGTCTACGGTCTATTCCAGAAATGTTACAGGGGCGTTCGCGATAGCCCTTTTTGAAATTCCGATGTATGCTGGATTATAAGCTTCTGCTATTAAATGGACGGGTTATCGTAATACTGACGTTAATTTGCTGAAAAATTAGCGAATTTCTGGTTAGAATCTTCTCGCTCAGGCGTATGAATATCGCGTGAATCCTGAGGCTGTCGCATAATCTTCATTAACGAAGACTTGTTTGCTTGTGCTATAATTAAGACAGATGATTTTCGAGAAGCAAATCGGCAAGCCAGCACCATTCTTTATTCAGTGCCGACCTTGGAGTTTTGTCGTATGCCCCGAATTTTATATATTGAAGACAACCGCGATAACCGAATGTTGGTGCGGCGAATCCTGATGGCTTCCGACTATGATTTCGAGGTCGAAGAAGCGGATAGTGCCCGTCTGGGGATTGAAATGGCGGAGAAAAACCCGCCAGACCTGATCCTGATGGATATGAGTATGCCAGAGATGGACGGACTCACCGCGACACGCCACATTCGCGGCATGGATACACTGCGGGACATTGTGATTGTTGCGCTGACAGCCAATGCAATGGAAGGCGATAAAGAGCGTACCCTGGAAGCAGGCTGCGATGGCTATATCCGCAAACCGATTGATGTCGATAAGCTGCCAGACGAAATTATCCATTATCTGAGGAGCCGCCAATGAGCGAGGCCAGAACCACCCAACATACCCCGATTGAACCTGGCGAGGCGCACGTCCTCGTGGTCGAAGACAATGTTCCCAATTTCGTCCTGATCGCCCGAATGCTGGCATTTATGGGCGTGCAGCGCTGCGAATGGAAAACGTCTGGCTGGCAGGTTGTCCAGTTTGCCGATACGCTGCCGCGCGTGGATTTGATTTTGATGGACATCCGCCTGCCCTACGAAGATGGCTACCAGGCCTTGCAGAAAGTGCGGGCGCATCCACGTCTGCGCGATACGATTGTTTGCGCCGTCACTGCCGAAGCCAGCGAAGACCAGATGCGCCGCGCCAAAAAAGCCGGTTTCAATGGTTTCCTGGGCAAACCCCTGGATGCAGACAAATTCCCTACGCAAATCCGCCGACTGCTGGCTGGTGATGAAGTGTGGGAATGGAAATAACCGTTTGAGGATGCTAACGAAACGGCATCTTACGGTTTCTCTTCATTAAATTCGTATATGATAGATAGCAGGGGAGGATACCTTATTCTCCCCTGCGTACTATTTCAATAGAATTCTACGCAGCTTATCATCGAAATAAATTTGTGGAGCGAGCGCACGATTATGACCGCCACGCCCAACCTTGACCACATCACCCAACTGATCGAACAGCAGTCCGCCACCACTGCCGCCCTGACCCAGGCCAAGACTTTTCGTGAAATTGCGGCGGTGGTCGCCCAACACATGCTGATTGATGCGGGTCAATTTATCAGCATCAATATGACCGATTATAATGAAGCGGGCGAAATAAAACGCCTGCGCACAGTCGCTTCTGCCAACCGCACCCAATCGTTTGATGTGGAATCGGCTGTTGAGCTGGTTGACGCGGAAATTGGTGATGACCTGCGCGCCGCGCTGTACAGCTCGATGCCGGTAGTTGTTGCGGCTGTCGAAACGAATGCTGCGTTGGGCGAAACCTATCGCAAGTGGCTGATGGGCCACAAGGTCAAAGCCTTCGTCAGCCTGCCGATGCGCCATGCAGGCCGCAGTTTTGGTTCTTTAACCCTCAGCAGCATGACCGGAGACCTTGATCTCTCGGCACAGGAACTCAATCTCTACCAGACCATCGCCGACCAGGTGGGCGGGCTGATCCAGGTGCATAACCTAACCGAAGAAACTGCTTCCAGCAGCGACCTCAACGAACGGCAGGCAAAAGCCTTCGACGAGTTGAGCGCAGGGCAGAGTTTTGAGCAGATGGCGGCGATTGTCGCGCGCCATTTGCTGCGCACTCAAGGCCGTTTCGTCAGTTTGAGCAAGGTTGTGTATGATGCAACCGGCAATCTGACCGGATTAAAAATCCTGGCGACGGCTAACCGCAGCAATACCTATAACTGGGACATCGACACCCTGAATTGGGACGCGCTAGGCATGGAGTTCCGCGATTCAGTCGCGCAGGGCCGCCCCTTCATTATAGAAGATGTGGATAAACTAAGCGCCAGCGACCTCGGCCCTGGGCTGTACGCGCTGTTCGCCACCAATGGTATCAAATCCTTCATCCATATTCCGATGATGCTGGATAATAAACCGATTGCGGCGATGGGCATCGCCAGCCGCCTCAAAACAACTTTCAATAAAGCCGAAATCAACGCCTTCCGCAACTTATGCGACCAGGTTGCAACGCTCATCCATGCGCGTACACTGCTCGAAGACAGTCAAGCTTCGCGCGATGTCGCCAACAATCTGGTGCTTGCCAGCCGCATGATTACCTCAGCCGAGAATTATGAGGATATGGCGCAGGCGGTTATTTATACGCTGGCGCGAAAAATGTCCGCCGTCTCGATCAGCCTGTTTGACCGGCCTATTCCATCGGGAGAAGTACCGCAGGCGTCGGTCATCACCGCGATTGGGACACCGGACGGGCCTTTAACCTTCGACGCGGGTCGTTTTACCAACCTACCCCCCAACGAAGATCAAATTGAAAGTTTACGGCGCGGACTGCCGCTGGTGATTAATGATATTAATGCCGTCGGCTCACCGCTCTCTGATGATACGCAAGGGCAATATATCCGGCTCGGTGTGGGCTGGTTTGCGGCCTTCGGTTTACGGGCGGGCGACCAGCTTATCGGCACACTGGACATCGCCAACAGCCAAGCATATCCGCTTTCACCGGAAGAAACCGACGCCTATAACACCCTGGCCGACCAGATTGCTATCACTCTGGAAAACCGCAATTTACTGAGCCAGACCGAAGAAACATTGAACTTCGTACAGGCGCAGTTTGAGGCCACGAATAAAATTTATGTCGCCAAAGATGGCGTCGAAATGCTGGACGCGATTTATCACTTCGCCGGAAGTGGTTACAATCACGGGCATATTGCCCTGGTGGACAGCGGGACAATGCCGCCAACCGTGCGCGTCATCGCTGAAATCAATCATAACCAGCTTGCCGCCGTCGAACGGCAGGTTACGCTGGACAGTTATCCGGCGTCGGAGGCACTTTCCGCACTGGAAACGCTGTACGTGCCGGATACGAAAAAAGATAACTTTCTGACCATGACCGAACGTGAACGGCTGATCGCGCAGGATATTGGCGCGATGGTCATCGTCCCGTTGGTTTCGAACCAGCGCCTCACGGGGGTGGTCGTGTTCATCCATCCGACAGCACAAAGCATTCCACCGAACCGGCTGCGGGCGCTGCGGAGTATGGCAGATCAGGCGGCGGTGGTGTTTGAAAACCAGACCCTCCTGAAAAGTACCGAGCAAGCACTGGACGAGACCCGCCTGCTCTACGAAGTCAACCGTTCGATCCTGGCCTCGCAGGATACATTGGATGTCCTGCACGCCCTGCGCACCCATCTCGTGCCGGATGCAACGACGATCACCCATATGATCGTTGGTTATGACGAGAAAAAAGAAATTAATTCAATCCGCGTGGATTTTATCAACTCTCCGACGGGCGATCAGGTCATTGATTTTGCGCTGGACGAAGTGATCGGCGTAGATGCGCTGCCCGCAATGACCCGTTATTGGAATCGGGGCGATATTCCGGTCTCCTTAGTCGAAGACATTGAGCAAGACAGCACCAATCCGATGACGCCGTTTTACAGAACGTCGAACATTCGCAGTTCGATTGTGCTGCCAGTGCGCGAACAAGGTTTGATGCGGCAGTCGATCAACATCACCTTCAGCGAACCGCAAACATTCGGCCCAGCGCTGCGGCGCTTGTATGAAGGTATCAGCGACCAGATTGCTATCGTGCTGCAAAGCCATCGTCTGCTGCGCGACACACAAATGAATGCCTCGCAGCTTGGGAATCAGGTGCGGGTGCTGCAATTGGTCAACCAACTTTCGAGCATGATTAGCACGTCCCAGGACGAGCAAACCCTGCTGGACGAAAGTGCTCATGTGCTGGCGGAAGCCGTCGGCGTCGATCATATTGGCATCGTGATTGTGAACCCACAGGAAAGCAGCGGGACTGTCGTCAGCGAGTATCCGATGCTCGGCACAATCGGTACGCAAATCGAGCTTGAGCAGAACGAACTGTATCAGCTCATCCGCGAGACACAAAAGCCGCTCATCGTGGATAGTGTTGCGGATGATTCTCGTGTGCTGCCCGCCACAAAAGACCTGATGAAGAAGAACGGCATTATCGGCTTTGGCTTCTTCCCTATCATCCTGCAAGACCGCATATTCGGCTCGATTGGCCTGGACATCACCCAACCGGGGCATAAATTCACCCCGGAAATGATGAACATCGCCCAAACGATCACCAGCCAGATCGCTATCGGCCTGCAAAACACGCGCCTATTGACGGACACGCAACGCCGCGCCGACCAGCTTCAACGGATCACGGCCTTCAGCCAATCAGTGCAGGCGACGCTGGATTTGTCCAACATTTTCAACATCATGCTGGCCGAAAGCGGCGAGATGCTCCAGCAGGATCAAATGAGCATCGGCCTGTATGATACGGGGTTGGGACAGCTTCGCACTGTTGCCCAGCAAACCGATGGGATTACCAGTGTCAACCTGAACGCGGGCGAAACTATCCCGATCAAAGGTTACATCGCCAAAGTGTGGGAATCCTGGCAAATCCTCCACATCCAGGACGCGAAAAATGCGCCTGAAAAAATCGAACCCAAAACCAATGCCCGCTCACTTATTGTCGCGCCGCTGATTTCACGCGGGCGTATCCTGGGCATCGTCAGCGCCGGCAGCACACGCGCCTACGCCTATACTGACACCGACCTTGCCGTCTTCCAGCAAATGGTCAACCAATTGGCCGTCGCGATTGAAAACGCCGAAGCCTTCCGTCAAAGCCAGCGTGTCGCGAAAAACGAATCGCTGGTCAACGATATTTCAACCCAACTCCAGCGGCAAATGGACATCCATAGTATGCTGGACGTAACCGTCAATGAGCTGGGCAAAGTCCTAGGGGCACGCCGCGCGCGTATCCGCCTGGGAACGAGCGCCCCCAGCCCCGACGATAGTGAATAGCGGAGTAGAAGTATGCGCCGCCTGATCCAACGTTTATATGATACGTCTCGCTACGAAAGCCTGGTCGATAAAGACCGGGCGCGCATGATTTATGCGATGAGCAGTCTGATGTTCATCCTGCTGCTGATTTATATGACGTTCTCGCGCAACGCGACAACCGGGTTTAATTTGTGGCAGTCCCTATTTGCAGGGACAAGCAGCACACTCGGTTTTTACGTGGTGTTTTTCGCTGGGACGGTTATCACAAGTATTGCGCTGACGCGCTACGGCAAGCTAACCTGGGGAAGCACGATCCTGATTTTTACTTGGTTGGTCCCGCTCACGCTGCCCGCCGCACAAAGTGGTTTTTACACCCTACAGGGTACGCTATCGCTGGTCATCATCGTCTTGATGTCCGGTTTGCTGCTGGGTGTTCGGGGATTGGCTGGGAGCACAGTGCTGGCGTTCCTCATCATTGCCTTTGGTATCAACCAGCGGAATACAGTCCCGCCGCCCACGACGATTAGCAATGCATCGGATGCGCTCAATTATTTCGTGGGCATTATCATCATCAGCGGCTTCACCTTTCTGTTCCTGCGCTTCCTGCGTCTGAGCCGTTCCGAAGCGGCAGCGGGTGCGCGCGAAGATCGTCTAAAGTTAGCCGAACTGACCACGCAAGTGTCACAACGTATTTCCCGGCGTATGGCATTGAGCGAAGTGCTGAACAACGCGGTTGACCAGATTGAGTCCAGCTATTCGGCGATCTATCACGCCCAGATTTTCCTGGTCGATGACAAACGCCAGAACGCACGACTGGTCGCCAGCACAGGGGAAGTCGGGCGTCTGCTGCTGGGACGGAAACACAGCCTGGGTGTCGGCAGTTTGAGCGTTATCGGACAAGTGACGGTACAGGGTAGGCCGATTGTCGCGCGATCCGGCGCAGGCGATGGCGTCCACCGCCGCAACGAATTCCTGCCGGAAACCGTCGTTGAAGCAGCCTTCCCGCTGCGTATCGGCGACAATATCATCGGCGCGCTCGACATGCAAAGCAAAATTCGCGATACGTTTGCTGACGATGACATCCCGATGTTCCAATCGCTGGCCGACCACCTCGCCATCGCGATTGATAACGCGCGGCTGTTCGAAGAAACCGAAAAGCGCCTGCAAGAAAATCAACTACTTGTGGAACAAACCAAGCGCACGGCATCCGACATTGAACGCCTGAATCAGCAGCTTACCGGGCGTTTTTGGGAAGAATATCTTTCCGCGCAGAGCGACTCGATGGGACTGAACGTCGATTTCAAATCCAAAGCCCAGCGTAAAGATGAAGAATGGACAACCACGCTTGAAGATGCGGTTTCATTCAACCATCCGATCCAGCAAACGCAGGACGGAACGCAAATCATCGCCGTTCCGGTGCGGGTACGCGGGCAAGTGATCGGCGCGATGGAATTCGAAATTGATGAAGCGGGGAATTTATCACCCGAAGATTTGAACCTGATGGAAGAAGTTGGGGAGCAGTTAGGGCTGGCGGCGGAAAGCAACCGTTTGTTCGAGACCAGCCAGCGGGTTGCCCAACGTGAAGCGCTGGTGAACGAAATCTCGACGCGGTTGCAAGCCAGCAACAATGTCGAGATGACCCTGAACGAAGCGGCGCGCAGCCTGCGCAGCACGCTCAAAGCCAACCGGGTCACGATCCGACTGGGTACACCACCGCCCCCAACTAACGGACATACACAGGACGGTGAGGCATGAACCGATTCTTTGGGGGCTTATTCACCCTGCGCGCGAACATCGATGCCCTGACACGGCTGCGGTCACGCTATCTGCAAGCGCTGGCGGTTACCGCAGCTACAGTCGTCGCTTTGAGTTTCACACTGTCCCTGGTTACGGGGGCAATGCAAACCAGCACCATCATCAACAATGTTCTGGCATATTCGGTGTGTCTCGGCGTTCTCGTCCTCGTCCGCCGAGGCTGGCTGACAGTCGCCGCGCTGATTTTCATTGTGATTGGTGGACTATTTGTCTTCACCGGAACCAATACGGCCTTTTTGCTGGCAGGCACACTCGTCATCATCACCGCCGCCGCAGTCGGCAACCGTGCGATTTACACGCTGACCAACCTGGCCTTCATCGCCCGTGTCGCTTATGACTTTTACATCGGCATCTCAACCAGCCCTACCCACCAACTACCAACAGATGTCCGCGATAAATTCCTGACCCTCCTGGCATTAGGGGTGGTCAGCGCGTCAACACGCTTCTTTATCAATCAGGCAGAACGATCCGCCGATGAAGCGAAAGCCAACGCTACTCTACTGCAAGCGGTGGCTGAAACGGGTGAAATCCTGGCAAAACTGCTCAATATGAACAGCCTGCTACCGCGCGCCGTCGAACTCATTCAGGAACGGTTCGGCTTCTATCATGTGCAGGTATTCCTGCTGGACGAAACCAACGAATATGCATCGCTGGCAGCCAGCACCGGCGCTACCGGACAAAAATTACTCGAACGCCGCCATCGTTTGGCTGTCGGGTCGAAAAGCGTGATTGGTCAGGTGACATTGAGCGCCAAACCGGTCATCGCGCGGGATACTGACGCAATCTACTTCCACAACGAACTGCTGCCGAATACGCGCGCCGAACTCGCCCTACCCGTCATGGACGGCGACAAAATGATTGGTGCGTTGGACGTTCAAAGCCGCCGGGTCGATGCCTTCAACCCGGAAGCGGTACAAGCGCTCCAGGTTATGGCGAACCTGTTGGGTACATCCGTCCGAAACGCGACTTTCTTTGAGCAGCAGGAGCGCGGCGCACGCGAGACCAAACGCCTGTTCCTGGAATCCGAATCCAACCTGCGCGAAATCCAGCGTTTGAACCAGCAGCTTACGGGTCAAGGTTGGGAAAATTACATGCGCAACCGGCGGAAATCCAACGGCATCACGATGGATCAGGAACGGGTCGTCGCGGATGATCGCTGGTCAGATGCCCTGGTGAAAGCCAGTGAAACGCGCCAAACGGTGACGGATAGCAGCAGCGGAGTCATCGCTGTACCGGTCATGCTGGGCGGCGAAGTCATCGGCGCAATCGAAGTTGAACCGGGCAACAGCGGCAAAGAAAGCGAAACGGTGGAAATGGTTAAGGCCATTGCCCAACGTCTTGCCATCAGCCTGGATAAGGCCCGTCTGTTCGAAGAATCGCAGGAAGCCACTGCCCAGGAACAGCGCATCAACGAAATTGTGGCGCGTTACCAGACTGTCACCAGTGTCGATGACCTGCTGCAAATCACGCTGGCCGAACTCAGCCAATCGTTGGGGGCGCGGCGCGGCGCGATCCGCCTCGGCACAGGTGGCAGCAGCAGCTTGAACGGAGAGTCACCCGCATGATTAACCGTATTCGCCGGACATTGTTCAGCGTCCGGCACATTTATCTAAACCCGATTGACCGCCAGCGCGCCAGCGTCCTCCTGTTCGTAAACTGGACGCTGGTGCTGGCTGCTATCGCATGGTTAGCTGTGGGGGTGCTCCCGCGCCTCATACGCGACCAAATTCTCGATTTACAAACCGTTTTTTCGGCACTTATCGTTGGCGTGCTCAGCCTGATTATTTACCGGTTCATCCAGATCGGCAGGCTGCGCAACGCGATCTGGCTGTTTGTGTTGATGCTTACCGCATCCATTTTGCAACTGGCGCTGTTCTGGTCGCCGTTGGGGGCAAGTGTCAGCGGCGCATTTGTCATCGTGATTGCAATCCCGATGGTGGCGGCGGGCGTGCTGCTCAACCGGCGTGGGATGGCGCTGATTGCTGTCATTCTCGTCGGCAGTATGATTTTCGCCGGTTTTCACCAGAGCCAAAATCCAGCCCCAATCAGTTATCTTCCAGCCGAAACAGCGCTGATTGATACGCCGATTGTCGTCATCACATTATTATTGGTTCTGGTTTTCCTGATGATTTTCACGGGCAATCTCGAAAGAATTGCCAATGAGTCCTTATCGGATATTCAGCAGCGGCAGTGGATCACCGAATTTGGTATTGAGCTGGGCAACGTTGATGACGAAAACCGGGTACTCAGCCATGCGTTAGAAGTTGTTCGTGACCGATTCCAGTATATTTTCGCCCAATTTTATCTGGTCGATAACGAAGGTCACTTCAACCGAACGATGCGTTATGGCTCGACCCAACCGGAAGCTATCAGCCGTGAAAACTTCAACCTCAGCGACGCCAGCGTCATTTACGATGTATTGAAGCAAAAAAAGACCCTGCTCTCCAGCAGCGACGATCCGGTAGTGCGGCGCAGTCACCTGCTCACTTCCGCCAACTACAGCGTGGCTGTACCAATTATCCGCCAAGACATTATGCTGGGTGTCCTGGATGTCCAGAGTGCCGGTCAAACGGCTTTTTCGCAAAATGAAATTCAGGCGCTCATGCTGCTGGCCGAACAGGTGAGCACGGCGCTGCTCCACGCCCGCACGGTCAATGAATTGCAGCGGACGCTCAATGAACAGGTCACGGCAAACAATCGTTTACAGGGGCAGGTTTCGGAATTTACACAACGCGAACGGCGCGGTGTCACCACAACCTGGAATCAATATCTGGAAGGGCGCGGCAAATCCATCATCGGTTACAATATCGAGCCAGATAATACGCCCACCCCAGTTCCAGCCAACGATCTATCCGAACCGCTGCAAGCTACATTGAACAGCGGTGAACTGCATGTTGAAAGATCAGGCGAAGAACAAATCGTCAACGTACCCATCACTTTCCGCGATCAAACGCTCGGCGCGATGTCCTTCGCCGTCCCCAAAGGTCAGCAGCTCAGTGAACGCCAGGTAGAAATGGCACGTATCGTCGCTGAACGGTTGGCGTTAGCGCTGGAAAACACGCGCTTGTTCGAACAAAGTCAAGCACAAGCCCTGCGCGAACGCAAGGCAAGCGAAGTCAGCGGCCTGCTCATCGGCGCAACCGATGTTTACAGCGTCCTCAACCTTGCCGCCCAGAATTTTAACGAGGCTTTGGGCGCTATCCATACGCGAATTTACATCCAACCGGGTGTATTCGCCGAACCCCTTGCTGAAACCCGCGAGGAGGAAGTTCAATGAGAAACTTCTTTCGGTCTCTCAATATTATCCATTGGCCGATGTGGCTCAAACTGTCCGTCGGTTTCCTGTTCGCCATTGTGGTTCCAGTTTATCTGGTGGTGACGATTACCCAGGGCGGCATCCAGACGATTGGCGTGAATAACCTCAAAGCCTACATCGAAGATCAGAGTGTCCGCCAGCAGGAAGTCATCGTCAACGCACTTGACGAAGCCCAGCAGCACCTTAAAGTGCTCCTCAATACCCGCGCACCACGCGATGCAATCCTGCAAAACCTGACTGACCAGCGCAGCTTCGCAACCCCTGATTTGCGAAACACGCTGCAAGCGTTCATGAAAGACACGCCGGAATTCCAGACAATCCGTCTGCTGAATACAGGCGGTCTGATTCTGGCACAGGTCAATGCCGACCATGTACTGGCATCGGGCATCGATGGATCAGATTCGCCCGCATTCGTGCAAGCGACCAACGCCTCGATCCAAAAACGCACCCAAAGCATCACTATTTCGAACAATCCACTCGCCGTCGAAGTGACCCAGGCTGTGGTGGATGACCAGGGGAAATTGCTGGGTGTTGTCATCGCGAGTCTTAATCCGCAAGATGTGCTCATCAACAATTTGACCTTCACCAGCGCCATCTATCCGGCCTACAGTTATTTGATTACGCCGGGGCAATCGCCCATCCTCATCGCCCCGCCCGGTGTGCTGGAAAAAGTCACCACCGCCGCCGAAGGCTCAGTCGCAGTCCAACGTGCAAACCAGGGACTCACCGCCACTGACACCTATTCTGTCGGCAAGGATCGTAGCCTGGACGTTATCGGTCACTATGCACCGATTTTGACACCCAACGATCCAACGAAAGTCGTCTTATTCGCGATGGTGACAGAAGTTGACGCCAGCACGCCCAGCTTGCAAGCATCCAGCTATTTCAGCGGCGCGCGTATTTTCCCGGTTGCCATCGGCCTGATCCTGGTGCTGAGCCTGTTAGTTGTCTTGTTCAACCAGTTGATTACACCGTCGCTGTCGAACCTGCGCGCAGCGATCCAGGCAGCGGCACGCGGCGATTTTGAGCATCAGGTCAAATCAGCATCGCGTGATGATGAAATCGGCTCCGTCGGTGCGGCGTTTGTAGATATGCGTGTCCAGGTGCGCCATTTGCTGGATGATCTGGAAGCCCGTGTTGCTGCCCGTACCCGTGACATCAGCGCTACCCAGGAAATCAGCCGGTATGCTGCCACGCAGCACAATCTGCAAACCCTGCTCGATCAGGTTGTGCAGTTGATTATCGAGCGTTTCCCCAACATTTATCACGCGCAAATTTTCCTGCTCGACCAGGAGCACTTATACGCGATCCTGCGCGCCAGTACCGGTGAACCGGGCAAAATGCTGCTGGCACGCGGACACCGCCTCGCTATTGGCAGCGTGAGCGTTATCGGACAGGTTATCGACCAGAAACAAACGATCATCGCCCGCGATACGGCTACCAGCCAGGTACACCGCCGCAACGAATTCCTGCCGGATACCCATGCTGAACTGGCGATTCCGCTGCGCGTGGCCGACCAGATCATCGGTGCGCTCGATGTACAAAGTAAATATCGCAACGCTTTCTCTGAAGATGAAGTCTCGGTGCTGGAAACGATGGCTGACCAGATCGCCGTCGCTATTGAAAACGCCCGTTTGTATCAGGAATCTGTCCGCCGTCTGGAAGACATCGAACGCGCCAACCGGGAAGCGACGATTTCCACCTGGCGCGAATACATTTACGGTCAGCGCCAGCGCCAACTGTTGAGCGAAGCCGGTTCACGCACGGCCATCGACATGTCCGATTTGCGGCAGCGGGCGATTGACGAAGGTCACATCGTCGCCGGGGAACCCACCGATCACAATTCCATCCCAGTTGCCGTGCCGATCCTGCTGCGCGGTCAAATCCTCGGCGCGGTGGAATGGGAACTCCCGCTGGACGACATGAGCGACAACAAGCTGCAACTGGCGCAAGAACTCGCCAACCGGCTGGCGGTCAGCCTCGAAAATGCCCGTCTGTTCGAAGAAAGCCAGCGCGCCACCGAACGCGAACGTATCGTCAACAGTATCGCCGCCAAGCTGACCCCGCAAACCGAGGTGAGCGAAATTTTGCAAACGGCTGTCCGCGAAGTTGGGCAAGCGCTGCGTGCGCCACAGGTCAGCATCCGACTGCACAACGCCAACGGTACAAACAGCAGCAACGGTTCAAACGGTCATAATGGTAACGGTAGTAACGGAACTAATGGCAGTAACGGCAGCCATGATTAACATGAGCTTATCCCAGGCTCCCCTTCCCCACTTGGGAATCGGAGAAAGCATTTGTCGTTGTATCCATCAACCCGACATATTAACCAGTAGTGAGATGTGAGATGTCGCGGAAAACTAATTTAGCAAAAAACCAACCTCCCAAAGTACATGTCCAGATTATGCGCCGCATCATGCCCGCAATCGTGGTGGCCTTTTTCATTTTTGCCGCGCTGACGGTGTATGTGTTTTATTCCAGCACGCGCTCGCAGCTTAACCAATTGCACGAAGTGGAACTGGGCGAGCGCACGAGCGAAATCAATAATCTGATTAACAAAGCCGTCGCTGATGTGCAGTCGCTGTCCAGTCTACCCAGCGCCCGCACGTTCGCCGATTCGAGCCTCAAAGTGCTCAGCGACGCATCCGGTGTAAAACCCACCGGGCAGGATGAACTCCTCAGCCGTTTCCTGGATACGTTGAACGTCAACAAAGGCGTCTACACCGGCTTGCGTTATGTGATGAAAACCGGTTCGGTCTGGACGGAAGTCGTTGACCGCAACGGCGTCCCGACCACCTTTTCCGGTTATCAATCCGGCATCCTGGCCTCTGATCCGATGGTACAGAATGGCCTCAAGGAGGCCCAAAACGTCACGCTCAGCCCGATTACAATTAAAAGTACGGCGCTGGGCGCACCGATTGTCATTATGCGCTTTTTCGCGCCCGTGACTCGCCCATCCAGTGCAGCAACCCAGGAAGTGCTGGGTCTGATTGAACTCGATTTGTCGGCCACCAATATTCTGGAAACCGTTCACCGGAATTTTGGACAGGCTAACCAACGCTGGTTATTGGTGAACAATCAGGGACGTTATCTGGCGGACAGCGACTCCAAGCTGATTACCCCACGCAGTTTGCCGGAAAATATTTACCGGGCTGTTGATCAAAACGAACCCGAACTTGCCACGCTGCTGAAAAACAATCCAGGGAGTATCGAACTGGTGAGTTATGAAGGCGGCGCGGTATCGGCACGCCCGATCACAGTGGGCAGCGCGTCGGATATGCCCTGGACGCTGGTCGTCGTGGACAAGACGGGGCTGGGCGCTACGGGATTATACCTGGGCGTGGCAGCACTCATCGCCCTCAGCGTCCTGGGCTGCATTTTGACCATTTTCTTTATCAACCGTGTCCTCCGCCGCCGCCTGGAACCGCTGACAGCAGCCAACGATCTGGCCTTCCAACTGGCTTCCGGCGATATTTATGACACGCTGTCGCCGCAAGAACTGGCGTCATCAAAAGACGATCAGGTCGGCGTGTTGATGAAATCCTTCGAACGTATTTCAGGTCGGTTACAAAACCTGTCCCATAATCTGGAAGACCAGTTGACCCGCTACAATCGCAGCCTGGATATGGCGGCTCGTATCAGCCACGAGACTACCGGCGATGTCGAAGCTGATAAATTGTTGAGCCGTGTGGTTGACCTGATGTGTGACGAGTTTAACCTGTATCACGCCCAGGTATTCCTGCTGGACGATATTAGTCTGAACGCCGTGCTGGCCTACAGCCGGGGCGCAATCGGCCAACAATTAATCGAACAGAAAATAAAAATCCAGGTCGGATCACGTACCATTATTGGGCAAGTCGCCGCCAGCGGTGGTGTCCTGTTGGTTGATGACACTAACAATCCGGGCGGTCTGCCCTATGCACCCAATCCATTCCTACCAGATGCCCGTTCCCAAATTGCACTGCCATTGAGCATTGGCAACCGTGTGATCGGCGTGCTGGATATTTATGGCAACCAAAAAGCGGCCTTCGGTTCCGGCGAAACCCGCATCTTCCAACTGCTGGCCGATCAACTGGCTATCGCGATCCACAATGCCCGCCAACTCACCCAATCTGAGCAGCGTCTCCAGCAAGTCGATACACTCAACCGCCAATTGACCCGTAATGCCTGGGAAGAATTCCAGGATCAAACCCATCTGGGCGACTCGTTCCACTATGATCTGGTCGATGTCCAACCGGACACACCAGCCGAACCACGCACGGATGAAGCAGGTGACATCGCCGCCATCAGCGCCTCGATCACCATTCGTGGTGAGATCATCGGCACGATTACTGCCGCCGCATCCGAAGGTCTACCGTTCGCGCAAGGTGATGTTTCGATTTTGCGGGCGGTTGCGGATCGTGTCGGTCTGGCGATTGAAGGCGCGCGACTGTTCCAGGAAACGCAGACCAGCCTTGCGGTGACAACCAGCCTGTACGAACTCAGCCGCTTCCTCAACGAAGCCGATACGTTGCAAGACGTGGTACAAGCGATTGTGACTTCGGTCATGCCGGATGCAGCGGGCGGTCAGGTCTGGCTTTTTGACGAGTATCCGACAGGCAGCACGCCCGAATGGATGTATGTCGCCGCCGATTGGGCAAATCAACCGCGTCCTGAAGAGGTCGGAAATTTCCTGAAAGTGCGGCTGCGTTTCTCCGATCTCCACTTCCTGAACACCATGCAGGACAATCAGATTAAGATTGTTACCGACGCCCAGCGTGACAACCGCCTGGATGACGATCTGAAAGCCATCTTCCGGGGTCTGGACGCACGGGCTATCGTTTTCGTGCCGTTTAGCGCCCGTAGTACCTGGCGCGGAATCATCACCTTTGAATTCGCTGAAACGCGCGAATTCAGTGAAAGCGAAGGCCGGATTTTCTCGGCGTTGATTGACCAATCGGGCGTGGCCGTCGATAACCGCCTGCTGATCCAGCAAACAGAAATGACGCTCGACCAGATTGAGCGCCTGTACGCCGCCAGCCGTATCATCAACGCCGCGCAGACCATGCCCGAACTGGTACGCGCGGTAGTCGCCGCCAGCACCGACCCCGATTTGTATTTTGAACTGGGCGTGCTCGAAGGCCAACTGGACAGCATGGGCTGGCCGACGCAGGTGCGCAAAGTCGCCCGCTCCGAG
The DNA here is from genome assembly GCA_039933955.1 of Chloroflexota bacterium. GTDB lineage: Bacteria > Chloroflexota > Anaerolineae > Aggregatilineales > Phototrophicaceae > CFX2. Next base: position 16,901 of record JBDTNB010000091.1, read on the forward strand.
ATGGGTCAAGTCCACGAAATGGACGTGTTGGAGCCGTTGAAGCTCGACCTGAATTCACCGCTGCGCCGCCGCGACCCGGAAGTTTTCGTCCATCCAACCGATACCCCCCGTTTCAAAGCGGTGTTCCCATTGTTCAGCGCCAATCAGCCTATCGCGCTGATGTACCTGAACTCCGACACCCTGCGCGAAATGTCGGCGGAAGATTATGAAGTTTATAACGCCCTCACCGGCCAGATGAGCACGGTGCTGGAAAATCGCCGTTTGCTGGAACAAACCGAACAGGCGCTGGATGAAAGCCGCCGACTGTATGCGGCCAGCCGTGCCGTCGCTGCCGCGCAGGACTCGAACGCGGTCTACCAATCCTCAACAGAATATCTATCGCAGCCAGTTGCCGCGCTCAACCGAATTTCGATCCTGCTGGCAGGGCCGACCCCTGGGCTGGACGCCAATTACTTCGATTACGTCCATGTGTGGGAGCGCGTCGTTGATCCGGAATCACCGGTACAAAGCGGCCTGCGCGTCAATGCTGACAGCGCACCTTTCGGCAACCTGATGGCTGAAGTCGGCGAACTGGTTTACTTCCGCGACATCGACCAGCAGCTTTCGGAGCAAAACCGGCTGCGGATCGCACTGCAACGTGGCAGCGCCGCCAGCGCTATCGTCGTACCGCTGCGCACACAGCGCAATTGGTTCGGCGTAATCGTGTGCGAATCGCCCTGGAAAGATGCTTTTGAAGAACAGTACCGGCGTTTCGCCCAGGCCGTCGCCGACCAGGTTGCCATCGCCGTTGAAAACCGTATGCTGTTCGATGAAGCGCAGATGGAAGCGCAGCGGGCGCTGGCACTCGCCGAAGTCGGTCAGTTGGCGACCCGTATCGGAACCGAATTCGAACGCAACATCAGCGAAGTTTTCGCCCGCGTCGCCGAACCGGCTGCCTATGACCGCTGGCTGCTGATGCTCACCAACGCCGATGACCCGGATTTGTTGGAAAAAGTCACCTGGAACTCCCCTAACGTTGAAGATACGTCTGCACCGTTAACATTTGATCTGAAAACGACAGAACACTCTGCGGCGGATGCAGTGCGCGAAGACCGGGTGCTGCTCATCAATGATCCGGCACGGTATCCGGCCTTCGTCGGCGCACCGCCAGAAATGATCGAGCAAGTGGGTAAGCACGTCGTCGCGCCGATCCATATCAGCGGGCGTGTTGCAGGTGTTATCACCATCGGACGTGCACTGGAACAAGCCGACCTGGACGAACGCGATGAACAGCTTGTCCGCACCCTGGCCGCGCAGGTCTCCGTCGCTATCGAAAACCGAAGTTTGTTCCGGGCTGCTGAAAACGAACGGGAATATCTGCGTTCGATCCTGGAAACGATGCCTACCGGTATTATGGTGTTGGACGCCAAGAGCTTCAAGCCGATCCAGGTGAACGCCCAAGCACAATCGCTGCTGGGCAAACCCATCGACTACAATGAACCTTTCAACGTCACCTACTACAATTTGCTGCGTACTGGCACGAACGTGCATTATCCGCAGGATGAACTACCGATTTTCGTCGTCCCGCAGATTGATGGTCAGGCTTTTAGCGATGACATCGCCGCGATCCACGAAGACGGCAGCCAGACGGACTTGCTGCTGAATGCCGCGCCCGTCCGCGACTCCAGAGGTAACATCACCGCGATTGTGGCGGCCTTCCAGGACATCAGCAACTTACGCGGCCTGGAAAACGCGCTGCAAAACAACCTGCGCGAAACGATTGCCCTGTACGAAGCCACCCGTGCGCTCTCTGAAGCCGGTGAACTCGAAGAAGTGCTGGACGCGACTGTCGGTCAGTTGGTCATGCTCGAACCCAGCGACGGGTACATCGTTCTGCTGAATGAAAATACCGGCGACCTGGAAGCGGTACGCGGCATCTTCGCGCCGGAGCAATTCGCGCTCCCCAGCGAATTATTCGATGCGAACCGCGTCATGATTTCCGAGGTTGAATATCACCGCCCCTTAGATGAGAGTGTGCGGGAGACGCTCAAAGCACTGAACATCGCCTCGCTGTCGGTCATCCCGATGCGCGCCCGTGACGTATTACTCGGTTGGGTCGCCGTCGTCTTTGACCAGATGCACGATTTCTCTCCGGAAGACGAACGCTTCCTCACCACATTGAGCGACAGCGCCGCCGTCGCCATCGACAACCGCAACCTGTTCCAGAGCACCGAAGTGGCATATCAGGAAGCGGCGACACTCTACGAAACCAGCCGTGTGCTAGCGAACGCCGCCACACCAGAAGACATCGTTTCGGCGGTGGTGAACCAGATGCGCCAGCCGCATATTACGCAGGCGTTCATGGCTGTGCCGGTGGTCGAACGCGATGGTCAAATTGAGGCCATGCAAGTGGTGGCAAACTGGCAGAAAGACGACAACAGCATCAATCTGCTAGGTGTCACCCTGACCGCCGACCAGTTCCCGGCCTGGAAACAGGTCGCGTCTGGCACAATCCTGACGATCGATGATATTGATGAAGAAACCGATCTGACCGATATGGAACGGCTCGGCTTGATGAGCACTGATACCAAAGCGCTGGCGGTACTGCCGCTGCGCGCCGGTCAGCGCCGTATCGGTGTGATCTGGATGGGATCGCCCATCGCCTACAAACACAGCGAACGCGATCTGCGGTTGTATCGTTCATTCATCGAGCAAGCCTCGCTGTCACTGGAAGCGACGCGCCTGCTCAAACAGACTGAACGGCGTGCGCGCCAGTTGGCGACCTCCGCACAGGTAAGCCAGTTCGCAAGCTCGATCCTGGAGATGGGCCAACTGCTGCCGCGTCTGGTCGATCTGATCCGTGACTCGTTCAATTATGACCACGTTCAGGTCTTCCTGATGGACTCCAACGACCAGTTTGCCGAACTACGCGCCAGCACGGGCGAACCCGGCCAACAACTGCTGTCGATCAAGCATAAACTGGCGAAAGGTTCGGCATCCGTGATCGGGACGGTGACTTCCACCGCCCAACCTGCTATCGCGCTGGACACCGCCGATGCGCGCTTCGTCCACAAGCCTAACCCATACCTGCCGCTGACGCGCTCCGAAATGGCGCTCCCGTTGATCGTCAAGAACCGGGTCGTCGGCGCGCTGGACGTGCAGTCCAATCAGCCGAACGCTTTCGGTGAAGAAGACGTTACCGTGCTGACGACGCTGGCGGCGCAGATTTCCGTCGCGCTCGACAACGCCCGACTGTTCGAACAATCGGAAAGCCGCGCGCGCGACATGGCCTTCTTGTTCAACGTCACGTCTGCCGCCGCGAACCCGAACCTGGCGCTGAAAGAAGCGCTGCAAAACGTGGCGACGCTGGTGCGGAATTCGTTCGATGCGCTCAACGTCAGCATGTACCTGACCGAAACCTATACGACTGAAGATGGCGACGAGCATACCCTGCTGCGTGCAGCCGCGCTGGCAGGTTCCAGCCAACCGTTGACCGAAATCGCTGAAGTTTACCTCGGCGATGAAAACAACATGCTGGCAAAACTCGCCAACAGTCTGGAACCCATCGTTGTAACGGACATCGAAGAAGAACACCGCTATCTGCCGGTCACTTCAACCGCACGTTCAGCGGTGGCTGTGCCAATGACCGCCGGTAATCTGATGGTCGGCGTGATCGCGATGGAAGATGAAAGCCCGAACGCTTTCGACGATCAGAGCGTGAACCTGCTGCGCGCGCTGACCAGCACCCTCTCGGCGATTATCCAGAACGCCCAGCTTCTGCAAGAAGTGCAGCGTTCAAACGATCAGCTCCGTGAACTGGATCGCCTCAAGAGCGACTTCCTGGCGAATATGAGCCATGAGCTGCGCACGCCGCTGAACTCGATCATCGGTTTCAGCCGCGTGATCCTGAAAGGCATCGACGGCCCGCTGACGGAAATGCAGGAGCAAGACCTGTCCACGATTTACAACAGCGGTACGCATCTGCTCGGACTGATTAACGACATCCTGGATCAAGCCAAAATCAACTCCGGCAAGATGGACTTGCACCTGGACTACTTCGATGTGAAACCGGTGGTGGAAGGCGTGCGCTCGATTGGTATCGGCCTGGTGAAAGACAAGGCGATTGACCTGCGCCTGGACATCGCATCAGGTATGCCCAAAGCCTTCGGTGACGAATTCCGTACCCGGCAGGTACTCCTGAATCTGGTCTCGAACGCCAGCAAATTCACACAGCAAGGCAGCGTCACCATCCAGGTTTATCCGGAAGTCCACCCGGAAACGCAAAAGACGATGATTCGCATCGACGTGGTAGATACGGGTATCGGTATCGCCGAAACCGACCTGCCGCTGCTGTTCGAAGCCTTCCGTCAGGTAGATTCGTCGCTGACGCGCACGGTGGGCGGTACGGGTCTCGGTTTGCCCATCGCCAAATCACTGATCGAAATGCAGGGCGGCCAGATGCTGGTGAAGTCTGAAGTGAACGGCGGTTCAACCTTCAGCATTTTGCTGCCGCTGGAAGCAACTGCCCCGGCGGTCAGCCCGGAAGCTGGAACCAAGTTGGGTGAAAAGAAAGGAACCGGCCCGCTGGAAGAATCGCCAGATGCGCCGTCCACGTCTGCACCCGCTGCCGGTACTCGACCCGTAGCCATGCAAACTGGCCCATTACCCACGATGCCCAAAGATTCGCCGGACTCCAAGAAGCGTAACGGCATCCATGATACAGCGGAAACATCGCCCGCCCGTGATAAACGCAGCATGGCTTTCATCCCGAATGTGATGCCCAGCAAACGGCAAATCCTGCTGATTGAAGACAATCCGGATATGGTCGATCAATACCGGCGCACGCTCCAGCGCGAAGGTTTCGACATCTTCGCCGCGTCGATCCCGCTGGAAGCCGAGGCAATGGCGAGTGGCTTGCGCCCGACACTGATTGTCATGGATGTGAACTTCTCCAAAGGCGCGGGCTGGGACATCATCCAACGGCTGCAAGGACGCGACGACACCCGTGATATTCCCATTATCGTGGTGACATTGAGCACTGAAATCCAGCGTATTGAGGAATCCGGCGCGTTCAAGATCATCCAGCGCCCCTTCACGCCCGATCAGTTGGTCGAAGCGGTGAAACAGGGTGAGGTTGAAAGCCAGACGCAGCGCATCCTGATTATCGACGACCAGCCCGACAGTACGCGCCTGCTCAAAGATGTGCTCGACGAAAATGGTCATTACCGCATCTTCGAAGCCCATTCCGGTCATGATGGCGTATCGATGATCGCCCGTCTGCGCCCGGACTTGATTATTCTCGATCTGCGGATGCCGGAGATGGATGGTTTCGCCGTTCTCGATGAACTCCAATCCAACCCGGAGACGGCAAATATCCCGGTCATGGTGGTCACGGCTGACACCCTGAACGCCGACGAACAAGGGCATCTCGCCGGGGTCGAAGTCATGTATAAGACTGACCTGGGGCAGGAAAATTATCGCCAGTTCATCGACGGTATTCGCGGCCATCTTGGTCATAACGGCGACTCATAAAACAGCACTGTATAGGGACACGCTGTGGTGTGTCCCATATGCACCAAGATAAGGAAATTGAGAGCGAAAAATCGCCTTATTCACCCCGCCCCCTAACCCCCTCCCCGAATTCAAGGAGGGGGAATTAAGAGCGTGTTTTCCTCCTCCCCCGAATACCGCTTCGCGGGCTGACGCACGGGAGGCTGGGAGGGGGTCAAAACTAACACAAATCTCTTAACTTGGTACGCATGGGACACGCTGTGGTGTGTCCCTATCGCATTTTACAAATCATGTCATAGCCCCACTAATGCGAAGATTTTGTAACATCATTGCGCACCACTAAGACCAACTCCCTACGGACAAACGATGGATTCTCATGTAGGATTAATTTGGACACCATTTGTCCAATCCTGATTGATGAAGGACACCCCCTGGAGAAGTTTGAGCTTTGAATTCGTTAATGCCCGAAAAACAGCACATTGAATTAGAATGCACCAACTGTCACACACGTGTGCCGTTGGATAAAAAGGTTGCCGGTTGTCCGAACTGTGGCGAGAACCTCCTGGAGGCCCGCTACGATTTCGGCGGTATGGACGTGGGCCAGTGGTTGGACACGATCAAGCAGCGCAAACCCGGTCTGTGGCGCTACCGTGAAGTGTTACCTATTCACGACTCGAAGAACATTATCACCCTGGGCGAAGGTGGCACGCCGCTCATTAAATCCTACGCCCTGGCTGCCAGCCTGGGTCTTAAACACCTGTATATCAAAGACGAGCGCCAGGGGCCAACCGCCAGCTTCAAAGACCGGCAGGCCACCGTCGCCATCTCTGCCCTGCGCGAAATTGGCGTGGATGAGTTGGTGGTCGCCAGCACTGGCAATGTCGCCATCGCTTACGCCGCTTTTTGCGCCCGCGCGGGCATCAAATTATGGGCGTTCTTCCCCAGCCTGACCCCCGGTGATAAGATGCGCGAGGCGCGTTTGTATGGCGCGGAAGTCATCAAAATCATGGGGACGTATGACGAAACCAAGCAGATTGCCGCTGATTTCGCCAAACGCAAAGGTATCTTTTTGGATCGCGGTATCAAAAGCGTGGCGGCTATCGAAGCCATGAAAACCATTGCCTATGAAATCGCCGAGCAGTTGGGCGATGAATTGGAAAACGGCGAACGCTGGCGTGTCCCCGATTGGTTCTTGCAGGGTGTCAGCGGCGGCATGGGGCCGATTGGCGTTGCCAAAGGCTTTCAGGAAATGATTAACTTTGGCATGGTCGATAGGATGCCTGCCTTTGGTATGATCCAATCTACGGGCTGCGCGCCGATGGTCGAGGCCTTCAAACGTGGTCAGCGCATCGCCACACCGATTGACAACCCGCAGACGATCATCGCCACATTGGCAACCGGCAATCCTGGGCGCGCCTACGAAATCCTGTACGATTATGTGCAGCAGTACGGCGGACACTTCACGTCGGCAAGCGATGAGGAAGCGTATACTGCCACACTGATCCTGGCGCGCACAGATGGCATTTCAGTTGAACCAGCCACCGCCGTCACCTTTGCCGGATTGATCCGCATGGTGCGCGAGGGCGTGATCCAGCCGGATGATGTAGTCGTCGTCAACTGCTCCGGTCATACCATGTCTGTCGAGAAGCATATTCTGGGCGAACATTGGCAGAAAACGGTTGACCTGTCGGAAAAAGACAAGACTATCGCCCTGCCGGAAGAAGGGTTGGTGTCTGCTCTGGAACAGGTCGAAACGCAGGTACGGCGCATCGTCATCATCGAAGATAATATTGATGCTGCCCGCCTCATCAAGCGCATTTTGCAAGCGCGTGGCAGTTACGATATTCAACTCGCCCATGATGGCGCGGAAGGCATCGCGATGATCCGCAGAACGCGCCCGGATATGGTCGTGACCGATCTGATGATGCCAGATGTGGATGGCTTCGAGGTGATCGAAACCATGAAGACCGATAAAATGATGGCGAACATCCCGATTGTGGTCGTCACCGCCAAAGAATTGACCGCCAGAGACCGCCAACGCCTGAGCGGCCAAATCGACATGCTGCTGCAAAAAGGCTCGTTCATCGACGAAGATTTCATCGAAAGCCTCGTCAGCAAATTGCAATAGCCCATCTGATAGAATCCATCAAAACCCCCTGACAGCAATCAACAGGCTGCCATCAGGGGGTTTTTTGCTGCTCCCCGATCTCGGTTTTTATTACAAACTACAAGCATTTATTATCAAGACTATTGATTGCCCTTATAATCAGGTTACATAACATCTTCTTTTGGGCACTTTGTTTACTGAGGGGTTCATCCATGCCACAAGCCTTTGGTACATTTCAGAAACTCTCCCGCCAGCAAAAAGATCAAAAATCTGCCAATCAAGCCGCGCATGAAGACGAAAATCTGGCCGACCCCAAAGCTGCCCTTTCGCTTGTTGAGCACGCCTCCGGCGACGCCCTGCACCGCAGCGTCCTCCAATTGCAGCGTACTATTGGCAACCGCGCCGTCAGCGAATTGGTCAGCCAGCGCAGCGCCCCGTCCGCAGCCATTCAGCGCGAGATTGAGATGGAATCGAGCGGTCTGCCGAAGTTATCAACCCTTTTTAACCAGGCAGCTTTCGAGGTATCCGCGCTCGTTAATGTTGATACTTACAAGCGATGGAGGGCAAGACTCCCAGAAAGCCATCCAGCGAAAACCAAGAACTTTGAGCAGGCATGGGCGATCAAAACCCTGCGGCCTACGATTCTGCAATTCGCCCAAAGCGAATTCTCGCCGGAAAATATCAACTTTTTGCTGGCCGTTGAAACCTATAAAGAAGCACCTAGCGCCGATAAAGCCATCCAGCTATACATCAACTATATCCAAGTAGGATCGGCTTCCCAGGTCAACATTGGAGCAGTCACTCGCGGGCTATATGATGCCGCCAACGCCTCTTTAACGGATGCGCCAGTGACCCGCGCGCGAAGCTGAGTAAGACTATCGTTTATTTCGCTCGTAGATGTCTGCTGAGGGGTTCAACTATGCCACAAGCCTTTGGTACTTTTCAAAAACTTTCACATCAAAAAGCGACTCAAAAGTCGGGTATTCCAGCCCCCCATGAAGACGAAAACCTGACCGACCCTAAAGCCACCCTCTCCCTTGTCGAGCACGCCTCCGGCGACGCCCTGCATCGCAGCGTCCTCCAATTGCAGCGTACCATCGGCAACCGCGCGGTGAGTGAATTGGTGAGCCAGCGCAGCACGCCAACGACATATGTCCAGCGGGTCATCGCGATGGAAGCCAGCGGTCTGCCGGTATTGGCGACTCTTTTTAACGATGCCTTCACAAACATATCGGCGATGGTCAACGTGGATTTCTATGCCCGCTTCGCCGGCGCACTGCCCGCCGATCATCCTGTCAAAAACAAGACTTTTCAGCAAGCGTGGGCGATCAAAACGATGCGTCCCACCATGCGCGAGGCGGCTGCAAAAGAACTTTCTCCAGAGAGTATCGATTTCTTGCAGGCCGTCGAAACCTATAAAGAAGCGCCGACAGTGGATAAAGCCGTCCAGATTTATAACGACTTCATCAGGGTTGGGGCAGCCACACAGATCAACCTTTCACAGGCCGCCCGTCTACCCTACGACGCTGCCAACACCGCCCTAACCGCGGCCCCGGCGACGCGCGGACGCCGGTAAAAACAGGCATTAATGAGCGAAGCGAACGCCGCAAATAGCTAACGTCAAATCGGCTGCCAGCCGTAGCCTGATCCGCTGCGGCTGATTTTCCCCAACCCCGGATAGGCAAAATGATAAAACAGCGTCAGGGCATGGCTGTCCGCCGCGCGCTCAAAAAGTTTATGGCGCGTGGCGACAACCTGTTCCGGCAGGGCATCCATCGCGGCGACCCATTCAGGATGCTCAATCTGAATCGAATCGAGCACGGTATCCACCAGAAAAAGCAGTTCTTCGCCCTGTGAGGTGATCGACAAGGCCATGTGCGCGGGCGTATGACCGTCGGCGAAAATCGCCTGGATGCCGGGAACAATTTCATCTTCGCCGCTAATTAACTCACCTTACGCAGGCAAATGAATAGGCTGTAATTGACGAAGGGTAGCAAA